>JAEZTL010000028.1 GCA_023421395.1 Bacillota bacterium | reverse complement strand
CTGAGAGATTTTCGATGCAGAACAAGGAGCCGGAGCGAGGAATAGCAGCGCTATTTTGAGCGGAAGGCGACACCGTTCTGCGCGAAAAGAGCCAGCCCAACGAAGAATTAATGTTTTGGATTGGTATTAGAAATCAGCGGAGGAACTCTTCCCGGATGCCGCGTAAAGAAGTCTGCAACAAATGCGAGGGGCTGCCGCGAAAATCGCGGCAGCCCCGGTTTTGTGTGCGAATGCGGAATTTACTTGACCAGCTTCAGCGCCTTTTCCACCACGTTTTCGGCGGTCAGGCCAAAGTAGGGGAACAGCTCCTTGTAGGGTGCGGACGCGCCAAAGGTGGTCATGCCGATGACCGTTCCGTCAAGCCCCACGTACTTGTACCAGCTCATGGGGCTGGCGGCCTCGATGGCCACGCGGGCGCGCACGGCCTTGGGCAGCACGCTTTCCTTATACTCGTCGCTCTGGGCATCGAAGAGGTCCATCGCCGGCATGGACACCACGCGGGCGTCCACACCCTTTTCGGCCAGCGCAGCCTGGGCCGCGACGCAGGGTTCGACCTCGGAGCCGGAGGCCATCAGGATCACGTCCGGCACGGCCTTCTTGCCCGCGGAGATCACGTAGCCGCCCTTGAGCGCCTCGGCGCCGCTGCCGTCGTAGAGCGGCAGATCCTGCCGGGTGGTGACCAGGAGGGTAGGCTTGTCGTTGGTCATCGCGCACACCCAGCCCGCGGCCGCTTCGCGGCTGTCCGCGGGACGGAACACGGTCAGATCCGGCACGGCACGCAGGCCCGCCAGCTGCTCCACCGGCTGATGGGTGGGGCCGTCCTCGCCGACGCCGATGGAGTCATGAGACAGGATGTAGGTGACCGGCAGCTTCATAATGGCGCTCATGCGAATGGCGTTTTTCATGTAGTCGCTGAACACGAAGAAGGTGGCGCAGTAGGGCCTGAGGCCGCCGTGCAGGTAGATGCCGTTGGTGATGGCGGCCATCCCCATCTCGCGCACGCCGAAGTGCAGGTTGGCGCCGGCGCGGTTCTCCGCGGAGAAATCGCCCTTGCCCTTCATGTAGCTCTTGTTGGAGGGAGCCAGATCCGCGCTGCCGCCGATCAGGTTGGGCACGCGCGCGGCCAGGCGGTTCAGAACCTCGCCGCAAGAGTTCCGCGTCGCGGCTTTGCCGGAGAAGGCCCAGAGGGCCTCGTCCGCCATCGGGTCAAAGGGCAGCTTGCCGCTGTGCCAGATTTCCCACTCCCTGGCCAGCTCGGGGTAGGCTTCGGCGTACTTCGCGAAGAGGTCCAGCCAGTCCTGCTCGGCCTTTTCGCCCGCGGCCTTGACGGCGTCCGTCAGCTGGTACACTTCCTCGGGCACCTTGAAGGCCTCTTCGAAGGGCCAGCCCAGCGCCTTCTTGGTGGCGGCCAGGTTTTCCGCGCCCAGCGGTTCGCCGTGGGCGGAGTTCTGGCCGGCTTTGGGGGAACCGAAGCCGATGGCGGTGTGGCAGACGATCAGCGTGGGCTTGTCGCTGACCTTGGCGAGCGCGAGCGCCGCCTCGATGGGCTCGTAGGTGTTGGCGTCGGGCACGTCGATCACGTTCCAGCCGTAGGCGCGGAAGCGCGCGGGCACGTCCTCGCGGAACACGTTGTCGGTGCCGCCCTCGATGCAGATCTCGTTGTCGTCGTAGAGCGCGATGAGCTTATTGAGCTTCAGCGTGCCGGCCAGCGAGCAGCACTCGTGGGACACGCCCTCCATCATGCAGCCGTCGCCGAGAATCGTGTAGGTATGGTGATCCACGACGGGAAAGCCTTCGCGGTTGAACTTTTCGGCCAGGAATGTTTCGGCGATGGCCATGCCCACGGCGTTGGCGATGCCCTGTCCCAGCGGGCCGGTGGTGGTTTCCACGCCCGGGGTATGGGTGCACTCCGGGTGGCCGGGCGTCTTGGAGCCGAACTGGCGGAACCGCTTGAGCTCGTCCATCGGCAGATCATAATGGAACAGGTGCAAAAGGGAATAAAGCAGCATCGAGCCGTGGCCGCTGGACAGCACGAACCGATCGCGGTCGGGCCACTTGGGGTTTGACGGATTGTGCTTCATCTGCTTGGCCCACAGCGCGTAGGCCATCGGGGCCGCGCCCATCGGCATGCCGGGATGGCCGGAGTTGGCCTTTTGCACGCCTTCGGCGGACAGGATGCGGATTGCGTTGACTGCCAGGGAATCGATCTTGCTCATGGGGGTTCGCTCCTTTAAATGTGGAATCCGGGGAATTATTCCCGCGGGCAGCGGTCAAGCGCGGCCCGAAGCGGTTCGAGATCCAATTCGTCGTCGTCTTTCAGGAGTTCGTTGAGTTCTGTCAGGATGCGCGCCACGCCGCCGGGCACGTCGCTCTCCACGTTGAGCGGCATCACCCTGTCGTTGACAGACAGGCGCAGAAGCAGCCAGGCGTTGTCCATGTCGCCGTCCAGATCGAAGTTGATGCGCACGCCCTCGCGGTTGTCGCTGGCCAGCCGCCATTCCGGGTTGTCCAGCGTGTGGGAGAGCACCGTCTCGATGGCGGACTGGGCGGCCGCGCGGTAATCCGGCGCCAGAATACGCATGCGGATCTCGGCGCTCTCCACCGGCTCCGCCAGTTCGCCGATGAGATCCGTAATGGACCCGCCGTCCCGCTTCATGGTCAGCGCCTTGCTGAGGACCACCGTGGCCAGGTACGCGCCGTCGTCCAGGAAGAAGTTCTCCCGCATCGCGGCGTGGCCGCTGGTTTCGATGGCCAGCGGGCAGTCGATGTCCTCCTCGTTGAGGCGCCTCGCCTCGCTTGTCACGTTCAGGTGGCCGCGCTTGAAGCGGTAGTGGGTGCCGCCCCATTCGGTGATGAAGCGCGCTACACCCGATGAGGTGACGGAGTCCGTGACAAAGGTCGCGCCGGGGTGCTCTTCAAGGAGGATCGCCGCCATCAGCGCGATCAGCCGGTTGCCGGAAAGGGCCTTGCCGTCCGGACCCATCAAAAGGCAGCGGGTGCCGTCGGCGTCCAGCGCCACGCCCATGTCCGCCTCGTTTTCGAGCACCGCGCTTTGAAGAAAAGCTTCGGCATCCGGGTCCCCGGGCGTGAGCGGGCCAAAGGGCGGATCAATCTCAACCACGTCCGCGCCCAGTTCCGTCAGCGCACGGGCATACGAAGCGCCCGCGCCGCCGGTCAGAACCACCAGAAAGAGCCCCACCAGCGGGCACTGCACGTCGTCATCCAGTCGCCGGCGAACCATGTCGCCAAGGCGCTGCCGCCAGGGCGCCATCGCGTCGACGCCCATCACCAGCCGCTGCGGCACGCTGACCGACTGCGCGCGGGCGAGCAGCGCGCGCTGCTCGTCGGGACGCAGCGCGCCGTCCCGGGTCATCAGCTTGAAGCCGTTCCAATCGGCGCTCCGCGTACCCGCGGTCACCATGATCGCGCCGTCGGCGTGGGTCTCGCCGGAGACGATGGTCAGGTACATGGAGGGGGTGGAGGCGATTCCAGCGTCGTACACGTCGCAGTCGGCGGCGGTCAGCGCGCGGATTGCCGCCTGCTGGAGCGCCTCGCCGGAGGGGCGGTTGTCCCGGCCCACGGCGAGGATCAGCTTGTCGCTGGTGGTGTCCTTTTCCTCCGCCAGCCATGTGGCGAAGGCATAGCTCAGGTGCTCGGCCAGTTCCGCCGTGACGGCGGAGCCGTCCGCCGGGCCGCAGATTTCGCCGCCCTGCACCAGGGCTGGCCAGTCTTTACGCATCGGGGGCCCTCCCGTATTTCGTCGGGTCGGTCGTTTCTTCCTCGGGCGTCAGAGACGAGATGTACCGGTACAGCGGCTTCAGGTGGAGAAAGCCCTTTGCCACCTCGCCGGCCAGCGCGGGCGAGCGGATCAGGTCGAAGTCCGCGATTTCCTTCTCTACGTAGAAGCCCTTGAGGGCGTACCACACCCGCAGCGCATCCGGCACCTCGGGTGGGATCGCCATGCGCCGGAAGGCGTTGGCGTGCAACGTAAATTCGTCCAGCGCCGAATCCGCCGCCTCGAGCACCTTTTCCGGCTCAATGAGAATGCGCCGCCTGAGCGCGTTCATCAGCGGGCGGTTTTCATCGTAAAAGCCCATGCCGTAGCTGGCACCTTGGTCAGAGATGTCAAAGTACAGGCCCATGGTGGTGCCGCGGTCCGCGCCGGGCTTTCGAAAGGCGATCCAGATGTAGTCCCGGTAAGGGGACTTGTCCTTTGAAAAGCGCACGTCCCGGTTGATCCGGGAGACCGCTTTTTCCGGCCGGGTCTCCAGCGCCGGATCGATTTCGCGCACCGCGTCGCCCAGCGCCGACGCCAGGGCCCGCGCGGGGGTGCGCACCGAATCCTCGTACCAGCCGTGGTTTTCCAGGAAGAATTCCCGGTTGTTGTTGAAGCGGATCGCCATGAAAAATTCCAAACCCGCCTGGGGAAATCCTTGAAACATAAGGATTACTGACCTCGTCTTTCTTCCGGAGCGCCCTCGGGCGCGTTGCGCTTGATGACGGGCATGGGGCGCGTTTCCTGCGAGACGGCGGACGCGGGCCTCTTCATCGAGCGCCGGAGGCGCTTGATGTGGATGCGCCGCTGCTTTTCAATCCGGCGCCGCCGGCGCACGCCGGAAATCGCGAGGATCGCGATCAGAACCCCCAGCACCGCGGTGACGCCCACCATCATCATCAAAAACGTGGAAGGCCCCACGGCCATCCGGTAGGAAACGCCGGCGATGGAGGGCAGCGGTGAAGCGGTGGGCGACGCCGCCACGGGCTGCGCCGCGGCCTCCACGGTGACGGGGTTTGAAAGTACCGTCAGTCGCCCGCCCATGTCGTCGGTCATCTCCGCCAGGAAAATGAAGGGCTTCCCGCCGATGGGGTAGTCTGTCTCGACGAGCGTCTCGCCCGGCGGCACAACCCACAGCGTACGGATGAACCCGCGGGACTGCTCCGACAGCCTGACGCCCTTCAGCGGCTCCTCGCCGGTGTTGTTCAGGTGCAGCGTGAAGCGCACCATGCCCGCGGCCACGGGTGTATTGGGGTTGACCTGGGCGGAGAGCGCGATGCGCGCGCGCGTTTCCGACGCCTGCACGGCGACAGTCAGCGGGTTGGAGCGTGCCGATATGGCGGAGCCGCCCTCGGTGCGGCCTGAAACGGTCAGGAGGAAGGTGGTGGTTTCCCGCAGCTGCATCGGCTGGGTCAACTCGTAGCGCTCGCCGGGCTTGAGCGAGAAGGGCGGGTTGTCCAGCTCCGCGCCGTTCTGATCCACCACGCGCAGCTTTTCGCAGGCGAAGTCGGAGGCGTTGAAGAGCGAAAGCCGGAGCGTCACGGACTCTCCACTGCGCACCGCCGCGGAGTCCGCCGTGAGCATCGCCTCCAGCCGCTGGTCGGTCACCTGAATGCGGGTCGCGCCCAGCTCGCGGACGATGGGTTCCTCCGGATCGGCCTTGCTGAAGCAGGTCAGCGACGGCAGGCTCTCCGCGTCCCGGTCGACGGATACCCGCGTGGTAAAGGTGTGCTTCTGGCCCGGCGCCAGTTCTGCCAGCGCGCCGACGTCCCCGATCAGCGGATCGCTCACCACGAGGTCTGTCAGCGGCACGTTGCCCGCGTTGACGACCCGGTACGTCAGCGCCACCTGTTCGCCCGCCTGCACGTACTCGGACGATACCGAGCGGCTGAATTCCACCGCGGGCTGCGCCGGGATGCGTTCGAGGGGCGCCGTGACCACCATGCGTCCGCCGATCTCCTCCGGGGTGCCCTGATGCAGCGTGCAGCGGATCAGGTAGGCGATCCCGCCGTCCCGGAACTGCGCAAGCGACGGGGTGATGTTTTCCTCAAACGCGTGGGAGACCCCCGGCCCCAGCGTGCCGATCGCCTCCACCAGTTCGCCGCTGACGCGCAGAAGACGCACGTCGTAGATCGGCTCGTCGCCGCTGTTGGTCATGGTGATCGTGAGGTGCGCGGGCTCGGGCGCTACCATCAGGTTGGGCTCAATGGACGCATAGACCGAGAGCGCCTCCGGGTAGATGATGGGCTCGAGCGACGCCTCCGGCGCGCTCGATGCGCCCGCGCACAGCCAAGCGGCGGCGCAGAAAACAAGCGCCGCCAGCAAAACCCGCACGCGAAGCCGCATCGAACCCCTCCCGCACTGATGTGAATATTGTAGTATACGGCGCGCCGGGTGTCAAGGAAGCCCGCATTAACAAAGAACCGCCGGGATCAATCCCGGCGGGCGGACGGGGCTACGGCAGGTTCCGGCAGAGTTCGTACATCATGATCCCCGCGGCGACGGCGGCGTTTAGGGACTGCGCGCCGCCGCGCATCGGCAGCTTCAGCGAAACCGTGGCGGCCTTGAGCGCCTCCGGGCTGATGCCGTGAGCCTCGCTGCCAATGACCAGAACGAACCGGTCCGTTAGCGGCGCGTGCTCGTAAAAGGGTTCTCCCCCGAGCGAGGTGGCCACCACGGCATAGCCCCGCGCGGCCAGCGCGCGGAGCGTCAGCGGCAAAGACTCCGCCTTGGCCAGCGGCAGGCGGAAGCCGGAGCCCATCGCGGCGCGCTGTACCTTGGGCGAAAGCGCCTCCGCACAGCCGGGGCCGGCGATGAGCGCCTGAAAGCCCGCGGCGTCGGCGGTTCGCCAGATGGTGCCCAGGTTTCCGGGATCCTGAACGCCGTCCAGCGCGACGATCCTGTCCGGCGCGTCGGCCAGATCGAGCGGCGCGGGCGGCGCAAACGCGGCGCAGGCGCCCTGGGGCGTCCGGGTATCGCACACAGCCTCCAGCACCCGGCGGGGCACGGTCAGCGTGCGCGCGCCCTTCGCGCTAAGCGCCTCCGGCAGATCGTGGAAGTCCAGCCCTTCCTCAAAAAGCGCCACCGATGGGACGAGCAGCGCCGCCGCCTCGCGCATCAGTTTTTCGCCTTCTACCAGAAACAGCCGCTGCGACTCGCGTCCCTCGGCGGTCTTCAGCGCGCGCAGCCGTTGAATCAGCGGATTTTTGACGCTGTCAAGGCGTTCCATCATCGTTCTTCTCCTTCTGTTCTCCTTCGAGGAAGCGCATGCCGCCCTCCGCCAGAACCGACACAAACCCGATCAGCATCAGCAGGTAGTACGTCAAAAGCCGCCACACGAAGATCGCGCTGAGCATCATCGTGCCTGGGAAGATGCCGCCGAAGAACACCGAAAAGCCGTACTCCTGTGCGCCGCTGGCGCCGGGCAGCGGCATGAATGAGGCCGCGATGAAGAGAAGTGTCTGCAGCGTTATCAGCGTCAGGATGGGAACGCCCGCCAGCCAGAATGCGCGGTACACGCCGGTTACAATGGACATCAACAGCGCGATCTGAAGAAAGGACAGCAGCATGATCTTCAGCGCGAGCGCCGGTTTTTTGAACAGCGCCGTCACGGAGGACTGGTATTCGCCGATCAGATGGTCGACCTTTTGCTGCGCTGCCTCACGGTTGCGAACGATCCGGAACCGCGTCAAAAGCCATACACCGGCGCGGGTGAGCACGTTCATCGTCTGGCGGTGAACGCCCAGCAGCACCACGATCAGCGGCATCGCGGCGTTGAGGATGAAGCCAAGGATCACAAACCAGCGCACACCGCCCAAGTACAGCGCCACGTGGGTGCGCGTGGCAATCCAGAGCCCCGCGCCCGAGGCCACCAGCGCCGCCTGAAAGCAGATGAACTGCACGGAGACCGCCGCCGTCGCCACCGCGCCGGGCACGCCCCAGCGGGCCATGGACAGAACCTCCAACGGTTGTCCGCCGCTGGAGGAGGGCGTGATGGCCGAATAGAACTGACCCACGCCGGTGACGGCCAGCGCCTTTCCGAAAGAGATGGAGATGCCCTCGCTTTTTAAAAACACATACAGCGTCAGCGCCCTAAGGGAGAGGTATCCCGTCAGAAGCGCGGCGCTCAGCCACAGCCAGCGCGAGTCCAGCCCGCCGAGCTGCTTGATGATGACGGACGCCTGACCGGTGTGCAACGCCCACGCCGCGAAGACGACCGCGACCACCAGCACGTAGACGAGGCCCAGATTGCGCTTGGAAAAGGATTTGATTTTCCTCACGGGCACCCCCCGGGTGCACCCTCAAAGAGCGCCCGGGCCTGCCCCAGCGCGTCTTCGATGGCGTCGGATAGCGGAAGAGCGCCCGTGCCCGCGATTTTTACGCCGCACCGGCCCACCGGTATGAGAATCTTCACCGCG
This sequence comes from Bacillota bacterium, assembly GCA_023421395.1. Taxonomy (GTDB): domain Bacteria; phylum Bacillota; class Clostridia; order Christensenellales; family Aristaeellaceae; genus JAEZHK01. The sequence goes on along the minus strand of JAEZTL010000028.1, from coordinate 68,984 downwards.
CGGCTCAGCGCGATCGACTCGGCGGTCAGGCGCGTCACCTCACCCAGCATGGCGTCGGCGAAGGCGATGCCGATGGGGCCCATGATGAGATCCGCGTCCAGGCAGGCCACGCGCACAGGGTTTTCACCGGTGGCGCCCGCGTCCGCGCCCGCGCGGAGCATCGCCGCGGTGGCCAGCGCGTTGAGGCCGATGCCGATTACCTCCGCGCCAGGCAGCGTCTTTTTGAGCCCTTCCACCAGCGCCCTGCCTATGCCGCCGCCCGCGCCGTCGATCACGACCACCTTCATGCCCACACCCCGATCGTCAACGTATCATTTTTTCATTATATCGGCCGCCGCCGGTATCGTCAAATTAAATCCGGCGGCGCGCCCACAATTCTACCCAAAATGCAACCCAATTAACATTGAACCGCCGTCCGGAGCGGCTGTATACTATGGGTTGAAACGGGGGAGAAGCATGATCATCGACTTTCACACCCACGTCTTTCCGGACGGCATCGCCCAGAAAGCCAGCACCAACATCGGAAAATTTTACGATATCCCCACCCAATTCGATGGGAAACTGTCCACGCTTCTCGAAATTGGCGCCGCTGCCGGGGTGAGCCGATACGTGATTCACTCGGTGGCCACCACGCCGGGGCAGACCGCCGCCATCAACGATTTTATCGCCGGAATCTGCCGGGAGCATCCGTCCGTCTCCGGCTTTGCCACCATTCACCCGGATCAGGAGGACATGGCGGGGGAGATCGAGCGCTCCTTTGCGATGGGACTCGGGGGCGTCAAGATCCATTCCGACATGCAGCGGGTGGCGCTGGACGACCCGAGGCTGTTTCGCCTGTATGAAATCATCGAGGGCCGCGCGCCGCTTCTGGCCCACACCGGCGACCGGCGTTTCGACTATTCGAATCCCGGAAGGCTGCTGCGCGTGCTGGACGCCTTTCCGCGTCTCACCGTGATCGGCGCTCACTTCGGCGGCTGGAGCGTGTGGCCGGAGGCCGTGGAGGCGCTGAAGGGCCGCAACATTCTGGTGGACTGCTCCAGCAGCTTCTACGCGCTGACGCCGGAGCGATCCCTCGCGCTGATCCGCGCCTACGGGGCGGAGCGGGTGCTCTTTGGCAGTGACTACCCGATGTGGGACCCGGGGGCGGAGCTGGACGCGCTCCGGAAGCTGGGCCTCTCGCCCTCCGAGATGGAACTGATTCTGCACGAAAACGCCGAGCGGCTGCTGGGCCTGTAGATCTTTTGCCTAGAGTGTCAGCGCCATAAAGCGCGCGCCCGGGCAGGGATTGGCATAATAGGCGGGGACGTCCCGAAAACCCAGCGCCTCGTAGAGCTTCTGCGCGCCGGCCATGGAGGGGAGCGTGTCCAGGAGCACTTGGCGGTAGCCCATGGCGCGTGCCCCGGCGATCGCGCGCCCGGCCAGCGCGCGGCCGAGCCCGAGACCCCGAAAATCCCTTTGAACGTAGAGCCGCTTCATTTCGCACCGGCCCCCGTCCAGTGACCGCAGCGCGACGCAGCCCGCGGGGCGCACCCCGGCGAGCGCTAGGTACAGCCCCCCGTCCGGAGGCGCGTACCGGCCCGGAAGGGTCCGCAATTCCTCCTCAAAGTGTTGAAAGCACAGGTCGATTTCCAGCGACGCCGCGTACTCCGCAAACAGCGCCCGGACGTCTCCGATGCGGCCGTAGGCCTCGACGATCTCAAGTTTCATGCCCCTCGCTCCTTTTCGCGTTTGAACGGTATACCAAACGCGCCGCCCGGCTGCGAGCGGCGCGTGATGGCCGTTTCGCGGCAGCGCGCGGCGCTATGCGTGAAAGAGCGGCGGAAACATCAGCCTGTCCTGCGCGAACAGATCCGCCGCCGCGCCCCGCACGAAGAGCGTCGTATCCGCCTCGCGCCGGGGCCGCGCGGTAAAGCCTTCCGCGTCAAGCGGCGTAAAGCCCAGCACGGCGGTCTTGGTTTCGGGCCGGGCCAGCGCGGAGAGGATTTCCCCTAGCGGCGCGCCGCCGCCGAACACGTCGTGGCAGAGCATTTGGCCGCCGTCGTGCTCCGCCACCGCCACCGCGTCCAGCGCGGGGATCTCGTACACGCAGTCCTTCAAAAACCGTCCGCAGTAGAACATCAACAGGCCGGTGTTGCCGTCCACCCTGAGCGCCGAACGGGGGTTTCCGAAGGTCAGGTACTTGCCGATCAGAAGGGCCCTGTCCCTTTCGTCCTCCACGTCGAGCGCGCGCGCCGGCACGGAGGATTTTTTGATCTCCCGGCCGTATTCCCATTCCTCCGCGGGGACGAATCCGAATTTGGGGTAGAAATCCAGCACGGAATCGTTGGCGTAGAGGTAGAAGCCGTCGCAGTCCCGGTACTTTTCGAGCACATCCTCCATAAGCCGCCGCGCGAGGCCCCGGCCGCGGCAGGCCGGATGGGTCATCACCGTGCCCAACTGGATCAGGCGCAGTTCCCGGCCCCGCCGGAGCGCGCGGATGCGGTTTGCAGACACGTTGGCGGCCGCCCGGCCTTCGTCCATCAGCAGGTGGGGGACATAGTCTCCGCCCCACCACCCCGCCTTCCGCCAGGGCGCGAAGTCCAGATTGAATACTTCCTTTGCCAGCGCTTCAAAGCCGCGAAGGGCCTCGTCGTCCCCAAGGACGCCGTCGCAGTAACGGTACGCGCGGCCGCCGATCACCCGGCGCATGGGCAACCCTCATTTCTCCCCAATGTACATGGCGTGCTCCGAGTAGGCCAGAAGTTCCGGAAGCTCCAGAAACTTCTTCGCCGTCTCGATCCAAAGCGCCCGCTTCGCCTCCGGGTAGCCGAGAACCTGGTTTTCATTGGGCGCGAGGATGCCCTCCTGCCCGAAGAGCGCAAGCCTTTTCAGGCCGAAGGGCGCGAGGAAGGGCTCGATCTGCCGCTGGCTGATGAAGCTGGCGGCCGTGAAGGCGGGGCCCTCGTACCGAGTGTCGTTCAGCACCGATTCGGCCAGCGCCGCCGCCGCGCCGTTTTCGGTGTCCAACGGCAGCATGCCGGGGCCGCTCTTCAGATCGAAGATGAAGCCCGCGAAAGCCAGGATGAACGAGCAGTAGAATTTTCCGCCCGGCTTCAGGCGCGAAAGCGCCAGACGCACCGCCTCCGCCCGGTCGGCCTCATGGATCAGGTGATACAGCGGCCCCATGAGGAAAACGTGGTCATAGGCGCCCAAATCCATCCGGTCGATGTCCAGGCAATTGGCCGCGGCGGCCCGGAGCGGGACGTCCGCCTGGCGCGCCTTCTCCTCCGCCAGCGCGGCGTTGGCGGGGGACAGATCAATGAGCGTCACGTCGCAGCCCATCTTCGCGAAGTGGATGGCGTAGCGCCCCGGCCCGCCGCCGATATCCAGCACCGAATCGCCGGGCCGGATGTATTTCTCCATCATGAAGGTTGTGAGGATGAATTCGAACGGGTGCTTCTCCAGCCGCTCCCATTCCGCCTGCGCGTTTTCGTCGTAGTACGTCCGCACGGTTTGAATGGATTCCTTCATATGCGCCTCCAAAATGAATAATTTCATCTATACTAACAGCGCGGCAGGGTGGTGTCAACCGGCGGACAGGGTAAATTTTGTGCGTCAGGCCTTTTTTGCCCGGGACTTCTTCGGCGGAGGGGGAGGCGTCGCGCGGTCGAGCAATGCGACGATTTCCCGGCTCTTTTCCGCGTCGTCGATGTCCAGAATGTAGTGCTCCTTCGCGCCCGCGTAGGGATAGCCCATCGCCGCGCCGGCCATGACCGCAGTCACCGCGTCCAGTTTTTTGACGAACGCCGTGTTGTCGCATACCAGAATCAGCGGCTTTTCGTTGACGTAGACCATGTATTCGCCAAACATCTTCCGGTAGCGGAGAAAACCGGCGCCGCGAAGCTGCTCCAGCACGAAAATCACGTATTCCTGAGAGGTGGCCATACGCTTCCTCCTTTATTTTCCAGCGGCCCCGGCCTTGAACGGGGGCCCGGGGTCCGGTATAATCAGGATGATCCAAGCACTCTGGAGGGGACGACATGCGCGCATATTTCGCACGGCACGGGGACAAGGAAAAGGGAGACTTCTACGATCCGGCACTGCGCCACCAGGACGAGCCGCTGAGCAAGGCGGGCATCCGCGGGGCGGTGGCGCTGGCCGACTATTTCGCGGGCCGGGAGATCGGCCAGGTCTACGCAAGCCAGTACCTCCGCGCGGGACAGACCGCGAAGTTCACCGCCGCCCGGAAGGGGCTGACGGTGGTTCGGGACGCGCGGCTCAACGAGATCGATAACGGCGTCCTCGAGTCCATGAACGACGAGGAGATCAAGGCGCTTTACCCGGATTTCTGGGCGGACTTCTCCGCCCGGGAGGCGGATGTGCGCTTTCCGGAGGGTGAGACCGGCGAAGAGGTGAAAGCGCGGCAGGCGGAATTTCTGGCCGACCTGGCCCGGGACGGCCGGGATGCGCTGGCCGTGTGCCACGAGGGGTACATACGCCTCCTCGCCTGCCACGTGCTGGGGCTGCCAGTGTACAAAAGGCACCTGTTTACCGTGGACTTCTGCGGCTTTCTTGAGATCGGGTACGACGGGGCGCAAAATGGCTGGCGGCTGATCCGCATGAATCAGGCGACCTACTGAACACGGCCTTTTTCGGCGATGAAGAGCCCTGATTCTTTGGGGATCGCGATCGCGCCCTCCCGCCGGCGGATTGCCTCGAAGTGGGCGGCGAGGCCCGCCAGATCGCCCTCCGATAAGTTGGACATCGACAGCGCGGAGCGGATCCAGTCCATCCAGTCCTCCGTCACGGTGACGCGCAGCGAGTCCGGATAATCGTGCCTTTCCACGCGGCCGAAGTGCCGCTTGAGGATTTCGCCGCCGTTTTGCAGGCTGAAGGAGAAATCGTCAAAGGCGGCTGCGCCCGGGTTCACGGCGCGGAGCGCCCGGTTCAGGTAGGCGTGGATGCCGTTTGAGCCGTTGGTGGCGGCGTAGAACCGTCCGCCCGGCTTCAGCGCCCGCGCGACCTCGGACAGCGCGCCGTCGAGATCCGGCACATGGTAGAGCATGTGGTTGGCGATGACGGCGTCGAAGGCGCCGTCCGGGAAGGGGACATGCGAAATGTCCGCCCGAAGGACGGTCACATGCCCGCGCCCGGCGAACTTGACGCGGACGGCTTCGACCATTCCCTCCGAAAGGTCGGTCAGCGTCAGATGGCAGCCCGCGGGGAGCCGGTCCAAGTTTCCCGTCCACTGGTTCGCGTTGCCGCAGCCCAGTTCCAGAATGCGATCTCCTTCCGCGAAGCGGTACTTCTCGAAGAGCCACGGCACGTAGCCCTGGGGATTCGTGCTGTACAGGTTGTGCAGTTTGATCCGCTCGGACAGGTTTCTGTCGTCCCCGTACTGGGCGCGGACGTTCTCGGGCCGGTTCATCGCATGCGTTTCCCCGTTCCGATCCGCGGCGTGCTTTTCCATAAATAGCCCTCCCGTCGTTGTAAAGGCTTCGCGCATTTTCCGGCGGATAAGGCGGCGGATCATTTTTTCGCCGCTTTCCTCGCCTGAATGGCGACGATGCTGCCAAAGACGATGAAGATCGCCAGAATCTGAAGCGCGCTGAAGCGGCGGTGAAAAGCGAAGAAATCCATCAGCGCGATTTCGATGAGCATCAGGTTGTTGACGCCGCTCAGTTCGAAGGCGGTGAGGTGCGCCTGGCTCCTCGTCCACAGGGAGAAGCCCAGCGCGCCGCTGACAAAACCGAGATAGGCCAGGATGAGCATAAGCCGCCCCGTCACCGGTGGAATCCCTTCGACGATGAGCCCGGCGGCGGTCAGGATCAGCGCCCCGGTCAGCATCGGTCCGGCCACCAGCGCCCGCGCGCCCGCGCCCCGCGCGGTCAGAAGATGGCGGTTGAGGGTCATATGCAGCGCGTAGCCCACGCTGGAGAGCGCCATGAACCCAAGCCCCGCGGGCGACAGGATGTCCGCACCCCAGGGGTAGTAGTACAGCGCGATTCCCGCAATCAAAAGCAGTAGCTTCACCAGGTCCCCCTTCGTCTGGTTTTCCCGCAGCCACAGCCCATCCGCCAGCATCACCATCAGCGTGTTCCCGGCACTCAAAAACAGCGAGGATTGGGTCGGGGTCAGGAAGGACTGGCCCACGTACTGCATTCCCTGCGCGACGGCGTAGCCCAGAACGCCGAGCAGCGCGATCAGGAAGGGTGAAACCGGCGCGCCCGCCGGGCGCTTATTCCGCCGCCTCAGGCACATCAAAAGCAGTGCCGCGAACAGGTAGCGAAGGCCGGAAAGCGTCATCGGCCCGATGCCGTCCTCAAAGGCCAGCTTATTCAGGATGTAGGAGAACGACCACAGGACGGTGGTGGCGACCGCCATCATCAGCGCCCTTCGCTTCACGCCGTCACCCTCTTTTCGGGAAGTTCCATCGCCGATGGGTACGACCCATTGTATCATACGGCCCGTGTCCCGGCAACGCGGCTTCGGCCTTGACAACGGGGTGAGGCCGTGCTACTGTTAGGCAAAGCCAGCGATTTCCAAAGGGCGCCGGCGCCGCCGGGGCGCGGCGCCGCCCGAATCAGTCGGAAGCGGAGGGATTTTTATGGAGGAGAAAGACCGGTTTCCCATTTTTGCAGTCGGCGGGCAGGTCGACCGGAAGACGCAGCTTCTGAGCCTTTGCGTGGAGGCCATTGAGCGCAACGGCTGGCGCTACCGGCGGGAAGAGGGCAAGGATGTGCTCGTGATGCAGATGGGCCTTAAGACCAAGCTCAAGGAGTGCCGCGTCGTCGTGCTGTGCGATGACCGCTGCATTTCCGTCTACGCGGTCAGCATGGTCAGCGCCGGTCCGGACGTGCGGCCCACCATCGCGGAATTCATCACCCGCGCCAACTACGGTCTGAGGATCGGAAATTTTGAAATGGACTACCGGGACGGCGAGGTGCGGTACAAGGCGGTATTGGACTGCCTGGACAGGCTGCCCGCACCCAAGGAAGTCGACCAGGTGATTATAACGCCGGTGGCCATGCTGGAAAAATTCGGCGACGGGCTGGCCAAGGCGCTCTTCGGCTTTGGCGAGCCAGAGGCGGACGTCCAGAAGGCGAAGGGTTAACCTCCGTTTTCGGCTGATCCACGACCATAGGCCCGCCATACCCGGCCGATGCCATAAGGATAGCCGAGATGTGGAAAGCGCGGAGTAAAAGAACTCCGCGTTTTTTTTGTGCGGATCAGCCCCCGTACGCGTCTTTATAGAAAAATTATGCCCGCCCTCCGATCAGGACACCATCCTTATGCCGCTTTTGCTATGATCACGTATGGGAAGCGGGGGGTGCTGCATGGCGGTTTTGCTGGGGATTGTAACGCTGGCCGCGGTTCTAGCCGGCTGGCTTGTCATGCGCAGAATCGACGCGTTTCTGGACAGGGGCGGCATCCTGGACAGCCCGCAGGGCCGCGCAAACCGTGGGGTGCTCGTCTACGGCGCGCCCGAGGCGGTTTCCCGCCTTCAGCGGGCGGGAGTCCGGTGCGCCGCGATTCGGGAGGAGGTCTTTCCGGAAGACGGCCTGTACGCGGCGCTGTTCGCGCTGTCGGCGGACGACGGGATGAATCTTTCACTCATCCATTCGGCCAAGCGCGCCGATCCCGGCATCTACGTTCTCGCCCGGTGCAACGTGCCGGGGCTCAGCCCCGCTTACGAAGCCGCGGGAGCCGCGCGGCTGATCGGCCCGGGCGAGCCTGTGGAGGCGCTTATATCGGAACTGGGAGGGATCGGCTGATGGATGTGCGGCATTGGGGCGTGACCAGAATCCTCGCCGCAGGGTTCGCTTTAATCATTCTGCTTGGCGCCGTGGCGCTCTGTCTGCCGGTTGCCAACCGCGACGGCGCGTCGATTCCCTTTCTGAGCGCGCTGTTTACCGCCACCTCCGCCACCTGTGTGACGGGCCTCGTGGTCTTTGACACATGGACGCAGTTCTCCCTGTTCGGGCAGGCGGTGATCCTGCTTTTAATCCAGACCGGGGGCCTGGGCTTCATGACGGTCGCCATCCTGTTTTCGTTGGCGGTAGGGCGGCGGATCGGCCTTCGGGAGCGATCTTTGCTGGCGGAGTCCGTCAGTTCCATGCAGCTGGGCGGCGTGGTGCGCCTCGTCCGGCGCACGCTGATCGGCACCGCTTTTTTTGAAGGCGCGGGCGCGCTGATCCTGGCGATCCGGTTCGTGCCCGACTTCGGGCTGAGCCGGGGAATCTGGTTTTCGGTGTTCCACTCGGTGTCCGCCTTCTGTAACGCCGGATTCGACCTGATGGGCGTCAAGGCGCCGATGTCGTCGCTTATGGACTATTCGGGCGATCCGCTGGTTGTGCTGACGATCGCCGTGCTCATCATGGTGGGCGGTATCGGCTTCGTGGTTTGGAACGATCTTCTGGAGAGCCGCTTTCATCCGAATAAGCTCAAACTGCACACCCGGGCGGTGCTCGTTTCGACGCTTGTGTTGCTTTTCGGCGGTGCGCTTCTCTTCCTTCTGTTGGAGCGTGACGGGGTGTTTGGCGGCATGAGCGCCGGACAGCGGGTGCTGAACGCGTTTTTCCAGTCCGTGACGCCTCGAACGGCCGGGTTCAACACCGTGAGCATGGCTTCCCTCACGGACGGCGGAAAACTGGTGACGATGCTGCTCATGTTCATCGGCGCGGCGCCCGGGGGTACGGGTGGCGGCGTCAAGGTGTCTACGCTGGCCGTCATCGCGGCGACGGTATTCGCCTCGCTGAAAAACCGGGAGGACGTCTCCCTCTGGCATTTCCGTTTGGACACGGAAACCCTCCGGCGGGCTTTCACGGGCGCCGCAATCTACCTGGGGATGACCTTTGCCGGCGTTTTGATCGTCTGTGGCGGAGGCGCCCCGCTCACGGCGTCCGCCTTTGAGTGCCTGTCGGCGATCGGCACCGTGGGGCTTTCCACCGGCATCACCGCCGGGTTGCCGCCGCTTTCGAAAGTGGTGCTCATCGCGCTGATGTTCGCGGGCCGGGTCGGCAGCCTCACGGTATTTCTGGCGGTCGCCAGATCCAAAATGGGTACGAAGCTTAAAAACCCGGTGGGTAGGATCATCGCGGGGTAAGATAGGGAAAGGATGGACTGTTCATGAGATCGATGCTGGTCATCGGCGCGGGGCTGTTTGGGAAAAACCTGGCTGCCCGGCTGACGGAGCTTGGCAACGAGGTGATGCTGGTGGATATGGATGAGGACGCGGTACACAACCTGGAGCCGCTGGTTACCAGGGTGCAGATCGGCGACTGCATGGATCAGGATGTGCTCTGCGAGCTGGGCGTGCGCAATTTTGACGTGTGCTTCGTGTGCATCAGCGACAACTTCCAGTCTTCCATGGAGATCACGTCGCTTCTGAAGGAACAGGGCGCCCGCCATGTGGTCGCCAAGGCCGACCGGGAAATCCACGCGGGGCTTCTGAAAAAGATCGGCGCGGACGACGTGGTGTCTCCGGAACGGGACATGGCGCAGCGCACGGCGGCGCGTTATTCCGCCCACGGCGCGTTTGACTATATTGAATTGTCGCCGGAATACGCTATAATGGAAATCACCCCCCCGGCAGACTGGATCGGGCGGAACGTTCGCGAACTGAAGGTGCGCACGGAACACAGGATCAATGTCATCGGCATCCGCGTGGACAAGCACGTGCTGCCCATTGTCAGCGCTGATCACCTGTTTGCCGCCGGGGAACACGTAATCGTGGCGGGCGAACACAAGGACATTCTCAGGATGATGAACCGGAACGGACACTGACGTCCGTCGGGGGAGGTGTTTCAGGCGGCGAAAAATGCGATCAGGACGGCCGCCATCATGGCGCTGGCCACGCTCTCATCGCTTGCGATGGGGTATTTTGGCGTGGACAACGAGAGCGTCATCATGGTGTTCCTGCTGGGCGTGCTGTTCACCGCAGTCGTGACCAGCAGCCGGGGCTTCGCCATCGGCGCGGCGCTCGCGTCGGTCATGCTGTTTAACCTGCTTTTTACGGAGCCGCGCTACACCTTTATTGTCTATAACACCAACGACCTGATGCTGCTGGCGTTTTTCCTGGTGACGGGCATCGTCTCCGGTACGGTGGCCTCGCGGTTGCAGCGGGAGATGGAGCTGGCGGGCGAGAATGAGCGCGCCGCCCGGACCATGTACCGCCTCGCCTCCGGCATCCTGTCCGCCAGCGGCAGGGAAAACGTGATCCGGGAGGCGGAGGCGCTCGTCCGGGAACAAACGGGGCTTTTATGCCGCTTTGCCCCGGGGCCCGATACGCCCGGCGGGGGCTACGAAGTCAAAAGCGCCTCCGGAACGCTGGGCGCCCTGGTGGTGGACAGCGGCGAGGCAGACAAGCGGCAGCGGCTCATCCTGCAGGCCGCCGCCGCGCAGCTGGGCGTCGCGCTGGAGCGGGAAAGTCTGGTGATGGACCGTGAGAACATTCGCCTTGCGATGGAACGGGAACAGCAGCGGGGCATGCTGCTGCGCTCTGTCGCCCATGACCTGCGAAGCCCGCTGACCGCCCTCTCCGGCGCGGGCAACCTGCTCTCCGTCAACTACGACCAGCTCACCGACGCCGAGCGGCGTAAGTTGGCCTCGGATGTCAGCGAGGAGATCATCTGGCTGACCGACCTGGTGGAAAATATTCTCAGCATGACCCGCATCAGCGAGCAGAAGATTGTCCTTCACAGGCAGGACGAGGTGATCGACGACGTGGTGGGCGAGGCCGTGAAGCACACGGAGCGCCTGCTCCGGGGCCGGAAGATCCGGGTACGGTTGCCGGACGAGGTGGTGACCGTTCCCGTGGACGGCAAGCTCATCGCCCAGGTGATCATCAACCTGCTGGAGAACGCCGCGCGCCTCACGCCCCAGGGAAGCGGGATAACGCTGTCGGTCGAAGCGGGCGACTGCCTGAAGGTCTCCGTGGCCGACACGGGAGACGGCGTACCGGAGGCCATCCGCGGCCGCCTGTTTGAGCGGTTCGTAACCCAGGATGGCGGCGTGGTGGATGGGCGCAGGGGTCTGGGTCTGGGTCTTGCCATCTGCAAGGCCATCGTCGAGGCCCACGGCGGCGAGATCGGCGTGGTGGACAACCGCCCGAAGGGTTCGGTGTTTTTCTTCACGCTGCCATTGGAGGAAGCGCATGAATGAGAAGAAGACGATCCTCGTTATCGAGGACGACAAGTATATCTCGCACTTCATTGACCTCTCGCTGACGAAGGAGAACTATGCCGTGCTGATCGCCGAAACCGCGGCGGAGGGCATGTTCCTGTTCTCTTCCCACCGGCCGGATCTGGTGCTGCTGGATCTGGGCCTTCCGGACCGGGACGGCATCGAACTGATTCGGGAGATGCGCGCTCTTTCCGACGCGCCGGTGCTGGTGGTCTCCGCCCGCGGACAGGAGAAGGAGAAGATCGCTGCGCTGGATCTCGGCGCCAGCGACTACGTCACCAAGCCCTTTTACATGGGGGAACTGATGGCCCGCATCCGCGTAGCGGAGCGTGCGCTGCAAAAAATGGCGGCAGAGGCCTCGGGGGCGGTGTTTTCCCGCGATTATCTGACGGTGGATTACGACAAGCGCCGGGTGACGGTGGACGGCGCCGAGATCCATCTCACGCCCACGGAATACAAAACGCTGCTGCTTCTGATCGCGAACCGGGGCAAGGTGCTGACCCACAACTTCATCATCCGGCAGATCTGGGGCTACGAGGGCGGGGACAGCAAGAGCGTCCGGGTGTTCATGGCCAACCTGCGCCGCAAGCTGGAAAAGGACACCGCCCATCCGCGCTTCATCCTGACCGAGGTAGGCGTGGGATACCGGTTCTCGGAGGAGTAGCGCCTGCTTTTGCCCTGCGCTCCCCGCGGCGGGCGCGGCGGGCCGCCGGGCGCTGCCTCCGCCGGCCTGCGTAGCGGTTGAAAGAAGCGGTGCGCCGCGGGGGTTTGTCACCGGGATGGCTTGAAATCCTGAGAGAGACCATATTGACGGGCCGCCGCGGCGCAAAACGCGCCGCGGCTTTCGTGTACGCCTTGCTTCATGGGACCGGGCTTGGGGTATACACCTTCACGACGACGCGTGACGGGATGGTGTAAGGGTTGGACATCTACATAGCCAGGCAGCCGATTTTTGATCGGTATTCGAGCGTGTACGGGTACGAACTGCTATACCGCCGGGACAGCCGGAACATGTTTACCGGGATGGATGACGACCGGGCGACGGGCGAGGTGCTCTACAATTCGTTTCTGGTGATGGGGTTGAAAGACCTCACCGACCGCACGTTGGCCTTCATCAATTTTTCCAAGGCGCTGATCGATACCGAGATTCCGTTTCTGCTGCCGCCTTCGGGTGTCGTGGTAGAGGTGTTGGAGCGCGGGGAGGCCACCCAGGCCACCGTTGAAGCTTGCAGGCGGCTGCGCGAGCGGGGTTACAGAATCGCGATGGACGACTTCGTGCAGGAGGATGAGCGGTCCCCGCTCTTTGACTATGCGGACATCATCAAGGTGGAGTACCCGGCCGTGCGCCGCGAGGATCAACTCCGGCTCATCAAAAAGTACGGCGGCAGAAAGACGTTCCTCGCGGAGAAGATCGAAACGCGGGAGGAGTATACCCTCGCCGTCAGCATGGGGTACGAGCTGTTCCAAGGGTATTTTTTCAGCAAGCCTTCCGTGATCGGCAGCAAGGAAATCGGCTCCCTCAATGTCAATATCTTTCGCGTCATGGAGGAGCTGAACCGAAGCGAGCCCAGCTTCACGGCCATCGCGGCGCATGTCGAACGAGACCTGGGCCTCTCCTACAAGCTGCTCAAGCTGGTGAATTCCGTCTATTACGGGCCTGTGCACAAGATCAGGACGCTCCGGCACGCACTGGCCCACCTGGGGGTTTCGGGGCTTCGCAAGTGGTTTTCCATCATGATGCTCAAGGACATGCAGAATGTGGAAAACGCGGAGATGATCAAGCTGTCGCTGTCCCGGGCGAAGCTGATGGAACTTTTGGCCGCGGAGTACGGCGAGGAGGACAATGTGCCCGACTGCTTTTTTACCGGGCTCTTCTCCTTCATCGATGTGCTGCTCAACCGGCCCATGCGGCGGATTCTGGACGGCCTTCCCATCTCGGAAACGATCAAGGACGCGCTGAACGGCGAAGATAACCCCTGCCGCAGGCTGCTGGACGGTGTCGTCGCCGGCGAGGCCGGCGACTGGAGCCGGGCCGAATGCCAGCAGATCATTGATGCGGTGGGCGGCGCACGGTTCATGCGTCTGTACATGGAATCGCTCAAATGGGCGAACCGCTTTCAGGACTAGAGCGCGGCGCGCAAGTCCGCGCTGCGCCGGATCAGCGCCCGGGCTCCGCCGCCTCCCGGGCCCGCCGCTTGAAGGGCTGATCGCTGATGATCTCGTCCACATCGTCCACCGTGCAAAGATTGTAGCAGCACTCCCGGCCGAACTTCGAACTGTCGCAGAGCAGGATGCGCCGCCGGGCGTGGCGCATCATCACGCGGCGGATGGAGGTCTCCTCGCTGATCATGTCGGAAACACGGCCGTCGGCGGAGAGGCCGCCGCAGGAAAAGAAGCAGAGGTCCGCGTTGAAGCTGCGCACCATGTCCTCGGCGTAGCAGCCCACGAAGCCCTGGGAATTGCGCATCATCAGCCCGCCGGTGATGATGACCTTTGCGTCCAGCTCCTGCAGGCCGCTCATCGTGATGCCTGAATTTGTGATGATGGTCAGCCGCTGAAAGCGCTTCAAGTGGCGGATCATCCGGCTGACGGTGCTGGAGGCGTCCAGCATCAATACGTCGCCGTTTTTGACCCGCTCGATGGCTGTGAGCGCGATGTTTTCCTTGTGTTCGTCCCCCTGCGCCAGCTGCGCGTAGAAGGGGATTTCTTTTTGGTCGCCTTCGATCAGCACCACGCCGCCGAACACCCGCCGCACCAACCCCTGCTTTTCAAGAGCGTTCAGATCCCGCCGGACAGTCGCCTCGCTGACGTAGAGCTTCTGCCCCAGCATCCTGACCGACGCGGACTTCGACTGCGTCAGGATGGCCAGGATCTCCTTCAGACGGTCAAATTCGTACATGACGCTCACCTTTGCTCATTTATTGTTGTTTTTGATCGAGTCCTCATAATTCGATCGTTTTTCGCTCTGCCTATTGATTAACGCGTGAACACCCAATATAATATCAAATAGCATCATACCGCGCAACGAATTTTGAAGATTTTTGACCATTTGATGATGAATTGCATTCTTTCCCGACCGATTTGCATTTGCTCGAATTTGCGCATGCTTGAGCGTTTTGCATGCCTTGTTTTCATGCGCACACCCCCGGCCTGATTGGAATTTCTTTCCGAAGCGCTTCGGAAAGGGAGATAGAAAGGAGCGTCTCGTATGAAGAAGCTGTTGGTTCTGGTGATCGCGCTGACCATGGTGCTGTCTTCCATCGGCGTAGCTTCCGCCCAGGAGCAGACCACGCTGAACCTGTGGCACCGCTGGAGTGGCACGAACGAGGAGATTCTGAACCAGTGTGTCGCCCAGTTTGAGGCGAAGAACCCCGGCGTCAAGATCGAAATCACCGCCAAAGCGGGCGAGTATTTCGAACTTCTGCAGAGCATGATCGCCGACGCGGCGGCGGGCAATGAGAAGCCTGACATCTTCGTGGGCGGCTACAACCTGCTCAACTACATCGCCAATGAGATGGACCCTGTTAACGTGGACCAGCTCACGGGAGACAAGGCGGCCCTGGACGCGCTCTACGCCAACTTCACGCCGGAAATGCTGGCGCTTGGCAACGTGGACGGCGAGCAGGTCGGCCTGCCGGTGGCGGTTTCCAACATGGTCATGTACTGCAACATGGACATTTTCAAGCAGGCGGGCCTGACCGAGGCGGACATTCCCGCCACCTGGGAGGAAGTGGCCAAGGTCAGCGAAACCATCAAGAGCAAGACATCCCATTACGGCATCGCCATCCAGCTGCCGGACAACTGGGGCGACCAGGCGCTGGTGTTCTCTGCGGGCGGCGAGCTGCTCAGCGAGGACAAGACGCGGGTTGACTTCACCAACGAGGGCTGCGTCAAGGCGCTGACCATGTGGCAGGATCTCTATAAGAAGGGTTACTCGCCCGTGGCTACCGACACGGAGCAGACCGCCAACTTCAACGCCGGCGACATCGCGATGATCTGCACCACCATCATGAAGATCAATACCTTCGGCGAACACGCCGCCTTTGAGCTCAAGGTCGCCCAGTGCCCCGGCTTTGAAGGCCTGAAAAAGCAGCTGCCGGCGGGCGGCGCGGCGATGATTTCCTTCTCCGCCGACGATGCCAAGAAAGCCGCGGCATTCGAGTTCATGAAGTATATGACTTCCCAGGAGGGCATGGAGACCTTCACCAAAACCGGGTATCTCTGCGTGACCACCGCCCAGGTGCCCATGGTGAACGGCCAGGAGGCGGCCTACGCCCAGACTCAGTATGCCCGTCCGTGGGAGTGCTGGCCCGGCGGGTCCGTGGGCCTTGAGATCGACGCCCGCTGGCTCACCGTGCGCAACGCCATCCTTATGGAGGGCAAGGACGTCGTCGAATCGCTGACCGCGCTTCAAGAGGAGTGCAACGCCATGCTGGACAACATGTAGCCGGCAGCCGCTGATCCCGCCGTCCGGGGGCGCTTTCCCCGGCGCCTTCCGGACGGCCCGAAAACACCGCTCCGCGCCTTCGGGCCGGGGCCTGGGAGGAAGCGCATGACAGAACTCAGGGCGGCGGGCGGAAGGCGACTGTCCCGCGGGAGGCGTCAATGGCCGGGATTCATGCTCTATGTGTTCCCCGCGCTGGCCTTCTTCAGCATCTTCAAGTACTGGCCGATGATTTACAGCATCGTGCTGAGCTTTGTGAAATGGAACTTCGTTTCCAGTCTGAAGTGGGTGGGCTTCAGCAACTATGAGGGCATGTTCGGCAAAGCCATGTTCCTTGAGGGCGTCGGCAACACCTTTGGCTATATTCTCGCGCTGCTGCCATTTTTCATCGTGCTGCCGCTGATCCTGGCCACGATGCTCCTCAACGTGCGCAGCCGCCAGGCGCAGGGCTTTTTCAAGGCGCTGTACTTCATGCCCACCATCCTCGCGTTCTCGATCATCTGCATCGTCTGGGTGTGGATGTACAACCCCACCTACGGCGTGCTGAACAATATCCTCTCGCGCCTGGGGCTAAAGCAGTATGCCTGGGTCAGCGACCCGAATACCGCGTTCCTTTCCATTGTGCTGGTATGCGGCTGGAAGTACATGGGGCAGAACATAATTCTGTTCCTGGCCGGGCTGCTCAACATCTCCCAGGACTGCATCGAGGCCGCCACCATCGATGGGGCGGACGGCTGGCAGTGCTTCTGGCGCATCAAATTCCCGCTGCTTGCGCCCACCATGGTCTATATGCTGCTGACCAGCGTGATCTTCGCGGCGGAGCGGGCGTTCACCGCCATCAACCTGTTGACGCAGGGCGGGCCCTCTTATACCACCACGAACCTGTCCTATGTGATTTACGAATTCGGCTTCAAGTACTACAACATCGGCATGGCCAGCGCCATCGCGGTGTTTACGTCGGTGATCTTCCTGATCATCACGGTGGTCATGATGCGCACGATGGGAGGGTTTGGCTTTCATGAAGAATCGAAATAAGCGCCTTCGCGTCCGCCACATCCTCCTGAACGCCGTGCTTTTGCTGTTCCTGGCGGCCTACATCTTTCCGGTTCTCTGGATGATCTCCTCCTCGGTCAAGAGCACCGGCGAGCTCTTCTCCAGCCGGATATACCTCATCCCCGAGGCGCTCACGCTGGATCACTACCGGGAGGTTTTCGCCAGCTACAGCATCGGCGACTGGTTCAAAAACAGCCTGGCCACCACCGTCGGCATCGCGATTTTGCAGATCCTGGTGTCGTTTCTGGCCGCCTTCGCGCTGGGCTACTACCGCACCCGGCTCAACGGGGCCGTGAACTACTTTCTGCTGATCACGATGGTCATCCCCTTCCAGGTGACGATGATCCCCAATTACATCCTGATCAGCAACATGAAGCTGCTCAACACCTGGACGTCGATGATCCTGCCCAACGCAGCCAACGCCACCACCTTTTTTTACCTGTACCAAAACGTGAGGGGCGTGCCGCGCGCCTACTACGAGTGCGCCCAGATCGAGGGCGCGGGCTCCTTCTGGGCGATGCGCAACGTCGCCTGGGGCCTTTGCAAGGGCGCCGTCTCCGCCATTTCAATCCTGACCGTCATCGAGGCGTGGAACCTCTACTTCTGGCCGCTATTGGTGCTGACCAAGCCGGAGAGCCGCACGCTCACCGTCGGGCTCAAGCAGTTTCTGGACTTCGAGATGGGCAACCGCTGGGGGCCTTTCATGGCCACCGCCACGCTGGCCTCGCTGCCCGTCATGGTGGCATATCTGTTCATGCAGCGCCACATCATCAACGCCTTTATCAGTTCCGGAATCAAAGGCTGAAACACGCGGAGGGATCCTTATGAACATCAGCGTATCGTCCTTGAGTTTCTGCGGCCACCCCATCTACACCATGCGCAAGCTGCCCCCGGAGCTCGGCATCGAAATCTTCTATGAGTGGGGCAGCGAAACCTACTGGGAGCTCGCTTTGAAGGAGATCATGGCCGGACGTACGGGCAAATTCAGCATTCACGCTCCCTACCAGGGCGATATTACGGATATGTCGCGCACGACCAGCGAACGGGCGCTGTTTGACTACCTGCGGCAGCCGTTCCGGCTGTACCACAAATTCGGAGGCGAAGGCTACGTGGTGCACATGAACGCGCCCTATGCCGCCGAGCCGAGCCCGGAGGAAAAGGCCGAAACCCTGAAGCGGGTGGAGGAGCGCCTGGCGCGGTTCAACGACATCTGCCGCGCGGAGGGCGTGACCATGCTGGTGGAGAATCTCGCCTTCGGCCACGGCCTGAAGACGCTTTGCGACCAGCGGGAGTTTTTGAGCCTGTTTGTAAATAATCCCGATCTTTTTTGCATCGTCGATACCGGCCACGCCGTGCTGGGAGGGATCGACGTGTACGCGGTGCAGGAGGCGCTGGGAAGCCGCCTCAGGGCCTACCACCTCCACGACAACGACGGACGGGAGGATCTGCACCTGCGCGTGGGCGCGGGCGTGATCGACTGGAAGCGCTTTGGCGAGGGCGCGAAGCGCTTTACCCCGAACGCCCAGTTCATCATGGAATACGGCGCGGCCTCCGTCTCCGGGATGGAGGACTACGCCCGGGACGCGGACGCGATCCGAGCCATGCTGCGCTAGTGCCCCGCCACGCTTTGGCGCCCCGCGCGCGGAATACACTGAAGTGACGCGCGCCCGGCCCGGGCCGGGCGCCAAGGGGGGAGGGGTGATATGGCCTGGTGGGAAGCGGGGCTCAGGCTGATGCTGGCGGTGGCGGTGGGCTGCGTCATCGGGGTGGAACGGGAGCGCAAGAACAGGCCCGCCGGCACGCGCACCCACGTGCTGGTCTGCGTGGGCGCGGCGCTGATCGCCATCATGGAGCGGTATCTGACCGCCGACGCGCTGAACATGAACCTCATGTACGAAAACTGCGGCGTGGCCATCAGCATGGGGCGCATCAGCGCACAGGTGGTCAGCGGAATTGGCTTTCTGGGCGCGGGCACCATCTTCATCGCGCAGAAGAAGATCGCGGGACTCACCACCGCGGCTTCGCTATGGAACGCCGCCTGCCTGGGCCTGGTGGCGGGCATGGGTTTTTACGCGCTGGCCGTGGTGGGCTGCGCCATCGTCATGGTGACGCTGACCATCCTGCAAAAGGTGGTCAAAGTCAATGCGGTCAAGAATGTGGAGGTCAAATTCGTCCACCGGGTGGAGACCATCGCCCTCATCAACGAGTACTTCGAGCGGATGGGCATCCAGGTGCTGGACATTGACTTCCATGTGGAGAATAAGGGAGATTCCAACCTCTATACCAACGTGTATACGCTGGACATGAAAGGAAAATCCACTTACAAGGATATGGTGAACTACCTGTCGGAGAACGCCAACGTGCAGGTGGTGCGCACCCGGAACACATAACGAAGGACAATGCATCCAAAGGCCTTTCCGCGAAGAAGCCGCCGCATTATACGGCGGCTTCTTCGCGTCCAAGGATGCGCCGGGCGTATTCGATGAACTTCTTCGCCGCGGGCGACGCGCGGTCCTGCCGCCGGATGCCGATGCCCAGCGTGCGGCAGGCGTAGGGCTCAAGCGGCAGCGCGGCGATGCGGTCCAGCTGGTCCTGCACGATGAGGCGGGGCAGGATGCTCACGCCCAGGCCGTGGGCCACCATGGAGACGATGGCGTGGTCGTCCGTGGAGGAGAAGCGGGCGGCCGGACGGATGTCCGCACCGGTCAGCGCCGTGTGCACGTCGTGGTCGATACCCGCGGCGGACATGATGAAGGGCTGCCCCTCGAAGGCCGCGATGGAAAAAGCGCCGCCGGAGGCCGCCGGATGATCCCTGGGGAGGATCGCCATCAGCGGGTCCTCCCTGAGCGGGATCCACTCGAAGGTTTGGCTATTTCTGCGGCTGAGAAAGCCGAAGTCCGCCATGCTGTTTTCGATCCAGCCCTCGATTTCGTCAACGCCGCCCTCCTTCATGTGGATGCCGATGCCCGGGTAATCAAGCCGAAATTCCCGGAGGATCGGCGGCAGCCAGCTGATGGAGATGCTGGAGTAGGTGCCGATCACCAGGGAGCCCAGCGTCACACCCTTGAGGGCGCTCACCGTCTGCTCCAGCCGCGCGTTGTCCACCAGCAGCTGGCGAACCACGTCCACGATCCGCGCCCCGTTTTCAGTCAGGCGCACGCCCCGGCGGCCCCGCTCCATCAGCGACAGGTCCATCTCCGCTTCCAGGCTCTGGATGATGTGGCTCACGCCGGACTGGGTGTAGCCCATCCGCCGGCCCGTCTCGGTCAGATTGCCAGTCTCGGCCACGTCCGCCAGCACCTCGTACTTCTTCAGATCCATGCGCACAGCCCCTTTTTTGACATGAAGAAATGTAATGTCTAATGTAAAAAATCCGCGTTTCAGGATTGACGTTTCCTGTATTATAATCCTTTCAAGAAAAAAAGCAACGGGGAATGGGATTATGCCGACATTCAGGTTTCCGCTGAAGCAGCATATCGGAGCGCCCGCCGCGCCGGTGGTTTCCGAGGGGGACTGGGTGCAAAGGGGCCGGCTGATCGCGGAGAAGCCGGCGGGGGCGCTGGGTGCGAACCTGCACGCCAGCGTGTCCGGCGCCGTTTCGCGGGTGACGGCGGAGTGTGTGGAGATCCTGCCGGATCCCGGTTACGAGACGGAGAGGGGATACGTGCCGCTCTCCGGTGAAACGCCGATGGAGCGGATCGAGCGGTCCGGCCTGGTGGGGCTGGGCGGCGCGGGGTTTCCCACTTGGGCCAAGTTGACGCCGCTTCCCGGCGGCGTGGTGATCATGAACGCGGCGGAGTGCGAACCCATCCTCTCCCACAACATTGAGCGGCTGGAACGGGGACCTGAGAAGGCGATGGCGGGGCTGCGCATCGCCATGGCGCTGACGGGGGCCGGCCGGGGTGTCGTGGCCGTCAAGCCCGGGCACGAACGGGCGATGGCGGCGCTCAGACCCTTTCTGTCGGAGGAGATACGGCTGTGCCCGCTCCCGCCTCATTACCCCGCGGGAGAGGAGCGCGCCGTGGTGCGTCAGGCGCTGGGTGTGCTTCTGGGCGTGGACGAACTGCCCGCCGCCGCCGGCGCGGCGGTGTTCAACGCCGAGACGCTCCACCGCCTTTTCGAGGCGGTGGAGGAGAAAAAACCGATGATCGACAAGGACCTCACCGTGGCCGGAAAGCTCGCCGGGCCGCTGACGCAGGTATTCTTCGACGTGCCGGTCGGATTGCCGGCGGCCGCGCTCCTTGAAAGGGCGGGCGGCGCTTCTGGGTATGGGGAGATCATCCTGGGCGGTCCGTTCACCGGACGGCGAGGGAGCGCCGACGCGCCGGTCCTCAAGACCACAGGCGGCGTGCTGGCGGCGGAGGAATTCCCTGTCAGAGGGCGCAGGCTGGGCCTGCTCGTCTGCGCCTGCGGCGCGGACGAGGCGCGGCTTCGGGAAATCGCCGCATCCATGGGCTGCGAGGTGGCGGGCGTCGAAACCTGCAGACAGGCGCAAAGAGTCCGTCAGGCGCTCAAGTGCGAGAACCCGGGCCGTTGCCCCGGGCAGGTTTCGAAGGTGCTGGCGCTCAAAAAAGCGGGCGCGGAGGAGATTCTCATCGGAAACTGTGCCGACTGCACCAACACCGTCATGTCCTGCGCCCCGCAGCTGGGGCTGGCTGTCCACCACGCCACCGACGGCGCGCTGCGCGCCGTGAACCACCGGCTGATCCGGAAACTGACCCCCTGACGGGCACCATTTTGATACGGGAGGCGGCCTATGTCCATCACAAGCGATACCCTGCGGCAACACCTGAAGGATCCGGCGGTTTTCTGCTGCCGTCGGCAGAAGGGCACGGTCATCGGCCCCGGAGACCTGGAGGACCCCTCGCTTTTCAAGGAAATGCTGGATTCCGGGCTCGTCGCGCTGGACGCGCGTGGCCTTACCATCGAAGCGGCGCTGGGCAAGACCATCGCCAGGGATTGCGAGGCGCTGACCGCCATCCTGCCGGAGATGGTGGAGGGCGCGTCGGTTGCGCCTTCCATCGCTTCCACACCCGCCGCGCCGGCCACCCCGACGGCGCCGGGCGGTGTGCGCATCGAGATCGCAAGGCTTGAAGGGCTCAAAATTGACATCCCGGCGGGCCTCGTGCCCGGCTTTTTGCCGCCGCCCGCGCCCGCGCCGGTCGTCCCGTCGGAGCCCAAGGCGGAGGACAGGGTGATCCGCGCGCTCAACAAGAAGTATTTTACCGTGAATCAGGTGATATTGGGCGATCAAACCGCATTCTCCGGCGGTGTGCTCACCATCGACCGGGCGTTGGCGGAAGCGGCCAGGGCGGTTAGCCCGCTGGTGAAAGCGCTGTCCATTGACGTGATCCCGCCGGGCGGCCGCCACGTCCGCACCCAGACCATCATGGATGTCTGCCCTGTCTCCACGAAGGTGTCCGGCAAGCTGGGCGAGGGCGTGTCCCATGTGCTGGACGGCGTGGTGTTCATGCTCACCGGTGTGGACGAAGATGGCGTTCAGGTGCACGAGTTCGGCTCCTCCGAGGGGTATCTGGACGAGAAAATGGCCTTCGGCCGTCCCGGCTGCGCGGACGAGGGGGACATCATCGTCCGCGTTCATGTGACGGTCGAGCGGGGCGCCGGCATGGAGCGGCGCGGGCCCTTCGCCGCCCATTCCGCGCAGGATGTGATCATCCAGACCGTCCGGGACGCGCTGAAGGTCACCGCCGAGCCGGTTTCCCGCGAGGAAATCTGCCGAGACGTGCGCAAGGCCGGCCGCCCCCGGGTGGTGCTCATCAAAGAGATTATGGGCCAGGGCGCGATGCACGATAACGTTTTGTGCCCTGTCGAGCCCGCGGGCATTCAGGGCGGCCAGAAGAACGTGGACCTGGGCAACGTGCCGGTGATGATGACGCCCAACCAGGTGCGCGACGGCGCGATCCATGCCCTCACCTGCATCGGTCCCGCCACCAAGGAGATGACGCGCCACTACTTCCGCGAGCCGCTGGTGGAGGGGCTGGCCGAGGACGGGGAGTTGGACCTCGCCGGCGTGATCTTTGTCGGCAGCCCCCAGGTCAACGACGAAAAGATGTACGTCTCCGAGCGCCTGGGCACGCTGGTGGAGACGCTGGACGTGGCGGGCGCCATCGTGACCACCGAGGGCTTTGGCAACAACCACATCGACTTCGCCTCACACATCGAACAGGTGGGCATGCGGGGCATCCCGGTGGTGGGCGTAAGCTTCTGCGCCTATCAGGGCCAGCTGGTGGTGGGAAATCCCTACATGGACGCCATGATTGAGCTGAACAAGGACGCGGAGGGCTTCGAAAACGAAATCGCCGGCTGCTCCTCTTTGACGGCGGCGGATGCGAAGCGCGCCATCCTGATGCTCAAGACCCGGATGGCCGGCATGTCCATTCTGCCGCCCGAGCCCAAGTGGGATCAACGGGTGATCGGGCGCAACCAGAAAATCGCGGATGGGGTGTGACGCGCGTGGAACTGATCCCGGTTTTGACCAGGGGAACCATCGTGGAGGTCAACGACACCGCCGTCAAGGTGGAGATCGCGGGTAGGCTGGGGGTCGTCACGGTGCCGCTGAGGTGGCTGATATCGGACGCTGCGCCCGCGCCCGGCCAGGTGGTGGAATTCTACTTCAGCTATATGCGGACAAAGTGACCTTTTGAAATCATTGCGGGAGGAATCGCCATGCAGCTTACAACCGCCGAGGGTTTGCAATCGGAAATCTTCGTGCCCACCGCCCCCAGGCCCGTTTGGACGCCGCTTTCCAGGCCGCTCTCCGAGTGCAGGGTGGCCTTCATCACCGCCGGCGGCATCCACCGGAGGGATCAGAAGCCCTTCAATACCGCCGGGGATTACTCCTACCGCCCCATCCCGTCGGACATCCCCACGTCGGGGCTGATGGTCACACACGGCGGGTTCGACAACTCCGACATCAACAAGGACGTCAACGCCATGTTTCCGCTGGACCGCCTAAGGGAGCTGGTGGCCGAGGGCTTCATCGGCAGCCTGTCCGGGGAGATGTACGGCTTTATGGGCGGCGGCGGAAACGTGGAAAAATTCAGAAGTGAGACCGGCCCGGAGATTGCCCGGAAGCTGAAAGCCCAAGGCGTGGACATCGTCCTTTGCACCGGCGGCTGCGGCACCTGCCACCGCTCCGCCACCATCGTGACCCGCGCCTGCGAGGAGGCGGGCATGAGCTGCATCGTGATCGCGGCGCTGCCGCCCATCGCCAAGCAGCAGGGCGCGCCCCGCATCGCCGCCGCCCACGTGCCCATCGGCTCCAACGCCGGCGAGCCGGGCAATAAGGCCATGCAGACGGGCATCCTCAAGGATTCGCTTGAGTGCGTGGCGGAATTTGACCACTACGGCCAGATGAAGCTGCTGCCCTACGAGTACAGGCACAACGTCTAGGCCATTGCCGGAGGATAAGCGTATGGACTGCTTCTCGGCGCTTGAAAATGCGGAGAAAACCTTCCTGGTGGTGGATTCCCACACCATGGGCGAGCCCACGCGCATTATTTTGAAGGGCTTCCCGCGCCTGACCGGCCGAACCATGATGGAGCGCAAGCAGTACCTTGCCCGGAACTTCGACCACTTCCGCACCGCGCTGATGCTGGAACCCCGGGGCCACAAGGACATGTTCGGCGCGCTGATCACCGACCCCGCCACCCCCGGGGCCGACCTGGGGGTGATCTTCATGGAGAATTCGGGCTACCTGAACATGTGCGGACACGGGTCCATCGGCACCGCGACCGTGGCGGTGGAGACGGGGCTTGTCCCGGTGGAGGAGCCCTTTACCTATCTGACGCTGGACGCCCCTGCAGGGCTGGTGCGCGCCCGCGTTTGGGTGGAAAAGGGGCGGGCCAGGGAGGTCAGCCTCGTCAACGTGCCCACCTTTGTGTACCGGGAGGAGCTGACCGTCCCGGTGCCGGGCTTCGGCGAGATTCCCTGCGACATCGCCTTCGGCGGCAGCTTCTTCGCGTTGGTGGACGCCGCGAAGGTAGGCCTCAATGTCTGCGGCGGGCATCTTACGGCGCTGACGGAGCTGGGCATGGGGCTGATGGAGGCGATCAACCGGACCGTCTCCGTCCGACATCCGGAGCTGGATATCCGCGGCGTGGACCTGGTGGAATTTTTCAGCCCCGCGGACGATGACCGCGCCAACCTGAAAAACGTGGTGGTGTTCGGGGACCGGCAGATCGACCGCTCTCCCTGCGGCACCGGCACAAGCGCGAAGCTGGCGTGCCTGTACCATAAGGGCCTTCTGAAGATGGGCGAGCCCTTCGTATACGAGAGCATCACCGGCACGCTGTTTCGCGGCGTGGTCGCCGGCGAAACGCGGGTGGGGGATTATCCGGCGGTCATTCCGGAGATCACCGGAAGCGCCTATATCACCGGTGTCAATCAGTTGATTCTCAATAGCGACGATCCCGAAAAATACGGCTTTCTGGTCGGCGGAAAGTCCGGCTGAGTAGGAAATTATGGTCTTTGGCTATTGCGTGCCGGTTCGGCTTGTGTTCGGGCCGGGAAAGCTGGAAGCGCTGGGACGGGAGACCGCACGGCACGGCGGGAAGGCGCTGGTCGTGACCAGCGGCAGTTCCAAGCGGACGGGCCTTCTGGCGCGCGCCGTCAAGCTGCTGGAGGTGCACGGCGTGGAGGCGGTCGTCTTTGACCGCGTGGAACCCAACCCCCTCACCACCACAGTGGCGGACGCCGCAGCGCTGGCCCGGAGCGCGGGCTGCGACGTGGTGGTGGGACTCGGCGGCGGCAGCGCGCTGGACGCGGCCAAGGCCGCGGCCTTCATGGCGGTCAACGAAGGCGAGGTGTCGGACTACATCTTCGCGCGGCGGACGGGCGAGGCGGCGCTGCCCATCGTGCTGACCCCCACCACCTGTGGCACCGGCAGCGAGGGCAACCATTTTTCCGTGCTGACCAACCCGGAAACGGGCGACAAAAAGTCGCTGCGCGCCGAAGCCCTCTTCGCCCGGTGCGCCATCGTGGACCCGGAGCTGATGACCACGCTGCCGAGGGATGTCGTCGCCTCGGTGGGGTTTGACGCGCTCTCCCACGCGATGGAGGCCTACTACGCGAAGGCCGCTCAGCCGCTGACGGATCTCCATGCGCTGGAGGGCATCCGCCGCCTCGCCCGAAGCCTCGAGCGCATACTGGCCTGCCCGGAGGATGTGGACGCCTGGTGCGATGTGACGCTGGCCTCTACGCTGGGCGGCATGGCCATCGGCATGGCGGGCGTCGGCGCGGCCCACGCGCTGGAGCATCCGGTCAGCGGCCTGAAAAATGTCACCCACGGCAAGGGGTTGGCGGCGCTGACGCCGGAGATCCTCCGGCGCACCGCGCCCTTCGCGCCCAAGCGCATGGCAGAGATCTCCCGGGCGCTGGGCGGGCGGGACGAAACCGACTGCGCCGGCGTCGTGGCCGCGCTCATCGGGCGGCTGGGACTTGAGATCACGCTGGGTGCGCTGGGCATCGCGCGCGGCGATGTGGACTGGATGGCGGACAACTGCCTGAAAGTTTCGGCGGCATCCATCGCCAACCACCCGGCCCCGTTTTCCCCGGAGGAAATCCGCGCGATCTACCGCGCGTGCCTGTGATCGCATCCGACCCAAAACGAGAGAGGGAGAGGCAGTATGAAGCTTAGGGACCGGAACCTGACCGCGGAAGACGTGAAAACCCTCGTCAAGACCTACATGATCGACACCTACGAGCGCTTCGACTTCGTGTGCGAGCGCGCCAAGGGCGTGTACCTGTACGATGAGAACGGCGAGGCATACCTGGATTTTTACGGCGGCATTGCGGTGAACTCCGTGGGAAGCTGCAACGATGCGGTGGTCGCCGCCGTCAGGGACCAGGCGGGGGATGTGATCCACACCTTCAACTATCCCTACACCATTCCGCAGGCGCTTTTGGCCGAGAAAATCTGCACCACGCTGGGCATGGACAAAATTTTCTTTCAGAGTACCGGCACAGAGGCCAACGAGGCCATGATCAAGATGGCGCGCAAGTACGGCACCGGAAAGTACGGGCCGGAGAAATACCACATCGTGACTGCGAAAAACAGCTTCCACGGCCGCACCTACGGCGCGCTGACCGCCACCGGCCAGCCGGACAACGCCTGCCAGCAGGGGTTCAAGCCCATGCTGCCCGGCTTCAGCTACGCCGACTTCAACGACCTCGATTCCTTCCGCGCCGCCGTGACGGAGAATACCATCGCCATCATGGTGGAGCCGGTGCAGGGAGAGGGCGGCGTGGTAAGCGCCACGGAGGAATTCATGAAGGGCCTCCGGGCGCTCTGCGATGAAAAGGGCCTTCTTCTGCTGCTGGACGAGATCCAGACCGGCTGGTGCCGAACTGGAAAGGTGATGGCCTTCATGCACTACGGCGTCAGGCCGGACATCCTCACCATGGCCAAGGCCATGGGCGGCGGTATGCCCATCAGCGCCGTCTGCGCCTCTGCAGAGGCCGCCTCCGCCTTCACACCCGGGTCCCACGGCACCACCTACGGCGGCAACCCCGTCTGCTGCGCGGCGTCGCTGGCAGCCGTTACGGAAATGCTGGAGGGCGACCTCGCCGGGCGTGCCGCGGCGGTGGGCGGCTACTTCATGGAGCGGCTGAAGGGGCTGCCCCATGTGAAGGAGGTCCGCGGCAAGGGCCTTCTGGTGGGCGTGGCGTTCGACGCCCCGGTGGGCAAGGCGATCAAGCACGGCTGCGCCGACCGGCACCTTCTGGTGACGCTCATCGGCACTTCCGTAATCCGTATGGTGCCGCCGCTGATCGTGACGGAGGCGGACTGCGACCGTGCGTTTGAAATCCTCATGGCTTCGGTCCGGGAAGCTTATGGGGAAGACTGAACGGCACAAAAAGCCGCGCGCGGATCGGGCAGCAATCCGCGCGCGGCTTTTTATGGGTCGAGGTTTATGCCAATTCCAGATTAGAACTTGAACTGATCGACGTTCTCGGCGGTCCAGACGGACGGGGGCCCCATGATGATGGTCTTGCCGTCGTCAAGCAGCGTGATCGCGCCGACGCCGGGGACTTCCATGCCGTTCTCGATCTTGGTGCCGTTCAGCTCATAGTGCGCCACGTACACGGTCAGCTTGCCCAGCATGCCGGGATCCCACAGGATGCCGAAGTCCAGCGAGCCGTCCTTCAGGTAGGGGGCGGAGTCCGTGGGCATGGAGGAGCCGACGACCGCGACCTTGTCCTGCAGGCCCTTCTCCTGGATGGCCATCGCCGCGCCGATGGGAGCGGGGGTGGAGACGCCCACGATGCCCTTCAGATCCGGGTAGGCGGCCAGCAGCGCCAGCGTCTGGGTGTAGGCTTCCTGGGCGGATTCGTCGGAGGGCACCGGATCGGTGACCAGCTTGAGGTTGGGGTATTTGGTCTTGGCGTAATCAAGGCCGTAGTTGATCCAGGTGTTGAGGTTGGCGGCCGTCAGGTAGCCGGTCACGATGGCGTACTCGCCGGAATCGGTGCCCATCGCCTCTACGAGCTTATCCCAGATGAACTCGCCATAGGCCTTGTCGTCGATCTGGTGAATGGAGTACTTCACGTCGTCGCCCTTGGCGGTGGTGTCCCAGTCGACGACCAGAACGCCCTCTTCCGCGCACTTCTGCAGCACGGGAGAGACCGCGTCGGGATCGTTGGGCGCGATGGCCAGGCTGTCGATGCCGCGGATCAGGAGGTCTTCGATCATCTGCACCTGCTGGGCGGCGTCACCCTCGGTGGGGCCGGTGTAGATCACTTCGATGCCCAGTTCCTTGCCCGCTTCCAACGCGCCGACTTCGGAGGCGTTGAAGTAGGGGATGCCCACCAGTTTGGGCATAACAACGATGGTTTCCGCGCTGGCGGCGACGGAGAGAACCAGGCAGAGCATGAGGACGAGGGAGAGAACCTTCTTCATGCAAGTCACTCCTTATTTTGGTTTATCCCGTTCCACAGCCCGGGCTGCCCGGGTGCCGGGCTGAGAAATCCATCGGTCAGGCTTTTTTGCCGCGGCGCTCCCGCGCCGCGAAGAAGTTGAAGGACAGCACCAGCACCAGGATCAGCCCGGTGACCACGTCGGTGATGTTGCGGTTGATGCCGATGATGTTGAAGCCGGAGGACACCACCTGCAGGATGGCCACGGCCGTGACCGTGCCCAGGATGTGCCCGCTGCCGCCGTTGATGTCCGTGCCGCCCAGCACCGTGGCCGCCACCGCCTGCAGCGTATAGCTGGAGCCGTAGTCGGCGCGGGCGGAATTGTACCGGGACACCATCAGGATGCCCGCGAGACCCGCCATGATGGAGGAAAAAATGTACACCTTCATCAATACCGCGCGGGTGTTGATGCCGCTGAAGCGGGTCGCTTTTTCGTTGCCGCCCACCATGTAGACGCTCACGCCCCAGGGGGTGCGCTCCACCATGAAATAAGCGGCCAGGATCACCGCGATGTAGATCATCATCGTGTAGGGGAAGTTTGCGAACGAGCCCGCGCCGATGCGCTGGAAGAGGGCCGGGAAACCCGAAATGCCCGAGCCGCGGGTGACGTTGAGGGAGATGCCGTTGAAGACCGTCTGTGTGCCCAGCGTGACCAGAAGCGAGGCCACCCCCACGTAAGCCACGAAGTAGCCGTTGACGACGCCGCAGACGACCGATACCGCCATGACCGCCACGATGCCCGCGGCGATGATGAGAAGGTCCGGAATGCCGCCCGCCTCGTTCATCGCCCGCATCAGAAACGCACCCACGATGGCCGACAGCATGGCCGAATTCACCAGCGAAAGATTGATGCCGCCCGTCATGATGACCACGCTCATGCCGATCGCCAGAATGCCGAACTCCGCCATCTGGAAGCCCATGTTCTTGAAGTTGCGCACGCTCAGGAATTTACCGGGGGCCAACAGCGACATGAGCGCGATCAGGAGCAGGAGCAGCGCCAGCAGGAAGTACTGGTTTTTGTTGCGGGTCAGGTGCTCGCGCATGTGTTCCATCAGGCACCCTCCCTTCCGTCCAGCGCGGTGTCGATGTCCACTTTGGTCTGCCGCCGTTCCTCGCGCCGGAGCTTGATCATGTCGAAGCTGACCGCCAGCAGGATGATCGCGCCGACGATGATCGACTGCCAGTAGGTGGAGATCCGGGCAAGCGTCAGGCCGTTGGAGATGAAGGCGAACAGCATTACGCCCAGGAATGTGCCCGTGACGGAGCCGGAACCGCCGGTCAGCAGCGCGCCGCCCAGCACCACCGCGCCGATGACGCTCATCTCGTAGCCGAGAAAGGCGTTGGGGTCCACGGACTTCATGATGGACGTATAGGTGATCGCCGCGAAGCCCGCCATCATGCCGGAAAAGGCGTAGGCGAAGACCGTCAGGCGCTTGTTGTTGAGGCCCGCGCGCTGGGCGGAGACGGGGTTGGACCCCATCGCCATGATGGAGCGGCCGAGCATCGTGCGCTTGATGAGAAACCAGGCGACCAGCATCGCCACGAGGAACAGAAGAAACTGCACCGGCACGCCGATCTCCGAACCGTTCAGGTTGCGGAAGGAGAAGAACTTCACCAGGCCGAAATCGATGATCTTCTGCGGCAGCTGGTTGATCCAGGTGCCGTTGGTGTAATAGCGGAGGAACCCGTCGATCACCGACGACATGCCCAGCGTGGCGATGATGGCCGGGAGGCCCAGCCGCGCCACCATCAGCCCGTTGAGAAGCCCCACCGCGCCGCCAATGGCGATGCCGAGAAGGTAGATGACGACGAGGTTGTCAAAGCCGGTGCGGTTCATGATCTGGCCGGTCAAAACCGTCACCAGCGCCAGCTGCGAGCCGATGGACACGTCGATGCCGCCGGTGATGATGATCAGCAGCATGCCCATGGCGCAGGTGCCCAGCACCGCGTTGGACTTGAGCACGTCCATCAGGTTCTCGAAGGAGAGGAATGTGGGGTTGAACAGCCAGGAGATCAGCATGACGCCCAGGAGCATCGCGCCGACGGAAATCTCCTTCTGGCCCATCAGCCGCTTCAGGCGGTCGGTCAAGCGGAACCCTCCTTTTCAGGATCGCGTAGTGGGGAGCGCGGCGGACTGGCGTGAGGCCGTTCCGTCACTTTTTTGATCGTTTCCAGCGGCGCCCCCGTTCTGCCCGGGGTTCAGGGGACCGCGACCGATGGATTTCAAGACAACCGAAGGGTGGCGCGCACAGCCTCAGGCAAGAACCGCCTTTTCCATCAGCATCTCCTGGGTGGCGGTGGCACCGTCGAATTCGCCGGTCACGCGGCCCCGGCGCATGACGAGGATCCGGTCGGAGATCGAGAAGATCTCCGGGAGCTCGCTGGAGACCATGATCACCGCCATGCCCGAGTCTGCCAGATCCCGCAGGAGCTTGTGAATTTCGGACTTGGCGCCCACGTCGATGCCGTTGGTGGGCTCGTCGACGATCAGCACTTTGGGGCTGGTGGCCAGCCATTTGGCTACGACGATCTTTTGCTGATTGCCGCCGGAAAACTTCAACGCCTGCATGTGGGTGTAGGGGGGGCGTACGCCCAGCTGCCGGATCATTTCCTGGGCGCGCGTTCTGCGCCGGCGGAAGTCGATGATGCCGAACCGGTTGGCGAAGGAGGAGAGGATCGGCAGCGTCAGGTTGCCTTCCGCGTCCTGCTGCATCACCAGCCCCTCGGTCTGCCGGGATTCGGGCACAAAGGCAATCCCCAGTTTTTTGGCCTCGGCGGGCGAACGTGGCAGCACCTTTTTGCCCTCCAGATAGATTTCGCCGCTGTCCGGCGGGTTGAGCCCGAAGAGCGACAGCACCGTCTCCGTGCGGCCCGCGCCCACGAGGCCGGTGATCCCCAGCACTTCACCTCGGCGAAGCTGGAAGGACACGTTCTGGTAGTTGCCCTTTTTGGAGATGTTTTTGACCTCCAGCACCACCTCGCCGGAGCCCTTGCCAACCAGGCGCTCGTCGCTGATCTCCCGGCCCACCATCATCGAGATCAGCTTTTTGCGGTCCATCTCGGCGGCGGGTGCGGTGCCGATGAGCTTGCCGTCCCGGAGCACGGTCATGCGGTCCGCGATGCCGAACAGCTCGTCCAGCTTGTGGCTGATGAAGATGATCGCCATCCCCCGGTCGCGGAGCGTGCGAACAATTTTGAAAAGGGCCTCTACCTCGCCCGCGGAGAGCGCCGAGGTGGGCTCGTCCATGACCAGAAGCTTTGCGTCGTACACCAGCGCCCGGGCGATGGCCACCAGCTGCTGTTTGGCGGTGGACAGCGTATTGGCGCGGGCGCGGAGGTCGATGTTTACGCCCAGGCTCTTAAGCGCTTCGCGGGCGGTGCGCTCCATGGCGCGCCAGTCCACCAGGCGGTTGCGCTTTTCGATCTGCTCGGTAAAGGCGATGTTCTCCTTGACCGTCAGCGTGGGAAAGAGTGAAAAATCCTGATAGATCGCGATGATGCCGCTGCGCATCGCGTCGAGCGCCGTCATGGTTTCGACGCGTTTGCCCTCGATTTCGATCACCGCGCCGGGATCGGCCTGGTAGACGCCGGTCAGCACCTTGATCAGCGTCGACTTGCCGGCGCCGTTTTCACCGATCAGCGCATGCACCTCGCCCCGCCGGACGTCAAAGCTCACGCCCGCGAGCGCGTTGACACCCGGAAAGGTTTTGGACACGTTCTCCAGCCGGAGGAACACGCCGCCGTCCGCCATGCCGCCGCCTCCATTCCTTGAAAACACAATGTTTTGAGCGATAGGGACAATTCGAACCCTACTGTTTTATAGTATCTATTCATCCGCCGTGACGGAATATAAATATCAAAGCATTTGGTGGAAAAATCAACGATGAAGGTCCTACCGGCGTCGGTATTCCGACGGCGTGGCCCCGGCGTACTTTTTAAAGGTCTTGCTGAAGTAGTGCTGATCCTCAAACCCCACCTTGAAGGCGATCTCGTAGATCATCAGATCCGTCTCATCCATCAGCCGCTTGGCCTCCGCGACACGGGTCCGGCCGATGTAGTCCGCAATGGAGATGCCGAAGGCACGCTTGAAGGCGTTGCCCAGGTAATTGGGGGAATAACCCAGGAGCGTCGACAGGCGGTTGACGCTCAGCTTCGGGCTGGCATAGCCCCGGTCGATGGCCAGGCGGGCCTGCTCCGCCACGGACCGGGGCGCCTGATCCGTGTTTTTGTCCGCCATCGCGCTGCGCAAAAGCCGGTCCCTGGATTCCCGCTCGGACGCCAGCGCGTGAAGGCGATGGGCCATGGCGCGCACGTCGTCCTGATCCACGGGCTTGAGGACATAGTCCACCGCGCCGTAGCTGAGCGCCTGCTTGGCGTAGTCGAATTCATCGTAGCCGCTGATGATGATGGTGGCGGGTCTGTCCGGCCGGTTGCCCAGGCGCTTCATCAGTTCGATGCCGTTCATCCCGGGCATGGCGATATCCAGCAGCATCGCGTCGATGCGGCGTCCGTTCACGATGGACAGCGCCTCCGCGCCGCTCTGGGCGGTGAAGGTTTGGAAAAGGCCCGTCTCGTCGATGATTCCGCGCATGCCCTCGGCCAGCAGGCGCTCGTCATCCACCACCAGCATGGTAAACATCCGTCTTCCTCCCAGTGCTAAGGCTGATTGGGTCCGGCGGGGCATGCGCCTTGCGGCGCGCCGGGCGGGACGCACTTGATTCGCACCGTGGCGACCGTCTCGTTCCCCTCCCGGGCGAAGGTAAGACCGTAGCCCTCGCCAAAGCACATCCGCACCCGGTCGTGGACGTTGGAGATGCCGATGCCGTAGCCGGGCGGCGCCGGCGCTTCGCTGCGGTGGTGCAGGAAGCGGTTCATGGAGTCAATGGTCTCCCGGGTGGCGATCTCGCCGTCGTCGCGTACCATTAAGAGGATGTCGTCCCCCTCCGCGCGGGCGGAGAGTGCGATGCGGCAGGTTTTGGTCGCGTTGGCCTGCATGCCGTGGATGATGGAATTTTCCACCAGCGGCTGCAGGATCAGCCGGGGCGTCAGGCAGTCCAGAAGCTCCTCGGGCATCGCGTAGGTCACGGTGATTGAGTCCTCATAGCGGGCCATCTGGATGCCGATGTAGAGCTCTATGTGCTTGATCTGCTCGCGCAGCGGGATGGAGTCGCGCCCACGGCTGATGCTGATGCGGAAGAAGGAGGCCAGATCCTTTGTGATGCGGATCGCTTTTTTGTCTTCGCCCGCGCCGATCAGCCAGATGATGGTGGACAGCGTGTTGTACAGAAAGTGCGGGTTGATCTGGAATTCCAGCGCGCGGATCTGCGCTTCCCGGTTGTTTTTCTGTTCTTCGTAGTACTGCTGGATGGAGTCCTCCAGCTTTTCCAGAATCTGGCCGTACTTGTCGTCCAGCAGCGCGATTTCGTTCTTAACGGGCGGATGGTCCTTGGGCTGCCCCGGCGCGTAGGACGAAACTCGGCTGATCAGCCGGTACAGCGGCTTCATGAAGCTGCGGGACATCATGGAACCCAGCAGTACGCACAGCCCGATGCACAGCGCCGCCACCAATAGCGTCATCGTGAGGATCGGGCGGAAGCCCGCGTTCAGGGCGGCCTCCGGGATCAGTTCCAGAAAGGCCAGGCGGCGCGTGGCGTCCCGGTGATACACCAGTACCCGGTTGCCAAGATCCAGCGAGCCGGAGGAACCGGAAAGCGTGTCCGGCGCGATGCCCAGCGCCTGATACAGGTTTTGACCGTAGAGCGCGCCGTCCGCGCAGGACTGGATGGTGCCCCGGTCGTTGACGATCATGAAGCGGCTGCCCCGGGCGTCCTCATAGGGCTGGTAGAGCTTGCGAAAGAGGCTCTCGCGCACGTTGACCCGGATCAGCGCCGCTGCGCGGTTCTGCCTGTCCAGCACCTGGCGCACGTAGGGGATCACCCGCTCGCCGCCGTCCAGCGTCGCGTCCTGCCACAGGTCGAAGAGCTGAAAGTCCGCGGGATCGGGCAGGCCCTCCGGCGCGGCGGGCAGAAGCTGTACCACCGACGCGTCCGTGGAGTACCGAAGCGCCACGCCGCCGCCGATGAAGAGCACCGCGCTGGCCTCCTGGCTGTTGTAGAGCCGGATGATCTGCCGCCTGGCCTGATCCTCCACCATCGAGGGGATCATCTCCTGCCGGGCCTCCGCATCAAAATAGGCGCGCACGTAGGGGTTGAAGGCCACGAGCAGCGTATCCCGGTGCTTTTCACGCATGATCTCGTCCACCCGGTAGGCGATGAACTCCAGCCGGCTCTGGCTGTCGGTCACGCCTTTTTCCAGCATCGTGCGGGAGGACACATCCAGCGAGATTGCGCCGATCACGCATACGGGGATCAGTGACACCAGCGCGAACAGCATGGTCAGCCGGGTTTTGACCGACAGGCTGGCAAAAAACGAGGCGGTCCTCTTCACGGGCACTTCACCCTTCGTCCCTTATGATGGCGAATTTCTCTCAAAAGCGTAACACAAACGGAGCGGGTTTTCAAGGGGCGCGGAAGGGGACGAAAAAGCGCGCCGCCCGCGATGTGCGGGGAGCGCGCTTTCAAGTGCCCTTTGCCTTACCGCTGGACGCGGCCTGAACCGGAGCCCTTCATCAGCGACTGCACCTCGGCCACCGACACGCGGTTGTAGTCGCCGCCGATGGTATGCTTGAGGCAAGAGGCCGCCACCGCGAATTCCAACGCCTCCCGGTGGCCCTCGCAGCGGTTCAGCCCGTAGATCAGCCCCGCCGAGAAACTGTCGCCGCCGCCGACGCGATCCACGATGTCGGTGATGGCGTACCGGCGCGAGCGGTGGAAGTTTTTGCCGTCCCAGATACAGGCGCTCCAATCGTTGTGGTTGGCGGACCGGCTCTCGCGCAGCGTGATGGCCACCGTCGAGAGATTGGGGAACCGATCCATGGCCAGCGCCGCGATTTCGCGGTACTGGCCGATGTCGATTTCGCCTTCTTCCGCCGAGGCCGCCGACTCCGCCTTCAGGCCCAGCGATTTCTGGAAGTCCTCCTCATTGGCGATGGCTACGTCCACGGATTTTGTCAGTTCCGTCATGATCTCCACCGCGCCGGCGCCATATTTCCAGAGGTTTTTGCGGTAGTTGAGATCGCAGCTGACCGCCACGCCCTTTGTCCGGGCCGCGCGGACCGCCTCCAGTGACAAATCCGCCGCGCCGCGGGAGATGGCCGGCGTGATGCCCGAGATGTGAAACCAGGTCGCGCCGTCAAACACCCGGTCCCAGTCGACGTCGCCGGGCTTCGCGCGGGCGATGCAGCTGTCCGCGCGGTCGTAGATCACCTTGCTGGGGCGCTGGCAGGCGCCGCCCTCCAGAAAGTAGATGCCCATGCGCCCGTCGGCGCGCAGGATACGCGAGGTGTCCACGCCGAAGCCGCGCAGTTCCCGGATGCAGGCTTCGCCGACGTCGTTTTTGGGCAGCAGCGTCACAAACGCCGCGTCCATGCCGAAGTTGGCCAGCGACACGGCGACGTTGGCCTCGCCGCCGCCGAAGGTCGCCTCGAGGGCGGGAGACTGAAAGAGGCGTTCATACCCGGGGCTCTTCAGCCGCAGCATAATCTCCCCAAATGTGACAACGCGCGTACTCATTGTGAATCCCTCCAGATTTTTGCGTTTTTGCCTCCCGCGGGGCGCGCCGCGAAGCCCGCGGCCATGGCCCTGCGGACGGGCGGCGCCCGCCGGAGGCGTTTTTTCAAGCACGTTCTATTGTATCATTTTCCCCGCCGGATTTGAAGCGGTTTTCCGCGTTTACCGCGGGCGCTCTCCGGCCCCGTCCAGCGCCGAGCGGATCGTCTCCCGGACCGCGCCTGGGCCGCGGTTCATTCGGGCGAACAGCGCCTCCGCCTTTTCGCCCAGGCCGTGACGGTACAGGTCCACACCGAAGACGTCCGCCCGGGAGAAAAGCGGCCTCAGCCTCGCCGTGTCGAAGAATTCGCCCAGCCGGTAGCCGGAAACGCAGGCGCCGAGGGATTCGAGGTTCGGGTCCGGCGAGCGCGTAAAGGGCGCGCCGTCATCGCCGATTCCGGTGAGGTAGCGCGCGTAGCCCGCGAACACCAGCGGAATGAAGTTGAGAAAGGACAAATCCTCCCGCCCCCGGGCGACGTAGGCCTTGAGCGTCTCGCCGAAGCGCACCGGCAGCTTCTTGGAAGTATCACAGGCGATGCGCTGTGGGGTGTCGGGGACGAAGGGATTGGGGAAGCGCAGGTTGATGACCTCGCCGATGAATTTTTCCGCGCTCATCACGCCCGGGTCCACCACCACGGGCATGCCCTCGTCGTAGCCGAGACGGCGGACGAGCGCGCTGAGCTGATCGTCCCTCATCTCGTCGGAGATCTTTTGATGGCCCATCAGGCAGCCGAATACGGCCAGGCACGTGTGCAGCGGGTTCAGGCAGGTGCATACCTTCATCTTTTCGATGCGGTCCACCGTCTCCCGGGATGCGAAGATCACGCCCGCGGCCTCGAGCCTGGGCCGGCCGTTGGGGAAGGCGTCCTCGATGGCCAGGTATTCGCATTCCTCGGCGTTGACCATGGCGCTGACGTAGGTGTTTTTGGCCGTCACCGACACACGGGCGCCGGTGAAACCGTCGGCCTCCAGCATTTTGATGACTTCCTCCGACGGCCGCGGCGTGATCTTGTCGATCATGCTCCAGGTAAACGAAACCCGCGTTCCGTCCGCCAGGTAATCGAGGAAGCCGTCGTCCGCGAGGCCCTTTTCGCTCCAGCTCTCCGCGATGGCCACGACGCCGCTTTTCAGGATGTCGCCGTTGTGGGCGCAGTTGTCCAGCGAAACCATCGCCACGGGCAGCGCCCCCGCGCGGTAGCGAAGGTGGAGGAGCCTGGCCAGGATGCCCATTTGGGACACCGGGTCGTCCATGGAGAGGAAGTCGCCCGCGCAGTAGCGAAGCGGCGCGCCGTCCGCGTCCGTCACGGCGTAGCCCTTTTCGGTGATGGTCATGGAAACCATTTGCAGGCCGGGATTGACGAACACTTCCTCAATCCGCGCGCGGTTCGCGCGGTAGCCCAGCGCCTCGGCCACGGAGGCCACCACGCGCTTTTCCACGCTGCCGTCACTCTTGAGCGAAACGGCCAGGCACAGGTTATCGTAGGGCGCAAAAGCCCTCGTAATGATCTCCTCGTCGTAGGCCTCCGCGACGATCATGCCGGTATCCGCGCCGCCGCGCTCGAGCAGCGTCTGGAGCAGCACGCAGGGGAAGGCGCGCAGGATGTTGCCCGCGCCAAAGTGCAGCCACGCCGGGCTTTTCTTCGTCCGTTCCCGCATGGCTCCGATGTCAAACCGGGGCAGGATGTAGCCCTTTCCCTCGAACTCGCCGTTTTTCAGGCTTTCAAGATTCAATTTCATGCCCTTGTCCTCAGCTGTTTCTCTTTTTATCGCGGATAATCGCGTCATAGACGCCCAGGATGTACTGGCTGCCCAGCGCCCTGTCGTAGAGGCCATAGCCGGGCATGGCCACTTCGCCCCAGATGGCGCGGCCGTGGTCGGGGCGGACGGGCCCGTCAAACCCGATGTCCACCAGCGCGCGGATGATCTCCACCATATCCAGCGAGCCGTCGGCGGCGTAGTGTGCCGCTTCCTCAAAGACGCCGGGCGCGGCGTGGCGGGTGTTGCGCACGTGGGCGAAGTGGATGCGCCCCTTCAGCGAGCGGATGATGGCGGGGATGTCGTTCTCCGGGTTTGAACTCAGGCTGCCGGTACACAGCGTCACGCCGTTGTGGGGGTTGTCCACCGCCGCCAGCAGCCGGTGCAGGTCGCCGCCGTTTTTCACGATGCGGGGCAGGCCGAACACACTCCAGGCCGGGTCGTCGATGTGAATGGCCATGTCGACGTCAAACGCGTCGCAGGCGGGCATGACCGCCTTCAGGAAGTAGACGAGGTTGTCGAAGAGCTTTTTTTCGTCCACGCCGCGGTACATGTCGAAGAGGTCCCGGATGCGCGCCATGCGCTCCGGTTCCCAGCCCGGCAGCACGAAGCCGTTGCTGTCCGAATCCAACTGCCGGAACATCTCCTCCGGGTTGATCCGGTCGATCTTGTTCTGGTCGTAGGCCAGCACGGTGGAGCCGTCCGGTCGTACCTTGGCCAGGTCCGTGCGGGTCCAGTCAAATACCGGCATGAAGTTGTAACAGATCAGCCGGACGCCCTGGCCCCCCAGCTTTTTGATGGTGTGGACGTAGTTTTCGATGTACCGGTCGCGCTCGGGTGCGCCTACCTTGATGGCGTCGTGGATGTTGACGCTCTCGATGCCCAGCAGCTGAAGCCCCGCGGCCTCGACCTGGCCTTTGAGGCTGCGGATGGCGCCCTCGTCCCACTCGTCGCCGGGCGCGGTGTCGTAGAGGGTGCTGATCACGCCGACCATGCCGGGGATCTGCCGGATTTGCCACAGCTTGACCGAATCGAATTTTTCACCAAACCAGCGGAAAGACATCTTCATGGGCTTCACTCCTGTCTTTGCTCTTGCGGGGACGCTCCTCGGGCGGGGACGAAGTAGTCCGGATGGCTGGCCCGAAGGGCCTGCTCGTCGATTTTGTAGCGGTTCAGATGCCGGTCCATGATCTGCCGCGCCTCCTGAACGTCCCGGCGCGCGAAGGCCTCCGCCAGCGCGCGGTGATCCGCCACGATTTTCAGGTCCTTCACCGCCTTGAGCGACAGGTTGCGCACCCGGTCGAAGTGGATGCTCACCCACTCGATCATGACCTGCGCCTGCTCCTTCCGGGCGATGCGGAACAGCATGCGGTGAAAGGCATTGTCCAGGTCCCACAGCTGCTCGGGCATCCGGCTTCCGAGGACATACTCCTGCATGTCCACATTGGCGGACAGCGCCTCGAGCTCCTCCGGCGAAATCGTCTGGCATACCAGCTCCACCACCGCGCACTCCAGCACGCTGCGGATAAAGCGCGCCTCCTCCACCATGCCGTAGTCGATCAGCGCGACGACGCTGCCGCGCTGCGGGTAGATTTCCACGATCTGCACTTTGGCGAGTTCCAGCAGGGCCTCGCGCACGGGGGTGCGCGA
This sequence comes from Bacillota bacterium, assembly GCA_023421395.1. Lineage (GTDB taxonomy): Bacteria > Bacillota > Clostridia > Christensenellales > Aristaeellaceae > JAEZHK01. The sequence goes on along the minus strand of JAEZTL010000028.1, from coordinate 29,315 downwards.
AAGTCCCATCCGCGCGGCCAGGTCGCTCTCGCTGACCATACTGCCCGGCGCCAGATCCAGGCTGATGATGCTCTGCTTCAGCGTGCGCAGCGCGTAGTCGCGCCCCGTCTCCCGGGGCTGCCTTTTGGGAATCACCACGACGCGCCCTCGCCCCCTTCCCGATCAACTTTTCCGCTTCAATATAGCACGGCTCGCGGAGATTGTCAACTAGTATACAAGTTTACAGAAGATTTACCCATCCCGCGACGGATGTCTCGGGCCGCGGGACTTTCGTCCGGCGGCCCGAGGAGGTCCGTTAGAGCATCGAAGCGATGATGGCGGCGCGGGTGACGATCCCCTGAAGTGTGCCGCCCTCGTCCACCACGGCGATGGGGTAGGGGGTTTGGGTGGTCAGCGGCATCACGTCGCTGACCAGCGCGTCCCGCCGGGTTGTGGGCGGGTTGCGGTCAATCCGCTGGGCGAAGCCCTCGCCCGCCTGCCGCGCCTTCAGCGCCGCGTCGATGGAAAGTACGCCCAGAAGTTTCATCTTCTGGTCCACCACATAGGCGCTGGAGAGCCCTTGCCGGTGCATCTCGCGGATGGCGTTGGCAGGGTCGTCATTCTCCCGCACGAGGCAGGCGGGGGTAATCATCACGCGGCCCACGCTGAGCACCTGGGTACGGTCGGCGCTTTCGATGAACTGGCGCACATAGTCGTCGGCGGGGGTGGCGGACAGCGTTTCGGGGGTCCCGGTCTGGATGGTCTTGCCGTCCCGCATGATGGACACGGTGTCCCCAAGCTTGAACGCCTCGTCAATGTCGTGGGTAATAAACAGGATGGTCTTGCCGAGCCTTCGCTGCAGCGAAATCAGCTCAAACTGCATATCGCGGCGGATGAGCGGATCCAGCGCGGAGAAGGGTTCGTCCATGAGCAGCACTTCAGGATCGTTGGCCAGCGCGCGCGCGATGCCCACCCGCTGCTTCATGCCGCCGGAAAGGCTGCCGATGGGCTTCTTCTCCCAGCCGTCCAGCCCGACCATGTGGATCAGATCCATCGCTTTGTCGGTGCGCTCGGCCCGGGGCACTTTGCGCACCTCAAGCCCGTAGGCCACGTTCTCGATGACCGTCCGGTGGGTGAAGAGGCCAAAGTTCTGGAATACCATGGAGACCTTCCGGCGGCGGAAGTCGGTCAGCTCTCCGCGGTTCATGGCGTCGATCTGGCGTCCCTCGAACAGCACGTGGCCGGAGGTGGGCCTGACCAGCTGGTTGAAGCAGCGGATGATCGTGGACTTTCCGGAGCCGGAAAGGCCGATGATGACGAAGATCTCGCCCTCGCGCACCTTGAAGGATACGTCCCACAGCGCGACGGTGGCGCCGGTCTCCTTGTAGACGGTGTTCTTGTCGCCGCCCTCGCGCATCATGCGGGCGGCTTCGATCTTACCGTGGCCGTAGATCTTGGAGACGCTCTGCGCCTCCAGGATCACCCTTCCCTCAGCCATCGCCCTTCACCTCGCTCTTGCGCACGGCGGCCTGGGTGATGCGGTCCAGGATGATGGCGACGATGACGATGGCGATGCCCGGAAGCAGCGCCTTGCCCATTTCAACGCGGTTGGTGGCCAATAGGATTTCCATGCCCAGGCCGTTGGCGCCGATCAGCGCGCAGGTGACCACCATGGACATGGCCATCATCAGCGTCTGGTTGATGCCGGTCATGATGGTGGGCAGCGCCTGGGGGATCTGCACCTTGACGAGCGTCTGCATCCGGGTAGAGCCGAAAGCCCGGGCGGCTTCCAGCATTTCCGCGTCCACGTAGACGAGGCCGTGGCTGGTCAGCCGCACGATGGGCACGATCGCGTAGATCGTGGTGGCCAGGAGCGCCGGCGTGATTCCTACGTTGAAGAGGATCACGGCCGGCACCAGGTAGACCCAGGAGGGCATGGTCTGCATCGTATCCAGGATGGGGCGTATCACGCGGTTGGCCCGCTCGCTCAACGCCAGCAGCACCCCCAGTGGAAAGCCGGCCAGTACGCAGAGGAGCACGCTGGCGATGACCACGCTGAGCGTCTGGATCATCTCGTCCCAAAGCCCGCAGCACCCCACGAAAGTGAGCAGCGCGGCATACAGCGCGGCGGCGCGCCAGGATTTCATCAGCCGCCACGCCAGAACCACCACGATGAGAACCAGCACCACCCAGGGCGTCTTTTCAAGCGCCCAGCGGATGCCACCCACCACCGTTACCACCACGTCCCGGATCGCGCGCAGCGCGCCGCGGTGTTCGCGGGAAAAAGCCTTGACGGAGGTATCGATGGCGTCACCCAGCTTGAACTGCCAGGACTCCGGAAATTTCAGGATATAATCGGTCAGAAATTCCATCATGCGGAGTGATTACGCCTCCAGTCCGTCGAGGTATGCCCGCAGGCGCTGGGCGTTCTCCGCCGGGAGCCACTGGTCGATCAGCGAGTCGTTCTGCCGGATCAGCCATGCGGCCACCTGCTCGTAGGATTCCTTGGTCTCGTCCAGGTGCGCCAGCGCCTGGGAGATCAGCGCGCTGCCGGTTTCATACTTCTGGAAAAAGCCCAGAAGCTCCGGCGCCTTTTCGGCAAACTTATTGCTGCTGACGATCTTGAGCGCCTGCCTGGGGAAGGCGCACTTACCCTCCATCAGAAGCGCCGGTTCGTAAGGCGCGTCGTCCAGCAGCACCAGATCCAGCTTGCCCGTAACCCAGGTCGGCTCATAGCAGTAGCCCACCCACGGATCACCCAGGTTGTAGGCGGAAACCAGCGACGCGAAAAGTGACGCCTCGCTGCCCAGGCGCACGTAATTGAAATCCGCGTCCAGCCCGTAGTGAAGGTACTTGTTGTAGAGGACTTCGTCCGCCATCCAGCCGGGGATTGAGCCGTAGATGCGGCCCTTGCTCTTGTCTTCGTCGTCCGGGAAGGCGGCGGCGTACTTCTTCAGATCCTCAACGGTCACAAGGTCCGGCGCCATGGGCTCGATGCCGCGCGCCGCGTCCCCCTCGATCACGTAGCGGGGCACGTACACGCCCTGGGCGCTGTCCGCCACCAGGATGCCCACGTCCACGATGTCACCATTGGCCACGTCCTCGGGATAGGTGGCCACGTTGTCCGTCCAGCTTTCGATGTCCAGGTCCACGTCGCCGTTGATGATGGACTGCCAGTTCATCGTGGAGGACGCGGTCGAGACCTCAAATTCGTAGCCCTCGTAGGCGTGTTCCACCACCAGTTCCGCGATGGCGTTGTGCAGCTTCTGGCTGTCCCAGCCGTTGTCCGTGGCGACGATGACCACGCTTTCGGCCCCGGCGGACGCAAATCCAGCCAGAACCGTGACGATCATCAGGCAGGCAAGCGCGACAGAAAGTTTCCTCATGAATCATTCTCCTTCCGTCAGTTCGTGATGTTTTTGTAAATAACAACCTTATGATACCATAAGATGTGGCAGAGTGGCAAGAAAAAACTTCCAAATTATATTCCGGGAAAGCGCAAAACGCGGATGAAAACGCGCAATGAGGAAGGATTTGCCGCGAAAACCGAGAATGTAATGGGGAGGCGAACGCGCCGTCCCGCCCATCCCCGGCTGAGGGCGCGCGGCGCGATCGGCGCGGGCGGTTTACGAAGGAGTGAAATGCGTTGCGGTTTGTCCACATGGCGGATTTGCACATCGGGCGCTCGCTGGGAGAAATTGATTTGATCGAGGATCAGCGCCACGCGCTGAAAGGGATCGTGGACTTCGTCGGCGCGCAAAAGCCCGACGCGGTGCTGATCGCGGGAGATGTGTACGATAAAAGCATGCCCTCCGAACGGGCGGTGGCGCTGGCGGATGAATTCTTTACCGCGCTTACCGGAAAGTGCGGGGCGGTGTGCGTCGTCGGCGGTAACCACGACTCTCAGGAACGGCTGTCCTTCGGGCGGCGGATCCTGGAGCGGCAGGGGCTCAACATCGCGGGCGGATACGAGGGCAGCCTTTCAAAGGTGGACTGCGGGGACGCGACCGTATGGCTGATGCCCTTCTTCCGCCCCAGGGAGGCGTCGGGCGTCATCGGTCCCTTTGAGCCGATGACATTTGACGGCGCGGTGCGCGCCGCGCTTTCCCGGGAGACGGTGGATCCCGGCCGCGTCAATGTGCTCGTGACGCACCAGTTCGTGACGGGCGTCCAGGGGGAGGCGGAGGAGAGCGAATCCGAAGCCGAACTCACCGCGGTCGGCGGCGCCGAGAAAGTGGACTACCGCGCCTTCGACGCCTTCGACTACGTGGCGCTGGGCCATCTGCACAAGCCCCAGCGCGCGGGTCGGGAGGGCGTGCGCTACGCCGGGTCGCTGCTCAAGTACTCCGCCTCGGAGGCCAGGCACGTGAAATCCGTGGTGGCGGGCGAGGTGACGAAAGACGGTCTTCGCGTTGAGCTCCACCCCGTCGGCGCGCCGAGGGACCTGCGGGTAATCCGGGGGACGCTGGAGCAGCTCACCCGCCCGGAGACGGCGGCGTCACGCAATCCGGAGGACTACCTTCACGTGACGCTGACCGATCCGGTGCTGCCGCCGGACGCCCAGGCGAGACTCCGCGGTCTGTACCCCAACATCTTCCGCATGGAGTACGCCCCGCCCGAGGCGCAGTTTCGTCCGCTGTCCGCACGGCGAGACCTGTCGCCCCCGGAACTGTTCCGGGAATTTTTCCGCTTCCGTACCGGCCGGGACCTGGACGAGGGGATGGCCGCCTACATGGACGGCGTATTGGACGAGGCGAGAGGAGAAATTGCGCGATGAAACCCATCCGCCTTGCGATGCAGGCGTTCTGCTCTTACGCCGGCGAAACCGTCATCCCCTTTGACCGGCTGGGCGGGCGCGGCCTGTACCTGATCACCGGCAACACCGGCGCGGGGAAGACCACCATCTTCGACGCGATCTGCTTTGCGCTCTACGGCGTGGCCAGCGGCGAGGCGCGGCGGGACGACGGCCTTCTGCGCAGCAGCCTTGCCCCGCCGGACCGGGAGACCTATGTCGAATTCACCTTCGAGCACCTGGGGCGGATCTACACCGTTCGGCGCAGCCCGAAGTACGAACGCCCCAAGAAGCGGGGCGAGGGCATGATCCGGGAGGAGTCAAGGGCCTGCCTGACGCTGCCCGGCGGGCGGGTCGTGGAAAAGCTGAGCGCGGTCAACGAGGAGATCGAGGGCATTTTGCGCCTCCCCCGGGAGCATTTTTCGCGGATCGCCATGATCGCTCAGGGGGATTTCGCGAAGCTGCTGCTGGCCAAGGTGGACGAGCGGCGCCAGATCCTCCAGAGCATCTTCGGCACCCAGCTCTACGAAGCGGTGCAGGCCATTCTCCTGAGGCGCGCCCGAGCGCTGGAAGAGGCCTGGCGCGCGGAAAAACGCGCCATCGCGGCGGAATGCGGCAAGCTCCGTCTGCCACCGGAGCGGGACGGGGCGGCGCTCGAAGCGCTCTCATCGGAGGAGGCGTCCGCGAACCTGGACGCCTGGTACGCGCTGGCGCAGTCGGTGGCGGACGAGGACGGCGCGGCGCTCCGGGAGAACGGCGCGCACCGTGCCGGTGCGCGGGCGCGCTCGGAGGACCTTGTGCGGCGGCGCGCCGAGGCGGAACGGATCCGCGCGGATTATGACGCCCTTGCCGCGGCGGCGGCGGCGCTATCCGCGCTGGCGCGGGAGGAAGCCGGCATCGAGGAGCAGAGACTGGAGGCCCGCCGCGCCGAAGCCGCTTCGGGGGTGGACGCGGACGCGGCGGCCTGGGCCGAGGCGTCGGCCGCGCTAAATGAACTGACGCGGGACGTGGCGCGGGCGGAGGAAGCGCTATCCGCGCTGGAGGCGCGGCGTCCGGCCCTTTCGACGGCGCTGGCGGAGGCGGAGGCACGGCGGGAGGAAGCGCAGGCGGCCGAGCGAGGAGCGCGCGCCGTCCGCGAACAACTGCCTCGGTACCGGGAAATTTCGGGGATGGACCAGCAAATCGAAACACTGCGGCGCGCGCTGGACGGGGCCCTGGGCGAGGCGCAGGCCGCCGCGGAGGAAGAGGCTCGCCTCAAACGCCTGAAGGAAGAGGCGGTCGCGGAGCGGGATGCGCTTTCGGACGTGGAGGGCGCGTTGGGCGCGCTGGGTGCGGAAGTGGAGACGGCCGGGAAACTGCTGACCGCGCTGGAAAAACTGCAGAAGGAATTGAGCGACTTTGAGGCGGATGGATCGCGGCTCGTCCGCGCGCAGACCGGGGCCAAGGCCGCGCTGGAGGAAGCTGAAGCGCGCTCGCAGGCCCACCGCCGTCTGTACAACGCGTTTCAGCTGGGGCAGGCGGGGCTGATGGCGGCGGCGCTGGCGGAGGGCGAGCCCTGTCCGGTCTGCGGTTCCACCCGGCACCCGCACAAGGCTTCGCTGTCCGGCGAAACGCCCGCCCAGGCGCAGGTGGAGGCGGCGGAAGCGGCCTTTCGCCGGGCCAAGGCCGACGCGGAGGAAGCCGTTACGGCGGCGGCGGTCCTCAGGGCGGAGCGGGACAAGGAATGGCAGCGGCTGGAGGCAGACTGGCGGGAATGCCATGAGGATGACGCCGGCGCGCAGCCCCTTCCCGCGCCGAACGCCCGGGCGGCGGCGGATGCGGCCCGGGGACAGCGGGAGCGGCTGGCCGGTTTGACGCGGCGCAGGTCCGCGCTGGAGGGGCAGTCGCGGCGGCTGCGGGAACTGAGAAAGATCATCCCCGAGTATGAGCGCGGAATGGACGAAGCCCGCGAACGCTCGCTCAAGGCGCAGCGGCTCTATGCGGAAGCATCCGTCCGGTGCGAAAGCCTCGCCCAGAAGCGCGGGGACGCGGCCCAATCCCTCCCGGCGGCGACGGAGGCGGAGGCCCTGGCCCTGGCCGCGCGGCTTGAAGGGGAATACGCCCGCTGGAGCGAGGCGATCGGCGGCGCGGCGGAGGCGCTGAAGGCCTGCGACGAGGGCATCGCTGCGGCGAAGGGCGCGCTTTCGGCGCTCGAGGCCCGGCGGCCCGATCAGGAACGAAAGGAGAAAGACAGGCGGGAGGCGTTTTCCCTCGCCCTCGCCCGGGCGGGTTTTGCCGGCGAAGGCGAATACCGCGAGGCACGGCGCACGCCGGAGGCCCTCGCCGTCCTGCGCGGCGACGTCGACGCCTACGACGAGGCCCGGCGCACGGCCAATCAGGAAGCCGGAAGACTCCGGCAGGCCCTTGAGGGAAAACCGCCGACGGACATGGAGGCGCTTGCGCGCGAGGAAGGCGAGGCGGCAGTGCTCGTTCGGGCGTTGGAGGACGAACGGCTGCGCCTCGGCGTGCGGATCGAGTCAAACGGTGCGCTGATGGCGTCGCTGGCGCAGCGGTCGAAGGCCTACGCGCGCCTCAGCGATGAATACGCAATGGTTAAAAGCCTGTCCGATGCCGCCGGTGGGAAATCCATCCGGGACGACGGCGGCAGGCAGAGCCTGGAGCTGTACGTGCTGTCCGAGCTGTTCGACGAGGTGATTCTCTTTGCCAACCAGCGGTTTTCGGAGATGACCGGCGGCCAGTACGAACTGGCGCGGGAGGAATCCTACCGCAACCGCAAGTCCGCCTTCGGGTTGGATCTGAATGTGCTGGATCACTTCACCGGCGCGCTGAGGCCGGTAAACACGCTTTCAGGCGGCGAATCCTTCATGGCGTCGCTGTCGCTGGCGCTGGGCTTTGCCGATGTCATCAGCGCCCGGGCGGGCGGCGTCACGCTGGACGCCATGTTTGTGGACGAGGGCTTCGGCACGCTGGACGAGACGGCGCTGGGCCAAGTGATGGGCGCGCTGGGCAAGCTGGCCGAGGGGGACAAGCTGATCGGGCTGATCTCCCACGTGGCGGAAATGAAGCGGCGCATCGACCGGCAGATCGTGGTCAAAAAGGACCGCCAGGGCGGAAGCCGCGCGGAGGTGCTGGCCTAGCGGGCGCGGGGCGCCATTTGCCGATCTCGTACTTCCGCGCCGCCGCGTGCATCAGCAGGAAGAAGGCCTGGCCTTCCGGCGCGATGCCGGGAGAATCAAACCCCGGCGCGCCGCACACGCCGCGCACGAAGCCCCACGCGTCCACTCGAACGGAGGCGGCTTCCATCATCGCCTCCGCTTTTTCAAGGTAGAGCGCCGGGAGCCAGCCGGAGGCCATGCCCCGGAAGACGGCGTAGGCGAGCATCTGGGACAGGTTGACCTCCACGAAGGTGGAGGGGTCGTCCACCACGTCGTGGAACAGCCCGTCCGGGCGCAGGCGCCGGATGAGCCCCTCCACCAGCGCGCGGCCCCTGACGGCGATGGATTCTTTCTCTTCCGGAAATTCCGGCGGCGCCAGATCGTACAGGCGGGCCAGCGCCGCCGCTGTCCAGCCGTTGCCAACGCCCCAATGCGCCGCGCGAACAAACCGCGCGGCGCCTTCGTCCCATTTGTGGGCCAGGAGATGCGCCTCCGGGTCGTAGAGGCGGCTCCAGTAGACGTCAAGGATCGCGAGCGCCTCCCGGAAATGCCCGGCGCTCGCCAGGAAGGGCGGCAGCATGTAGAGCGAATCCGCCCAGAACTGCCGGGCGTCGGTCAGGTGGTATACGCCGCCCTCGGGGCTCCGGGGCGCGCCGGAAACCGCCCAGTCAACCAGCGCCGCATGAGCGGCGGCGAGCGCCGGATCGCCCGTCAGCCGGGCGGCGTAACCCAGCGCCTCGCCCGCCGCGCAGGGGTCTGTGACGCCGTCCGCCGCCCCGACCATCGCCACGCGCCCGTCCGGAAGCATCCGGTTGGCCGCCTCGAAGGCCAGGCGGATTACCGCCTCGTCGTCGCCCAGTTCGAAAAACGCCTGCATGGCCACACCCTGCTCCCAGGACTGGCGCTGCATGGCCCAAAGCGCGCCGGCGGCGCGCCCGATCGGATCGGCTTTGGTATACATGCACTCTCCCCATTCGGCTGGAAAAGCCTTGAAATCCGGTAATCATTCTAGAATCAGGCGTTGAAAATGTCAAGAAGCGCATAATATTTTCGACCATTTTGTAAGATTCTGAGTAGGCCCTCGCGCCGGACCGGTGCTATACTGGGCTCGTCAGGGCGGGGGGACAACCCGGCCCAAGGAGAACGAGGAGGGGAACCCATGAAGAAGACTCTCGCGATGCTTCTGGCGCTTACGCTCGTTGTTTCACTTCTGATCGGCGCGGCGTCCACCGCGCTGGCGGCGGAGAACGTCACCATCCGCGTCTTCACCAACGTCCCGGACCGCAAAAGCGGTCAGGGCATGATCGAGCAGATGCTGCTGGACGAATACGTGAAGCTCAACCCCAACGTGACCATCGAGGTTGAGGCGCTGCACGACGAGGAGTACAAGACCAAGTTCAAGGCCTACGCCGCCGGCACCGACATGCCGGACCTGATCAGCGTGTGGGGCCAGCCCGGCTTCATTGCCGAGCCCATCGCGGCGGGCATCTTCGCGGAACTGAATCCCGACGACTTCAAGGACTTCGGTTTCCTGCCCGGCTCGCTGGACGGCTTCTCCGCCGACGGCAAGCTCTACGGCGTGCCGCGCAACACCGACGTGATGGGCTTCTACTACAACCAGAAGCTCTTTGAGGACAATGGATGGACCGTGCCCGCCACCTACGAAGGACTGCTGGAGCTGGCGAAGAAGATCACCGAAAAGGGCATCCTGCCTGTGGCGATGGACGGGCAGGACAAGTGGCCGCTGTACTGCTTCTACACGGACGTGCTGTCGAAGCTGCACGGTGCGGGCGTGATGGAGATGGTGGCCAAGGCCATCGAGACCGGTGACTACTCGGATCCCTCCTTCCTCGCGGGTGCGGAGATGATCCGGAATTCCGCCAAGGAAGGCCTGTTCCAGATAGGCTTTGAGAACACCGATTACGGCACCGCGCTGAACATGTTCACCAGCGGTCAGGCGGCCATGTACTACATGGGCAGCTGGGAGATGTCGATGGCGGCCAATCAGGACATTCCCGCCGAGATCCGCGGCAACATCCGCGTGTTCGCCATGCCCCCGATGGCGGGCGCGGTCGGCACCGTGACGGACATCGCGGCCTGGCACGGCGGCGGCTACGCCGTGTCCGCGGCTGGCAAGGCCTCCGAGGAAGCCAAGAAGCTGCTGGCCTTCATGTTCCGCCCCGAGGGCTGGAACAAGCTCGCCTGGCAGTACGGCGTGTGCATGTCCGCGCAGAACTTTGCCGCCTATAAGACCGGCGATGAGACCGCGCTTCAGAACCAGTGGATCGACATCGTGAACGGCGCCACCTCCCTCAGCGGCACGCCCACCGGCGATATGGGCACCGCGGAGTACAAGACCCGCAGCGAGGACCTGGTGCAGCAGCTGGCCATCGGCTCCGTTACGCCGCAGCAGTACCTGGACGGCCTGGCGGGCAAGTAACGAAAAACGGGTGAACGGATGGCCGCCTTTTCCCAGCGGGGAGGGCGGCCATCCCCGTCACGGCCCCACCCTTTTGAAGGGAGAACGCATATGGCAAAGCTCTACCGGAGCAAATGGGTGATCCTGTCGCTGGTGCTGCCGGGCCTCGCGGCATTCCTGATGGCGATCCTGTTCCCGATCCTCCTGTCTGGCTATTACGCGCTGACGGACTACTCCGGGCTCGGAAAGGCCGCCTTCGTCGGGCTGGCAAATTACCGCGAACTGATGGGCGACAAGTTGTTCTGGCTGTCGCTTCGGAATTCGCTCCTGCTGGCGGCGGGGTTCATCCTGCTGCAGCACCCGCTGGCCATCATGACCGCCGCGATCCTGGACCGGCTTGCGGGCAGGGCGGAAGGATTTTTCCGCTGCGTGTACTTCATTCCCAACGTGATCTCCGTGGCGGTGATCGCCTATTTGTGGAAATACGTTTACAACCCGAATTTCGGGCTCCTGCACAGCGTCGCCAAGGCGCTGGGTGGCGCGGGCAGCTTCAACTGGCTGGGCACGGGCAACGCGATCTGGTCGCTTTTGGTGGTTCTGATCTGGCACGGCTTCGGCTGGGGCATGCTGATCTACTACACGGGCATCAAGAATATCGACCCGGTGCTCTACGAGGCCGCCGCCATCGACGGCTGCGACGGAAGGCGTTCCTTCCTGCGGATCACGCTGCCGCTGATGAAGCCGGTCATCATGGTCAACGTGACGCTGGCGATCATCGCGGCCCTCAAGCAGATGGAGACGGTGTACCTGCTCACAAACGGAGGCCCGGGCAACGAAACCCAGTTTATGGCCACATACCTCTACAAGCAGGCGTTTAAATCCTACCGGTACGGCTACGGCAACGCCATCAGCGTGATCTTCGTGATCGTGTGCCTGGCGGCGACGCTCCTGATGAACCGGGCATTCCGCGAAAAGGAGGGGACATAATGGTCGCGGCGAAGAAGGCGAGGCCGGGCGGGGCCATGCGCATCCAATGGAGCGCGGGCACGGCGGCGATGCTGGCGGTCCTGATCCTTTTCGCGCTGGTGCAGCTGTTTCCGCTGATCTGGATGATGAACTACTCGCTGGCCTCCTCCAACGAGATGTTCACCGGCGGCATCCTGATCCGGCCCGCGGCGCTCAGGTTTGATAATTACATCTACGCTTTCGTGGACGGCCACTTTTTGCTATACTTTAAAAACAGCCTCGTGGCCAATACGCTGGCGGTGGTGCTGGTGATCGCGATCTCCATCATGGCGTCCTTCGCAGTCACGCGGATGAAGTGGCGGCTCGCGCCGGTGGTGCGGAACATCCTGCTTCTGGGCATGATGATCCCCATCCACGCGACGCTTCTGCCCAACTACGTAATCTATGACCGCCTGCGCGTTACCGATACGCTGTGGGCGCTGCTGATCCCCTACGTGGGTTTCTCGCTGCCCCAGGGCGTGTTCCTGACCAGCGGCTTCATGGATTCGCTGCCCAGGGAGATCGAGGAGGCCGCGGTCATCGACGGCTGCGGCATCTACCGGATGCTCGTCACGGTGGTGACGCCCATGCTGAAGGCGTCGCTGGTCACCGTGGCCATCATGACATACCTCAACAACTGGAACGAGTTCATGATGGCCTCCACCTACCTTCGCACCGCCGCATGGAAGACGCTGCCTTTTTCCATCCTGGAATTTCAGGGGCAGTACTCGGCCAACTACGCGGTGCAGTTTGCGGTGATGACGCTGACGGCGCTGCCGGCGGTCGTCATCTACGTGATCCTGAACAAGCACATCACCAAGGGCGTCGCGATGGGCGCGGTGAAGGGGTAACTTCTTTGAGCGGGAAAAAGCGGGGAAAAAAGCGCCCGGGGCTGCGCATCCGGCACAAGATCATCCTGAGCATCTACCTGGTGCTCTTTCCCGTGCTGATTTTTTCGGAAATTTTCATCTATTACCGCAATGTCCACAACATCATGGACGAGAATACCCGCCGCTATCAGGCCACGGTGGACGCGCTGAACGACAACCTGTCCTACATGGAGCGGGACGTGATCGACCTTTCGCTGTACTTCTGCGTCAACAACTCAATCATCCGCCTCCTGGAGTCCCCCGGAAACGCCGCGGAAAGCGATCCGCTCTTCTGGGCCAATCAGACGGAGATCGCCTTCGCCAAGGACATCCTGGCCATTAAGGACCAGATCCGCACCCTCATCCTGTACCCGGAGAACGGGCTGACGCCCTTTTACGTCAGCAAGGATGCCAGCGTACACCTGAAGGACATCGCCGCCGTCCGGAACCTGGACATCTACGGCGCCGCCGTCGAGGCCAAGGGCGACATCGTATGGGGGCGGCTGGGCGCGGGCGCAAGCGGCCTGTTTGAAAACAACCGCTCCGACAAGATCCTGATCTGCCGGGAGATCTTCGACCTGGCAAAGCGGCGGCGGCTGGCCTTTCTCGCCATCACCGTGGACGTGGCCTGGTACGAGCGGCTGGGACGGGGCGCGCTGCTCCACGAGGGCGAGTCCATCGTGATCCTGAACGGCGACGGGGACGAATTTGTCCGCGTGGGCGACGCCGACGAGGAGGCGCTGGCCCACATCCGCGCCACGCGGCCGCCGGGGCTGCCGGCGGGGGAGAGCATCCTCCGGGCCGGGGATTTTTACGTTTTCACCGCCTCCCACGGCAACGCCAACGAGACCATTTACTACCTGAGTCCCGTCCGGCTGTGGAACCAGCAGATCCGCAGCGGCCTCGAGGTGCCGATCCTATTGGCGGTGGCGCTGCTCATCTCCACGTGGCTCCTGTCCTGGCTGGCCTCGAGGCTGATTTCGCGGCCGCTGAACCGGCTGTACCATTCGATGAACCGCTTCAAGGAGGGCGATTTCACCCAGGAGGTCGCGGTCAGCGGCCGGGACGAGATCGCGGAGCTGTCGGAGACATTTAACCGCATGGTGCGGGACCTGAAGGGGCTCATCGACAAAAACTACGTGATGGTGCTCCGGGAAAAGGAGAGCGAGCTCAACGCGCTGCAGGCGCAGATCAACCCGCACTTCCTGTACAACGCGCTGGATTCGCTGTACTGGCAGGCGCTGGACAGCGGCCAGGAAAAGCTGGCGGAGGATGTGTTGTCGCTGTCGGAACTCTTCCGGCTGACCCTCGCCAGCGGCGAGGGCGAGATCGAGGTGCAGCAGGAGATTTCCATCGTCTCCCACTACCTGCATATTCAGAAGATGCGCTTTGACCGGAAACTGGATTATGTCATCGACGTGCCCGAGGAGATCCGGCACTTCATCATCACAAAGCTGGTATTGGAGCCCTTCGTGGAGAATGCCATCGTTCACGGGCTGGAAAACCGGGATGAATGGGGGTTTGTCCGGGTCGCGGGGCGGCGCGAGGGCGACGATCTGGTCTTCACCATCGAGGACAACGGCGCAGGCATGACGGTCGAACAGGTGGAGGAGATCCTCTGCCGGGAGGAGGACGTGCGTTATGCCAGGGCGCGCGTCGGCCATTACGCGATCCGAAATGTCAAGGAGCGGATGGCGCTCCGGTACGGGAACCGGTGCGAACTGAACATTGAGAGCGCGCCCGGCAAGGGCACCACCATCATCCTGAAGGTGCCTGCGCTTACGCAGCGCGGCGCATAGCGGGAAAGGGGGCGATTCGATGGGCCCGGGGGGCATTCGACTGCTCATTGCGGAGGACGAAAAGAAGATCTGCGACAGCATTTCCAACCATATCCGCTCGAACAGCGCCTGCTTTGACGAGATTCTCTGCGCCGTGAACGGCCAGGCGGCCGTCGATATGATCTTCCAGCACCGCCCTCAGATCATGCTGCTGGACATCCAGATGCCCGTGAAGGACGGGCTCGCCGTGATGCGGGAGACGGTCCAGGCGGGCGTGTGCCCGCGCACGGTCATCCTGTCCGGCTACAGCGAATTCGCCTATGCCCAGCAGGCGCTCAGGCTGGGCGCGGTGGATTACCTGCTCAAGCCCGCACGGGCGTCGGAAATTCTGAAGCGGCTGGAGGATCTGGCGCGGCAGGTTTATCCCGAGGACGCCGGAGAAGGGCCGGACGCGCGGGAAATCCAGGGAAACGCGATGGTTCTGAAAGCCGTTGCCTACATGGAGCGGCACTACCCGGAGAACATCAGCCTGACCACGGTGGCGGAGGCCATCGGCCTCTCGCCCAACTACCTGTCGACCCTCTTCACCCGCACGCTGGGCACCCGGTTCGTGGACCGGCTCAACAAAATCCGCGTCGAGCGCGCCTGCGACTACTGCCTGGACGGCGGCATCCGCACTTATGAGATCGCCTACAAGGTGGGCTTCCGGGATGAAAAGTATTTTTCCAGCGTGTTCAAGAAAATGGTGGGCATGAGCCCTTCGGAATACAAACGCAAAATGGCGGGTCGTGAAAAGCCCTAGCGGGGAGGAAAGACCGATGGAACTGAAGGTCCTCGAAACGACATGGAAAAACGGCGCGCCCGTCCAGACCGGGCGCGCGCTGCCCTTTGTAACCGACGGCGAAGTGGAAAACCAGGTGGTCAACCTGCACCCGGACATCCGTTATCAGGCATTCCGCGGCTTCGGCGGCACCTTCACGGAGGCTGCCTGTTACTGCCTGAAGATGGCGGGGGAGAAGGTGGCCCGGGAGATCCTGAACGCCTACTACGGCGAGGACGGCCTCCGCTACACCCATGGACGGCTGCACCTGGACAGCGCCGACGCCGCGCTCGGCAACTATTCCGCGATGGACGATCCCGGCGACCCTGATCTTAAAACCTTTTCGCTTGCCCGGGACGAGATGTACGTGATCCCCGCGGTGAAGGCCGCGCAGCAGATTGCCGCCCGGCCGCTTTCCCTGATGATCTCGCCCTGGAGTCCGCCGCCCTTCATGAAGACCAACGGCGAGAAGAACCATGGCGGCAAGCTGAAGCCGGAATACCGCGCGCTGTGGGCGAAATACATCGCGCGATACGTCCGGGAGTATGAGGCCCGGGGCATCCGTTTTTCGATGATGAGCCTTCAGAATGAGCCCAAGGCCGTGCAGACCTGGGATTCCTGCGTCTACACCGCGGAAGAGGAGCGGGAGTTCATCCGGAATTTTCTCGCGCCGGAGTTTTCGAGGCAGGGGCTAGAGGCGATCCAGATCCTCATCTGGGACCACAACAAGGAGCGGGCCGTGGAGCGGGCGCAGGCGGTGCTTTCGGACGATGAAATGCGCGCGCTGGTCTCGGGCGTGGCAGTGCACTGGTACAGCGGCGATCATTTCGAGGCGCTGGACATGCTCAGGCGGCTCTACCCGGATAAGCATCTGGTGTTCAGCGAGGGCTGCGTGGAGCTGAGCAAGTACGGCGCCCACGATCCGCTGCGCTCCGCCCGCATGTATGCCCGGGAGATCATCGGCGATTTGAACGGCGGCGTGGACGCCTTCATCCACTGGAGCCTGGCGTTCGACCCGTCGGGCGGGCCGAACCATGTGAACAACCTCTGCGAGGCGGTCGTGGTCTGCGACTGGGAGAACCAAAAGGCCGTCTACACGCTGCCGTATTACTACATCGGCCATTTCAGCCGCTTCATCGAGCCCGGCGCGGTACGCATCGGCTTTTCCCGCTATACGCAGGATCTGGAGATGACCGCGTTTCTGAACCCCGGTGGGGAGCGGGTGGCGGTGGTGCTCAACAAAACCGGAAGAGACGTGCCCTTCGTACTCCGGGAGGGGGACGCGGCCTGCCGCGCGACCGCCCCGGGGGACGGCATCCTGACCGTGAGGTACAAACCATGAGAATCGGCGCGAACATCGACCTTCATCCGGAGAGTCCGGCGGACTGGATTCGCATGCTTCGGAGCATCCGCGCCCGGGCGGCGGTTTCGCCCATCGACTGCGCCGCGGACGCGGCGGCGCGGCGCGCCTACGCGCGGGCGGCCCGCGAAAATGACATCGTGATCGCCGAGGTGGGCGTCTGGAATAACCCCATGGATCCGGACGGCGCGGCGCGGGCGGCTGCCGTCCGGCGCGCTCAGCGGCAGCTGGAGCTGGCGGAGGAACTGGGCGCCAACTGCTGCGTCAACATCGCCGGCGCGCGGGGGAGCGTCTGGAACGGCTGTTATCCCGGCAACCGCGGCGGCGAGGCCTGGGACATGGCGGTGAACACGGTGCGCGAAATCATCGACGCCGTGCGCCCCCGACGCACTTTTTACACGCTGGAGCCGGTGGGGTGGATGATCCCCGCGTCGCCGGAGGAGTACCTCCGGCTGATCCGGGATGTGGACCGCCCCGCCTTCGCCGTACACATGGACTTTACCAACATGATCACCGGCGTCGAACACTACCTGGACCGCGCGGAGCGGTTCCGCCATATGTTCCGGCTGCTGGGCCCCTACGTCAAGAGCGTCCACGCCAAGGACATCCGCCTTGAAAATGACACGCCCTGCCGAATCCTGGAGGTGCCGCCGGGGCGGGGCGAGGTGGATTTTGAGGACGTACTGCGCCTTTCGGCGGCGCTCGGCGCGGACATGCCGGTTCTGGTGGAGCACCTGCCCAATCTGGACGACTGCCGCGAGGCGGCCGCGCACCTCTACGAAACCGCGCGCCGCGCGGGCATTCCCTGCTGAGGGAGGAGGAACCCCATGGCCCCGTTTTCGGCCCGGTTCATCGGGCGGGACACCTGGCTGATCCGCGGCGAGGGCTGCGACAGCTATCTGGTCATCGGCGACGACGAGGCGCTGATGATCGATTCGGGCTGCGCGGCGGAGAATATCCGCGCCTTTGCCGGGACGCTGACGGACCGGCCGCTGCGCTGTGTCGTCAACACCCACAGCCACTTCGACCACACCGGCGGAAACGGCTGGTTCGAACGGATCTATGCCACGGACGGCATCGCGCGAAGCGCAAAAAACACGCTGGGCGCGCCCCGGGGCCGCTATCGGCTGGACTATGGTTTTACCCTCGTCGCGGACGGCGCGGTGATCCCCCTGGCAGGTCGGCCCATCGAGGTGATCGAGCTCAACTGCCATTCCCCCGGGGATATCGCGCTAATGGACGTCAAAAGCGGCACGCTCTTCTGCGGGGACGAGGCGGAGTCCGGCCAGGTGCTGCTGCTGCCCGGCTACGCGGAAAAGACCGGGCAGATCCACGCCGCCCCCGCGGCGGCGGTGGAAACCTACCTCCGCGCGGTAGAAAAACTTCGCGCCCGGGCGGACGCGTTTGACCGGCTGTGCCCCGCCCACAACGGAAGCCCGCTGCCCACGGTGTACCTGGACTGGTTTCGCGCGCTGTGCGGGGAGATCATGGGCGGACTCGAAGGGGACGGGGACTGCGCATCGCCCACTTACCGGCGGGACGTGCTCCACTTCCCCTTCCCGGAGGCGGACTACCGGCGCGCGCGGCACGCGGGCGCGTCGCTGGTGTTCAACCGGCGCCTGATCCGGGAGGCGGACCGCTCGAGCGGGCTTGCGATGTTCCCGGCCACGCCGCTACACCTGGTGGCGGCCTACTGCATCTGATACCAATCCAAAACAATCAGGATTCGTCCGGCTGGGTCTTATGGCTTCCGCTCAAAATAGCGCTGCATTTCACGCTGAAGGCGTATCCCGAAGGGTTTCCTCGCTTCAGCGCCTTGTTCCGCATCCAGAATCTCCCGCCCCGTTGGAATAATGATTTTTTTACTTGGTATGACTTTTTCGCAAAAGGACCGCCCGCGCCGTCAGACCGGCGCGGGCGGATTTTTGGTGCGAAGGAGCCGAAGGCTACGCGTTGTAGGTGCTGGACTTCGTATCGCCGCCTTCGCCCGTCCAGTTGGTGTGGAAGAAGGTTCCGCGGGGAGCGTCCACGCGCTCGTAGGTGTGGGCGCCGAAGTAGTCCCGCTGGGCCTGCAGCAGGTTGTGCGGCAGGCGCGCAGCGCGATAGCCGTCGTAATAGCTGAGCGCCGCTTGAAACGCGGGCACGGGTACTCCGTTAAGCACCGCTTCCGCGCAAACCTTTCGCCAGCCCTCCTGCGCCGAGCGGAGCGCGTCGGCAAAGTAGGGCGACAGCATCAGGTTGGTGAGGGCTGGATCGGCGTCGAAGGCTTCCTTGATGCGTCCGAGGAACGCCGAGCGGATGATGCACCCGCCCCGCCACATCAGCGCGATGCCGCCGTAGTTCAGATTCCAGCCGTAGGTCTTCGCCGCCGCACGCATCAGCTGGTACCCCTGGGCGTAGCTGACGATCTTGCTGGCGTAAAGCGCCTGCTTGATGGCCTCGATCATCGCGCGCCGGTCGCCGCCAGACCGGGGCGCGGGGTCGGCGAGCACGCCGCTCGCGTTCACACGCTCCTCTTTGACGGCGCTCAGGAAGCGGGCGAACACGGCCTCGCTGATCAGCGTCAGCGGGACGCCCGCGTCCAGCGCGGCCATGGTCGTCCACTTGCCGGTGCCCTTCTGCCCGGCGGCGTCGAGAATCTTGTCGAGGAGCGGGTTGCCGTCTTCGTCCCGGTAGGCCAGAATATCGCGGGTGATCTCGATCAGGTAGCTGTCCAGTTCCTGCTCGTTCCAAACTTTGAACGTCTCATGCATCTCGTCCGCGGTCATGCCCAGAAGGTCCTTCATCAGCTGGTAGGCCTCGCAGATCAGCTGCATGTCGCCGTACTCGATGCCGTTGTGCACCATTTTTACAAAATGCCCCGCGCCGTTTTCACCCACCCAGTCGCAGCAGGGGGAGCCGTCCTCCACCCTGGCGCATATCGCCTGGAAAATGGGCTTCACAAGCGGCCACGCCGCAGGGGAGCCGCCCGGCATCATGGAAGGCCCCTTCAGCGCGCCCTCCTCCCCGCCGGATACGCCCGTGCCGACGTAGAGCAATCCGCGGCCTTCCACATAGGCCGCGCGCCGTATTGTATCGGGAAAATGGCTGTTGCCGCCGTCGATGATGACATCCCCCGGTTCGAGCACGGCGAGCAGCTTTTCGATATAATCATCCACCGCCTGCCCCGCCTTGACCATGAGCATCACCTTGCGGGGTTTCTCCAATGCGTCCCGCAACTCCTCGAGGGAGCGGCAGCCGACGATGTTTTTTCCCTTCGCGCGGCCGTCGATGAAGCGATCCACCTTTTCAAGCGTTCTGTTGTAGACCGCGACCGTGAAGCCCTTGGACTCCATGTTCATCACGAGGTTTTCGCCCATCACGGCGAGGCCGACGAGGCCAATATCCGCTTTTCTCATAATAGGCTCCTTACCTTTTCACCCGCGCGTTGCCGCGATAGATGCTCCAGACCTGCTCCTCGTCTGCGGGGGACGCGTAATCGTTGACGTCCGTCACCGCGAGCGCGCCGCACGCCCAACCGAATTGCAGGCAGTTTTCGGGCGAAAAGCCCTTATAAATACCGTAGAGCAACCCGCCCGTGAAGCCGTCCCCGCCGCCTATGCGATCGAGCACCGCGATTTCCCGCGGCTCTTCGACGAACCACGCGCCGTCAGCACAGAGCAGCGCGCCCCACATATGGGCGTTTGCGCTGACGACCTCGCGAAGCGTGGTCGCAAAATACCTTGCGTTGGGGTATTTCTTTCGTGCCTCGCCGATCATGCCCTTGAAGCTCTCTATTTTTGCCGCAAGCGCTTTGCCTCCCGCCTCCGGCCCCTTGAGGCCGAGCGCGAGCTGGAAGTCCTCCTCATTGCCCACGAGCACGTCGGCAAGGGAAGCGATCTCTTCGAATATCGCGCGCAGCTCCTTTTCGCGGTTCTCCCAGAAGGAAGCGCGGTAGTTGAGATCGAAGCTCACCAGCGTGCCGTATTCCTTTACCGCCTTGGCAAGCTCTGCACAAAAGGCGCCCGTCTCGGGTGAGAGCGCGGCGATGAGGCCCGAGATGTGCAGAATGGCGGCGCCCTCCTCCCCGAAGATGCGCGGGATGTCGAAATCCCCGAGGCAAAGCGTCCGCCCCACCTCGCCCGCGCGGTCGTTCCATACGCGCGGGCCGCGAAGGCCGAAGCCCGCGTCCGCGATGTTGAACTGGTGGCGGTAGCCCCACGGTCCGCCCTGCGGCACGGACTTGCCCTCGTAGCGGATGTTCCTTGCCCGAAGCACGCTCTGTATGAACTGCGCTATGGGGCTATTCTCCACAAACTTGGTGAGCGCGAGGCACTCATGCCCGAGGGAGGAGGCGATGTTGAGCACATTGGTTTCCGCGCTCGTCGCCTGCAGAGAATACAAGCTTGAGGTATGCACGCCCTGCCTGTTTTGGGGCGTGATGCGCACGCCCATGCTCGTCGGGCACGCGACGGCGTAGCGTTTGGTTTTATTCATGCAGCTTTCCCCTTCATGCTTTTGCTCTTTGAAAGTATCACAATTAAATCGATCGGCTCCAAAGAATATGCTCTTATCGGCTTTCCGCTTTCATTATATATGAAATTCTATCCATCTTCCATGATAGGATTGCCCGCAACATTGCTTGCGTTGCTCTGTTGTGTTATGATAGGCAACAAGGGTAAGCTTATATGATCAAGCGGGACGAATTCCAGCTTCGGCAGCACATGCTGCTTGAGGATTATGAAATCTATCACTATCTGGACAGCAGCGAGCTGCACGTTTCGCTGCATTTCCATGATTTCTACGAGTGCTATTATCTTCTCTCCGGACGCGTAAGCTATCAGATCGACAACCATTCCTATACGATGACGGCGGGCGATCTTTTGCTCATCGGCCCGAACCAGCTCCACCGCCCGCTCATCAGCGGCACGGCGCTGCCCTATGAGCGCATCGTGCTGTGGATATCGCGCAAGCACATCGAAAAACTCTCCACGCCGCAGAGTGACCTTTCCTGCTGTTTTCAAAGCGATAAGTACAATTTGAGCCGCCTGCCAAAGCTGCGCCGCGCCGCCATCGAGCAGAAGCTTTTCGCCCTGCTTGAAGCGACAAACGGCGAGGGCTTCGGGCGGGACGTGCTGTGCCGCTCCCGCATGATGGACCTATTGGTCGAGCTCAACCGCGATTATTTAGAGGCGCAGCCTTCTCCCGCGCGCACAGGCATCAGCGTGAACGCGCTCACGGACAGCGTTTCCGCCTATCTCGACGCGCACCTTGCCGAGCCGGTGAGCCTCGACGCGCTCGCCGCAAGCGTGTATCTTTCCAAATACTATCTCGCGCGCACGTTTCGCAGGGAAACGGGCGTCACCATTTTCCAAATGCTCATGCAAAAGCGCATGATACGCGCGCGCAACCTCATTCTCGAAGGCATGCCGCTCCTTGCTGTGGCGGCGCAATGCGGCTTCGCGGACTATTCGGGCTTTTACAAGGCGTTTGTCAACGAATATGGCGTGTCCCCGCGCGCGTACGCGGGACAAAGCGGCGGTTAAGCATTACTATAATTTCGCTTTTATGCGGGAGAACGATATGGCATTTTTTAACCGGATATGGATATTTTGCAAGCGCGAAAGCGTGCTTTGCATCGCAGCCGCGTGCGCGCTTCTCTCCATGCTCTTCGTGCCGCCGGACGCAGAGTATATCGGCTACTTTGATTTCAGGGTGCTGTGCCTTTTGTTCTGTCTGATGGCCGTGGTTGTGGGCTTTCAGGAGTGCAATCTCTTTTACCTGCTCGCACAAAGGCTGCTTTCAGGCAAAGTGAACCTGCGCGCGCTGACGGCGGCGCTCGTGCTGCTGCCTTTCTTCGCCTCGATGTTCGTCACAAACGACGTGGCGCTCATCACCTTCGTACCCTTTGCGATACTCGTATTAAAGCTCATCGGCCGTGAAGACCCGCTCCCATGGGTCATCGTGCTGCAAACCGTGGCGGCCAATCTCGGCAGCATGGCAACGCCCGTGGGTAACCCGCAGAACCTCTATATTTTCTCTAAATTCGCGCCGGAAGCGGGCGTTTTCTTCTCCGTCGTGCTGCCCGTTGCCCTCGCGGGGTTTCTGCTTACGGGCGGGGCCGCGCTTTTAAGCGGGCGCGGCGTGGCCGAGGTCGTCTTTGAGCAAGAGGCAAAGCTCCATTCGCCCAAGCGCCTCGCGCTCTATACGGCGCTGTTCGTTTTAAGCCTGTTAAGCGTGTTCCGTGTTGTGCCCTACCTTGTGCCGACGCTCGCAGTCATTGTGTGCTTTCTTTTCCTCTCTCCAAATCTTCTCAAAAAAGTGGACTATGCGCTGCTTATGACCTTCGTATGCTTTTTCGTCTTTTCCGGCAACATCGCCCGCGTCGGCGCAATTCGAACCGCGCTTTCCTCCATGCTTGCGGGTGACGCGCTGCTGACCTCCGCCGCGGCGAGCCAGGTTATCAGCAATGTGCCCGCCGCCGTGCTGCTTTGCGACTTTACCGACAACTGGCGCGCGCTGCTATTGGGCGTGGATATAGGCGGCCTGGGCACGCCCGTCGCCTCGCTTGCAAGCCTCATTTCACTCAAACTCTACGCGCGCTGCGAGGGCGCGAAAACAGGAAGGTTCCTTGCGCTGTTTACGTTGGCAAACGCCATCGGCCTGGCGCTGCTCATGCCGCTTGGCTATCTCATACTCGAGTTCTTTTAATTAGCAATTGCCCGTATAGACATAGCGAAGATGCTTCTTCGCGATATCGCGCAGGCGGTATATCGTCGATATCGGCGTGGGCGCGCGACCGTGCATATGATAGCACGGGAAGAAGCGGCTGATGTGCAGCGGGATTTCGGGGTCGAGCGAGGCGAGCCAGGCGGCTTCCTCCTCCATGTCGGCCTCGCCGTCGTTCCAGCCGGGGATGATGAGCGTCGTGACCTCCACATGGCAGCGCGCGGCGCCTAATTCTATCGTGCGCTTCACGGTATCAAAAAAGCCGCTGAGCTCTTTATACTTCTCTTCAGAAAACGTCTTGAGGTCGATGTTCATCGCGTCGATATGAGGCAAGAGCGCGAGCAGGGGCGCTTCGCAGACTGTGCCGTTGGTGACAAGCACGTTGACAAGCCCGGCCTCGCGCGCAAGTACTGCGCAGTCGCAGACATATTCATAGCCCACGAGCGGCTCGTTGTAGGTATACGCGATGCCGATGTTTCCCCGCGCCTTTTCGCGCAGAGCGATATCGACCAATTGCTCCTTCGAAACCCCGGCGCTTCGCGCCCCCTCCCCGGCCATGGAAATGTCGCTGTTCTGGCAGAACGCGCAGCGAAGATTGCATCCGAAGCTGCCTGTGGAAAGGATGGAACTGCCCGGACGGAAGCGCTTGAGCGGTTTCTTTTCGACGGGGTCGAGCGCGAGCGCGGTGACCCTGCCGTAATTGATTGCGGTGATTTTGCCATCCACATTCGCCCGCGCGCGGCAAAAGCCCATCTGTCCGGCTTCGAGCGCGCAGCCGCGCGGGCAGATGGCGCAGATTTCCTTCATTTGTGCCTCACAACCTCGAAGCGGAAAAGCGCAACAGACTCGTTTTCGCCTATACCCGCCTTCTGTTTGGCGATTTTCACCTGCTCCGCCACGCTGTCCACCCCCGCGAGCTCGGGCAGGAGCAAACCCTTTTTCATGCCGCGCGCTACGATGACGCCGTAGCGCTTCGGGTCAAGCTCCGCTTCCGAGACGACGGATTCCGGCGCGCCCAGCACGTCCACGCTGTACACGAGGGAAGGAAGTTCCTCCGCCTCCACAGGGTCAAAGCGCGGGTCTTCGCACGCCGCGGATACTGCGTTATAAAGGATTTCCTCTGCGAGGTTTTCCCGTGCGGGCTCTATGGTGCCGATGCAGCCGCGCAGCCTTCCGTCCTTTTTGAGGGAAACGAACGCGCCCGCGCGTATTTTCAATAATTCTACCGGCACACTATCCGCAAGCTTCGCCCGCTTGCCCGTGGTGACATACGTTTCCACGCTGTGCCGCGCAAGGCGGACATACGCGTCCTCCGCGGCCTTGATCGCGGCGCACCTCTCCCTTTCGCGCGCCTCGTAAATATCGCCTATCGCGCGCGCCTCATCCTCCCCCTGCGGCGCGAAGGACGCCACGGCGTATCCCACGCCGAAAGGCCCCTCGTAGGAGAGCAGCTCGCTTTTAACGGCTTGTCTGTCGAGCGCGCCCGCCATTATCCACAGGGAACGCAGGCCGCATTCCGCCGCCGCCTCGCTCAGCTCGGAATCAAGCTCCAAGAGGGAGAGAAAATCGCCTTTTTTAAGTGCGCCGCATACGCGCTCATCGAATACGGGGCCTTCAGGCGCAAAGCCGTAAGGCCCGTCCACGGCAAGCTTGTGCGAAAGGTCGCCGCTGGCGATGAACACCGCGCGGCGGCCGAGTGCGTCCGCCGTGCGCGCAACGCTCTGCCCAAGGCGGTAATGGGCGGCGGCGGATAGGCCCGAAAGGCCTATGCGGACGATTTTTACCTCGGGGAGAAACGCCCCGAGGAAATAGAGCGGTATCATCGTACCGTGGTCGAGCGTCTTATCCCGTTCGCCAAGCGGGCCTGCCGGGATGCCTTTTTTCGCGCAATCCTCCGCAAGCTTTCTGGAAAATTCGCTGTCGTACTGTGTTTCAATACGCACCTGCGGCGCGCCGAAGCGCGCAAAGCTGCCCTTCGCGCCCTCGCCCGGCGAGATGTGGAAATAATCCGCGTACATCGTGGCGTGGGGGCTTGCGAGTATGACGGTATCCGGGCGGTATTGCGCCGCGCGGCGCATGGCTTCGCGGTACGCCTCGCCCGTCCTGATGATTTTCCTCTCCTCGCCCCTGCCGATCTCCGGCAATATGATGGGCGGATGCGGCACTGCAAGCGCGGCAAGCACGGCCATAAACGCACCTCCTTTTGAAGTTCGTCCCGCTTTCGGCTTCATTATGGACGATGAAAACAAAAAAGTAAAGCGCAGCGCGGGGTTTGCCGCGCCGCTTCGTTTGTGCTATATTCATTGGTAATCCATTGCACTTCCTGCGGAGGTTTTTATGAGAATACTCGTGAGCGCATGCCTTGTGGGCGTAAATTGCAGATATAACGCAAAGCCGATACCGGTTGGCGAAGAATTTGCGCAGCTGATGGAGAAGCACGAGCTGATTCCCTTTTGCCCTGAGGCGTACGGCGGGCTAACGACGCCCCGCGTCCCCTCGGAAATAAGGGATGGCCGCGTGTTTTCCTCCCAAGGGCGCGACGTGACGGAGGAATTTGAGCGCGGCGCGCGTGAAGCGCTTGCCCTCGCGCGGCGCTTCGGCTGCGAGGTTGCCGTGCTCAAGGAAAAAAGCCCCTCCTGCGGTTCCGGCTTCGTCTACGACGGCAGCTTCACGGGCAGGCTCGTCGAAGGGGACGGCGTTACGGCCGGGCTTCTCAAGGATGCGGGCATCCATGTGTACGGCGAAAGCCAACTTGCAGGACTGCTCAAATAAAGTTGCAAAGTAACGTGAATATCCATCGTTTACAAGCGCGTATTCTTTATGGTATAACGAACGGGTATGCAAGCTTTTTATTGCTGTTATCAATTTCATCAGGAGTATGAAGTATGAATAAAATCGCGGTTGTCAAATTCGGCGGCACCTCCGTCGCCGATGAAAAAGCAAGAGCCTGCGCCATGGCGCGCATCAATGAGTACAGGAGCGCGGGCTATGCCCTCGCCGTCGTCGTGTCCGCCATGGGGCGCTTGGGCGCGCCCTACGCCACAGACACGCTTTTGTCCCTTGTGCGCGGAAGCGACACCCTGCCCGAAACGCGGGATATGCTCATGTCCTGCGGGGAGACCATTTCCGCCTGCGTATTCGCGGACGCGCTGTGCCAAAACGGCATCCCCGCCGTCCCCATGAACGGCATGACCGCGGGGATTCAGACCGACGACGCGCACCTTAGCGCCGAAATCACCAGCATGGACACCGCCCGCGTGCTCTCTGTGCTTCACGCCGGCAAAGTGGCCGTCATCACGGGCTTTCAGGGCGTATCCGTCTCAGGCGCGGTCACCACGCTCGGGCGCGGCGGCAGCGACACCTCCGCCGTATGCATTGCGGGTTACCTTAAGGCGGATGAGACCGTCATCTATACGGATGTGCCGGGCGTGGCCGAGTGCGACCCGCGCATTGTCCCCCAAGCGCGCTTTCTTGAGGAGATCGACGCGCACGATATGCTCTCCCTCGCGCGGCTCGGCGCGGGCGTGGTGCATCCGCGCGCCATCGAGGCGGGCATACGCTTCCGCATCCCCGTATGGGTACGCACCACCTTTGAAAATACGCCGGGCACGAAAATCCATCAGATGAAGAAAAAGCCCGAAGGCTTTATCGGCATCGCCGTGAAGCATGCCGGCGAGGAAGATACGCTGGGCATGGTGTACCGCAGCGCGGCGCTCATCCTCAAGGAGGTTGAGGCCATGCTGCCCGGCCATTCGGTGACGCTCGTCGGGGACATCCTTTCCGCCACCATGCGTAAGGACGAATCCGCCGCCGCCGCAAAAAAGCTCTACGACAGATTCGCAAAATAAGCTCCATTGCCGCTGTATACAAAGAAGGCCGCCCCTGTTATCGGGACGGCCTTTTTGCTTGGATTTACTCGGAAAGCTTTTTGCGATACTCCGCAAGCTCTTTTTTGTTGCCCAGCACGAAGTGCTCCGGCTCGATCTCCACCCACTCCGGCTTGTCGACCGAATAGTCGTGGCAGGCCGGGTTGTATACTTCGAGTACCTTCGTGCGCTCAGAATCCGGGTCCGGCATGGGGATCGCCGAGAGCAGCGCGCGCGTGTACGGGTGCAGCGGATGCGCAAAGAGCTTCTCCGTCTGCGCCAGCTCCACGATCACGCCCTTTCGTATCACGGCGATCCGGTCGCAGATGAAGCGCATGACGGAAAGGTCGTGCGCGATGAACAGGTACGTCAGCCCGCGCTCCTTCTGCAGCTTGGAGAGCAGGTTCAATACCTGCGCCCGTATGCTCACGTCCAGCGCGGAGATCGGTTCATCCGCTATGATGAACTCCGGCTTCATGATCACGCTTCGCGCGATGCCGATGCGCTGCCTCTGCCCGCCCGAAAACTCGTGCGGGAAGCGGCTTGCGAACTCGGGCAGAAGACCCACCTCGGAGAGCGCTTCGCTCACTTCCTTCTCGCGCTCCTGCTTCTTCATCTCCGGGTGGATGTTGATCAAGCCTTCCGCCACGATGTAGTCCACCTTGGCCCGCTCGTTGAGGCTTGCCATCGGGTCCTGGAAGATCATCTGGATGTTCTGCGTGACGCTCCTGTCGAGCGCGCGGTTGATCTTGCCGCTGATGCGCTCTCCCTTGTAGATCACCTCTCCGCCCGATATGGGGTTGATGCGGATGATGGCGCGCCCTATGGTGGTCTTGCCCGAGCCGGACTCGCCAACCAGCCCGAAGGTCTCGCCCTTGAAGATGTCGAAGCTCACACCCTTCACGGCCACGAACTTCTTTCGTCCCTTGCCGAAGGTGACCTCCATGTCCTTAACCTGAAGGAGGACTTCCCTGCGCTCTTTAGTCATTGCTCTGCCCTCCCGCTACCCTCTCGCGCATATTGCGGATGTTCTTGATATGCTCCGGCGGCTCCACCCTGGGCGCGCGCGGGTCAAGCAGCCATGTGCGCGCCTTGTGCGTGGGCGTCACCTCAAAGTAAGGCGGCCGGTGCACATAGTCGATTTTGAGCGCCTGCGGGTTGCGCGCCGCGAATGCGTCGCCCCGCACGGGGTGGAAGAGGTTCGGCGGCGTGCCCTTGATGGAATAGAGGTCCTCGCCCTTGACGCCAAGCTGCGGCAGGCTCGAGAGCAGCGCCCAGGTATACGGGTGCTTGGGATCATAGAACACCTCGTCCGTCGTGCCGATCTCCACGATGTCCCCCGCGTACATGACCGCGATGCGGTCCGCCACGTTGGCCACCACGCCCAAGTCGTGCGTGATGTAGATGGTCGTCAGCTCGTACTTTTCCTTGAGCAGCTTAATCAGGTGCAGTATCTGCGCCTGGATGGTGACGTCGAGCGCGGTGGTGGGCTCGTCGCAGATGAGGATGCGCGGGTTGCAGGCCATTGCGATGGCGATGACCACCCTCTGCCTCATGCCGCCCGAAAACTCGTGCGGGTACTGGGCGTACCTGCGCTCCGGTTCGGGGATACCCACGTCGTCAAGAAGCTCTATCGCGCGGCGTTTGGCCTCTTCCTTGTTGACCTTGTTATGCAAGGTGATCGCTTCCTGCACCTGCTTGCCGATGGTTTTTAAAGGATTGAGGCTCGTCATGGGATCCTGAAAAACCATGGCGATATGCTTGCCGCGTATCTTGAGCCAGTCCCTCTCCCTGCGGAAATTTTCCAGATGATGACCGCCGTATTCGATGCTGCCGCCGTCGATCCAGCCGTTGTTGTCCAACAGACCCATAAAGGTTTTTGTGAACACGCTTTTTCCCGAGCCGGACTCACCTACGATGGCGAGGCTTTCGCCTTTATACAGATCGAGGCTGATATCGCGGATGGCGGTGAGCACCTGCCCGCGCAGGTTGAACTTCACCACAAGATCCTTCACGCTGAGGATGATTTCATTCATCTTATTCTCGCTCATCACATCATCCCCCTCACTTATGGTTGCGCGGATCGGAAGCGTCCGCGAACATATTCCCCAGCGCATAGAATGAAATCGTAATCGCGGAGACGACGAACACCGGGAAAATGAGCTGGTATCTCTGGCTGGGCACGAGCATCATCTTGCGCCCCTCGTTGATGAGGTTGCCGAGGCTCGGGATGGATACCGGCAGGCCCAGGCCGATGTAGGTCAGGAAAACCTCGTTACCGATCGCGTCCGGTATGGCAAGCGCAACCTGCAGCATGATGACGGAAACCAGCTGAGGCAGGATATTCTTGATGATGATCTTCCAGCCTGACGTGCCAAGGCAACGCGAGGCGAGGTTATATTCGCGGTCCCTGTAGATCAGGATCAGGTTGCGGATGTATTTGGTCATTCCGATCCAGCCGGTCAGGCACATCACGATGATCATCGTCTTCAGGCTCGGATGCATGATGTACATGAGCAGCATACGGAGAATCGTATACGGGATGTTGTCAAACAGGTTATAGA
>JAEZTL010000047.1 GCA_023421395.1 Bacillota bacterium | reverse complement strand
TCAGCTGCGCCTGCCTGCGTTTTTTCACCGTCTACGGGCCGCGGCAGCGGCCGGATCTGGCCATCACCAAGTTCGCCAACCTCATGCTGGACGGTAAGTCCATCCCCGTCTACGGGGACGGCGGCAGCCGCAGGGACTATACCTACATCGACGACATCGTGGACGGCGTCGTCCGCGCGCTGGACTGGACGGAGGCGCCGGGGCGCTACGGCGTGTTCAACCTGGGCGAGAACCGCACCATCTCCCTTTCGGAGATGATCGAAACCCTTGAGGGCGCGCTGGGTGTAAAGGCGAGCATCAACCGCCTGCCCGCCCAACCGGGGGACGTCGCGCGCACCTGGGCGGATATCTCGCTGGCCCGGGAGGTTCTGGGCTACAACCCGTCCACCCCCTTTGAAAAAGGCATCGAACAGTTCGTCCGCTGGCTCACGGCGCAGCGGAATGGGTAAGGCAGGGAGCAACCGGTGAAAGACATCATCATTCGCGGCGCGCGCGAGCACAACCTGAAAAATATTGACATCACGCTGCCGCGGGACAAGCTGATCGTGCTGACGGGGCTGTCCGGCAGCGGCAAGTCGTCTCTGGCCTTCGACACGATCTACGCGGAGGGACAGCGGCGCTATGTGGAGTCGCTGTCCGCCTACGCGCGCCAGTTTCTGGGGCAGATGGAAAAGCCGGACGTGGATTCCATCGAGGGGCTCTCCCCCGCCATCGCCATCGACCAGAAGACCACCAGCAAAAATCCCCGGTCCACGGTGGGCACCGTCACCGAGGTGCACGATTACCTGCGCCTTCTGTACGCCCGTGCCGGCATCCCCCACTGCCCGAATTGCGGCAAGGAAATCCGCCAGCAGACCATCGACCAGGTGGTGGATCAGGTGCTGACGCTGCCAGAGGGCGCGCGCATCCAGATTCTGGCGCCGGTGGTGCGGGGCCGGAAGGGCGAATACGCGAAGCTTTTGGAGGACATGTCCCGTCAGGGCTTTGTTCGCGTGCGCGTCGACGGTACGGTCTACCCGCTGGGCGAGACGCCTCCGCTGGAAAAGAACAAAAAGCACACCATCGAAACCGTGGTGGACCGGCTCATCGTCCGCAGTGACATCCAGAAGCGGCTGACGGATTCTCTGGAGACGGCGATGCACCTGGCGGGCGGCTTGGCCGTGGTTTCTGTGATCGACGGCGAGGACATGCTGTTTTCCCAGAACTACGCCTGCCCGGACTGTAACATCTCCATCGAGGAGCTCACGCCCCGGATGTTCTCCTTCAACAACCCCTACGGCGCCTGCCCCACCTGCACGGGGCTGGGGACGCTGCTCAAGGTCGATCCCGCCATCGTGGTGCCGGACCCCGGCAAGAGCCTCAGTGAAGGCGCGATCCGCGTCAGCGGCTGGAACTCCTCCGACGAGGGCGGCGGCATGGCGCGGATGTACCTGGAGGCGCTCTCGCGCCACTACGGCTTTTCGCTGGACACACCGGTGAGAGAACTACCCGAAGGCGTGCTGGATAAAGTGCTCTACGGCACCGGCGGCGAAAAAATCCGCATCGAATATGAGCGGGAGCACGGCTCCGGCACGTTCAACGCGCCCTTCGAGGGCATCGTCACAAACCTTGAGCGCCGCTACCGCGAAACCTCCTCCGAGGGCATGAAGGAGGATCTGGAGTCCTACATGTCCAACACCCCCTGCCCGGACTGCCACGGAAGGCGGCTCAAGCGGGAGGCGCTTGCCGTCACGGTGGGCGGCTTATCCATCGCGGACGTGAGCCTCATGTCCGTCATGGACGCCCGCTCGTTTTTCCATCAGCTGACGCTGGACGAGAAGCGCGCTTTGATCGCGCGGCAGATTTTAAAGGAAGTGGACGCGCGGCTTGAATTCCTGGTGAACGTTGGCCTGGACTACCTGACCCTCGCGCGCGCGGCGGGCACGCTGTCCGGCGGCGAGGCGCAGCGCATCCGCTTGGCCACGCAGATCGGCTCGAGCCTGGTGGGCGTACTGTACATCCTGGACGAACCGAGTATCGGCCTGCATCAGCGGGACAACCGCAAGCTTCTCACCACCCTCAAGCACCTCCGGGATCTGGGGAACACGCTGGTGGTGGTGGAGCACGACGAGGAGACCATGCTCGAGGCCGACCACATCGTGGACATCGGCCCCGGCGCCGGCGCCCACGGCGGCTACGTGGTGGCCGAAGGCACCGCCGAGGAGATCATGGCAAACCCCGCCTCCATCACCGGGCAGTACCTCTCCGGCAGGCGACGGGTGCCGCTGCCCGCCTTCCGGCGCGCGCCCTCGGGCTGGCTCACCGTGCGCGGCGCCCGCGCGAACAACCTGAAGGACATCACCGCCCGCATCCCGCTGGGCGTCCTCACCTGCGTGACGGGCGTATCCGGCAGCGGCAAATCCTCGCTGGTCAACGAAATCCTCTTCAAGGCGCTCTCCCGCGCCCTCAACCGCGCGCGCACCCGGCCGGGCGACCACGACGGGATCGACGGCCTCGAGCAGCTGGACAAGATCATCGCCATCGACCAGTCCCCCATCGGCCGCACGCCGCGATCCAACCCCGCCACCTACACCGGCGTATTCGACCTGATCCGAGACGTGTTCGCCGCCACGCCGGACGCGAAGGCGCGCGGTTACAAGTCAAACCGCTTCAGCTTCAACGTCAAGGGCGGGCGGTGCGAGGCCTGCTCGGGCGACGGCATCATCAAAATCGAGATGCACTTCCTGCCGGACGTGTACGTGCCCTGCGACGTGTGCAAGGGCCACCGCTACAACCGGGAGACGCTGGAGGTGCGCTACAAAGGGAAGAACATCTTCGAGGTGCTGGACATGACGAGCGAGGAGGCGCTGGCCTTCTTCGAACCGCTGCCCCGCATCGCCGGCAAGATCCAGACCATGGTGGACGTGGGCCTCGGCTACGTCAAGCTGGGCCAGCCCTCCACAACCCTCTCCGGCGGCGAGGCCCAGCGCATCAAGCTGGCTACGGAACTGAGCCGCCGCGCCACCGGACGAACGATCTACGTACTGGACGAGCCCACCACAGGCCTGCACGTGGCCGACGTGGAAAAGCTGGACGAGGTGCTGCAGAAGCTGGCGGACGCGGGCAACACGCTGGTGGTCATCGAGCACAATCTGGACGTGATCAAGACCGCCGATTACATCATCGACCTGGGCCCGGAGGGCGGCGCGCGGGGCGGCACCATCGTTGCCACCGGCACACCGGAAGAGGTGGCGGACGATCCCGCCAGCTTCACCGGCCAGTATCTGAAGCGCGTGTTTCAGACCGAGGGCATGGCGCCGTGAGCGAGGCCGTGTATCTTAAGGGCCTGCGCGTGCCCTGCGTATGGGTTTCCCCCGGCGAAATCTTTGATCCCGGCACGGCGGAGGGCGCATACCTCGCGCTGACGCGCGGCGCCTCAGGCCCCGCGCCCAAGGACTGGATCACGATCCCCCGGGGCTACGCGCGCCCGCCGGAGGCGGCGCCGGAAGCCCTCTCTCCGCTCTCGGAGGGCCACTTTCCCGCGATGCGCGGGCTGTACGGCCTCTTCGCCGGGCGGTTTGACGGTATGGCAGCGCGGGAAAATCCGGACGAATGGGCCCGGCGGCTGGGCGCGCTTCGCGGAACGCTGGGGCTTTTCGAGGGCGAGCGGCTGCTCCTCTGGCTGACCGAAGCCGGGGGCGATCTCCTGGAGCTCTCCGCCGCGCCGGACGCGCTTTCCCGCATCCCCGGCGCGCTGGCGGGGGCGCGCGTACGGCGCGCCCCCGCGCCCCTTCTGGGCGTTCCCGCGGAGGAATGGGACGAAACACTGAAGGCCCGGCTGCTCCGACCGATCCACCTGACGGGCGGGCGGATCGACACGCCGGCGCAGCTTGCCCGCGCGCTTGAAAACGCGGTGCAATGGAATCCATGTTAACGCAAAAGGGGTTTGAGGCATGAAGAAGCTGACGCTCAAGGGCATGATTCTTGCGGCGATGTTCGCCGCGCTGACGGGCATTCTCACGCAAATCCAGTTTCAGGTCCCGCTGTCGCCGGTGCCCATCAACCTGGCGCTGTTTTCGGTGTACCTGGCGGGCGCGCTGCTGGGGCCCCGGTACGGAACCCTGTCCATGGTGGTCTACGTGCTGCTGGGCGCGGTGGGCCTGCCTGTGTTCTCAAACTTCACCGGAGGCCTTCACAAACTGGTCGGGCCCACGGGCGGCTACATTGCCGGCTACGTGCTCTGCGCGTTTCTGGTGGGCCTTCTCAGCCGCAAATGGAACTTCTACTTCGTCATGCTGTCGGCGGCGATGCTGGTCGGCCTCGCGGCCTGCTACGCGCTGGGCACCGCCTGGTTTATGATCGCGACGAAGAACTCCCTCGCCGCGAGTCTTGGCATGTGCGTAATTCCCTTCCTGCCCGGCGACGCCTTCAAAATCATTGCGGCGGTGCTGCTCGCCGGGCGGCTCCGCGCGCCCCTCAAGGCAAGCGGCTGGGCGGAGTGACGCCCGGAAGCACCGTCTCCTGCGTCCCGGCAAATAAAAAGGAGGGCATAGCGCCCTCCTTTTTCGTTTAACGCACGAGAAGCTCGATTACCAGCACCACCGCGCAGCAAATCATCGAAACGGTGAAGAGGCTCTTACCCCGCCAGGCCATAAGTCCCCCCGCCGCCAGCGCCGCCGCGCCGGCGAGGGGATTGTCGGTCGCGTCCAGGATGGCCGGGAAGGTCATCACCGCCAGCGTCACATAAGGCACATAATAGAGAAAAGACCGGATGTACCGGTTTTTGATCTCCCGGCGGATCAGGGTCAGCGGCAGCACGCGGATCAGGTACGTCACGAGCGCCATGAGAAAGATGCTGACAAAGACGTCAGGCCGCATCGCGCTTCTCCTCCTTTACCGGAAACAGCGCCGCCGCCGCGCCGGAAACCACCACCGTGATCAGGATGATCCGGATCCCCGGGGACAGAAAGTGGAAAGCCGCCATTTTCGCCAGGGCATAGCTCAGCGCCATCGAAAGCGCGATCAACGCCGCCAGCAACCGGTCCTTCCGGGCGGGCGGCACGATGATGGCGATAAACATGCCGTAAAGCGCCACGCTGAGGGCGCTGACGATGCGAAGGGGCAGCACGTTCCCCATCACCACCCCCAGGTACGTGCCCAGCGCCCAACCCGGAATGGCGACGGCCATCGCGCCAAAGGTGTAGAACGGATTCAGCCGTCCCTCCACCGCGATCGAGATGCCGAAGATCTCGTCCGTCACATCGTAACCGATGAGCAACCGGTGGACGAGCGGCGTTTTGGGATCCAGCTTCTGGCTAAGCGCGCAGGACATCAGAAGGTACCGGGCGTTGGCCACCGCTTCCATCAGTACGATCTCAAAATAGCTGGCGCCCGCGGAGATGAGCGTGAAGCCCACGTATTCGCCGGCGGAAGCATTCAGCGTCAGGCTGGCCAGCGTGGCCTCGAACGCGGTGAATCCGGCGTTTCTGGCGGTGATTCCCAGCGTAAACGCGACGGCCAGATACCCCAGCGCGATCGGCAGGCCGTCCTTGACCCCTTTGGAAAACCAGGCGCCCCTCGGTTGCATGGCATCACAACACCTTTATTCAGTCACTTTGGCCATTGTACCGCAAGCACTGCCTCGGGTAAATGTGTTTTGTTGAGATTTTGCATAAATTTGCCGCGTAGACGCTGTGCGGCCGCACAGCGGGCGGCGCGGGCCATAAAAAGCGCTTCCCGGCGCACGCACCGGGAAGCGCTTGAGTTTCGTGTCGGCTTGATTCAGCCCGCCTTGGCGACCTTTTCCGCCTTTTTTTCGGCTTTTTTCTTCGCCTTTCTGGCCTTGCGCAGGTAGATGGGCTCGGTTTCGAAGTTGACGTTCTCCGGCGGCACCTCCATGAGGCTGGGGTCGCGGAAGTATTTCTGCATCACCGAAAACGCGCGGGCGTAGCTGGCGCCGCCGCAGATGCGCTCGTCGGTCACAACGCCGATGGGCAGCTGGTTTTTGTAGCCCACCTTGCCGCCGCCCAGCGGCCTCAGCGCCCGCTCGATCTTGCCCAGGCCCAGGAAGATCGAAGTGGTGCCAAAGTTGTACAGGTGATGGTACAGGTAGGTCATGTTGATGGAGGCCATATTCGTGATGAACATGGAGGTGTGGAAGGGGCTCGCCTTGTAGACGATGCCGGGAATCAGCCCGTAGCGGTCCAGGAGCTTGACAAGCCCCACCACCACGGTGGCAAGGCCCGGAATCGCCAGGAGCGTCCGCGCGAAGACGTCGGTGAGGTTGGCGTTCTTGTCCTCGCGGCCCTGCCCGACGGCCTCCTCGATCTTGCGGCCCACGTCAAAGATGGTGTCGGTGGCCTCAAACTCCACCTTCGCCAGCGATTCCATGATGCTGTCGTCCGCGCGGCGCCGAAGCACCACAAAGGACACCGAAATGCGGTTCCGGGCATAGATCTGCTTGTTCATGATGAAGCGGTTTAGCTCCGGGCACTGAGACACCGTGCGCACGAACGCGGCGATCACGATGGACATGAACGTCAGATTGTGGCCCTTTTCATGGGCGGCCTTGATGTAGTCGGCCAGCACGTCGTATTCCAGCGTCTGCCGGCAGAAGTTTTGCGCGTCCGCACGCGTGGGCATGATGTAGGGCGTAAATTGGATGATCGGGTCGATGTCCTTCATCAGACGCCTTCCGTCCGGTCGGAAGCCAAACACATGCGATCCATCCCTTCGTACATTTGGATGAAACGGGGTCTATCCGCGGGGCTTGTCGGCCACGAAGAACAGCGCGATGGTCCCCGGGCCCGAGTGGCAGCCGATGACCGGATTGACGTAGTTGATGATCGCCGCGCCCACGCCCCACCGCTCGCGGATCAGTTTCTCGACGTAGCGCGCATCCTCCAGCGCGTCGCCGTGGGAGATCATGACCGGATGCTTCGTGGGGTCCTGACAGTTGTCCTTCATGTGGTCCACCAGCGCCTTCAGCGCGCGTTTCCTGCCCTGCTGCTTTTCCTTGGGAATCAGGTGGCCCGCGTCGTCCACGTTGAGCACGGGCTTGATGGACAGCATCGTGCCCAGAAACGCCGCCGCGCCCGAAACCCGCCCGCCGCGGCGAAGGAAGTTCAGGTCGTCCACCGTGAACCAGTGGTGGATTTTGAGCTTCGTCTCCTCGACGAAGGCGGCCACCTCTTCGATCGGGAACCCCGCCTCCATCTTCTCCACCGCCAGGTAGACCATGAGGCCCTCGCCCAGCGAGGCGCAAAGCGTATCCACCACGATCACCCTGCGCTCCGGGAACTCCTCGCGCAGGATGTCCCTCGCCACCATGCCGCTCTCGCAGGTGCCGCTCAGGCCCGAGGAGAACGCGAGGTACAGTACGTCCTGGCCTTTTTCAAGGTAAGGCCGCATCATGGAGACGATCTTCTCCGCGCTGGCCTGTGCCGACTTGGCGCCGGCGCCCTCGCGCAGCCGCTGATAGAACAGGCCGGGTTCGATGCAGCCGGGCGCGGTGGGGTCCGCCGCAAGCGTATAGTCCTCGCCGTCGATCAGAACGCTCAGCGGGATGACCTCAAGGCCGTGGGCATTCACATAGTCGAGGGGAAGGTCGCCCATTACGTCCGTAAACAGCTTATACACCGAAGCCCTCCTTCATATCTCTTCTCGGCCATTTTGTCCATTATACCATCGATGGGCGCGGGATACAAGCGCGCATTATAACGAGATTGCCGTTGACAGGCGGCCGCCCTTGGAGAATAATGGAGCGCGTGAGGTGCTTTGGATGCGATCGAGCGAACTGATCGACTGGATACACGGCGCGCGGCGATTTGGCGAAAAAAAAGGGCTTTCCAATATGGAGGCGCTGCTCGAGGCGCTGGGGCATCCGGAGGCGGACCTTCCGTGCGTGCACATTGCGGGCACCAACGCCAAAGGAAGCGTCGCGGCGCTGATCGAATCGGCGCTGCGCGCAAACGGCTATTCCACGGGTCTCTACACCTCCCCGTTTCTGATCCATTACGCCGAACGCATCCGCCTTGACGGCCGTCCGCTGGAAGACGGCCTCTTTGAATGGGCGGCTGGCCGCGTGCATGAAGCGGCGTCACGGCTGACAGACATCGCGCCCACATCCTTCGAACTGGGCACGGCCATCGCCTTCCTGGCCTTCGCCCGGCGCAAAGTGAACGCGGCCGTGATCGAAACGGGTATCGGCGGACGCCTGGACCCCACCAACGTGATCGTGCCGGAAGTCAGCGTTATCGCCAATATTGGCTTGGACCACATGGAGCAGTTGGGCGGCACCATCGAGGAAATCGCCTTTGAAAAGGCGGGCATCATCAAGCCCGGCCGCCCGGTGGCGCTCTACCCCCAGAAAAATCCCGCCGCGGCGGCGGTGGTGGAACGCGCCTGCGAGGAAAGGCGCGCGCCCCTTTTAAAGGCGGAGGATCTGCCGCTTGAAATCCTCGCCATCGACCGGCGCGGCGCTCGCTTTGCCGCGGATGTGCCTTTGATCGGCCGGGTTTCCGCCCGCATCAATCTGGCCGGACGGCATCAGGTGGAAAACGCGCACCTGGCGCTGGCGGCGCTGGCGCTTCTTTCCGGGCGAGGCTGGAAACTTTCGGCGGAAAGAATCGCGGAGGGTTTTTCCAGCGCCCGCTGGCCCGGGCGGCTGGACTGGGCGGCCGACGATCTGCTGCTGGACGGCGCTCACAACCCCCAGGCGACCCGCGCGCTGCGCGAATACCTGGAGGAGTTTTTGCCCGGCCGCAGGATCGTGCTGGTCACGGCCATGATGCGGGACAAGCAGCCGGAAACCTGCGCGGACGTACTGGCTCCCCTGGCCGACGCGGTTTACGCCACGCAGGTGGCAGGCCCACGGGCGCTCCCCGCCGGGGATCTGGCGGCAATCTACCGCGCGCGCGGCGTCGCCGCCGAGGCGTTCCCCTCGCCCGCCGCCGCGCTGATCAAGGCGCGCCTGGCGGCGCGGGATGGCGGCGTGGTCGTGGCCTGCGGCTCTTTGTACCTGGTGGGCGCGCTCATGGAACTGACCGGCCGCCCGGCTTAGCCCGGCGGTCGGAGCACATAAAGGAGGTATGCCCATGGTTCGTCACATTGTCTTATTCCAGATCAAGCCGGAGTTCAAGCCGGAGATCCCGTCCATCGTCAAAGGATTCTATTCAATGGTCGGCAAGGTCGACGGCCTCGTCAGCCTGGAGGCCGGCGCGGACTTTCTGGGCAGCGAGCGCAGCTACGACGTCGCCCTGGTCACCGCCTTCCGCGACCGCGCCGCGCTCGATGCCTATCAGGAGCACCCTGCGCACCTGCCGGTCAAAAAGCGGATGCACGAGGTGCGCCTTTCCTCCGTGTCCTGCGACTATGAGATTGAGGAGGCGTAGAGATGCTGTACGATGAAAGAACCTGCGAAGAAGCCGCGGTGATGGAAACCGCCTACCGGATGTGCGCCGCCGCCCGAACCGCGCCAAAGGCCCGGGGAATCGACGACATCGAGACGATGGTGGTCACCGGCGACGAAAAAAACGCGCTGGCCGAGGAGATGGACCGCTTGGGCGAGGAGCTTGGCGCGCCCTCCTTCATCCGGGACGCAAAGAATGTCCGGGATAGCTTCGCGGTGGTGCTGATCGGCACCCGCCTGACCCAGCGGGGCCTCAACTGCGGCTACTGCGGCTTCCCCACCTGCAAGGCATGCGGCGAAGCCGGCGCCACCTGCGCCTATGATCCGCTGGACCAGGGCATCGCGCTGGGCTCGGCGGTGTCCGTCGCGGCGGACTGCCGCATCGACAACCGCATCTTCTATTCCGCGGGCCGCGCGGCGCTGACGCTGAAGATGATGGACGAGCGCGTAAAGATCATCATGGCGGTGCCGTTGTCCGCCACCCGCAAGTCGGTTTATTTCGACAGGAAATGACACCGAGCGCCGGTAAGGCGCTCCCGTCCGCCACGCGCCAAACCAGCCTGCGCGCCCGGCTTTCGCCGGGCGCGCTTTCCGTCAGCGCCGAACGCCGAACGCACGCTTGACAGACGGGCTGCCGGAAATTACACTGTCAAGAGAGCCATCCGATATTTCCCTGTCCGTCCTATTTCCTAGAGAGGGGATCGGCGCATGAGCCTTATGACAAATGCGGTGCTGAATCTGTACGCCATCACGCTGCTGACCGTTCTGATGGGCTACTCCCTTCGTTCCGAATGGAAGAAAGACCGGCAGCACCGGCTATACTTGGCGATGGTTGCCACCACCATCCTGGCGCTGGCGGTGGATATCCTCTCCCGCTTCGACGGCCTTCAGAACCCTTCCTTCCCCCTCATCAACCGGGTGGGAAACCTGCTCGTTTTCTCGTTGTATCCGCTGCTGCCCTCGCTCTGGGTAAGCTATGCCTATTGCCGCGCCCGCGGGGATCTGCGCCTCTCACCCTTCGCCCTCGGGCTTCTTTCAGCGCTGAACGCCGCAAATCTATTCATGGTCGCCGCAAGCCAATCTACCGGCTGGTACTACACCATCGACGCGCAAAACATCTATCACCGCGGCCCGGTGTATCCGTTTCAACACGTGATCACGCTGGTCATGGTGGCCTGGTCCTACGGGATTACCTACCGGCATCGCAACAACATCGACAAGCGAGCGCTGTTCTCGCTGGTGGTGTTTCCGCTGCCCTCCATGCTGGGCAGCATCCTGCAGGCGTTCGTTTACGGCTATGCGTTCGCGCTGGTCGCGGCGGTGCCGGCGCTGCTCATCGTACTGCTCTACGCGCAGGACGATACCATCTTCTCCGACTACCTGACCGGCGTGGGCAACCGCAAAAAACTGGAAGCGGTGCTGCGGGAAAAAATCGCCCGGTGCTCGCCCCGGCGAACGTTTTCTTTTGTGCTATTGGACGTCGATCATTTCAAGAAGATCAACGACGCGCTGGGCCATGAAACCGGCGATCAAGTGTTGAAGGCCGCGGCGAATCTGCTCAAATCCAGCGTCCGCGCGGGCGACTATGTAACCCGCTACGGCGGCGACGAGTTCTGCCTGATTCTGGACGTCTCCACCAGGGCGGGCCTTGACCGCGTGGTGGAACGCGTCGAAAACGCGCTGGAGGCGCTCCACCGGTCGGGCGCGCTGCCCTGCCGCCTGTCCTTCAGCATGGGGTGCGCGGTTTACGACTGCGAGCGGCGCCCCGGCGCGGAGGAATTCCTCAAGCGGGTGGACGCGCTTATGTATGAAAACAAGCGGCGGAAGAGCGCGCAACACGCATAGCGGATGAACCGGAGGCGCCTTGGGCGCGCGGCTCCGGCGCGCTTGTCTCCGGAACCGATCGAGGCCTTGATGGGCGGCTGGCTGGGGCCACCGCTCGCGACGCCCTTGACAGGCAGCCAATAAAAACATACAATGCAAGGAAGGATTTATTCATACTCCGGCCACGTTCCAGGCCTGAAACGAAACCCGAAGGGAGACTTCCATGAGCCTGATGGCAAACATCGTCCTGGATGGTTTCGCGGTGGCCTTGATGACGGTACTGCTGATTTACATGCTGGGCGGCTCCTACAACAGATCTTCCCAGCGGAAACTGTACGCAGCGATGCTCGTCACCACGATGGCACTATTGATCGTCGACACCCTTTCCCGGTTCGACGGGCTTTCCGCCCCCTCGTATCCGGCGATCAACTGGTGGGGCAATCTGCTTTTGTTCCTGTTCACACCGCTGTTGCCGACGTTCTGGGTCGAATACGTCTACTATCAGACCTCCGGAAACCGCGGCGTGCCCTTCGGCGTACACGTCACGCTGATCGCGCTGAACGCGCTGAACTTCGCAATGACAATAATCACGCAGTTTAACGGCTGGTACTACGTGATCGATGCCGCCAACATCTATCATCGCGGGCCGCTCTACCCGCTCTCCCACCTGGTCACGATCCTCATGGTCGCCTGGGCCTTTGGGGTGACGATCCGCAACCGGCACAACGTCGACAAAAAGGTGCTGTTCTCGCTGCTCTTCTTTCCGGTGCCGTCGACCCTGGGCATCCTGCTGCAGGTCTTTTTTTACGGCTACGCCTTCGCGCTGTTGGCCGCGGTTCCGTCGCTCCTCGTGGTGCTGCTCTATGCGCAGGACGACAGCATCTTCACAGATTACCTGACCGGCGTGGGCAATCGAAAAAAGCTGGAGACGGTACTCAAGGAGAAGATCTCCAGAAGTTCGCCCAACCGGACGTTCGCCTTCATCATGCTGGACATCGATCACTTTAAGAAGATCAACGACACGCTGGGCCACGAGACCGGCGACCGGGTGCTGAAGGCCGCGGCCAGCCTTCTCAAGCGCTGTGTGCGTGCGGGCGACTATGTGACCCGCTACGGCGGCGACGAGTTCTGCCTGATTCTGGACGTATCCACCGAGGCGGGCCTCACGCGGATCGTCGATCGCATCCAGGGCGCGCTGAACGCGCTGAGCCAGACCGGCACACTGCCCTACCCGCTGTCCTTCAGCATGGGGCGCGCGGTTTACGACTTTCGGGAACATCTGACGCCGGAGGCGTTTTTAAAGCGCGTAGACGAGCTGATGTACGAAAGCAAGCGCCGGAAGAGCGCCCCCGGCGCTTCCGTGAGCGCATAAAAAAGCGCCCGCCCGGGTGCAGGCTCTCAAGGCTTATGCCATTCCGGTAGTCTGCGCGCAACAAAAAACCACAGGGTTCAGGCCAGGCTTTCCCGCGGCGCGCGCCAACTTCCGCTTATTGCTGCTGCCTTCCGGCCCTGACAAAGTTCACGGCATGACGCCGCACAGGACCCAACCGTCATCACCCGTGTGGCAACGGTCATTATACCACAGCGCTGTCCGCCGCGCAAGCCCTTGATGCAGATTTGACGGGCTTATGTCTTGTTTTTTAACGTTCGGGGTGCTATACTTACGCATAGTATGCACCATAGGGAGTTGATTCTAAGTCCATGGACCCGGACAGTTGGCCTATAGCACTATTATTGGTGACCACCATCATTCTGAGCGGCCTGACTTCGGCCATCGAAATGAGCTTCACGGCACTGAACCGCGTTCGTATTAAAAACAGCGCGGAAGACGGCGACAGGAATGCCCGCCGCGCGCTCGTCATCCTCTCGCGCTTTGAAGAAGCGTTGACCACCATCCTGATTGTCAACAATATTCTGAGCATCGCCTCGGCCACGCTGATGACGGTTCTTGTCACGCGGCTTTGGGGCGGCGGCGCCGTAGCCTGGGGAACCATCGTGCTGACGGTGGTGTTCTACATCTTCGCCGAAATGCTGCCCAAGACCGTCGCGCGGCGCAGGGCGGACCAGATCGCGCTGAAGACCTCCGGGGTGCTCCTGTTCCTGATCCGCGCGCTGAAGCCCTTCGCGTTCCTGTTCACCAAGTGGGGCGAGATGATCTCCCGCCGCTTTCCCGCGCCGGAGGACCCTTCCTTCACGGAGGACGAGCTGCACGACATCATCGAGTCCATCGAGGACGAGGGGCTTCTGGAGCCCGAGCAGCAGGAGCTTCTGCAGTCCGCCTTCGAATTCGGCGCGATCTTTGCCGCGGACATCCTGATCCCGCTGGAGAAAGTGGTCATGATCGACGCTCAGTCCACCCAGGATCAGATCGCCGCGAAAATCTCCGCCTACAAGTATTCGCGCTTCCCTGTGTGGGACGAGCGCCGCGGCCGCGTGATCGGAATCCTCCAGGTCAACCGCTTCCTGACTGCGCGGCTGACCGGCACCTACACGCGGCTGAAGGCCCTCATGATCCCCATCCGCTCCTACCGAAGCGACATGCACATCGACGACCTGATGACTCAGATGAACCAGCACCGCGGCCACATGGCGCTGATCGCGGACGAAAACGGCAAGGCGCTGGGCATCGTCACGATGGAGGATATCCTGGAAGAGTTGGTCGGCGAGATCTATGACGAAAGCGACCCGGCGGCCGAGCCCGCCGCGGCGCTGTAAGGAGGCCGCCGTGCTTTTTGTTAACCTCGCGGCCATCCTGCTGCTGCTCATGGTGTCGGCCTTCTTCTCGGCCGATGAAATCGCCTTCACGTCCATCAATGCGCGCCGAATGCGACGCGCCGCCGAGGACGGCGACAAATTGAGCGCGCTGGCGATCCGAATCTACGACCAGTTTGACGACGCGCTGTCGGCCATCCTGATCGGCAACAACCTGGTGAACATCGCCGCCTCGTCGGTGGCGACAGTGGTGGCCATTGGCATTGCCGGAGAGGCCGGAGCCGGGATCGCGTCGGCCATCATGACGGTGGTTATCGTGCTGCTGGGGGAGATCACCCCCAAAGTCTTCGCCAAGCGCAATTCGGACGCTTTCGCGCGGAAGACGGCCTACCCGCTCCGGGTGATCATGCTGGCGCTCCGGCCTGCGGTCAAGGTGTCGCTAATTATCGTGGAGGCGCTGGCGCGGGCGCTGGGCGCCGGCGAAAAGGCCGGGCCCGGTATGACCGAGGAAGAACTGACGGCGATCCTTGAAACCGCCGAGGACGAGGGCGTCATCGACGAGGAGCGCACGGATTTGGTGCAGTCGGCGCTGGAGTTCGACGA
This sequence comes from Bacillota bacterium, assembly GCA_023421395.1. Classification (GTDB taxonomy): domain Bacteria; phylum Bacillota; class Clostridia; order Christensenellales; family Aristaeellaceae; genus JAEZHK01. The sequence continues at coordinate 51,314 of JAEZTL010000047.1, read as the reverse complement.
CCTGACCATCGCCCAGGTGCTGACCCCCCGCATCGACATGGTGGCCATTGAAGTGGATGATTCGCTGGAAGACGTGCTGCGCGTCGTCATCGAATCCCAGTATTCGCGCATTCCCGTCTACGAGGACACCATCGACAACATCATCGGCATCCTGCACGTCAACCTGTTCCTTCGGGAAATGGACCGAAAGGCGCCCATAGACCTGCGCAAGTTGGTGACGCCGCCGCTGACCGTGCACAAGACGCTCAAGCTGGACGACGCGCTGAAGCTTCTGCAGCGCGCGCGCACCCACATCGCCGTCGTGGCCGACGAATACGGCGGCACGATGGGCATCATCACGCTGGAGGACCTGCTGGAACAACTGGTGGGCGAGATCTGGGATGAGAACGACGATATCGTGGAGCCCTGCGTGGAAGTGGGTGAAAACGAGTACGAGTGCAGCGGCCTGATGGGCTTGCACGAATTCTTCGACGAGATCGACTACGACGGCAAAGAGTGCGAGAGCGAGTACACCACGCTGGGCGGCTGGGCCGTCGAGATGCTGGACGCGCAGCCGGAGGTGGGCCGCAGCTTCGACTTCGACCAGTTGCGCGTGACCGTGGAAAAGATGGACGGCGTGCGTGTCGACAAGCTGCGCGTGGTGGTCGACCGGGCGCCGGAGGATCTCTCGGCAAAGTGAACGTTATTTTGATATAAAGCCTTCAAAAACGGGCCTTTTCGGCCCGTTTTTCGTTGACAGCGCGCTCCCGCAACTCTATAATATTTTCGTAAAATATGAAACTAGGAGCGGCATCCATGCAATAAGCGCGCAGGCACGCGGTATTCAAGGTGTCGGTGGCGATGGCCTGGATGGTATTTATTATGGAAAAACTCTTTTTCACGCGCGCCAGTACGGCCGGCGCTTTTCGGGCGATTTTCGCGCTGAACGGCCTCGACGGAAACGCGCACATCGCCCTTCTGATCTGCCTGGGGCTCGTGCTGACGGCCCTGGCGGTTCAAGTTGGCTTCGTCGCGGCGCATATGCTTCTGAACAGGCACTCGCAGGCGCGGCTGTTTCGCACGGCCATGAGGCCCGCCGCCGGTGGAGCGCGCGCGATGGTCGTGGTGAAGCTTCTGGGGCTTCGGCGCTTGCCGGCCGCAAAGCTCAAGGGCGCGATGAAGAGCCTGGGCTTCTACCTTCCGAGCTTCATCCGCGAGGGAGAAGCCTGCGAGCGCACCGGCCGGCGCGAATACGGCCTTCTCCTCTATTGTGGCGACGACGCCGCCTTTTCGAGGAGAATCGCGGTTCTTCGTCAGGACTTGGGCTTTCTCTATATGGCCGCCTATCCTGGCCTTCTGAAGGCGCGGGTGGCTTTTTGCCGACTGAGCGACGCGGCCAGCGTCCGGGAAGCGCTGAGGCGCGCCGGGCGTGCGCCGGAGGAAACCGCGTAAGCCAAAGGCCATCCTATTCGAACGGACGGTTGAACCAATGAAAATCCTTCTGATCACCACCGGCGGTACGATTGCCGCCGTTACCACCCCGGAGGGGTTGGCGCCGGACGAGCGCGGCGGCGCGCTGCCGCAGGCGCTCCGTATGCTGGGCGGGCGCTACCAAATCGAGCACGTTCCGCTATTCAGCATGGACAGCGCCAACATGCAGCCGGAGGAGTGGCGCGAGATCGCGCGCTGCGTGTTCGAGCGTTCCGCCCTCTACGAAGGGGTTGTCATCACCCACGGCACCGATACCATGGCCTATACCGCCTCGGCGCTTTCCTTCATGCTTCGGGGGCTCAGCGTACCGGTGGTCCTGACCGGCTCGCAATTGCCCGCCTCTCACCCGCTGACCGACGCGGTGGAAAACCTTCGCTGCGCGTTCGCGATGGCGGCGTCCGGTGCGCCGGGCGTATTTATCGCCTTCGACCGGCTGATCATGCTGGGCTGCCGCGCGGTCAAGGTACGCACCACCGGCTTTCGCGCCTTTGAGAGCGTCAACATGCCGCCGGTGGGCGTGGTGGACGGCGAGGGCCTCACCCTCCGGCGGGATCTGATTCCCCGACAAACGGGGCCCTTTGGGTTGAAGAGCGATCTGTGTAACGACGTGTTCCTCCTGAAGCTGACGCCCGGCTTCCAGCCGGAGTTTTTGACTGGCCTCGGCGCGATGCATTACCGCGGCGTGGTCATCGAAGCTTTCGGTGCGGGCGGGCTGCACTTCATCCGCCGGAACCTGGTGGAGCCGCTGGAAATGCTTGTGAAGGGCGGCATGGCGGTGGCGGTTTCGAGCCAATGCCTCTACGAGCGAAGTGATTTCTCGCTGTACCAGACGGGGCGAAAGGCCCTCGACGCCGGCGTGATTCAGTGCTATGACATGACCACCGAGGCGGCGGTCACCAAGCTCAAGTGGGCGCTGGGGCAGACCGGCGATCTAAACGAAGTGCGCCGGATGTTCGCCACCAACTACGCCGGAGAGGTCACGCTGCCGTAGCGGGTTCCGAAGCGTGAGGAGAAAAGAGAAAGAGCATGGCGAGGGCATTTGCCCAAACCATGCTCCTTTAATGCGCATGCCGTCCCCGCGCTTCAGTCGACGATGTCCCCCTCGTACAGCGGGAACCTTTCGCACAGCGCGATGACCTCTTCTTTGACCCCGGGGATGGCCTCCTCGCCCTTTTCGGCCAGCAGCGCGATAAAACCGGCGATCTTCTCCATTTCCGGCTCCCTCATGCCGCGGCTGGTGACGGCGGGGGTACCCACGCGGATGCCGCTGGTGACGAAGGGGCTGAGGGTCTCAAAGGGAACGGTGTTTTTGTTGACGGTCACGTTGGCGCGCACCAGCAGGTTCTCCAGCTCCTTGCCCGTGCGGCCGGTGCCGGTGAGGTTGAGAAGCATCATGTGGTTGTCCGTGCCCCCGGATACGAGGCGCAGGCCCTTCGCCGTCAGCGCCGCGGCCAGCGCGCGCGCGTTCAGCACGATCTGGTGCTGATAAGCCTTGAAGTCCTCCCCCGCCGCTTCCTTGAAGCAGACCGACTTGGCGGCGATGATGTGCATCAGCGGGCCACCCTGGGTGCCGGGGAAGATGGCCTTGTCGATGGCCTTCGCATAGGGCTCGCGGCAGAGGATCATGCCGCCGCGGGGGCCGCGCAGCGTCTTGTGGGTGGTGGTGGTCACGATGTCGGCGTAGGGCACGGGGCTCATGTGCTCCCCCGCGGCCACGAGGCCCGCGATGTGGGCCATATCCACCATCAGAAGCGCGCCCGAAGCGTCGGCGATCTCCCGGAAGGCTTTAAAGTCGATGGCGCGGGGATAGGCGCTGGCGCCGGCGACGATCATTTTGGGCTTGACCTCGAGCGCCTGATTTTTCAGCGCGTCGTAGTCGATCACCTCGTCGCCCTCCCGGACGCCGTAGGGCACAAAATTGTACAGCTTGCCGCTCATGTTGACGGGGCTTCCGTGGGTCAGGTGCCCGCCGTGGGACAGATTCATGCCCAGCACCGTATCGCCGGGTTCAAGCAGCGCAAAGTAGACCGCCAGATTCGCCTGCGCGCCCGAGTGGGGCTGCACGTTTGCGTGGTCGGCGCCAAAGAGCCTGCAGGCCCGGTCGCGGGCCAGGTTTTCGACGATGTCCACGCACTCGCAGCCGCCATAGTAGCGCTTGCCGGGGTAACCTTCCGCGTATTTGTTGGTCAGGTGCGATCCCATCGCGGCCAGAACCGCCGGGCTGACGAAGTTTTCCGACGCGATCAGCTCAATATGCTGACGCTGACGGTTCAGTTCCAGCTGCATGGCCTCGGCCGTCTCCGGATCGGCCGCGCGGATGGTGCGAAAATCGATCATGGCGCATTCCTCCATACTCTCAGAAGGGCTCAAATTCGTGCCCTTCCACTATACCTTCTTTTGGGCCGGCGTTCAACCCCCCAGCCGCATTTTTCCGGAAAATTCATCGAATCCCGGCATGAAACGTACGGATTTTCGGCGAAGAATCGTGTGAAATAACGCAAACGTAATTTGACTTTTCCTGTCCAAGTGCCTATAATGGTCAAAGTAGATCAGTTTTCGGAATAAAGGGGGTTCTCCCATGAACGCACAGAAATTCACGCAAAAATCGCTAGAGGCGATCCAGCAGGCGCAGAATATCGCCATCCAATACCAGAATCAGCAGGTGGATCAGCCCCACCTTTTGTATGCGCTGACGGATCAGGAGGGCGGACTCATCCCGGAGCTTCTGAAGAAGCTGAACGCCGATCCGTCGCAGGTCATCCAGGCCTGCGAACAGTTGATCGCGCGCATTCCGAAAGTCAGCGGCGGCGGAAGGGCCCAAGGTACCGTATATGTCTCCCAGGACCTGGACAGGACATTGGTGGAGGCGGAGCAGACGGCCGAGCGCATGACCGACGAATATGTGTCGGTGGAGCACATCCTGCTGGCGCTGATGGACACCGCCTCCCCATCGATGAAGCAGCTGTTTCAGCGGTTCAATCTCCGCAAAGACGTGCTGCTCACCGCGCTGCAGGGCGTCCGAGGCGGTCAGCGGGTCACCAGCGACGCGCCCGAGGCCACCTACGACGCGCTGAAGAAATACGGCCAGGACCTGGTGGACCTGGCCCGCAAGCAGAAGCTGGACCCGGTGATCGGCCGCGACAGCGAGATTCGAAACGTCGTGCGCATCCTGTCCCGAAAGACCAAGAACAACCCGGTTCTGATCGGCGAACCCGGCGTGGGCAAGACCGCCATCGCGGAAGGGCTCGCCCAACGCATCGTGCGGGGCGACGTGCCTGATTCCCTGAAGGACCGGCAGATCTTCTCGCTGGACATGGGCGCGCTGATCGCGGGCGCCAAGTTCCGCGGTGAATTTGAGGAGCGGCTCAAGGCCGTACTGGCGGAGATCAAAAAGTCCGAAGGCAAGATCATCCTGTTCATCGACGAATTGCATCTGATTGTCGGCGCGGGCAAAACCGAGGGCTCCATGGACGCGGGCAATCTTTTGAAGCCTATGCTGGCCCGGGGCGAATTGCACTGTATCGGCGCGACGACGCTGGACGAGTACCGCAAGTACATCGAAAAGGACGCGGCCCTCGAGCGGCGCTTCCAGCCGGTGGTGGTGGGCGAGCCCACGGTGGAGGACACCATCTCCATCCTCAGGGGCCTCAAGGAGCGCTACGAGGTATTCCACGGCGTCAAGATCACCGATCAGGCGCTGATCGCCGCGGCCACGCTGTCGAACCGCTACGTGACCGACCGCTTCCTGCCTGACAAGGCCATCGACCTTGTGGACGAGGCCTGCGCGATGATCCGCACCGAGATCGACTCCATGCCCTCGGAGCTGGACGAAATCTCCCGCAAGATCATGCAGCATGAAATTGAAGAGGCCGCCCTCAAAAAGGAAACCGGCGCGCTGGCGAAAGAGCACCTGGCCGAGATCCAGAAGGAGCTCGCCGACATGCGCGAGCGGTTCAAGGAGATGAAGGTTCGCTGGGAACGGGAGAAGGGCGCCATCGGCAGCGTACAGAAGATTCGCGAAGAAATTGAAAAGGTCAACGCGGAGATCGAATTGGCCCAGCGCCAGTACGACCTGAACAAGGCCGCGGAACTGAAATACGGCAAACTGCCGCAGCTGACCAAACAGCTGGAGGAAGAGGAGGCGCTGGCCGAGAAAAACAAAGACGCCGCGCCCACCCTGCTCCGCGACAAGGTGACCGAGGACGAGATCGCCCGCATCGTGGCCCGCTGGACGGGCATCCCGGTGGCAAAACTGATGGAAGGCGAGCGGGAGAAGCTACTCCGGCTGGAGGAAATCCTGCACCAGCGGGTGATCGGCCAGGACGAGGCGGTGACGCTGGTCAGCCAGGCGATCCTCCGCTCCCGCGCCGGCATCGCGGACCCAGACAAGCCCATCGGCTCATTCCTGTTCCTGGGCCCCACCGGCGTGGGCAAGACGGAACTCGCCAAGGCCCTCGCGCAGGCGCTGTTTGACGACGAACACAACCTGGTGCGCATCGACATGAGCGAATACATGGAGAAGTTTTCCGTGTCGCGCCTCGTCGGAGCGCCTCCGGGATATGTGGGCTATGAGGAAGGCGGCCAGCTGACCGAGGCGGTCCGGCGCAAGCCCTACTGCGTGGTGCTGTTCGACGAGGTGGAAAAGGCGCATCCGGACGTTTTCAACATTCTCCTGCAGGTGCTGGACGACGGCCGTATCACCGATTCCCAGGGCCGCACGGTGGACTTCAAGAATACCATCATCATTCTGACCTCGAACCTGGGTTCCAATTATATCCTGGAGGGGATCGACCGCGAGGGCCAGATCACGAAGGAAGCCCGAGAGGCCGTGGAGCGGCTTTTGAAAACCCAGTTCCGCCCGGAGTTCCTGAACCGTCTGGACGAAATCGTGTTCTACAAGCCGCTGACCCGGGACGAGATCGGCAAGATCATCGACCTGATGGTGGCCGAGCTCAACCAGCGTCTGGCCGAACGCCAGCTGACGGTCTCCCTTACCCCTGCTGCCAAGGCGCTGATTGCCGAAATCGGGTACGACCCGGTGTTCGGCGCCCGGCCCCTCAAGCGCATGCTGCAGCGCCGTGTGGAGACGCCCATCAGCCGCATGATCATCGCAGATCAGGCGCCGCTCCGCAGCCACCTGACCGTCGACGCCTCTGGTGATGATTTTACGATATCCGTTTCGTAAGATCCGCCGGTATTATTACCATTAAGTTATGTTTTAGCGCAATTTTCTCTGCAATGATGTGTTGACTTGACAACGGCCGCTTCATTTTGCTAAAATCAAATTGCGGAAAACGAATGAATACGTTGTCGCGTCTGGCGCAACCTTTGAATGATCCTTCAAAGGCGCTCGGCGCGACAATGGATTTGATGCGCCCGAAGATACACAATGTTGACCAAAAGAATTATTCTGGCTGTCTTGGCATTGAATGTGTCGGTCCAGGCCACATCTCCGACTTCGTTTTCCATGGATTCCCACACTTGTCACGCAAGGAAGGTACGCGCACATGCAGAGAAAATCGGCGCTGAAAGCCCGGCACAATACGGCGATGCCCTACGTCACCAGTGAGATGGCGGCGATTATGGAGCATGTCAAGGCCGAAACGGGCGACGAGGCGCTGGCGCAGGGAATACACTTCAGCCCGACCGCATTGACATTGGTCCGCCGCGTGATGATGACCGGAGGCCAGATTATCGCCGACACGGCGCTTGCGCTCTCCGATATCGATAAGCAGAACGCCCGCAGGCTGGGCGTTTCGACAATCTGCTACATCGACGATCCGCAGGTACTGGCGCTGGCGGAACAGCGCCGCACCACCCGCGCCGAAGTGGCGCTGGACTTTGCGCTGTCTCAGCCGGGCGCAAAGCTGATCGTGGTTGGCAGCGCGCCCACAGCGCTTGATCGACTGCTCCGACGCCATCAGACGGAGGGGTTGAACGATCTCATGGTGTTGGCCGCCCCCACCGGCTTTGCCAGCGTGGTACAGCTTAAAGAGCGCATCTGGGAGAGCGACCTGCCCGCGATCGTCGTGCGCGGAAAGCGCGGCGGCACCAGCGCGGCGGTTTCCATTGTCAACGCGCTGATGAGTGAATTCATACGCCAGCTGAACTTGTAGCAGAGGAAATCCGCCTGCGCGGCTTTCTTTTGCGATGGGAACGGGCCTGCTGCCCGCCGGCCGGGCTTCGACCTTTGGAGGAAAGATGAATCCGGCGGTATGTACGCCGGATTTGATGAAGCGCGTGGACGCGGCTTCAAACCCATAAGGCCCAAAACCACAAAACCGCCCCGCGCTGCGCGGGGCGGTTTTATCATTTCTCCAATGATCCGTATACGGGGATTCTAAAGGGTCCCGGGCGCTTTGGCGGGGCGGAACCGGGGCGCGCCGCTCATCACTTCTCCGATTTGCCGCGGATATACTCGTCGATAGAGGCCGCGGCCTGCTTGCCCGCGCCCATCGCCAGGATCACGGTGGCCGCGCCGGTGACCGCGTCCCCGCCGGCATAAACGGCCTCCTTGGAAGTCTTGCAGGAGGCCTCGTCCACCACGATGCCGCCCCACTTCTGGGCCGCGAGGCCTTCGGTGGTGGACACGATCAGCGGGTTCGGGGAGTTTCCGATGGCCACGACCACCGTCTCCACGTCCATGGTATACTCGCTGCCCTTCTCCGGCACCGGGCGGCGGCGCCCGGAGGCGTCCGGCTCGCCCAGCGTCATGCGCACGCACTCCATGCCAGCCACGTTGCCCTTGCCATCGTTCAGTATGCGGGTGGGGTTGGTGAGCAGGTGAAACTCGATGCCCTCTTCCCTGGCGTGATGGATCTCCTCCACCCGGGCGGGCATCTCCGCCTCGCCGCGGCGGTAGACGATGTAAACCTTCTCCGCGCCCATCCGGAGCGCGCTTCTCGCCGCGTCCATGGCCACGTTGCCGCCGCCGATCACCGCCACCTTTTTCCCCACCCTGACGGGCGTCAGATGGTTCGGGAAGTCGTAGGCCTTCATCAGGTTGATGCGGGTCAGGAACTCGTTGGCGGAGTACACGCCGCAAAGCGCCTCGCCCTCGATGCCCTGGAAGCGCGGAAGCCCCGCGCCGCTGCCAACGAACACAGCCTCAAAACCCTCCTGCTCGACAAGCTCGTCCAGCAGGATGCTGCGGCCCACGATCACGTTGGTCAGGATCTTGACGCCCATATCGCGCAGATTGTCGATCTCCCGCTGTACCAGCGCCTTGGGCAGGCGGAATTCGGGGATGCCGTACATCAACACGCCGCCGGGGGTATGCAGCGCCTCGAAGATGGTCACGTCGTAGCCCAGCGCGCGCAGCGCGCCGGCGCAGGATAGTCCGGCCGGGCCGGAGCCCACCACCGCCACCTTGTGACCGTTGTCCGGCGCGGGCGCCGGCGGCTTCTTGCCCTTCATCATCGCCCAGTCGGCCACATAACGCTCCAGGCGGCCGATGCCCACCGGATCGCCTTTGATGCCGCGCACGCACACCTGCTCGCACTGGGTCTCCTGCGGGCAGACGCGGCCGCACACCGCGGGCAGCGCATTGCAGGCGCTAAGGATTTCGTAGGACTTCTCCAGATCCCCGTCCTTCACGCAGGAGATGAACTCGGGGATCTTGACCCCCACGGGGCAGCCGTTCACGCAGGGTTTGTTTTTGCAGTTGAGGCACCGCTCGGCCTCCTGCCGGGCCATTTCATCGGTGTAGCCCAGCGCGACCTCCTGAAAATTTTTGCCGCGGGCCTTGGGATCCTGTTCGGGCATGGAGGTTTTATTTTTTTGCATGTTGGCCATCAGCGTACATCCCCCGTAAGGCGGCAGAGATGGGTCTCCTTCGCCAGCTTTTCCTGATCCATGTACATCCTGCCGCGGGTGACGGCGGAATCAAAGTCCACCGCATGGCCGTCGAAATCCGGCCCGTCGACGCAGGCGAATTTCGTTTCTCCACCCACGATCACGCGGCAGCCGCCGCACATGCCGGTGCCGTCGATCATGACGGAGTTAAGGCTGACGATGGTCTTGATGCCGTAGGGCCGGGTCATCTCCGAGACGGCCTTCATCATCATCAGCGGGCCGATCGCGATGACCACGTCGTAAGCCTCGCCCGCTTTCAGCTTCCGCTCGAGCGCCTGGGTGACGAAGCCTTTGTTTCCGTTGGAACCGTCGTCGGTCATGATGGTCAGATCGTCGCAGGCGGCGGCGAGTTCGTCCTTCAGGATGATGAGCCCCTCGTTTCGGAAGCCCACGATCAGATCCACCGATACGCCCGCTTCGTGGAGCGCCTTGGCCTGGGGATAGGCGATGGCCACGCCCAGGCCGCCGCCGATGACCGCCGCCTTTTTATAGCCTTCCGTTTCAGAGGGTTTGCCCAGCGGGCCCGCGAAATCCTGAAGGCTCTCGCCTTCGTTCAGCTGATCCAAAAGGCGCGTGGTGGCGCCCACTTTTTGGAAGATCACCGTAACGGTGCCAGCCTCGCGATCGTAGCCCGCGATGGTCAGCGGGATGCGTTCGCCATTTTCGTCGACGCGCAGCATGACGAACTGGCCGGGCTTGGCGCGGCGCGCCGCGAAGGGCGCCTCGACGCGCATCAGCGTGACCTCGTCGTTCAGCCTGCGCTTTTCCACTATTTTGTACATGCTCCGACTCCTTTTTGCTGGTGTGCATTTATACTCGATCCCCCGAGGGCGCCGGTACGGCGCGGTGGGCATCCGGGTACCAGTTGGTAAGTTCCGCGAGCAGCTTCTCGCGGCCGGCCGCGCCCATGGGAACCAGCGGCGGCCGGGTCCTGGCGCTTCCCAGGCCCACGGCGGAGAGCGCCTCCTTGACCGGGATGGGGCTGACCTCCAGAAACAGCGCGTCGATCAGCGGGCTGAGCCGAAGCTGCAGCGCGCGGCTGCCCTCGATGTCCCCGCCAAAGAAGCTGTCACACACGGCTTTCATCGCCTCGGGCACCAGGTTCGACGCCACCGAGATCACCCCGTCGGCGCCCAGCGCCAGCCAGGAAAAGGCGTAGTCGTCGTTGCCGCAGTAGACCGCCATCTTGCCCGTGAGGAGCCGCGCGTCCTCGTTCATCTGCCGAAGGTCCGCGCTGGCCTCCTTGAGCGCCCGGATTAGCGGATGGCCCGCCAGCCGCATCGCGGTCTCCGGCAGCAGGTTCAGCCCTGTGCGGGAGGGCACGTTGTACAGCATCACCGGGATCTCCGCGGCATCCGCCACGCGGGTGAAGTGCTCGATCAGCCCGGCCTGGGTGGTCTTATTGTAGTAAGGCGTGACGGCGAGGATCGCGTCCGCGCCCAGGGCCCGCGCGGTCTGTGCCCTGCGGCACACCCGCTTCGTATCGTTGCCGCCCACCCCCGCGATCACCAGCGCACGGCCGTCCGCGCGCGCCACCGCGAAGGCGATCAGATCGTCCTGCTCCGCCTCGGTCATGGTGGCGGGTTCGCCGGTAGTGCCGCACACGACCAGCGCCGGGATGCCGGCGGCGATTTGGCGGTCGATCAGGCGCGCGAAAGAGGCAAAGTCGATGGAATCGTCCGCGGCAAAGGGCGTGACCAGCGCCGTGCCGACGCCGGAAAACAGCGCTTTCATAGGGAAAGCCCCCTCTCAGGTCGATGCGCTACTGTAACGACCCGGGGGGCTCTTTGTCACTTGTGCGGGATCCAACCTTCGTGGGCCAGGAGCTCCGCCGTCAGCACCGCGCCGCCCGCCGCCCCGCGCAGCGTGTTGTGGGAGAGGCCGACGAATTTGTAGTCGAGGATCGCGTCCTCCCGCAGCCGGCCCACGGCGATGCCCATGCCGCCGTAAAGGTCGCGGTCCAGCCGCGTCTGCGGGCGGTTCTCCTCCTCGAAATAGGTCAGGAATTTTTCGGGCGCGCTGGGCAGGCGGTACTTCTGCGGCAAGCCCTCGTAGGCGGCCCAGCGGGCGAGGATTTCATCCCGGGTCGGTTTTTCGCGAAAGCTCACCGACACCGCCGCCATGTGGCCGTCGCTGGCCGCTACCCGGTAGCACTGGGCGCTGATAACCGGCTTTTCCGCCATCACGATACGGCCGTCTTCCACGCGGCCCCAGATCTTCAGCGGCTCGACCTCGCTCTTATGCTCCTCGCCGCCGATGAACGGGATGACGTTGTCCACCATCTCCGGCCAGGAGCGGAAGGTCTTGCCCGCGCCGGAAATCGCCTGGTAGGTGGCCACCATCACCTTTTCAAGGCCGAATGACCGGAGAGGCTCCAGCGCGGGCACGTAGCCCTGGATGGAACAGTTGGGCTTGCAGGTGACAAAGCCGACCTTCGTACCCAGACGTCTGCGCTGCGCCTCGATGACGGCCATATGTTCGGAATTGATCTCCGGGATCATCATCGGCACGTCCTCGGCCATGCGGAAGGCGGAATTGTTGGACACCACCGGCGTTTCCGCCTGGGCATAGGCGGTTTCGAGCGCGCGGATCTGATCCTTGGGCATATCGACCGCGCAGAATATGAAGTCCACCTGGGCCGCGATTTTTTCCACCTGCGCGGCGTCCTGAACGGTCATTTCGCGGACAGCCTCCGGCACCGGCCATTCAAAGGCCCAGCGCCCGCCCACCGCGTCGATGTATTTTTGCCCGGCCGAGCGTGCGCTGGCGGCCAAGACAGCCACATCGAACCACGGATGCTCCGCCAGAATCGATACGAACCGCTGCCCCACCATGCCCGTCGCCCCGACAATGCCAACCCGGTATTTCACGTTTCGTTCCCCCCGTATCCCCACAGTATTCCGGCCACGCCGGACGCGTTATGGTTTTATTGAACCTCGATGGCCGGATAGCGCATCAGCATTTCCGCCGGGCGAAAGCCCGATGTGGCGGCCAGCCGCGCCGCGGCGGTGAGCCGCGTCCGGACGTCAAAGTAGGCTTCGGAAAGCCCGCGGTCCAGGAAATACAGCCGGGCCAGGTCCATCAGATAACTGGCGACGCCCTTTCGCTGCCAGGCGGGGCTGGTCAGCGCGATGCCGATGACGCCGCGCCCCTCCTCCGACCAGACCACCATCTCGCCCGCCAGACCCGTGGGCGAGATCATCAAAAGCCGGGCAAAGTCCGGCAGCCGCTTCAGGCCCTTGAGCCAGGCCATATCCCGGCTGCGGCCGAACATGGCGTTGTAGCGCTCCAGAAAGAATTTGCCCTCGTTCTCGTCGGCCAGATAATCCCGGACAATCGTGCAGCCCTGTGGCAGACGCCGGTAGATGGGGCCGTGCCGGAGCGCCCTCGCGGTGCGCACCAGGCCGTCCTCGTCCCGGTATCCCAGCGCCATGAGCGCGTCCATGCGGGCCTCGTCGCCCGGCGCGCACTCGGCGTAGACCAGCGCGGGCACGCCCGGCTTCTGCCGCGCCATCACCAGCGCCCGGGTCGTGGCCGCGCCCAGAAGCGCGTCCTCCGCCGCGCCCTCGCAGCTGGCGCGCACCAGAATCTGATGGGGCCGCTCCGGGCACAGCGCGGGAACCATGGACCCCTGAACGCTGGCTTCGCCGATCTTCGTCTCCAGATCGTCCAGCGCGATAAACGTATTTTCGACGGCGAGCCCCGGGGCCGCGTCGGCGTGGCGTATCTTCATGCTTCCTCCGTGATGTCAGGGCTCAGTCGTCCTCCCACTCCACCAGCGAGGGCGGCTGTCCGGTCACGTCGTAGACGACGCGGCTGATGCCCTCCACCTCGGCCGTCACGCGCTCGACCACGCGCTCGAGCAGGTCGTAGGGCAGGCGGAACGCGTTGGCTCCGTTCATCGCCCTGAGCGCCAGCGTACGGCCCATGCCGCCGGACGCGCTGCGCGTGACGACCGCGGGCAGCAGCGCGAAGTACTGCCGGATGCGCTTGTCCAGCCCGGCCTTCTGGATCTCCTCGCAGAAGATCGCGTCGGCCTCGCGGAGAAGTTCCAGCCGCTCCGGGGTCGCCGGGCCCATCATGCGCACGGCCAGCCCCGCCGTGGGGAACGGCGGGCGCTGCGCCAGCTCACTGGGCAGGCCCAACTGGTCGGCCACCTGCCGGACCTCTTCTTTGAAGAGCCGCCGCACCGGCTGAATCAGCGTCTTGAAGGGGGATTCGCCGGACAGCGTGCGGTCCATCAGCGCGGAGCCGCTCACCACATCGGAATAGGTGACGCCCAGGCCCAGCGCGCGGGCGCCCACGCTCCGGGCCTCTTCCTCCAGCACCCGGAGGATCTCCTGATCCACCAGCGCAGTCTTGCGGGCGGTGCCGGAGACGTCCGCCAGCCGTTCAATAAAGCGCGCCCGGGCGTCGATCACCCTGAGGCGGATGCCCTGAGGCTCGAGGCTCTTGCGGGTGAGGTCCAGATCGCCCTTGCGCATGAGGCCGGTGTCCACGTGGACGCAACTGAGCTGCTCGCCCAGCGCGCGGAACATCAGCGCTGCGCACACCACCGAATCCACGCCGCCGGACACCGCCAGGAGCACCCGCGCCCCCTGGGCCAGGCTCTGGATCTGCTGCAGCGTCTCCTCGGTGAATCGCTCGAAATTCCAGAGAGGTTCGCACTTGCAAACGCCCCGCGCGAAATTGCGCAGGATTCTGAAGCCGTCCGGATCGTTCTGTTCGGTGTAAAACTGAAGGCCGAAGATGCGGTCCTCCGCCGAAAACGCGGCGGCGCGCCCATCCTCGGTGGTGGCGATGACGCGGGCCCCCTCGGGCAGTTCTATCGCGTCCAGCCGGTCGAAGTAGCGTTCGCTCTCCCCCAGGCCTTCAAAGAGCGGCACATCCTCAAAGCGCACCTGCGCGGTGCCTTTGGCCAGCGCCGTGGGCGCGGAAGATCCGCTCAGCGCGTTCAGAAGAAGCCGCGCGCCGGAGCCCATCGCCAGGATGGGAATATCCAGCGCGATCAGATCGGGAAGGTCCGCTATGCCGCCCCCATCGCCTGCGATGATCACGCCCATCGGGGCGGCCGCGCGGATCATCTCGACGGACGCGGACGCAGGCAGCACCTCGCTGTAGACCTGCTCGCTGCGTACCCGGCGGGCGACGGCGCTGCCGCGGCCGTCGCCAAGGTCCAGCACCAGAATCATGTTACTCATGCCTTGCGCCCTCCCGGTCCCATCGGCTGTTGCGCCGGCCGTTGACAATTTCTATTTTGCGCAGGATCGCGCCGGTTATGTCGATGCCAAGCGTGCGCGTAAGCTGCAGGCCGTACATCATCACATCGGCAAATTCCTCTGCGATCATTTCGATGCGGGCTGGATCCTCGCCGCGCATCAGCGCGCGGACGTCCTCGTCGCCCATCCACTGGAAGTGCTCGAGCAATTCGCTCATCTCGACGGTCATCGCCATCGCCACGTGCTGCGGGTTCTGCACGCCGTCCACGCCCCATCCCTTGCGCAGGCAAAGCGCATGCACCGCATCCTTCAGCGTTCCCAGCGTGGTGTCCAGGTCGTTCATGAAATACTTCCTTTTTTATACCGGTTCCGGACGACGGTGCCCGGCCGGCGGCATCGCTGAAAACCCGCCAACGAATATTCAAGCGCCCGAATGGTTCCATTATACAGATTTCTGACGATTGCGCAAGCCGCGCTTCGTGAAAATGCGTTAACACGCCTGCGCGCGCCGATTTTTCGCGGCGTTTTTGCAGATGTACAGTGGAAAAGCGCCGCTGAAAAACAGCGGCGCTTCTGACAGCATTGGAGGGGAAATTACTTGATCTCGATGGTGGCGCCGACTTCGGCAAACGCCTTCTTGATCTTCTCGGCTTCTTCCTTGTTGACGCCTTCCTTGAGGGTCTTGGGCGCGCTGTCCACCAGGTCCTTGGCTTCCTTGAGGCCCAGGCCCGCCACGACTTCGCGGACGACCTTGATGACCTTGATCTTCTCGGAGCCGACGTCCTTCAGCACGACGTCAAACTCGGTCTTCTCCTCGGCGGCTTCCGCGGGGGCGGCGGCGGCGGCGGGGGCGGCGGCGACGGCCACCGGCGCGGCGGCGGACACGCCGAACTTCTCTTCCAGGGCCTTCACGAGCTCGGCGAGCTCCAGAACGGTCATCGACTCAATAGCGGAAATGAGTTCTTCACGGTTCATGATAATATCCTCCTCATATAATGGCTGGAATTGGGGTGGGGATCATTCCCCGGCCTTCTGCTTGCGAACGGCGTCGATTGCGTAGACCAGCGAACGGAGCGTCGCGCTGAGCACGCCCACGAAGCCTGTGATCGGCGCGTTCAGGCTGCCCATCATCTTCGCGATCAGTACTTCCTTCGGCGGCAGCTCGCTGAGCGCCTGCACACCCGCCGCGTCGATGGTGGTCTTGTCGATCACGCCACACTTGACGCTGGTCTTCTTGACCTTCTTGATGAACTCGGTCAGCACCTTCGCGGGGGCCACCGCGTCCTTCATGCCGAAGGCGAGGGCCGTGGGGCCGTTCAGGAAGGGATCAAGGCCCTCGATGCCCAGCTCCTGGGCGGCAAGGCGCACCATCGTGTTTTTGAGCACGACGTACTCCACGCCCGCGGCGCGGCACTGGTTGCGAAGGTCGGTGACCTCGGAGACCTTCAGTCCGCGGTAATCGATCAGCACCACGGAGTGCGCTTTTTCAAACTTCTCCCTGATGTCGGCGACGACCGCCTTTTTGAGCTCCAAACTATTGGACATTCATTACACCTCGCTTCTCGTCCCGTCTCGGACACTTAAGAAAAATCGCCCTTGCGCCAAACGCGCAAGCGGCGACAAAGCATCGTCTCCGGCTGCGCCTCGGCGAGCGGCCCTGGGGGCCTTATGCTGCTGCACTCGCTGTCTATGGCACGGCTCAATTTCTAAGCACTCGATTACTATAACACCCGGGTTGTATTCCGTCAAGTTAAATCTGACCATATGGTCCCGGGAATTGCGCAAAAAAGCCGGAAAGCCGCTTCAGCGGATTTCCGGCCCCACAACGCGTTTAGAATTTCAGCGCGTTCAGCTTGATGCCCGGGCCCATGGTGCTGGACAGCACCGCGGAGCGGATGTAGGTGCCCTTCGCGGTGGACGGCTTGGCCTTGATGATGGCCTCCATCAGCGTCTTCAGGTTCTCGCCCAGCTTGGCTTCCTCGAAGGACGCCTTGCCCACGGGGCAGTGGATGATGGCGGTCTTGTCGACGCGATACTCCACCTTACCGGCTTTGATCTCGGAGATGGCGCGCGTGATATCCATGGTGACGGTGCCGGTCTTCGGGTTGGGCATGAGGCCCTTGGGACCCAGCACACGGCCCAGACGGCCGACCAGACCCATCATGTCGGGGGTGGCGACCATGACGTCAAAGCCAAACCAGCCGCCCTGGATCTTGGCGATCATGTCTTCGGCACCGACGAAATCCGCGCCGGCGGCTTCGGCTTCCTTGGCCTTGTCGGCCTTGCAGATGACCAGGACGCTCTTGGTCCGGCCGGTGCCGTGGGGCAGCACGACGGTGCCGCGCACCTGCTGGTCGGCGTGGCGGGGGTCGACGCCCAGGCGGACGTGGAGCTCAACCGTCTCGTCAAACTTGGCCTTGGCGGTCTGCTTCACGAGCGATACGGCCTCTTCCGGGTCGTACTGCTTGAGGCGGTCGATCAGCTTGCTGCTGTCGGAATATTTTTTGCCCTGCTTCATGAATATCCTCCTTGTGGTGTTAGCGGCGCTATGTCCTCCCACAGTATTTCGGCTGGAATCAGTCGACGACGACGACGCCCATCGAGCGCGCGGTACCGGCAACCATGCTCATCGCGGCTTCGACGGAAGCGGCGTTGAGGTCCGGCATCTTGAGCTCCGCAATTTCGCGGATCTGCGCCTGGGTGATGTTGGCGACCTTGTCGCGGTTGGGGCGGCCGGAGGCATGCTCAAGGCCGCAGGCCTTCTTGATCAGCACCGCGGCGGGCGGCGTCTTGGTGATGAAGGTGAAGGAGCGGTCCTGATACACGGTGATGACCACCGGGATGATCAGGCCGACCTGCTTGGCGGTGCGGTCGTTGAACTCCTTGCAAAAGCCGGGGATGTTCACGCCGTGCTGGCCCAGCGCCGGGCCGATCGGCGGCGCGGGCGTCGCCTTGCCGGCGTTGACCTGCAGCTTGATCATTGCTGTGACTTTCTTGGCCATGGGGGTTCCTCCTCTACATTATGTGGTGAAACGGAACAACCGCAGCGGTTGCCCCTCCCACTCTGAAACCCGCGCGGCGCGCGGGGATTCAGCGCTATCCCGCCCGGTCGCGTTTGGCCCCGGGCGCTCTTTGTCGGTCGTTCCCGGCAGCCTGAAGTGCCGGAAGCGGCATCCGCAGTCAGCGCGAACGCCAGAAAACTACTCTGCGCGGACGACCTCGTCATACTCGAGATCCACGGCGGTTTCACGCTTGAGCATGGGCACCATCACGCGCACCTTCTGCGCGGCGGCGTCGATGGACACCACGCGGCCGGTGAAGTTTTCAAACAGCCCCGCGAGAATGCGTACCTCGTCGCCCGGCTGGATGTCGATCCGGGTGGCGACGCGGTTCTCGCCGATGGCGTTGAAGTCCGTCTCCGAAAGCGGCGTGGGGCGCGACCCCGGGCCGACGAAGCCCGTCACCCCGCGCGTATTGCGCACCAGGTACCAGGATTCGTTGGTCATGATCATGCGAACCATCACATAGCCCGGCAGCAGCTTGCGCTGAACGGTCTTGCGCTTGTTGTTTTTGATCTCGACCGCTTCCTCAATGGGGATCTTGACCTCGAAGATCAGATCCTGCATGCCGTTGTTTTCAACGGATTTTTCGAGGTTGGCCTTGACCTTGTTCTCATACCCCGAATAGGTATGGACAACGTACCACTCCGGCTCCTGATGTTCTGACATATTCGCTCCTTAGGCTCCCGATCCGATAATCCACTGGGAGAACTTGGCGGCGCCGGTGTCGATGATGCCGATGATGACGGCCATCGCGACCATGAAAACCAGCACGACCAGAGAATAGTTGATCAGCTCGGACCGGGTGGGCCAGGTGACCTTCTTGAGCTCGAAGGCCATGTTCTTGAAGCTGTTCACAACCTTCAGGAAGAAGTTCTTGAAGAACAAGCCTACTTTTGTGAAGAAGCCAGCCTTCTCCTTGTTGTCGCCGGTTTCCTTAGCCATGCGCCTCACTCCTCGTCTTACGAAAACGCTCAGCGGGTTTCCTTGTGCGCGGTATGCTTCTTGCAGAAGCGGCAGTACTTGCTCATCTCAAGGCGGTCGGGGTCATTTTTCTTGTTCTTCATGGTATTGTAGTTGCGCTGCTTGCACTCACCGCAGGCCAGCGTAACCTTGACGCGCTTATCCGATGCCACTCGCTTTCCCTCCCATTGGACGAAATTCCATCATCACAACCAAAGCCCCCAACGGGGGCAAGCTTAATAACTTTATCACAGTGGGAAGCGTATGTCAATACTTCCCGGCAATTCCCCGCGCGCGTTTTTCGTTGATTTCTTGTGAAACGCGCTACCGGTCGGGGCGCTCGCGCCGGATCTCCATCCAATTATGGGCGCGCCGCGTCTCCTCAAACCCCAGCCCGCGGTAAAAATCCTGGGCGCTGGATGTGAAGAGCATCCACTGGTATACGTCCGTCAGCTCCGGGTGGTTCAGAACGCGCTCCACCATCGCCCGGCCGATGCCCTTCAGCCGGCTTTCCGGATCCACCACAACGTCCATCAGGTAGCAAAAGCGGGTTTTATCGGACAGCGCGCGCGCGTAGCCGATTTGCCTGTCGCCGTCGAAAGCGCCCACGAGGATCGTCGAATTCCGGGCGCCCTTCTCCACCTCCTCGCGGGAGATGCCAATGCTCCAGGGCATCTGGGCCAACAGCGCCGTCACGCGCTCAAAGTCCATCTGCTCCATCCCCTCGCGCAGCGAGAAGTTGGCCGTCAGTCCGGCCTCCAGCGCCTCGACCGCCGCGGGAAGGTACGAAATGTCCGGGATCAGCACATCCGCGCCGGCGGCCAGCAGCGCGTCGCCGGAAAAGGACGTGGGAATCGCGATCACGTAGGCGCCCGCGGCCTTGCCCGCTTCGACGCCGCTGACCGCATCTTCCACCACCACGCAATGGGCGGCGTTCATGCCCGCCTGCTTTGCGGCGGTCAAATAGATGTCCGGGTAGGGCTTTTTGCGCTCCACGTCGTCGCCGGTCACCACCGCGAGAAACGTGTCGAAGGGGATGCCCGCCACGCGCAGGTTGTGCCTGACCTTGATCATGTCCGCGCTGGAGGCCAGCGCCATCTTGCGTCCCTGAGCCTTGAGCGCCGCCAGCGCAGGCTTGGTGCCCTCATAGATTTTGAGCGCCCCGTCCACCTTTTCGCCGTAAATATCATAGCACAGCGCCTTCATCGGAAGCTCGAACGAGCGGCCGTACTTCTCGGCCACGCCACCGAGAAAGCGGTTCTCGCCCATGCCGGTGAAAGGCTTAAAGTCCTCGCTCCGCGCCGGAATGCCGAAGCGGTTCAGCGCCTCGCAGGCCGCCGCGGTGATCACCGGCTCGGAGTCCACCAGGACACCGTCCATGTCGAAGAGAATTCCCAGCTTTTTCATCCCCGCACCATCCTTCGCGTTGGTATGATACCACAGCGCCCGGCAAATTACAACGAAATTTCAGCACCCAAAGGCGCGAAGACTGTCACTTTTCTGGAAAGAACGCATAGAAACTGCCGGATTTGTGCAAGCTTCCTCCAGAACTGCGCTTTGAAACGGAGGCTGTTTCATGAATCAACCCGAGGACGCGCTGGGCCGCCGCGTGCGTGCGCTGGCTGTGACGCTTTCCGCCGCGGAGCGAGCGCCGATGCGCCTTTCCGGCGCGCGGCCGCGTGCCCTGCGCCTTCTCGCGGCCGAGGTGGCGCGGCTTTCGGGCGCTCCCGGCGCGCCCGCGATGGAGTGGCTGCGCGACAACGTGCGCCAGGTGGGCGAGGGCGCGCTGTCGCTCAGACCCGGCGCCGCGCTGCCCGCCTCGGGTGGCTGTCCACGGGTGCAGCACCTGGCCCGCGCGCTGGTGGCGGGTGGAGACGAATTGATCACCGCCGAGCGCCTCGTGGCGGCGGTGGCCGCCTTTGACGAAATCCAGCCGCTGACCATGCAGGAATTGTGGCGCATCCCCGAGGCGCTGCGCGTCGAGCTTTGCGCCGCCTTTGAATCCACGGGGCGGCGGGCGGTGTCCGCCCAGCGGGAGCGGCTCATGGCGGAGGACTGGGTGCTGTCCGGCGCGCGGACGGGCGCGCTGCGAAGCCAGCGGTCCGGCGCGTTCTTCGAGCGGGCGCTGCAGCTCACCCACGAGCAGGAGATGCCCGCGGCGCGACGCGCGCTGGACCAGTGGCTGGGCCGGCGCGGCGAAGATTCGGAAGTGGTAATCCGCCTCGAGCACGAACGCCAGGCGCTGGACAAGCTGTGGCTGTCCAACATCATGGCGGGCTTTCGCATGCTGGAGGCGCTGGACTGGACCCGGTGCTTCGATCAGCTGAGCCGCGCGGAGAAACTTTTGCGCCTGGACCCCGCGGGCGTGTACCCAAGGATGGACGAGGAGTCCCGCGGGCTCGTCCGTGAAGAGGTAGCCGCCCTCTCGAAGGCGACGGGTCTCAGCGAGGCCACCGTCGCCCGCAGGGCGGTGGACGAGGCGGCGGGCCTTGAGGGCGCGCAGGGATCGGCGTGCTGGTGGCTCTACGACGACGACGGCCGCCGGGCGTTGGCAAAGGCGCTGAGCGCGCCCCGGGCAGCGATACCCCGGATGATCCCGGACCCCACCGGAAACGCCCTGACCCTCTCGCTGTCGGTTTTGAACGCCATACTGCTGGTCCTTATGACGGCGTTTCTCGGCGGCATCCTCTGGGCGATTCCGGCGCTGCCGCTGGCTTGGCGCTTTGCCGAGCAGATCGCAATCTTCGTCGGGGCCCGGGTGTTCACGCCCCGGCGGCTGCTCCGGCTGGACATGTCGAAGGTCCCGGACGAAGCCCGGACGCTGGTGTGTGTGCCGGCGCTTTTGTCCGGCGAGTCCCGCGTCCGGGCGCTGGCCGACGCGCTGGAGACGCTGGGCGCCCTCGGCGGCGGCGACAACGTGGAATACCTGCTGCTGTGCGACTTTCAGGACGCGTCCGAACGCGAACGGGAGGGCGACCAGGCGCTGGCCGCCATGATGCGCGAACGCGTGGCCGCGATGAACGCGCGCTGCGGTCAGAATGCCCAGCCGAAATACCACTACCTGCAGCGCGAGCGCCGCTTCGCCCGCGCCGACAACCTGTGGCGCGGCCACGAGCGAAAGCGCGGCGCGGTCAAGGCGCTGAACCAGCTGCTCCTGACCGGGGACGACGGGGAATTCACCCCCGAGCGCGCCAGCGCCCAGCACCTCTACGAGCGGGACTTTCGCTATGTGGTGACGCTGGACGCCGATACCCGCGCGTTGCCGGGCGCCATCCGCCAGCTGATCGGCGCCATCGCCCATCCGCTGAACCGCCCGCGCATCGAGGATGGCGTGCGCAAGGGCTATGCGCTGATCGCGCCCCGGGTGGAACCGGGCTGCGCCCGCAGCCGCTTCGCCCGGCTGATGGGCGGCGAGGGCGGTCTGGACAGCTACCCGGTGTCCCCCTCCAACCTGATGATGGACGCCGCCGGCCGCGGCGCCTTCCCAGGCAAGGGCATTTACGACGTGCGCGCATTCCATCAGGCGGCGGGAAAGCTGCCCGACAACGCGATCCTGAGCCACGACCTGATCGAAGGACTGCTGGCCGGCGCGGGACTCGCCTCCGACGTGGCGGTCTATGACGATTTCCCCGTTTCTCTGTCCGGTTACCTGCGCCGCCTCGAGCGGTGGACGAGGGGCGACTGGCAGCTGCTTCCCTTCCTGAACATGGTACCGGACGCGCTGGGACGGTGGATGCTCCTTTCAAACCTCGCGCGGAGCCTCGCGCCCGGTGCGGCGCTCATCGCGCTGATCCTGGGGCTCTGGACGGCCAATCCGGCGGCGCTGCTTGTGGGGTTTGCCTACGCGTTCCTGCCGGCGCTTCTGCCGCCTTCCCTGCCCTCAATCCGCCGCGCGGCGGCGGTAATTTCGCTGCTGCCGTCGGAGGCAGCCTTCTGCCTCGCCGCCGCCGTGCGGGCGCTGTACCGGATCTACCGGTCCGGCCGTGGCCTTCTCGAATGGGTACCCGCCGCCGATGCGGAGGGCGCGTCCGGGCGCGATCTCTCCGTGGTCGCCGCGCGGGTCGCGGCGCTTTTGACGCTCCCGGCGCTTCTTAACCTGCCCTGGGCGCTGCCCACCCTCAGCCTGGCCGCGCTTTTCTGGGTCGCGCCGGGCTGGATGAGTCTGATTGCCGCGCCGGAGCGTGCTCCGGCCTTGAGCGAGCGCGAAAAGGATGTTCTGACGGGCCTCGCCCGCGCCACCTGGCACTTTTTCGAGGCTGAGACGCCGGAGGACGGGCCGGGCCTTCCGCCGGACAACGTGCAGCTGGATCCGCCGGTGGGAAGGGCACAGCGCACATCGCCCACCAACATCGGGCTTTACCTCCTGGCCTCGGTCTCGGCGAGGCTTTTGAACCTGATCGACGACGGCGCGCTGACGCGCCGCGTGGCGCGCACCGCGGAGACGCTGGAGAATTTGGAGAAGTGGCACGGCCACCTGTACAACTGGTATGATATTCAGGCGCTGAAGCCGCTGAGGCCCCGGTACGTGTCCAGCGTGGACAGCGGCAACCTGGCCGCCTGCCTGATGACGGTGGCCGTCGTCATCGAGCCGCTGGACGCAGGGCTTGCCCGGCGACTCGGCGCGCTGGCGGCGGGCATGGATTTTGCCGGCCTCTACGACGCTTCGCGCAACCTCTTCCATATCGGCCACGACGCGGAGCGCGGAATTCTGTCCTCCGGCCATTACGATCTGATGGCCTCCGAATCCCGCATTCTGAGCTTCGCCGCCATGGCGCTCAGGCAGGTGCCGGTCAAGCATTGGTCAAAGCTGGGCCGGGGCATGGCGCGCGCCGGAAGGAGCGCCGCGCTGATCTCCTGGAGCGGCACGATGTTCGAATACCTGATGCCGCTGATCCTCTTGCGCGCGCCCGACGGATCGCTCCTCAGCCAGACAGAACGCTCGGTCGTCCGGGCGCAGCGCGCGTTGGGCGCGCCCTGGGGCGTGTCGGAATCCGGCTACAACGCCTTCGACCTGATGATGAATTACCAGTACCGCGCCTTTGGCCTGCCCAGCCTGTCGCTCCGCGGCACCGCCTTTGAGCGGGTGATTGCGCCCTACGCGTCGATCCTGGCGCTGCCGGTGGACCCCGGCGCGGTGATCGAAAACCTCGAGGCACTGCAGCGCGCGGGCTTTCAGGGCAAGATGGGGCTCTACGAGGCCGTGGATTACGCGCCTTCGCGGCTGCCGGAGGGCGAGCCGCACCGGGTGGTCATGAGCCACATGGCCCACCACCAGGGGATGATCCTGGCCGCCATCGCCAACGCGCTCAGCGGCGACGCGCTGGTCAAGGCCTTTACCAGCCTGCCCGAGGTGCGCGCGCTGACGCTGCTGCTGAGCGAAAAACCGGCGCGGGGCTCCTTCCGCCGCGCACAGAGCGAGCCGGAACCGGAGCCGGACCGTCCGCGCCAAGGCGCGCACACCGGCTGTGCGGCGGCGGGCCCCGGCGACGGTCACCTGCTCTACGGCGGCGGCACCACCGCGTTTCTGACCGCGGCAGGCACGGGCTTCGTGCGTGCCAGGGGGATCCTCATGGGCCGCTGGACGGCACGGGAGGCGGGCGACGACGGCATGTGGGTGCACGTGCGCGTGCCCGCCCGGCGGCTCGCCTTCCCCGCCAGCGGCCTCGCGCCCCGCATGAATCAGAGCCAGCGGGTGCGCTTTGACGCGGGCAGCATGACGGTTCTGACACGGACGGACGAGCTGGAGTGCCGCCTGACCGAGTGCGTGTCACCGGAGGACGGCGCGCTGATCCAGCGGCTGGAGGTGACCAGCCACGCCGCCCAGCCCCTCGAGATCGAGGTCACCGGCTGCTTCAAGGTGGCGCTGTGCGCCCAGGGCGACATGGAGGCGCATCCGGCGTTTCAAAACCTGTTCGTGCGCGCCAACTGGGAGGACGGCGCGCTGGTCTTCACCCGAAAGCCGCGCCGGGGCGGCGTTCATCCGAAGCTGATCTACGCGCTGGCCGCGGAGGAGACGTTAAAGCTCAGCCACGAGATCGATCTGGAAAGGCTGATCGGCCGCGAAGGCTCGCTTTCCGACGCGGACTGCCTCTCCCGCGCCTTTTCGAACGCCTCCGGCTCGACGCTGAACCCCTGCGCCGCGATCCGCGCGACGCTCTCGCTGGCCCCCGGCGCCCGGCGCCAGCTGGCCTTCGTCGCCGGTGTGGCGGAGGACGACGGGGCGCTCTCCAAAATGCGCGCCCGGCACATCTCCCCGGAAGCCGCCCGGCGGTCGCTGCTGCTCTCCGGCTCCCAGGCGCGCTCAATGCTGGACTTTCTGGGTCTCGGCCCGGCGCGGCATCAGCTTTTGCAGCGCGCCAGCCGCCTCGTCATGTTCCCCTGGCATGCCCAGGGCGCGCCCGCCTGCCGCGGCAACTTCAGCGGCCTGTGGGCGCTGGGCATTTCCGGCGATCTGCCGCTCCTCTCCGTCCGCGTGACCTCCACCGGCCAGATGAGCCTGGTTCGCGACGCGCTGCGCGCTCATGAATTCTACCGCGCCATGGGCGTATGGTGCGACCTGGTGCTGATCAACGATTACGGCAACGACTACGAGCAGCCCGTGCGGGACTCGCTGCGCGATCAGGTGGCCGCCAGCCACCTCTCCGACATGGTGCTGGAGCCGGGCGGCGCGTTCCTGCTGGAGGGCGCGGCGCTCTCCGCCGCTCAGCGCGCGCTGATCGAAACCGCCTCCGCGATCTTCCTGGACGGTTCGGAGCCGCTGGACGCCGCGCTGCGAAGCCGCCTGCGCGCGCTGCCCGAGCGGCTTGACGCGCCCAGGGCGCGGCTTCGCGGCGGATTCAGCCTGCCGGAGGAGCCGAGGGACCGCTTCAACGGCTGGGGCGGCTTCGCCCGGGGCGGGTACCTGATCGACCTTCTGCCCGGCAAGCCCACCCCCGCGCCCTGGTGCAACGTGCTGGTCAACCCGCTGGGTTTTGGATCGCTGGTTTCCGAACGGGGCGGCGGGTTCACCTTCGCCAAAAACAGCCGCGGCGCGCGGCTGACGCCCTTCACCAACGATCCGCTGCGGGAAGGCGAGGGCGAGCGCCTGTGGATCTTCGACGGCCGCGCCTACGCGTCGCTCCTGCCGGAGCGGCGAGGGCTGGCGCAGCCCTTCCGCGTGGAGCACCGGCCGGGCGTAAGCCTCTTCACCTCCGGCGCGGGCACGCTCGGCTGGACGATTTCGCAGTTCGTGGACTGCGACCTGCCCGTTAAATGCCTGATGCTGACGCTGCACAACGCCGGCGGGCTCGCCCGCACGCTGAAGCTGAGCGCCGCCGTGGACTGGCTGATGGGCGTTGGCGGCGACGACGCGCGGCTGACATGCGCGTTTTCCGAACCGCCGCTGATCCTCGCCTCCGGCGCGATGGACGGCTACGGCTTCGCCGCGCTCCTGACCGGCGACGGCGCGCCGCCGGAAGGCCTTGAGCTGGATCCCGCGGCGGGCCTTCGCGCGCCGCTGGCGCTGCCGCCGGGCGGCACGGTCCGGGCGCAGCTGCTGATGGGCTGGTCCCCCTCCCGGGAGGGTTGCCGCGAAGCGCTCGCCGCCTGGGGCGACGGGCAAATCCGGCTCGACCGCGCCCGCGCACGCTGGGAGGATCTCCTCTCCCGCATCCTGCCGGAGACCGGCGACGCCGTCTGCGATCAGATGCTTGGCCGCTGGCTCCCGGCCCAGGCGCTGTCGGGCCGCGTCTGGGGCCGCGCGGGGCTTTATCAGGCGGGCGGCGCCTTCGGCTTCCGCGACCAACTGCAGGACATGCTGTCGCTGATCCCCATTGAGCCGAGCCTGGTGCGGGAGCATCTGCTTCTCTGCGCGTCGCGCCAGTTTGAGGCGGGAGACGTACTGCACTGGTGGCATCCGGAGCGCACCGGCGTCCGCACCCGCATCTCCGACGACTTGCTGTTCCTCCCCTACGTGACCGCCGCCTATGTGAGCGAGACCGGCGACCGGGGCATTCTGGACGAGGAAGCGCCTTACCTCGAGGACGTTTGCATTCCGCCGGACGACGACGACTGGTACGGCACACCGGAGGTAAGCCAGACCTGCGAGAGCCTCGACGCCCACTGCCTACGGGCGCTCCGCCGCGCCTTCTCGATGACCGGCGCCCACAGCCTGCCGCTGATGGGCGGGGGCGACTGGAACGACGGCATGAACCGCGTGGGCGAGGGCGGCGGCGAGAGCGTATGGCTGGGCCAGTTCCTCACCGTGACGGCGGAGGATTATGCCGCCGTGTGCCCGGAGGAGGGCGCAAAGGCGGAGCTTCTCGAACGCGCCGCGGCCATGCGGCGCGCGGTGGAGGAATCCGGCTGGGACGGCGCCTGGTATCGCCGCGCCTTCTACGGAGACGGCACGCCGCTGGGCTCGGCACAGTCGGAGGGCGGCTGCCGGATCGACCTGATCGCCCAGTGCTGGGCGGTGGCGGCCGGGCTCGACCCCGATCGATGCGCGCAGGCCATGGACAGCGCCTGGCAGGCGCTCTACGATCCGGAGCACCGGCTCATCAAGCTTTTGACCCCGCCGCTTGACGATGCGGCCCGGGACCCGGGCTACATCGCGCGCTACCCCGCCGGCGTACGCGAAAACGGCGGCCAGTACACCCACGCCGCATGCTGGACGGTGATGGCCTTCGCGCTGATGGGCGACGCCGACCGGGCCTGGGCGGCGCTCGAGGCGCTTCTGCCGATGAACCACGCCTCCACCGCCGAGGACGCGCTTTTGTACCGCGTAGAGCCCTACGTAATCGCCGCGGATGTATACGGCGAAGCCCCCTTCGCCGGGCGCGGCGGCTGGACCTGGTATACCGGCGCGGCCAGTTGGCTGTGCCGCGCGGCGATAAAGTACCTCCTCGGCTACGAGCGCCGCGGGAACCACGCGCGCCTCTCGGCGCTGATCCGCCCCGGAAAGACTGAGGCGGGAATCGCCGTCCGGGTGGGCACGTCCAGCTATCGCCTGCGCTGCCTCCGCGGCCAGGAGAGCGTGACGCTGGACGGCCGTGCGATGGAGGGCGAATTCATCGAGCTGGTCGACGACGGCCGCCGCCACGAGGCGCTGTTCCCGGAACGAAAGCCGTTGTAACGGCCGGCGAAACATGGTAGAATATTCCCCATGAGACTTGATCGATGGGTGGGCGAGGCGCTGTCCTCCCGCGCGAAGGCGCGGGAGGCGATTATGCAGGGGCGCGTGCGCGTAAACGGCGTACCGGTGCGCGACGGCGCGTACGGCGCCCAGGATTCGGACGCGGTGACGCTGGACGGCGCGCCCGTCGGAAAGCGCGCGGCGCTTCACCTGATGCTCTATAAACCCGCCGGCTGCGTGACCGCCCGGGAGGACGCGCGCTTTTCCACGGTGTTTGATTTGCTGCCGCCGGCGCTTCGCACCCGCGATCTCTGCGCCGTGGGCCGGCTGGACCGGGACGTGACGGGGCTTCTGCTGCTTACCGAGGACGGCCAGTTGGCCCACCGGTTGATCTCCCCCCGCTTCGAAGTGGAAAAGGCCTACCTGGCCCGCGTGGCCGGACGGCTGGAAAGCGGCGACATCCTGCGCATGGCCGAGGGCGTACCGCTCGGCGATTTCACCGCCCGCCCGGCGCGCCTTGAGGTGCTTACGTCCGCGGAGGACTTTTCGCTGGCGCGCCTGACGGTACACGAGGGAAAGTTCCACCAGGTCAAGCGCATGTTCGCGGCGCTCTCCCATCCCGTGGAAACGCTGCACCGGGAAAGCGTGGGCGGAGTCGCGCTGGATGTATCCCTTCAGCCGGGCCAGTGCCGCCCGCTCACCGCGGAGGAAACCGCGCGCCTTTACGCGCTTACGGAGATGAAACCATGAGCGAGCATTACTTTACACCCGATCCGTCCACACCGTCGAGACCCCGTCAGATCGCGCTGAAGGCGCTGGGGCTCACCCTCATCATGCACACCGACGCCGGCGTTTTTTCCTCGGACGCGCTGGACCCGGGCAGCCGGCTCCTGATCGAATCGCTGCCGCCGCTCAGTGGCCGCGTGGCGGATCTGGGCTGCGGCTGGGGCGCGATGGGCGTGCCGCTGGCGCTGAAAAACCCCGGCGCGGAATTCTTCCTGACGGACGTCAACGCCCGCGCCGTAGACCTTGCGCGGAAGAATATCGTGCAGAACCAGGCGAAAAACGCCCGGGCGCTTCAGGGCGACGGGCTTGGCGCGCTCTCCGGACCCTTTCAGGCGGTGGTCACCAACCCGCCGATCCGCGCGGGCAAGCAGGTGATCTACGGCCTTTTTGAGCAGGCAAAGGAAAAGCTCTCGCCCGGCGGCGCGCTGTACGCGGTGATCCGCAAGCAGCAGGGCGCGCCGTCTGCGCTGAAGTTTCTGGAAGCGCTCTTCGGAAGCGCGCGGGTGATCGAGCGCGGCGGCGGCTACTGGGTGATCGAGGCGGATAAGGAGCGGAACGAATGAAAACTTCCCGGCTGAACCGCGTGCTCTCCGGCATGGAGAAAATGGGCCTCCGGCAGGTACTCGTGACATCCACCGAGTCCGTCTGCTACCTGACGGGAATCTGGATCGCGCCGGGCGAGCGGCTGATGGCCCTTCTCCTCGGCGAAGGAGGCTGCCGCCTCGTCGTCAACCGAATGTTCGACGCGCCGCCGTCGGAGAGCCTCAAAATCACGGCCTTTGACGACGCGGAGGACAGCGTGGCCGCCCTCGCGGGCTTCATCGCGCCGGGGCTGCTGGGCGTGGACAAGGCCTGGCCCAGCCGTTTTCTGCTGTCGCTGATGGAGAAGCGGCCGGACGTCCGCCCGGTGAATGGCTCCGCCCCGGTGGACGAGGCGCGGATGCTCAAGGACGAAGAGGAGATCGCGGCGCTGCGCGCCAGCTCCCGCATGAACGACCGGGTAACCGGCCTTTTGCGGCGGAGCCTCGCCGAAGGGGAAACCGAGCTGGACGTGGCGCGGCGCTACGCGGACCTCGGCATGAAGGAAGGCGCTTCCGGCCTCGGATTTGAGCCGCTGATCTGCTTTGGCGCGGGCGCGGCCGAGCCCCACCACGCCACCGGCGGCGCGCGGCTCAAAAAGGGCGACGCCGTCATTCTGGACGTGGGGCTCAACGTGCGTCACGCCCTCAGCGACATGACCCGTACCGTGTTCTTCGGCAGCGCGACGGACGAAGAAAAAAGGGTCTACGATGTGGTTCGCCGCGCCAACGAGGCCGGAAAAGCCGCGGTCCGGCCCGGCGTGGCGCTTTCGGAAATCGACCGGGCGGCGCGCGGCGTGATCGAGGCGGCGGGGTACGGCGAGCACTTTCTGCACCGCACCGGCCACGGACTGGGCCTCGAGGTACACGAGCCGCCGGACGTCAGCGCCTCCGGCCGGTATGTCGCCCAGCCCGGCATGGTGTTCTCCGTGGAACCGGGCGTGTACCTGCAGGGGCGCTTCGGCGTCCGCGTCGAGGATCTTGTGCTGGTCACCCCAGACGGCTGCGAAGTTCTGAACGATCTGGACAGGGATTTCCTGATCGTGTAAAGGGGAATAGGACGAAAGCGCCCCGCGCCAAACGGCGCGGGGCGCTTTCGCGCGTCAAAACCCGGCTTGTTGGGGCATAAAGGCGCAAAAGGAAAAACCGGCGCGGGGCGGCTGCGCGCACTACCTCACGTACCGCGGGTTGCAGCTGTGACACTGGTAGTGCTCGTCCGTCCGGCTGTCCGCGCGGCCCGGCGCGTAACTGCGCACAAGCAGCCGCGCCGCCACGGCGCAGCAGCGGTCGTGGTAGATGACGTACCGGTTTTCCGGCACGCTGAACACCACCCGGCCGCGGGGGTAATAATCAAAGTCCACGCCATACTTGGTCTGCTGAAGTTTGCGCCACATGGCGTCGTGGCTGTGGGGATAGTCCAAATAATCCCCGTAGCGCGCCGCGCGCTCCAGCGGACAGGCGTACAGAATGATCCTGCCGTCCACCACAAAGAACAGGCCGACCCGGCCTTCGAGAGATTGCATGTGACCCCCTCCCCTCAAAAACCCGCGAAAAAACGGGACCCGCACCGATGGTGCGGGTCCTCTGCGTCAGGCGCGAACCTTCTTCAGCTTGACAAAGCGCGGCAGTCCGTCTTCAAAGACCAAGTCCGTCTGGCCCTGGATGAGCGGCAGCGCGTAATCGATGAAGCCCTGCTCGATGCCGTCGCCGGTCTCGTTGATCCACTCCAGCGGCAGCTTCTTTTCGGCGTTGGCGACCACCGCGAGGTCGAACAGCTTGATGCGGCACTGATATTCCCCATTGGGGCCGGTGAGGCGCTCGAAGCCCACCATCTTGTCTGTGATGCCGGCGACCGCGTTCTCCACCGCGGCGCGGCCCGCCATATAGGATTCCTCGATGTCGGTCTTGGAAGCGGAGTGCGCGGCACAACGCTGCAGAAGGCTCAACTCGATGCCGCGCACCTTGGCGCCGGTGGCCTTCTTGACCTCGTTTGCCAGGAATGCGGCCAGGCCGCCCAGTTGCGCGTGGCCAAAGCTGTCCTTGGTGGCGTTTTTGTTGGCGTACTCGGTGATAAAGACGCCGTCCTTGTCGTGGATGCCCTCGGACACCGCCACGATGCACTTTTTGTTGGCATCGTAGATCTTCTTGACGGAGGCGAGGAACTTGTCCATGTCAAAGGCCACTTCCGGCACGTAGATCAGATCCGGGCCGTTGCCCTTATACTGGGCCAGCGCGGCGGCGGCGGTGAGCCAGCCGGCATGGCGGCCCATGCACTCGATGATGGTGACCATGCCGGTGTCGTACACGCGGGCGTCATGGTACACTTCCATGATGGAGGTGGCGATGTACTTGGCGGCGGAGGCGAAACCAGGGCAGTGGTCGGTGCCGGCCAGATCGTTGTCGATGGTCTTGGGGATGCCCATCACGCGGCACTCGTAGCCCTTCTCCAGCATGTATTTGGAAATTTTGTTGCAGGTGTCCATGGAGTCGTTGCCGCCGTTGTAGAAGAAGTAGCGCACATCGTACTTTTTGAAGATTTCGAGGATGCGCTTGTAGTCGGTATCGTCGACGGAGGCGTCCTTAAGCTTGTAGCGGCAGGAACCCAGCGCCGAGGACGGCGTGTGCTTCATGCGGGCCAGCTCTTCGGCGTCCTCCTTGCCCAGATCGATCAGCCTGTCGTTGAGCACGCCCTGAATGCCGTTTTCCGCGCCCAGCACGCGGGTGATCGAGGGGTTTTCAAGCGCCGCGGAGATGGCGCCGTACGCGCTGGCATTGATGACGGCCGAGGGGCCGCCCGACTGCCCGATGATGCACGCTCCCTTGAGTTCGGACATGGTTTCTTCATCCTTCCATGCGTTTTTCTTCCACCCATCAATGTAGCACAACCCGCGTAAAAAGTCAATTTTCGCGCGGGTAAAATCCGGGACAAGCGCTTCCTGCGGCAAAACCGGGGCGCGGTTCAGCGCCTCGCCGAGGGACAGGCCGCGCACCCGCCTTCGCCGGTTTCACGAAGCGACGCGGGCAGGGAACGGCCCACGCGACCCATGGCGTCGATCACCTCATCCGCGGGTAGCGGGCTCATAATGCCGGCAAGCGCCATGTCCGCCGCCGCCACCGCGTTGACCACGCCGAGGACGTTTCGGTATACGCAGGGCACCTCGACGAGTCCGCCCACTGGATCGCACACCAGACCCATCACGTTCATGAGGGCGAGGGCCACCGCGCTGGCCGCCTCGGCCGCGCTTCCGCCGCTTAAGTCCACCAGCGCCGCGGCCGCCATCGCGCTGGCCGCGCCGCACTCCGCCTGGCAGCCCGCCTGAGCGCCGGAGATCGAAGCCCTGGCCGCGATCACGCCGCCCACCCCCGCCGCCGTGAACAGCGCGCGGACCAGATCGTCATCCGCCGCGCCGCGCGCCTTGCCATACGTGAGGAGCACGCCCGGCAGGATGCCGCAGGCGCCCGCCGTAGGCGCGGCCACAATGCGGCCCATGGCCGCGTTGAGCTCCGCCACGCCCAGCGCCACCGCCATCGCCTCGCCCACCATATCCCCCGCCGCGGACTTGCCGCCGCGCACGCGTCCGATCAGCTTCGCCGCCTGCCCGCCCGTCATGCCGGACATGGACCGGACATCGGGCGAGAGCCCCGCCTCGGCGGACTCGCGCATCACCTGAAGCGTCTCAAGCATGCGCACGGTAAGCAGCGCCTCGTCCACGCCGTCCCGCTCCGCCTGGTCGGCGAGCACAACCGGGGCGATGGAACCCTCCCCCGCCTTGAGCACCAGTTCCTCGATCGAATCGGTCTTGAGCATAGGCACCTCCGGCTACAGCTTTTCCATCAGGATGGCGTCCCGGATGCCCCGGATGGCCTTCAGGCAGGACATGGCGCTCTCGCCTGGCAGCTCGTCCACCTCCAGCACCATCACCGCGTCGCCGCGGACGCCGCTTCTGAACACCTGCATCGTGGCGATGTTGACACCCTGCCCCGCCAGAAGGCCCGACACCTGGGCGATCACACCCGGCTCGTCCCGGTGGCGGATCACGATGGTATTGGCCTCTCCGGAGAATTCCACCGGAAGGCCGCCCAATTTTTTGACGCGGATCGATCCGCCACCCACCGACGCCGCCTCCACCATAACCGAACGGGTCGGCCCCTTGGCGGAAATCACGGCGGTGTTCGGATGCGCATCCTTGAGCTCGACGGGATGGAACTGGATGGCGAGCCCCGCGGCCTCCGCAAGGCCGAGCGCGTCCCGGATGCGCGCGTCATCCACGCCCATATCCTGCAAGCCCGCCGCGATGGCGCGGTCGGTCCCGTGGCCCCGGTAGGTGCTGGCGAAGGAGCCGTAGAGCCCAACGTCGGCGGAGACGGGCGCCTCGCCGAGCAGCCGCCGCGCCACCCGGCCGATGCGCGCCGCGCCCGCCGTGTGGGAACTGGACGGGCCGATCATCACCGGCCCGATGATGTCAAACACGTGCATGGTTTCGCCTCCCACAAAATGGTATCATCTTGGCGCATCCGCGTCAAGGGCGATGAAAACCCGCAAGCGTCTTTTCACCGCATCAACGTGCTGCGCGGGCCTGAAATCTTAATGGGTTTCCGTGCGTCCCGCGGCCAGGCGGTATTGTTTCATCCCCCGGGGTTCGCACCGGGGGATGAAACACATTCCCGGCGTACAGGTCGCCGGGAATGATTAAGTGCGGCGCCGGAAGCATGTTCGCCGCCGAAGCACACGGGGCACCCTTTCGATAGAATGTCCGACGATGCGGACCTCATTCCTTTTTCGGCTTTTTATCACACCCGCCGCCGCAGGACCCGGAGTAAGGGCAATGATCGCAAGCGGACTGACCGCCGGTTTTAAAAAACGAGCGGACGCCCCGATAGATGAAAAACGCCGCGAGGATCAGAATGGCCGCGGCCACCGCATAGGAAATCCACGTCATGTGAAAAACAACCTCCCGATCTGGTAGACGAGGAGTGACACCACGTAGGCCGCGCCCACCTGGATGGCGATGGACAGCGCCATGTACTTCGCGCTGCCCAGCTCGCGGCGGATCGCCGCCATCGCGGCCACGCAGGGCGGGTACAGAAGGGTGAATACCAGGAACGAATAGGCGGAGAGCGGCGTGAACTGCTGCTGCAGCATGCCCACCAGACGCCCGGTATCCGGCGCGGCGTAGAGCACCTGCAGCGTGGAGACCACCGCCTCCTTGGCCACCAGGCCCGATAAAAGCGCCACGCCTTTGCGCCAGTCACCAAAACCCAACGGCGCCAGCACCGGGGAGATGAACCGACCCAGCGCGCCGAAAATGCTCGCCTCGCTGTCCGCCACAAACTGAAAGCGGGGTGAAAAGCTCTGCATGAACCAGATGAGGACGCTCATCGCGAAAATCACCGTGCCTGCGCGGGTCAAAAAGTCCTTGGCGCGCTCCCACAGCCTGCGGGCCACGTTTTTTACCGTGGGCCAGCGGTAGGGCGGCAGCTCCATCAGAAAGGGGGTGTCGCCCTCGCGGAAGGCGGTTTTGCGCAGAATCAGGCCCACCAGCACCATCATCCCCATGCCCAAAAGGTACAGGCTGAAGACCACCAGCGCCTGCCCCTTGGCGAAGAACGCCGCCGCGAACAGGCCGTACACCGGCAGCTTCGCGCCGCAGGACATGAAGGGCGTCAAGAGGATCGTCATGCGCCGGTCCCGCTGGTTTTCCACGGCGCGGGCGCCGATGACCGCCGTGGTGGTGCAGCCAAAGCCCATCAGCATCGGGATGAAAGAGCGGCCCGACAGCCCGAACCGCCGGAGCAGCCGGTCGGTAATGAAGGCGGCGCGGGACATGTATCCGCTGTCCTCCAGGATTGACAGAAAAAGGAAGATCATCAAAATCTGCGGAAGAAAGGTGACCACGCCGCCCACACCCGCGATCACGCCCTCCAGAAGCAGCGAGCGGATCCACTCCGGGGCTGCCGCGGCCGTCAGCAGGCGCTCCGCCCCCGCGCCCAGGAGATTGTTGATCGCATACTCCACCCACCCGGACAGCGCCTGCCCCACCGGCCCGAAGGTGACCGCAAACATCAGGCCCATGATGGCCAGAAATATGGGAAACGCGAACACCCTGTGGGTCATCACCCGGTCGATGCGGTCGGAGAGGTCGTCCTCCGCCGAGCCGGCGCGCTTAAATTCCGCCTCCCGCAGCATCTGCTCGATGGCGGCGTAGCGCGCGTCGGCCACCAGCGTCAGCCCGTCGATGCCGGGGTGCGCCTTTTGGCCCTGAACGAGATAGCTTTTGACCGCGGCGCGGATCTTCTCCCGCTGGTCGTTTGTCAGGTAGGCCGAGGACAGGATGGTATCGTCGCCCTCCAGCAGCTTCAGCGCCACCCATTCGGTGGGCGGCGCAAAGTCCAGGTCGCCCTCATCCTCGTAGCCGCCGATATGGGCGTGGGGCGCCTGGGCGGTGTGGTCGTCGTCCCGGTGGCGCTCGTCGCGATGGGAAAAGTGCTCCGGCGCGTCGAAGGCGGAGTGGGCCTCCGCGCCGCCCAGCGCGGCGACGATGGACGCCACCGCCATGCGCGTGGCCGCGTCGTAGCGCCTCAGCGCGCTGGCGGTCACCGGGTGATGGGCCTGCTCGCTGAGCGCGGTGAACAGTTCGTCAAAACCGGTGCGCTTTTTGGCGGAGATGGGCACCACCGGCGCGCCCAGAAGCCGCGAGAGCTTTTTGCAGTCGATCCGCCCGCCGTGCCGTTCGATCTCGTCCATCAGGTTGAGGGCGATCACCAGCGGCCGCTCCAGCTCCATCAGCTGCAGTGTGAGGAACAGGTTGCGCTCGAGATTGGTGGCGTCCACGATGTTGAGCACCACATCCGGCCGGTGCTGCGCGATGAAGTGGCGGGTGATGTTCTCCTCGATGGAATAGGGCGACAGCGAGTAAACGCCCGGCAGATCCGTCAGCGTCACCTCGTCCTCGCCCATCTCAAAAAGCGCTTCCTTGCGCTCCACCGTCACCCCCGGCCAGTTGCCCACGTACTGGTTGGAACCGGTCAGCGCGTTAAACAGCGTGGTTTTGCCGCTGTTGGGGTTGCCTGCCAGTGCGATGACGTACTTCAAGCGCTCGCCCTCCCCGTCACCCGGATGCCCCGGGCGTCTGACTGCCGGATGGTCAGCTTGTATCCCCGGAGCGCGATCTCAATGGGGTCTCCCAGCGGCGCGCGCTTGGTCACGGTGACGCGCGTCCCCGGCGTAATGCCCATCTCCACCAGCCTGCGCTTGATCTTGCCTTCCACCAGCACCTGGGTCACTTCCGCACTCTCGCCGTTGTCCAGATGGTCCAGCGTCCGCTGCAGCATAGGCTCGCCCCTCGCAGTTCGTGTATTCCGGCTTAATGGCTTCCCCAGAAGTTAGCCGCTTCTAACCAAAGAGATTATAGCCCCGCGCGTTCCCCCTGTCAACCAGTCATACGCGTTAAAGTTGGATAAAATGACGTCCGACGCGGCGGGCATGCGGTATAATGGATAAAACTTTTCACCGCAAAGAGGACCTGAAATGACACCCGAACGATTCGATGCCGTGGTGATCGGCGCGGGCCACGCAGGCTGCGAGGCGGCGCTGGCGCTGAGCAGGATGGGCTTTTCCACGCTGCTGGCCACGCTTAACCTGGACAGCGTGGCGCTGATGCCCTGCAATCCCTCCATCGGCGGCACCGCCAAGGGGCACCTGGTGCGGGAAGTGGACGCGCTGGGCGGCGAGATGGCCCTGGCCATTGACGATACCCTGCTGCAGTCCCGCATGCTCAATACCGCCAAAGGGCCGGCGGTACACTCGCTGCGCGCTCAGGCGGACAAAAAAACCTATCAGCGGCGGATGCGCCGCGCGCTGGACGAGGCGGAAAACCTGGCGCTCCGGCAGGCGGAGATCTCGGGCATCGAGGTGAACCACGGCCGCGTGACCGCGGTTTGCACCGCCACGGGTTCGCGCATCGAGTGCCGCGCTGCCCTCGTCTGCGGCGGCGTGTATCTGGATAGCCGAATCATCATCGGCGAATGCTCGTGGCAGGGCGGCCCTCAGGGCCTTTTGAGCGCCATGCATCTGGGCGGCGCGCTGGAAGCCCTGGGCTTTTTGCTGCGCCGCTTCAAAACCGGCACCCCCGCGCGGCTGGACGGCCGTACCATCAATTTTGCCAAAATGGAAATTCAGCCGGGCGACGAGCCGGTGGTGCCCTTCTCGTTCCTCACCGATCGCAGGCTCGAAAACACGATGCCCTGCTACCTCACCTACACCACACCTGAAACCCACGAGATCATCCGGCGGAACCTGCACCGCGCCCCGATGTACTCCGGCTCCATCCACGGCACCGGCGCGCGCTACTGCCCCTCCATTGAGGACAAGATCGTGCGCTTCGCCGACAAGGACCGCCACCCCATTTTTCTGGAACCCGAAGGCGCGGATACCGTCGAATGGTATGTGCAGGGCATGTCCACGTCGATGCCGGAGGACGTGCAGCGGGAAATCTACCAAAGCGTGCCCGGCCTTGAAAACGCGCGGGTGCTGCGGCTGGCCTACGCCATTGAGTATGACTGCATCGACCCCACCCGCCTCACGGGCGCGCTGGCCTCGAGGGAAATCGAAGGGCTGTACTTCGCCGGGCAGGTCAACGGCACCTCCGGCTACGAGGAGGCCGCCGCTCAGGGAATCTACGCGGGGATCAACGCCGCGCTGTGGCTGAAGGGCGAAGCGCCCATGCTTCTGTCCCGCGCCGACGCCTACCTTGGGGTCATGGTGGACGATCTGACGGTCAAGGGCGTGGACGAGCCCTACCGGATGATGACTTCCCGCGCCGAGTACCGGCTGAAACTCAGGCAGGACAACGCGGACCTCCGGCTGACGGAGGCGGGCTACCGCGCGGGGCTCGTCAACCCGGCGCGCTACCGGCGGATGCTGAAAAAACGGGAGGATACCCAAGCCGCGCTGGCGCTGGTGGGCGAGCTCCGCCTTTCGGACGCGCTGCGCCGCCCGGAGGCGAGCTTGAAACATCTCGCGGCGGGCACGCCGCTTTCATCCCTGCCCGAAAACGCGCTGGAGCAGGCGGAGATTATGGTCAAATACGAAGGATACCTCGCGCGCCAGCAGTCCCAGATCGACCGGTTCAACCGGGCGGAGGCGCTCGCGATGCCGGAGGATATCGATTACCTGTCGATCCCGGCGCTGCGCATCGAGGCCCGTCAGAAGCTGGCGGCGACAAAGCCCCGCTCGCTGGGGCAGGCGTCCCGCATCCCCGGGGTGTCTCCGGGCGACATCTCGGTGCTTATGGTGCTCCTGGAACGCCTCCGCCGTACCGGAACGGCGTGACGGCGCATATCCATTCAGGGGAGCGCATAAAATTTGGGAAAGGGGGAATGTCCATGCGGCGGTAAAGGGGAACCTGCAAGCGCCGGGACTGTCCGATCCCGCCCGGGCGCGCGCGACGCGCGGCCCGCGGTCGGCCCATCGCCGGACAGTTGACGAGGAGAGCGGTAGCGCCGGGAAACCGGCGCGCATCGAAAGATTCGGCGGATGCCGCTCGGGTGGGACGCGCCCATCCTCAGACGCGCGGAAAAACTGCGGGCGACCGCACAACAAAGCGCGCGTTTCATGAATTTTCTAAAATAACGATCTGCCGCGCCGGGAAGAATGACGGCGAGGCCTTGCGTGTCGTTTGCCTAGGGCAAACGACGGCAGGGCGCCGCCGCGCGTGTCCTTCCCGCGCCGCGCAGAAAAGGAGTATTTTTATGTGCGGGATTATCGGCTATACCGGGCGCGAGGATGCGGTTTCCAGGCTCATGGCGGGGCTGACGGCACTGGAATACCGAGGCTACGACTCCTCCGGCATCGCGGTGTTCGACGGCGGCGCGCTCAAAACCGTCAAGGCCAAGGGGCGGCTCGCGAACATCCGGGAGATTCTGGAGGCGCATCCCATCGAATCGGGCTGCGGCATCGGGCACACCCGCTGGGCCACCCACGGCGAGCCCTCGGACGTAAACGCCCACCCCCACGGCACGGAGCGGCTATATCTGGTGCACAACGGCATCGTGGAAAACTACCTCGAATGGAAGCGCTTCCTCGAGAGCCACGGCTATTCCTTTCAGACCGAGACGGACACCGAGGTCGCGGCCAAGCTGATCGACTATCACTACGC
Organism: Bacillota bacterium; assembly: GCA_023421395.1. Classification (GTDB taxonomy): domain Bacteria; phylum Bacillota; class Clostridia; order Christensenellales; family Aristaeellaceae; genus JAEZHK01. Next base: position 12,116 of record JAEZTL010000047.1, on the reverse strand, counting down.
CAAAACCCGCGATCCCTTCCGGGCGCTGACCGAAGCCGCGGGCGAGCTGACCGGCGCTTACGCCTTCGGCGTGGTGTTCCGGGACGCGCCGGGCGTCATCTATGCCGCGCGCAAGGACAGCCCGCTGATCGTCGCGTCGGGCGCGGACGGCAGTTATATGGCGTCCGACATCCCGGCGCTGCTCAAGTATACCCGCTCCTACTATCAGCTGGAGCCGGGCGAGATCGCGATCCTCTCGCCCGACGGCATCCGGATCGCGGACTTCTCCGGCGCGCCGGTCTCAAAGCGGCTGGAGACCGCCCAGTGGGACGTGGAGGCGGCGGAAAAGGGCGGCTACGCCCACTTCATGCTCAAGGAGATTCACGAAGAGCCCGACGCCGTGCTCAGCACGCTGCGCCCCAGGGTGCGGGAAGGCCTCCCAGCGCTGGATCTGCCCGCGCTGGATGAGGCGCGGCTTCGCGGGCTCAACCGCCTGATCATCGTGGGCTGCGGCACCGCGATGCACGCCGGCCTCGTGGGCAAGGGCGCCATTGAAAAGCTGGCGCGGCTGCCGGCGGAGGTCTCCATCTCCTCGGAATTCCGCTACGCCGACCCGATCCTGACGGAGAGGGACCTGGTGGTCCTGATCTCCCAGTCCGGCGAGACGGCGGACTCGCTGGCGGCGCTGCGCCTGGCCAAGTCCCGCGGCGCGATGACGCTGGGCGTGGTCAACGCGGTGGGCTCCTCCATCGCGCGGGAAGCCGACGCGGTGCTCTACACCTGGGCCGGCCCGGAGATCGCGGTGGCCTCCACCAAAGCCTTCACGGTGCAGCTCATCGCCATGTACCTGGTGGCGCTGGCCATCGCGCTGGCGCGGGGAACCATCGCCCCGGCGGAGGCGGAAGCCCTCATTCGGGAGATGCTTGAGACCGTCCCGGAGGCCATCCGCCGCGTGATCGGCCGCAAGGAGGAGATTCAGGCGCTGGCGGACGACTACCGCCACGCGGAGAACCTGTTCTTCATCGGCCGGGGGCTGGACTGGGCGCTGTCCCAGGAGGGGTCTCTCAAGCTCAAGGAGATTTCCTACATCCACTCCGAAGCCTACGCCGCGGGCGAACTCAAGCACGGCGCGATCTCGCTGATCACAAAGGGCATGCCGGTGATCGCGCTGGCCACCGACGACGCGCTGTACCCGAAGCTGCTCTCCGGCGTCAAGGAGGTCAAGGCCAGGGGCGCCCGCGTCATCCTGATCGCGCCGGAAGGCGCGCCCGACGACGGCGCGGCGGACGACCGCTTCCTGATCCCCCGGGTAAGCGCGCTGCTTGCGCCCCTCGTCAGCGCCACGATGCTGCAGCTGTTCGCCTATTACGTGGCGGTGCTGCGCGGCTGCGACGTGGATAAGCCCCGCAATCTGGCCAAGTCCGTCACCGTCGAATAACCTTCGCCCCGGCGCTCAGGGGTGGAAAACGTCGTTTGGGAGCGGCGGCATCGGAATTTACGCGCCCGGCCTTTCCTCGAGGCCGGGTTTGTGCTATACTGTGCCCGAATTGTGCTGGAGGGAGTCCGTGGATACGCATGCCCAGAAATAGAGTGAGAGACCGGCGTCCGCAGAAGCGGGACGGGGACGTTGACCGCTGGATTCCGGTGGCCATCATGCTGGTGGTGTTTCCGCCGGTGGGCGTCATCATGCTCCTGAAGCGCTTCCAGAGCCTCACGAGCGAAGAATCCTCGGAGCGCCGCGCCAAGTCGTCGTCCTCCGCCGGCTGGGTGCTGACGATGCTTGGCTTCCTGATGCTCGTTATGGGCATCCGCTCCTTTTTCCCGGCGATGCTCGCCGTCGCCGTCGGTCTGGGGCTGGTGGGTTATTCCGGTTTTCTGGGCCGGTCGCGCCGCCGGTTTGACAAGTACCTTCATGTCGTCGGCAAGCGCAAGGTGATGCGCGTCCGGGACATCGCCGCCGCCATCCCGGTGACGGAAGATCAGGCGTGCCGGGATCTGGAGCAGATGATCGAGGACGGCCGCTTCCCCGAGGGCGCGTACCTGGACATGAGTACTCGCGCGCTGGTAATCGACGGCAGCGCGGCGGAGCAGGCGTCGGCAGCGGAAATCAAGCTGAGTTTTGAGCCGGAGGCGGCCAAGACCCCGAAGGCGGAGTCCCGGCCGGAGCCAAAACCCGAACCGAGGAAGCAGGAGCCCAAGGCCCCGGAGGATCCTTACATGGCCAAGCTCAGGGAAATCCGCCGCATGGACGAGCTGATCGCCAACGAGGAAGTCTCCCAGAAGATCCGCAGGATCGAGGAGGTCACCCGGCTGATCTTTGACAAGGTCAAGCAATCCCCCGCCAAGCTGGATCAGATCCGCACCTTCATGAATTACTACCTGCCCACGACGCTGAAACTGCTCTCCGCTTACGCGGAGCTGGAAAAGCAGACCGTGGAGGGCGACAACATCCGCTCGAGCCGGGAGGCCATCGAGAAGATGCTCTCGCAGCTGGTGTTCGGCTTTGAACAGCAGCTGGATCAGATGTTCGAAGCCGACGCGCTGGACATCTCTTCCGACATCACGGTGCTGGAGCGCATGATGGCCAAGGACGGGCTTTCGGAAAATCCCTACCAGCTGCCCAAGTGCCCGCCCAAGGCGAAGAAGGCCGGGGAGATCACGCTGACGCTGGGCGGCGGCGCCGCGGCCCAGGCCCCCGCCGGCGCGGCGGCGCAAGCGGCGCAGGAGGAAGAAGCGTGAACGGCAAGCATCCCTCCGAATCCTATACCGAGCAGGTGCAGATCCTCACCCAGGGCGCGCTCAACGGCTTCAAGCGGCTGTTCGGCGGCCAGCTGATGGAATGGATCGACGTGGTGGCCGCGGTGGTGGCGCGGCGCCACTCCGGCCGCAACGTGACCACCGTCGCCGTGGACAACCTGCAGTTTTCGGGCCCCGCCCGCGCCAACGATGTGGTGCTGTTGACCGCCAAGATGACGTATGTGGGCCGCACCTCGATGGAGGTGTGCGTCAGGACGTACGTGGAGGCGCTGGACGGCGAGCGCGAGCTGATCAATACCGCCTACCTCGTGATGGTGGCGCTGGACGAATTCGAGCGCCCCACGCCCGTGCCGCGGCTCATCCCCGAAACGGACGAGGAGAAAGAATCGCTCCTGGCCGGCGAGCGCCGGAGCCGGCTGCGCAAGGAGCGCTGCCGGGAGAATTACTGAACCCGGCTCCTTGCGCGTATCCGCGCAAACGCTTCAAGATATGGCAATCAGGGCCGGGACGCAATGCGTCCCGGCCCTGATTGCTTCCGTTGCGGGAATTTCCAAAGGCTTCGACGGCCCTATGCCCCGCCCAACTGCTCCTCAATCACCCTGGCGGTATCCTCCGCGACGCGGCGGATCAACGCCTCATCCTGACCCTCGGTCATCACGCGGATCAGCGGCTCGGTCCCCGACACGCGCACCACGATGCGCCCGTCCCTGCCCAGCGCCTTCTTGCCCGCCTCCACGGCCTCCTTGACGGTGGGATCGGTGTAGAACTTGAGCTTGCCCTCCGGCGAGACGCGCACGTTGATCATGGCTTGCGGGTAGCGTTTCATGATGCGCGACATCTCGGAAAGCTTCACGCCCTCGCGGCGAAGGAGCGACAGAAGCTGCACCGCGGTCAACTGGCCGTCGCCGGTGGTGGCAAAGTCCCGGTAGATCACATGGCCGGACTGCTCGCCGCCGAAATCATACTCCTCCAGCAGCATTTCCTCCAGTACAAACCGGTCGCCCACCTTGGTGGCCTCGAAGCGGATGCCGTTCTCCTCGCAGAATTTCACAAAACCCAGATTGGTCATGATGGTGCCGACGACGGTGTTCTTGTTCAGCTTGCCGCGTTTTTTCATGTCCAGCGCGCAGATGGCCATGATGAAGTCGCCGTCGATGAGGTTGCCCGCATCGTCGATCATCAGGCAACGGTCCGCGTCGCCGTCGAAGGCCACGCCCGCGTCCAGCTTGTGCTCCAGCACGTATTCCCGGAGCGCGGCGATGTGGGTGGAGCCGCAGCCCATATTGATGTTGAGTCCATCGGGTTCGGCGAACAGAATGGTCGCGTTCGCGCCAAGCTCCGAAAAGAGCCGGGCCGCGGACGTACTGGCGGACCCGTTGGCGCAGTCCACCGCAATATTCAGTCCTTCGAGCGAAAACGCGACGGAGGACTTTACGTGATCCACATAGTCCTTGATGGCGCCGGGCTTTGCGATCACCTTGCCGATATCGGCGGGAGTGGCCAGCGTCTCGGCCTGCACCCGGTCCAGTACGATGGCCTCGATGCGCTCTTCCAGGTCGTCGGGCAGCTTGTATCCATCGCCGGAGAAAATTTTGATGCCGTTGAACTCGGCGGAGTTGTGGGAGGCGGAGATCATCACGCCCGCGTCGGCTTTATACTTGCCGACCAGATACGCCACCGCCGGCGTGGGCACCACCCCCAGCTGGATCACATCCGCCCCCACCGAGCACAGCCCGGCGGTCAGCGCGCCGGAGAGCATGTCGCTGGAAATTCGCGTGTCCATCCCCACCGCGAAGACGGGGCGGCGGCGGCTGCCGCCGGAGAGCACCATCGCCGCGGCGCGGCCGATGCGCAGCGCCAGCTCCACCGTCAGCGTTTCGTTTGCCACGCCGCGGACGCCGTCGGTTCCAAAAAGTCTGCCCATGCTGTGTTCTCCTTTACGTTCGTCTCTGGGCGATGCGCCCGCCGTCTTTGACCACGTGCATGGCGGGCACGACGCCGCGCACCAGCGACAGCGGGTACACCCACGCGCCGCGGCCCAGCACAGCGCCGGGATTGAGTACGGTGTTGCAGCCGATTTCGACCTCATCCCCCACCATGGCGCCGAACTTTCGGAGGCCCGTGGCGATATCGCCTTCCGGCGCGTGCACCACGACTTCCCTTTTGTCGCTCCGCACGTTCGAGGTGATGGCCCCCGCGCCCATGTGGGCTTTGAAACCCAGAATGGAATCCCCCACGTAGTTGTAGTGGGGCACCTGCACCCTGTCAAACAGCAGACAGTTCTTGAGTTCCGTGGAATTGCCCACCACGGCCCCCTTGCCCACGATGGCGCTGCCGCGGATGAACGCCGCGTGGCGCACCTCCGCGCCCTCGTCCACGATCAGCGGCCCGGCCAGCGAGGCGGACGGGGCGATTTTCGCGCTTCTTGCAATATATATGCCGCCCTCGCGCCTTTCATACTCACTCTCGGGCAATGTTTCGCCAAGTTTCAGAATGAATTTTGTTAGAAGCGGCAGCGCCTGCCAAGGGTGCGTAAGCCCTTGAAACAGCGCCGCGGCGATGGTCTTTTCCAGGTCAAACAGATCCGACGGAGCCAGTTTACCGCCCATCCCGCGCGTCCTCCTCATATCTTTCCAGCGCCACACCGCCTTCGGTGAGCATCTGGACCGAGAAATCGTCCGGATACCCCTCCCGATAGACCACCCGCACGATGCCGGCGTTCACGATCATCTTGGCACACAGCACACAGGGCTGGTGGGTGCAGTAGAGCGTCGCCCCGGCGATGCTCACGCCAAGCCGCGCCGCCTGGATGATGGCGTTCTGCTCGGCATGTACCGCGTAGCAGATCTCGTGATGGGTGCCGGAGGGGATGTTCATCTTGCGCCGCAGACATTCGCCCCGCTCGACACAGGTCTTGACCCCCGCGGGCGCGCCGTTGTAGCCGGTGGTCATGATGCGCTTGTCCTTCACGATCACCGCGCCAATCTTGCGCTCCGCCTGATAACAGCTTGCCCATGTTGCGATGACCGAAGCCATCTCCATGAAGCGCTTATCCCATTTATCCACGTTTCCCTCCGCCAAAGCGCTCGTTGACCGCCCGGTAGGCCTCCGGCGAGCCGATGTCGATGCATTCTCCGGTGAAGAGATAGGCGCGCACATCCCGCCGGGTGCAGAGCCACTCCGGAAAGTGGCCGGGCGCATCCGGAGAATTGCCCTCGTCCAGGTATTGCCCGATGAGCGGCAGTGTGTCCCGCCGGTAGAGGTAGAGCGCGTACACGCCCACGTCGCTGGGCGGGTTCTGCGGTTTTTCCACCAGGGACAGCACCCGGTTGTCCTCCCCCAGCGTGGCCACCCCGAACTTGCGCAGCGTTTCGATGTCATCAAGATGCGCGGTCAAAAGCGTATCCCGCCCAGTGCGCTGAAAGTCTGCCGCGAAGTCGCGCAGCGGAAAGGTGAAGAAGTTGTCGCTGGCGGCGATCAGAAGGTCGTCATCCAGTTTCGCCCGATCGATGACGAACTGGATGTCCCCCACCGCGCCCAGGCGGTCGTCGTTTGAGGTGGTGCCGTCGTCCCACACGCTGAACTGAAGGCCCGGGTAGCGCGCCTTCGCGCCTTCGGCCCAGGCTGCAAACTGGGTAATAAAACGGTGGTTGGAGACGAGGTGCACCTCGGTCATCCGGTCCAGCGTCGCGATCTCGGAAACCAGGTAATCCAACATGGGTTTGTCGCCGATGGGAAGCAGTGCCTTGGGCGTGTCGAGCGTGAGCGGATACAGCCGCGTGGCATAGCCCGCGGCCAGGATCAGCGACTTCATCGTCTTCAAAATCCTCCACAGCCGTACATTTGCGTGAGCTCATCTGATTATACTTGCCCTGGGGGGCTTTGTCAAACTGTGTCAACCGGCCATCACCTCGAATTTGAATTAACCTATACATAACTTGCAAATTGGCACGTCATGCCATAGAATGAGCAAGTGGCCGCGCGAGCGCCGCGACAAAGATCATTGAAAGGGGGCAGTCCGAATGTACTTTGACATGAATCGCGTCATCGCCGTCAATGGAATCAACAGCAATTTGGATTGCCGCCTTATGTACCTTCGCGATCAAAGGGCGTAGTTTCGTCCGTCAACGCGTCGGCCATCGGGCAGCATTCGCCCGGTGGCCTTTTTATGTCCTGAAAAACCCAAGGGAGGACCTCTCTCATGAAGCTGAAAGAACTGCACCTGATCCGCTCGATGATGAAGGGCCGGCTGGCCAAGTACCTGGGTTCGATCCTGGCGATGGCGATCAGCGTGTGCGTGTCGCTGGTGACGCCGCTGGTGCTGGCGGAGACCATCGACGCCGTGATCGGCGCGAAGCGGCCCATCCAGCTGCCAGGGCCCATCCTCGCCTGGGTGGACCGGATGGGCGGGCGCGATTTTCTGATCCGCAACCTGTGGCTGATGGCAGGCGGCATGCTTTTACTGTACCTCGTCGGCGGCCTCTTCCAGTATCTCCGGGGGCGCTGGTCGGCGGAGGCCAGCGAGGACATCGCCAAATCCCTCCGGGACCGGCTGTACGACCATTTGCAGCGGCTGTCCTTCGACTACCACGTCAAGGCGGAGACGGGCGACCTGGTGCAGCGTTGCACTTCGGATGTGGAAACCATCCGCCGCTTCCTGCAGAGCCAGCTGGTGGAAATCTTCCGCACGTTTCTGATCGTGTGCGTGGCGGTGGTGGTCATGCTGAGAATCAATCCGAAGATGACGCTCGTCTCGCTGATCCTGGTGCCCGGCCTCTTCACCTGGGCATTCCTGTTTTTCAGGCTCGTGCAGAAGAATTTCCAGAAGGTGGACGACGCCGAGGGCAAGATGAGCGCCGTGCTGCAGGAGAACCTGTCCGGCGTGCGCGTGGTGCGCGCCTTCGGGCGGCAGCAGTACGAGGTGGAGAAGTTCGCCCGCTTCAACGACGATCTCTATAAAAAACACCGGCATCTGGGCGACCTTCTGGCTGTCTACTGGCCTTCCAGCGACTTCATCAGCATGGTGCAGGCGGGTATGGCGCTGGTCTACGGCATCTTCCTCGCCGCCGGCGGGCAGCTTCTCGTGGGCGAAATGACCGTATTTGTCAGCTACATCTGGATGCTGCTCTGGCCGGTGCGCCAGTTGGGCAGAATCCTTTCTGAACTGGGCAAGGCGATGGTTTCCGCGGGCCGCATCGCCGAAGTGCTGGAGACCCCGGCGGAGGCCGACCCGGAGGGTGAGCTCACGCCCTCCATCGCTGGCGACATCCACTTCGAGCACGCGGCCTTCTCCTACGAAAAGATGAACCCGGTGCTCATCGACGTGGACTTTGCGGTAAAGCGCGGCCAGACGGTGGCGATTCTAGGGGCTACCGGTTCAGGAAAATCCACCATGATGCACCTTTTGCAGCGCCTCTACGATGTAGACGAGGGCAGGATCACCATCGGCGGCGTGGACATCCGAAAAATCCGCAAGGAGCACCTGCGCAGCCGCATCGGGCTGATCCTCCAGGAACCGTTCCTCTACTCCCGCACGCTGGGCGACAACATCAAAATCGCCGCGCCGCATGTCTCCATGGAGGCGGTGGAGGGCGTCGCTCGCGCCGCCCGCGCCGACGGCTTCATCCGGAACTTTGACAAGGGCTACGAAACGCTGGTGGGCGAGCGGGGCGTCACGCTGTCTGGCGGACAGCAGCAGCGGGTGGCCATCGCCAGAACGCTGCTCAAGCGCAGCGACATCCTGATTTTTGACGACTCGCTGTCCGCCGTCGATACCGAAACCGATCAGGCCATCCGCGAGGCGCTGCGTCGCGAAAAGAAACACGCCACCACCTTCATCATCTCCCACCGGCTGACCACCCTCAGCCAGGCGGATTTGATTCTGGTCCTGCAAAACGGCCGCATCGCCCAGCAGGGCACCCACGAGGAACTGATCGCCCAGGACGGCCTGTACCGTCGCGTGTGGCGCATCCAGTCTCAGCTGGAGGAGGAACTCGAAACCGACGCCTCCGCATAAGGGGAGCGGAACGCCGGTACGTGCCGGGGCGCCCCCGGACCCCCGCCAGCGGGACGGCAGTTCTCCATCCTTCCCGCAAGAGGGCGAGACAATCCTCTCCCAAGGGTCCCGGCCTTCCCCGGAAGGCCGGGCTTTCCCGGCGGAGAAAAAAGCGCGCCCGATCCCAACGGCAACTGAAAGCGCGAAAAATTTTATTGCCTTCCGAAGGAGGAATCACGATGCAAGCGCATCAGGAACAGGACTATACGAGGCGCCTGGACGCTGGGCTTTGGCGCCGCGTGCTGGGCTACGTGAAGCCCTATCACCCCCACCTAGCGGGCATCATCGTGCTGATGATCCTGTGCGCCGCGATGGATGTGGTGTTTCCGCTTCTAACCCGAGAAGCCATCGACGTATTCATCGCGGGCTCGACCACCGAGGGACTGGGCGGGTTCATCGTCCGGTATGGCCTTGCCGTGCTTGTGCAGACCGCCTCGATCGCCGGGTTCATCTTCCTTTGCGCGCGGGTGGAGGCGGGCGTATGCCACCTGATCCGCCGCCTGGGCTTCCAGCGGCTGCAGGAGCTTTCCTTCTCTTACTATGACAGGACGCCCATCGGCTACATCCTGTCCCGGATGACCTCTGACACCCAGCGGCTGGCCGACACCATCGGCTGGAGCCTGATCGACCTGGTCTGGGGCACGGGCTTCATTGCGATCTCCGTGGTGGTGATGCTGACCATCAACCTGACGCTTTCGCTGGCGCTCGTCGTGGTGCTGCCCGTGATCGCGGCGCTGGCGGTGTACTTCCAAAAGCGCATTCTGGCCAGCTACCGCGAGGTCCGCAAGACCAACTCCCGCATTACCGGCGCCTTCAACGAGGGGATCGCCGGCGCAAAGACCACGAAAACCCTCGTCCGCGAGGACGAGAACACCCGCGAATTCGTGGAGCTGACCCACAAAATGCGCACCTGCTCCGTGCGGGCGGCGGTATTGTCGGCCCTCTTCATGCCGCTGGTGATGTCGCTGGGCTCCGTAGCGGCGGCCTACGCGCTGTGGCGCGGCGGATACGAAGTGTTTTCCGGGATCACCAGCTTCGGCACGCTGACGCTCTTTATGAACTATTCGGTACAGATTTTCGAACCCATCACCAACATCGCCCGCGTGTTCGCGGATCTGCAGTCCGCCCAGGCGGCGGCGGAGCGGGTGGTGTCGCTCCTGGATTCCAAGCCGGAGATCGCGGACGGCACGGGCGTCGAGTCGGTCTATGGCGACAATTTCCATCCTTTGACAGCCAACTGGCCGGATCTCAAGGGAGACATCACCTTCGACCATGTGTCCTTCCGGTACGGTGGCGGTGAGAAGGTGCTGGATGACTTCAGTCTCACCGTGAAGTCGGGCCAGACCATCGCGCTGGTGGGCGAAACCGGCAGCGGAAAGTCCACCATCGTCAACCTCATCTGCCGGTTCTACGAGCCCACGTCCGGCCGCATCCTGATCGACGGCGTGGATTACCGCGAGCGCTCGCAGCTGTGGCTCGAATCGCACCTTGGGTACGTGCTGCAGCAGCCCCACCTGTTCTCCGGCACCATCCGCGAGAACATCCGCTACGGCAGGCTCGACGCCACCGACGAGGAGGTGGAGCGCGCCGCCCGCATGGTGGACGCGGAAGGCTTCATCCTCAAGTTTGAAAAAGGCTACGATACCGACGTGGGCGAGGGCGGCGGCCGGCTGTCCACCGGCCAGAAGCAGCTGATCTCCTTCGCGCGGGCGCTCCTCGCGGATCCCTCCATCTTCGTGCTCGACGAGGCCACCTCCTCCGTCGACACCGAAACCGAGCAGCGCATCCAAAAGGCCATCGCCACCGCGCTGAAGGGCCGCACCAGCTTCATCATCGCGCACCGCCTCTCCACCATCAAAAGCGCCGACCGCATCCTGGTCATTCAGGATGGCCGCGTAAAGGAACAGGGAACCCATCGTGAGCTGATCGCCCAGCGGGGCTACTACTACAACCTCTACGTCAACCAGTTCCGCGAAGAGCGTGAGCAGGCGCTGCTCGGGCATTCTATGGCGGATTGACGCGCGCCGCGGCGGGAAGGGATGAGGACCGTGAAACTGACCCTGCGGGGATTGCCCGTTTATTATGAGATCCTTGGCGAAGGAACGCCGGTTATCATGCTCCACGGCTATCAGGTGGATCATCGCCTCATGGCCGGCTGTATGGAACCCGCATTCGAGGGGACGACCGGCTACCGGCGCATCTACCCGGACTTGCCGGGGATGGGGCTGACCGGCGGCGCGGACTGGATCGACGGCGCGGACGCCATGCTGGAGCTGCTCGTCGATTTTATCGACGGGGTTCTGCCCGGCGAACGCTTCCTGCTGGCGGGCCAATCCTACGGCGGCTATCTTGCGCGCGGTTTGGTTCGCAGGCTGGGCGGGCGCGTGGCGGGACTGATGCTCGTGTGCCCGGTATCCATCCCCGACCGCACGCGGCGCGCGCTGCCGCCCCACGTGGTGCTGGAACGGGACGGGGCGCTTCTTGGCCGGCTCGCGCCGGAGGACGCCGAGGCGTTTCAGGGCTGCGTACTGCAGACGGAGGCGGTCTGGGAACGCTTTCAGGGCGAGATCCTTCCCGGCCTCCGGGCGGCGGATCAGCCCTTCCTGGCCCGGTTTCGGGAGAAAGGCTATGCCTTCTCCTCCGACGTGGACGCGCTCGAAGCGCCCTTTCCAAACCCGGTGCTGATCCTCGCCGGGCGGCAGGACGCGGACGTCGGCTACCGGGACATCTGGCCCATTCTCGAAAACTATCCCCGGGCGACGTTTGCCCTCCTGGACCGCGCGGGGCACAATTTGCAGATCGAACAAAGCGCGCTTTTTCACGCGCTGACCAGGGAGTGGCTGGCGAGAACGGCGGAATGAATCCTTCCGCGGGCGCCTGGCCGCGCCGGCTGAAAGGATGCTTCTTCTATGAAATGGTTATTGCGGGCGGGCCTCGGACTCGAGGCTTTCGCCACGGGTGTGATCTGGCTCTCGGATTACCTGCTTCTGGGCCTGTCGGGGGATCCCGAAACCCTGGCCGGGCACAGTGCGGCGTACTGGGCAAAGTGCATCTCCTGCGGCATCGCCGTGAGGAACCTGGGAAAATACCTGATGCTGTCGGGCCTGATCCTTCTTTTTGCGTGCGCGGCCGCGCGCTGCGTCAAAAAGCGACCGGGAAGGGCCGTCCGCCCGGCCGAAGTCCGATCCGCGGGCATACGCGAATAAAAAGCGGAGCCGCCTCGTCAGAGGCGGCTCCGTTCTCTTTGTCCAGCGACTGGTTCGTGGCGATGGCCACGAGCCGTGATTACTCGATGACCTTGGTCACGACGCCCGAACCCACCGTC
>JAEZTL010000061.1 GCA_023421395.1 Bacillota bacterium | reverse complement strand
CCTGCGACAGCGACAGGCTGGAGTCCGACAGCTGCTTCGCGCCCGAAGACACCTGCTCCGACGCGGCGTTGATCCCAGAGAGCACCTCGTTGAGGTTTTCCGTCATGCTGCGGAAGGCCTCCGCCAGCTCCCCGATCTCGTCCCGCGTATCCACCGCCACCTCAACGCTCAAATCTCCGTTCGCGATCTCCTCCGCCGCCGCGATGATCTTCTTCATCGATCCGCTGATCTGCCGCGAAATGTACAGCGCGATCACTGCGGCCAGAACCAAGGCCGCCGCCATGACGGCCGCCATCGTAACGATGGAGCTGTTCGCTATGGCGTCGTTTTCGTCCGCCCTTTCGTCGGCATTCTGTGTTTTCATTGAAACCAGGTTCAAAATCGCGCTCTGCTCCGCTTGTTCCGCCTGGTAGCAGGCGTCCGAGTTTAAAAGTGTCAGCGCCTCTTCGTCCTTGTTCTCCTTTGCAAGGCTTACGATCTGATCCGTATACGTTACAAAAGCGTCCCGCGTTTGAATAAATTCCTCGTAGGCTGACCGGATTTCTTTGTCCAAGATCAGCTTTTCAAACGCATCGGCCTCCGCATTGATCTCCTGACGGCGCTCACGGATCTTCTCCTCCCATTCGGCGAACCTCGAAGGATCATTCAAAAGAATTATATCCCGAAGGTTCACACGAATCCTTTGGAATGACGTGGCGATTCTCGTCAGTTGGCCGAGGGGAACCGCCATGTTATCGTACATGATTGACCCGTTTTCATCCATCAGACCGATGTTGTAAACGCCCACGCCGCCCACCGTAGCCGTGAGCAGACAGACGAGCGCGAAACCCAGCAGGAGCTTTGTGGAGATCTTCCTATTTGCGAACCACTTCATCTTCCGTTCTCCTTATTCAGTTTGATTGTGCGGGTGTCTTCGCCGAGCAGGATGCCGCAATCAAGCAGCAGCTTGATCTCGCCGCCAACCTTGCCAAAGCCCTTTATATAGCCGGCATTTCGCCTGTTGATCTCCGGGGTTGCAGCAATTTCGCTCTCTGGAATGGTGACCACCTCGGCCACCCTGTCCACAATCAGACCGACGAGTGCGTCAAAGATGTCCACAACGATGATACAGGTGCGGGCGTCGTATTCCTGCGGCGGCTTCCTGAACCGAAGCCGCACGTCCATGACGGGGATGATTCCTCCCCGCAGGTTGATGACCCCTTTGATGTGCTCCGGAAATTCCGGAATCCGGGTGATGGGCTGAATGCCGATGATCTCCTTGACGTGATCAATGCCGATTCCAAATACCTCGGTTCCAATCGAGAATGTGAGGTATAGACTGTTCTGAAGGCCGTTGGCGGCCAATGTGTCCGTATCTGCGCGTCCTTGCATTTACGTCCTCTCCCCTGTCTTATTTCAATTCGTGCCGCCATGTGCGAATCCATTCGACATTCATCCTCGCGCGCGATGCGCGACGCGGGCGGGCATTACATTATCCCGGAATACCACCCTCTTTGTGCTGGATCATTTCTTTTCATGTAATACTTCGGCATCAATCATTGCGTTGTTTATTAACATTATGCGCATTATAATATTTTCCTTTTCCTTAAAATAACACATGTTCAGAAACTTTTTTGCCAAAATTTCCTGCCTCCTTGGTTGGTCGGCTGTTTGGGCTTGCATGCTGGCGATGGGTTTTCCGGCAGGAAAAGCATCGGCTCAATAGGATTCATTACGCACATCCCGGCATTTCCAATCCATTTCGAAACCGCGTTTCAAGCGCATTCGCGCGCTCCAAAGGGCCGCGGCGTGCCGCTACTCATAGTACCATGCCTCCCGCTGGACATCGGACGGGAGCGTATAGTCGTCCCGTCCCTCGGCCCGGCAATCGTCGATGTGGCGCACCAGATCGCGCACACGCGCAAAACCCGCCACCTGCTCATCGTGAATGGTGATTCTAAAGCGCTGCTCGCAGGCGATCACAACTTTCGCCAGGCAGACCACATCCACTTCGCGCCAAAGTCGTGTATCCGGCGAGATCAACGCTTCGTCAAGCCCCAGAACCTCCGCCAGAAACCGGCGGACCACGCGGTATGTCATACCTTTCGCGCCTCCATTCCATCCCCCAGCACATAAAGATTCAGCCGATGCAGCGCGCGGGTGCAGGCCACGTAAAGGCGCCGGTTGTCCCCGTCCGCCGCCCACCGGTCCGCGTCCAGCACCAGCACCGCGTCAAACTCCAGCCCCTTGGACAGGGCCAGCGGGATGACGAAAGCCCCAAGCATCTCGCTGCCCTCCTCCGCGCTGATCAGCGTCAGCCCCGGCTCCGCCAACCGCGCATGCCACGCGCGCGCGTCCCGTGCGGTTTGAGCGATCAGCGCGATGGACTTGTACCCGCGTTCGCGGCAAAGCCGGATCTCCGAGGAAATCAGGTTCTTCATCTCCTCCGGGTCTCGCGCCTTATGCTCCGCAGGCGCGTCGCCTCCGCGGCTAAAACACTCAATCTCTCCCGCCTCTCTGAGAAAACCGAGCGCGAAGGACAGGATCTCCCGGGTGCAGCGAAAGCTCTTATTGAGCTCGATCAGCGGTGCGCCGGGGTGGTTCAGCGCGGCCGCAACCTGCCGGTACAGCCCTCGATCCGCCGGATGCTCCAGCGCCTGATTCACATCGCCCAGCACCGTAAAGTGTGCCCGGGGGAAAAGCCGCTTCAGAAGCGCGTACTCCATCGGAGTGTAATCCTGCGCCTCGTCCACCACCACATGCCTGATGCGCGCCAAACGCCCTTCGCCCTCCGTCGCAAGCTTTATATAAGCTGCCGCGGCCGCGTCTTCCAGCGGCAGCGCGCCGCGGGTTGGTGTGCCGCTTGACTTCAAAAGTTCCTCCGCTCCGGCGGGCATGGACAAGCCGCGGCACAGCCTGCGAAGGGCGAACTCGTCCGCCGTCATCCGCCGGTAGAGCGCAAGCGGTCTAATGTACGCAAAGCGCCGGATCTGCCGCGAGAGAATGGCGCACTCCAAAATGGAATAGGACCTGGCACAGGCCGTGATCTCCATACCGTGGCGTGGGTCCCGGCGCGCGTAACCGGTTAAAACCGTCATCCGCGCGGGCCGCCGCTGATGGATGCCGTCCCAAAGCGACATCTCCATGCGCCTCAGCCGCACACCCAGCGGAATGGCGCCCTCCGAGGCGAGGATCCGCGCCTTCAGTTGCTGCCGCGTCGCGATGGTGTGCCTCCCATAGCAGACATCCTCAAATTCAATCCATCGCCGCGGCAGTTCCCGGACAAACCGATCCAGGATCTCCCGGAACACCCGGGAGGATTTTACGCCCAGTGCCTCCCGGAGTCGAGCGCGCCCGGCATTCTCGGCCAGGCTCATGCGTTCAAGGCGGTCGCTCCGGAGTTCGACCGGCGTGCCCAGCACTTCTTCAAGCAGTTGCTCCAGCGTCGCCGTCCGCACGTTTTTCTCCCCCAATTCCGGCAGAACCTGACGGATGTAGCACTCAAACAGCGCGTTGGGTGACAGGATCAGAATGTCGCCCGCTTCCAGCGGCGACGAAAGCCCCCGGTACATCAAAAACGCGACGCGATGCAGCGCGATGGAAGACTTTCCACTGCCCGCCGCGCCCTGCACCATCAGAAGCTCGTGATCGGTATCGCGGATGGCGGCGTCCTGGTCGCGCTGAATCGTCTCCACAATCGCCCGCATGCGCGGCGATGCGCCCTGCGCCAGCATGCCGCGCAGAAAGCGGTCCTGGACCTCCACATCCGCATCGAAGAAATATCGCAGCACGCCGTTTTGGATCTCAAACTGGCGCTTGAGCGTGACCGTTCCGGTGATGCGCCCGCCCGGCGCGTCGTACTGCATCCGCCCCGTGCCGAAGCGGTAGAATACGCCGGCCACGGGAGAGCGCCAGTCATGCACGAAGATTTCATGGGTGCTTTCATCCTTCAGCGTGGCCCGGCCGATGTACACCCGCTCAGAATCACCGTCGTCAAAGTCGATGTCGATTCGAGCGAAATAAGGCGCGTCCAGCATTCCCCTGAGCATGCGGATTCGTTCCTCTTCCATCTCCTCCGCGCGCTGACCGATCGAGAGCGGCTGCGTATACTGGTTCAGGCTTGCCAGCGCCTCGAAGTCCTGCGCCGACCAAAGGTTTTGAAACAACGCCGAGGATTGCTCGCGCATTTCCCGGCGCGCCTCAGCCAGCACCGTACCGCGCCGCGCGCACTTCTCCTCCGCCGCGCGCAGCTGATCGCGGGTTATGCGAAGGATCTCGTTCAGGTGTTCCCGTTCCTGCGTGAGCGCACTTTCGCCTTCCATACGCCTCGCTCCCTTCTTCAGAGGCATAGGGTACCACGTTTCCGAAGGAATGAACAGTCTGGTATTTTTTTGCCCGGCGTGGTATAATGGATATGGGAAAAAGGCGCAACGCCGTTTTACGTCTACTAGCGGGAGATCGGATTCATCCGTTCTCCCGCTGCTTATATATACGAATGATCCGACGGCCGGCGTTGCCGCCCTGATGATCGTACCATAAATGAAAGCGAGGTGCTCCCAATGCCGGAGAGCCGTACGAACCCCAAAGTCGACGCCTTCCTCATAGAAGCGGACGCATGGCGTGCGGAGTTTGAAGAACTGCGCGCAATCCTTCTGGGTTGTGACCTGACCGAGGAACTGAAATGGGGTGTGCCCTGTTACACGTATCAAAACAAAAACGTGGCGCTGATCCACGGCTTTAAGGACTATTGCGCGATCCTGTTCGTCAAAGGCGCGCTGCTGTCCGACCCCAGGGGCCTAATGATTCAGCAGACCGAAAATGTGCAGGCGGCGCGGCAGATCCGATTTACCGGCGTTTCGCAGATCGAGGCGGTGAAAGACATATTGAAGGCGTACATCCTGGAGGCCATCGAGGCGGAGAAATCCGGGCGAACGGTGGATTTCCGAAAAAACGACGAATTCCCGGTTCCTGATGAGCTTCGGGAGAAATTTGACGAAGTGCCCGGCCTGAAGGCGGCATTCGAAGCGCTGACGCCGGGACGTCAACGGGCGTACATTCTGCACTTTTCAAAACCCAAGCAATCCAGAACACGCGCCGCGCAGGTTGAAAAGTACGTGCCGCAGATTTTGAACGGCAAAGGACTCTACGACTAGGGATGTTCCGCCGTTTATTGCGCACGATAGCGCAAAAACCCATGGAATTGTCCGGATACGTATGCTATAATGCTTGAAAACACGGCGCCGTCCGGGGAGGCTAAGGCATGATCGCGCGGATTGAAAAGAGAAACCTGCCGGACTGTCTCACGGTGATTCAGCGAAGCTTCCGAACGGTTGCGGAGGATTTCGGCTTCACGCGGGAGAACTGCCCCGGCCACACCTCCTTCATGACACTGGAGCGGTTGGGGCGGGATTATGACTTTGGCAATCCCATGTTCGCCTATCAGGCGGACGGCCGTACCGTGGGTTTCGTCGCGCTAAGGCCTTACGAGGACGAGCGCTGTGAAATGAAGCAACTGTGCGTGCTGCCGGAATACCGCCGTGAAGGCATCGGGCGTCGCCTGGTCGGCCATGCAAAGCGCGTCGCGTCGGAAGAACTGGGCAAGCGCAGGCTGACCGTCGGGATCATCGAAGAGGACGCGCCGCTGAGGGCATGGTATCTCTGCTTGGGCTTCGTCCCGGCCGGCGTGGAGAAGTTC
This sequence comes from Bacillota bacterium, assembly GCA_023421395.1. Classification (GTDB taxonomy): domain Bacteria; phylum Bacillota; class Clostridia; order Christensenellales; family Aristaeellaceae; genus JAEZHK01. The sequence continues at coordinate 39,025 of JAEZTL010000061.1, read as the reverse complement.
CCCCACCTGCCCTTCACCGTGGGCTTTATGGAAATGACCCTGTAGGCGAAACGCCACCGGGCGCGATACGGAGGATGCCGCATGACCATGGTTTTTCTGTCGGCGCTGGGGTTGGCGTTTTCGGGCGCCATCATGCCCGGCCCCGTGCTCACCTACACGATCCGGCAGTCCCTATCCACCGGCCCGAAGGCGGGCTTTCTCATTATGCTCGGCCACGCGATCCTCGAAATTGCGCTGATCGGCCTCATTTTTCTGGGCTTTGACGCGATTCTGCAGTCTCCGGCGGCGCAGACGGCCATCGGGCTCGCGGGCGGCGCGATGCTCATCTGGCTGGGATACGGCATGGTCGGCGGCGCGGTCCGGGATAAGGTTCGGATACAGGTGGGCGGCGAGGGCGGGACTTCCCGGAACATGGTGCTGTCCGGGTTTCTGATCAGCGCCTCGAACCCCTATTTTCTGCTCTGGTGGGCGGTGATCGGCCTGGGTTTTCTGCTCTCGGCTTACAAAACCTTTGGCGCGCCGGGCGTGGCCGTTTTTTATCTGGGCCACATCCTGGCGGACTTCATCTGGTACGGCGCCATCTCCACGGTGATCGGCAAAACGCGCCGCTTCATCAGCGATAAGATCTATCGTTTTGTCATCGCCGGCCTTGGCGTGATGCTGATTTATTTCGGGGGAAGCTTTGCCTATGGCGCACTGACCGGCCTGATGACGTGAAGGGTCATCCCTTATTGAAAACCGCCGGATGCCCGAGGGCATCCGGTGGTTTTTCTTGGCGCTGCGGACCCTCAGCCCGCGTACTGCGCCCAGTGCTCCGTCCACTTTTCCAGAAGGGCGGTCTTCTGGGTTCCGAGCCATTCCCAGTCGATCTTGACCACGCCCAGCTCGGAGTCCGGCGGATAATTGCCGTACTTGATGTTGGCGTTGGTGCCACGGGCACAGTTCTCGTCGGAACGGGCCTTCTGATAATCCACGGAAGCGCAGAAATCCAGGAACGCCGACGCCGCGTCGCGGTGCGGGCAGTCCTTGACCATGCCCGCGCCGGAGGCGCAGGCGGTGTTGCCCTCCACCGGGTAGACCAACGTGATGTTGTTCGCGCCGTTCTTTTCGATCTGCATCTGGACGATGTTCTCATAGGTCAGACCCACAGCGTATTCACCGGAGATGACGCTCTTGAACACCGTGGAGGACGAGGTGGTGATCACGCCCGCACAGTTGGCGATGAGCTTGTCGATATAATCCCAAGCCTTGTCATCACCGAAGGAATCGCCCATCAGCGCCAGGATCGTATGGAACTGGCGGTAGGCGGAGGAGGAGGCGTTGGGGTCAGCCTGGATGATTTTTCCTTTCAGCTCGGGCTGGAGCAGATCCTGATAACCCTTGACCTCGATGCCCAGCTCCTTCATAAGGTCATTGTTGGTCACCAGCGCCATGTACTGAATGTCAAAATAGCTATAGTAGCCATAGGGATCCAGCATCGTCAGTTCGTCGGCGATGGTGGGGGTGTAGGGCTGGAGCACGTCGTGGTAGGTGGTGCCGTCCGATTCGAACAGGCCGCCCATGATCACGTCCGCCTGGGGGTTGTTGACCTCGCCGCGGGCGCGGGCGATCAGCTTGCCGACGGAGTCGGAAATCCACTCGATCGTGCAATCGGGATAGTACTTGTACCAGATCGCTTCCACGGTCGCCTGCTGGGCATCATCCAGGGTGGAGTATACGACGACGGTGTTGCCAATGGCGCCGGGATCATCGCGCACCCAGGACGGCTTTTCCTCCGCCACAACTCCTACGGCGCAGGCACTCAGGATCAATAGGCAGGCCAGGAACAACCCGATCGTTCTTTTCATATGGTTTCCTCCCGTTACGTTATACTATAAAGCCGGACGGCTCTATGCACTTACACGCGCACCCGCTCGTTGCCGCGGGTGAACACCAGGTAGAGCACAAGACACAGGATGGTGAGCAGCGTGGTGACGGTCGCAAACGCCGAGGCCGTGCCGTAGGAGCCCAGTGTGATGGCAGAATAGGTGCTCAGCGTCAGCGTGATGGTGCGGTTGTTGTAGAGGAAGATGCCGCTGGACATCTCCGTGATGATGGATACGAAGCTCAGAATCGCGCCGGAGATGATACCGCTGGACATCTGCGGCACGGTGATGACGGCGAACGTCTTCAGCTTCGACGCGCCAAGGCTGATGGCGGCCTCCTCGGTGCTGATGGGAATTTGCATGATCGTTGCGGTGGCCGACCGGCTCGTATAGGGCATTCGGCGTATCGCCAGCGCGATGATCATGATGGCCATGGTGCCCGTCAGCGAGAAATACTTGCCGCCGAAGGCGATGATCAGCGCAATGCCGATGACCGCGCCGGGCATGATGTAGGGCAGCATGGAAACGGTGTCGATCAGGTTGTTGAGGGCGCCACCGCGGCGCACCACCAGATAGGCGATCAAAACCGCCACCACGATGATGATCGCCAGCGCCAGGACGGAGATCGTCAGCGTGTTGGAGATCGAGCGTCCCAGGAGCTTCCGGACCGCGTTGTGGTAATTGGACAGCGAATAGGTGCTCTGGGCCACCTGTCCCTTGTAGTCCCGGAAGGAGTCGGCCACGATGTAGAACTGCGGCAGCAGCGCCACCCCGATCAACAGGTAGCAGTAGGCGTGCATGAAAAAACCGGAGAGCCCCCGAGGCTTTTTTTTCTGGATCGGGTGGAGCGAGTTGATTGAGAATTTGAACCGGTTCGTAGCGAACTTCTGAATCAGGAACACCACGCCCGTCAGGATGATCGCCAGTACGCTGACCGCCGACGCGAAGTTGTAATCCACGCCAACCTCGCTCAAAAAGGAGTCGTAGATCAGCACCGGGAATGTCTTAAACCCTTCCCCGATGATGGCGGGGGTGCCGAAGTCCGCGAAGGCACGCATGAATACGATCAGTGCCGCCGCCAGGATCGTGGGCATGGTCAGCCCCATCACGATCCGGAAGAACCGCCTGACGCCGCCGCAGCCCAGGTTGGCGGAGGCCTCCATGAGGCTGTTATCGATGTCCTGAAACGCTCCGTTCATATAGATCACCACCAGCGGGAAGAGCTTCAGCGCCTGCACCAGCAGGATACCGTCAAACCCGTAGATGGAGCCGATCTTGAGTCCGAATCCTTCCAAAAACTTCGTGATCACGCCGGACCTGCCCAGCAGCATGATCCACGAATACGCACCGATAAAGGGTGCGGACATCGTGCATAAAAGCGCCAGCACAAAGAGCACCCGCCGCCCCTTCAGCGTATAGAATGAGAAAAAATAGGAAAACGGTATGCCGAGTACCAGCGAGATCAGCATTACCGCGCCGGAGACCTTGAAGGAGTTGAGGATCGTATTCCAGTAGTAGCTCTTTTCGAAGAACTTGACGAAGGCGTTTAGCGTGAATCCGGTCTTTTCAGTGTAGAAGGCCTCCCACATCAACCGGACGCAGGGGTATATGAAGAATATCAGGAACAGGATCAACAGCCCCGCCGCGAGCCAGTTCCATATCTCCGTTTTCTTTCTGGAGCGCATCACTTAGGCAGCACCTCCAGATCGTTTTTCACACCCTTCATGACGCTCTCTTCCGTTTCCTTCAAGAAGACGTTGATCTTTTCGGTCTTCGCCGTCAGCAGAATGTTGGCGCCCGGCGGCAGAATGGAGTCGACCATCGACTCCTGAATGATCTCCGCCTTCTCGCCGGTCTCCATCGTCACGAAGTAATGGGTATTGCTGCCCAGGAAGACGCTGTCGTCTATGACAGCGCGGATGCCTTCGGGCGCTTTATCCTCCCCCTCCGGCGCAGCCGAGAGCAGAAGTTCCTCGGGCCTGATGGAGATGACGACCTCCGCGCCGCGTTGGTATTCCGCCCGCACGTTCTCGGCGCTCACCCGGTAGCCGTTTTTGAACTCCACCCAGCAGCGGTCTCCCTCGGGCACCGTACGCCCGGTGAGCACGTTGGACTTGCCGATGAAGGTGGCGACAAAAAGGTTCGCCGGCCGCTGGTAGATGTCCTTGGGGGTGCCGATGTGCTGAATCTGGCCCTGATTCATCACGGCAATGCGGTCGGAGATGGCCATGGCTTCTTCCTGATCGTGGGTCACGTACACGGTGGTGATGCCCACATCCCGCTGAATATGCTTAATGACGGTGCGCATCTCGACGCGCAGCTTGGCGTCCAGGTTGGATAGCGGCTCGTCCATCAGCAAAACGTCCGGCCGAATGACCAGCGCGCGGGCCAGCGCGACGCGCTGCTGCTGGCCACCGGAGAGACGATCGGGCATCCTGTCCGCATATTCCTCAATTTTCACCAGCCGGAGAAACTCCTGTGTCTGCCCGCGGATTTCTTTTCTGGGCAGATGGCGGTTTTTAAGGCCGAAGGCCACATTCTTGCGCACCGAGAGGTGCGGGAAGATGGCATAGTTCTGAAACACCATGCCGATGTTGCGCTTCCCCGGGTCGATGGTGTTGATCAACCGTTCGTCAAAGTAGAACTCCCCGCCCTCGATGCTGTTGAAGCCGGCAATCATCCGCAGCAGGGTAGTTTTTCCGCAGCCGGAGGGCCCGAGCAGCGTAAAAAGCTCACCGTTTTGAATGTCTACCGACAGATCGGGGATGATCGTCGTATTTCCGTACCGCTTGACCGCCCGCTTGATGTGAATGGCAACGCTCATAGTTTCCTCCGGACTTACGCGCCGACATATGCGGCGGGCGGCGCTCCATGCGCCGTCCCGCCGGAATAGCCTGCGGTGACTCAATATCAAAATTATATCAAATTCAGGAGAAATTGCAATGGATTTCGCCATAAATTTTTTCATGAATTTGCATCGTTATGCCATGTTTATCAAAATCATCGCCAGCTTTCGTGAGATGCGTTCGGATTTTGGCAGAGTTCCGGACGCCGCCGGATACAAAGCGCCGCCTGGAAGCGTTGCTTCCGGGCGGCGCCAAGAGGATGTGCTTCGATTAGCAGGCTATTGGACGTAGTCGTAGTTCTTCCCGACGAAGGTATTGACCAGATAGCGCGACATGTTGAGCGGGTTCTCGAGCGCATGGCGCTCCTCCCCCGTTTGGTACTTTTCGGGGACTCGCAGCGCGCTCAGCACTTGGTTCCACAGCGGTTCTACCGCATCCTCGCCAAAGGCCTGGGTGATTTCCGCGGCGGTATTCTGATGCAGGCCGTGATCCGCCTGCAGCACGATGACCGCGTCAGGGTCGCGCTCAAGGATCTCGTCGATCATGATGATCAGCATGTCGGCCGCGTACCTGTGCTGCGGCGCATAAGACGCCACGGCGTAATGATCACCGGGGTTGGGGTCTCCGTTCTCATCCAGCACAAAGGGCGAATGGGCGCCCAAATAGAAGACGATGTCGAATGTGGGCTGATCGGCGTACGTGGAATCGTTGATCGCTCCCAACATCATGTCCGTCTTTCGCTGCAGCTTCTTACCGCCGGAAAGCGCCGCGATCTCCCCGTCCGTCAGGTCGTGCTGAAGTGCCGAGCGCTTCATCTCAAAGGGCAGAAGCCCGCGGGCGGAGAGCTTCATCACAAGATTCAGATACGTACCATTCGGCATGCCGGTCATGAGCGTGGTCAATTCCCCAGCCTCCAGCACCGAAAGGTACTTCTCTTTAAACCGCTCATCCGTTTCCAGCAGGAAGGCGCTGGTGTCTCCGGTCGAATAGACACGGTCGGAGACCGGCGGATAGTAGATGCTGATGCTCCCAAAAGTCTGAGAAAGATATCCTTTCTGTTCGAAGGCCAGCCGCGTCTCATTTTTGAGCCGCGCGGTGTCCAGCGCGTCCAGCGACAGTAGCGGCGCCTGGGCCATGGCCGTCTCGTGATCCTTTAAAACAGGCTGAAGCAGCGAGTCGTAGAAGGAAGGACACATCAGCGCTGGCACGGCGTAGCGGGTCTGATGGAAGGCCTCCAGCATTGCGCCGCGGTTAATGGAAAAACCGCGCTCGGCCAGCCCCTGGGCGAATTCGGCCTGATCGTCCCCGAAGTACGTTTCAAAGGCGTCAAATCCCAGCATGGCGTCGCAATGAATCCAGTACACGTTGGGCGACGGCGCGTTTTGCGCCGCCTCGAAGCGCGTCTTGTAGACAACTTTGTCCGCCGCCATGGCGTGAAACTCCATCGAAACGCCGGTTTTGACCGCGATAAAACCGTTGTACGCCAGCAGCACGCTAAAGAAGATCAAAAGGATCGGGTACAGCTGCCCGCCGCGGAGCCTCCGCGTGATCAGTGGCACAATGAGCGTACCCACCAGCGCCAGCGCGCCGTAACGGAGCAAAAAGCCGTCAAAGCCTACCCTGTCCAACTGGAACACGGGTAGATTTGAGGCGCCGCGCATTGCAAAGAAGAATACCCAGCCGGTCAGGCAGCCCATCAGAGCCGCGAACCTGGCGCGAAAAACCGCACGGAATAGCCCGTATCCAATCAGCGATACGAGCACCATCGCGCCGCCCACGGCGGCCACCTGTCCCGCGCTGAGGTAGTCCGCGTTCCGCGCATACAGATATGCGAGGGGGATCAGCGGCATCATTCCCACGAGGAAGGGCGCCGCCCATTTTCCCTGTTTTTCCATGAGGCCAGGCCTCCTATGCTTTTGTGCGCATCAGGTAGAGCGTGCGTTCACTGCCCGCCACACGCTCCCGCCGGAGAATTTCAAACCAGCCCGAGAACGCGCGCTCAAACCCCTCCAGCGTATAATCGGGGAAGATGTCGTCCCGGGTCGCCAAGAGCGTCCGGACCTGCGAATCCTCCTTGGGCACGAACTCTATGATCAGATTCGGGCCCAGGGCGCTCAGCCAGTCCGCCAGCATGCCCATCGGCAGGTTGTTGGAGATGACCAAGTGATGGATGACCGCCAGCATCAGGACGCAGTCCGGCCGCTGCCGGTCCTGGATGCCGACGCGCTCCCGGTTGGCAAAGCCCATCGACGGGCTGGGGTTGGTCAAATCCAGCACCAGCGGAAGCATCGGCTCCCGGGCGGCTTTGACTGCATTGTAGCTGCGCTCCACGGCCACCGGATCCACGTCGAAGGCGACCACGCTCTCGGCGTGTCTCAGCGCCAGCCGGGAATAGCGCCCGTCGTTGGCGCCCAGGTCCCAGGCGGTATGGGGCTTCACGGCGTCCAGGTAGTCGCTCACCAGCTTTTCCTTGGATCCGGCCGCGGCGTCAGAGTAATTCGTGTGGCGGTAATAGTCGCCCCATTCGGTGACGACGCCCTTCAGCTCAAGCCCCTCCACGAGGCGGATCATGCTGTCGATCAGCGCGGCGTGGCTGAATTTGGAGATGGCCACCCTGCGCACCTGACCTTTGCCGTCCTCGGCGTGCTTTGAGATTGAGCGCGCGTGCCAGTGGATGTGCTGCCGCGCGCCAAAGCCGCCCTTTCCTTTGAGGAGCTTGCTGGCCAAATCCAGCGGAATACCGTCGATGTAGATGCGAAGCAGCTGTGAAAGGCGCAGATCCGTATAGCGCATCAGCATCAGCGGCGCAAGGAAGTGGCGGCAGAACTGGCCGTAGGCCGGCCATGTGCTGCCTTCCTGATAGAATTCGAAGGAGAGCGTATCGATCAGCACCGGCCGCCCCTTCAGAAACTGGATGTTGTAGGCGCTGGCGTCCTTCAGGATCATGTCCTGATCGAGGGCGGCGCGGTGGATTTTGAGCGTAGTCAGCGCCGCGTCCTTGAGCTGGCCGAACGACCACTCATAGGGATAGGAAATAAAGGGAATCTGAACCGGCCGGATGAGGCGATAGGCGTTCTCGTCCGTGAGCGGCCGGTCCAGCTCGGCGTGTTCAATCAGCAGTCCCGCGGCGGTGAGGGGCGCGTACAGCTTCTGCATCATCGCATCGTACTGCGCCTGGTAACAACGGTTCACCTGGCGAAGAATGACGCCATCCTGGTGGAGCACAACGCCCGAAGGGTCCCGGAACGAACTGAATTCCTTCATTCTTTCGTGCCATCCTCGTCGTTTTTGATCTCCGCATCCGGCTTGGCGCCGCCCTTGCGGGAAAAGAAACCGGCGATTCTCTTCTTATACATCAGAAAGTACGCGCCGCAAGCAGCGATCGCGGCGATAATAATCTGAACGAGCATGCTGCCAAAACCCGGATCAAGATACATGGTGACACCTCCAAGCAAATTTGCCATTAACAGATTATATACCGGATTTTGTAAAAAAACAATCAAATTTTTGGCAAAACACGGGCGGGCCGGAATTTCCAGGCCCGCCCAAAAAGGCGCGTGTCAGGTGTGCGATAGATAATCCGACAGCGGCTCGCGAAAATGCCCCATATACCCCTCGACGCGTCCCGAAGCGGCCATGGCGTTGAGCACCGCCTCCTCCGTGGCTTCGGCCACCGCACGGAAGACCAGGTCCATCCGGTCCTCGTACATTTGCCGCCGAACGAGCACGTCGTCGGCGCTCTCATGGGGGACGCGGTTGGCGGTGGAAAAGCCCACCATCACCTCTCCGCTGCCGTGGCCGGTGAAGGAACCCAGCCGGATCAGCCCCACCGCCGCGCGCCGGATCGCCCTGTACAGCTGGCGGTCGGAAAGTGGCAGGTCGGTGGCGACGATCACGATACAGGAACCCTTCTCCATCTCGCCGGGCGCGGCTTTCCGCCCGACGGGCGCGCCGCCGATCCGAAGATCGTCCGGGAGTCCGTGGTTTGTCAGCGTCAGAACGCCCAGCATATACGCACCGTTATTCAGCGGGACGACACGGGACGCCGAGCCGATTCCCCCCTTCAGTCCATGGCAGCTCATGCCCTTGCCCGCGCCCACGTCGCCCTCCGCGAAGTCCGCCCGAGCGTCGGCGATGGCGGCGAACAGGTGCTCCTTCGTCACCACGCGGCGGCGGATGTCGTTCAGGTATCCGTCGTTGCACTCGCACACCAGAGGATTAATAGAGGTGAACGCGTTTTCGCAGCTTTCCAGCATGTATTCCACCATGCCGTCGTGTACCGCGCCGACGCTGAGCGTGTTGGTCAGCGCGATGGGCGTCTCCAGCACGCCAAGTTCTTCAATCTGCATCAATCCCAGCGTCTTTCCAAAGCCGTTGAGCACGTGGGCCGCCGCCGTGAGCTTATGGAAAAACGGGTTGTCCGGGCAGGGCATCACGCAGGTCACACCGGTCTTGACAGATCCGTCGTCGAGCGTGGCGTGTCCGACCGTCACGCCCGGCACATCGCTGATCCGGTTGCCGGGGCCGGGCCGCATGGTGCCGACGGTGACACCCGCGTCACGAATCCTCATGCCTTCTCCTCCGCCGGAAGCGTTGACTTTTCACCGGGCCGCAAGCCATCGCCCCGGTTCCATTTTTCCAGAAGCTCGCGCTCTTTGACCCGAAGCTGCGCGAAGAGCTTGTCCAGTTTTTCGTCCATCTGCTGCTGGTAATTGTCCGCCTCCATGTCGGGACGCTTCATCGTGCCCAGGCGGTACAGCGTCTTCCACTCCCAATCAGGCTTTTTGTCGGGGCTTTTCAAAATTTCACTCAGCCTGTCACAGGCCGTCCGCTGTTCCGCCGTCAGCGGCCCCTGGGACGACAGCGACAGAATAATCGAGACTTTATCATAATTCTTAATCTCGTAAAAATACATGGAGTGTGATTTCCACCCGCTGGCCGGCCCTTCGTGATCCGGCAAGATGCCGGAGAGGGCGGGCGTCGTAAAGCGAATGTAGCGCTTCGCGGAGAGTTTTTCGTCAAACCCGATCTCGCCCGTCATCGCCCTTCGCCTGCACCAGTCCTTGATGGCCTCGGCGGCAAAATATCCTTCATCCAGCCGATTTTCGAAGATCAGGTCCAACGCCTGGCTGTGCTTGGCGTAGATCTCCCGGCAGACCTGAACCAGCGTTTCATCCCCCACGATATCCCTCCTGACCGCTTCGACGTAGTGGTTGATCAGCATTTGATTGTCGGCGGCCAGATTGACGCGCGCCGAGCAGGCTTCCAGCAAATCCATGAGCCTCCCGTAGCCGACGGGCTGCCATATCTCTGGGACGCTGCAGTCGTCGCCGCCCGGCGTCAGGTAGACGTACAGCCTTTTATAACCGGGAAAATCCCCCTCGACCGTCTCCCGGTAGCGCTTCAACTGATCCTTCCCTTCCCCGGAGTCGACCTTGTTCTCGACGCAAAGGAGCACCTTCCCCGCCTCGGACACCGCCATGATGTCGATGTTTTTCCACTCGCGGTAGACCGCGAAGCCGCCGAAGTCCATCGTCAGCAACCGAAGCGCCTCATCCAGCGTGACTTTGTCCGAGCCTTCGATGGAAAGCTGAAGCACGCCCCGGAGGAATCTCTCCCCCAGGCCATGGCTCTCGGCCGGGTTCATCAGCCACGCGAGCATGTTGCTGTGACGGATCTCCGCTCGCGTCACGCGTAAAACGTCGAAGATGTTCCGCCTGTGCGTCCATTCCCTCAGCGTATCGAGGCACTCGATGTCCATCAAGAAATTCCGGAGCGCCTGCTCGTTGGAAATGCCGCCTTCCGCACCGTCCATCCGCCATCCCCTCCCGCAAATCCGTTCTCATCGCCGGAAACCACCGATCCATCAAAAGGGCCGGGCGGTTTGACCGTTGCGACGGCAGGCCCCGCACGGGAAATGATCTCGAATTTCCAGACCTTACGCCGGGGCGTAAAGCCGGTATCCCGGGCTGTCCATACTGTCCACCGGAATCCGGTTGTTATCCAGCCGGAGGATGCCCGGGCTGTTGCGGCTCCGCGCGCCGCACAGCGTAAATAAGCCCCCGAGATCCGGCAAAACGGAGAAATCGGCGTATCCGCAAATCCTCTATTCATTGCCCAGGGCGCACAGGCTCCCGCTTGATTCCGAATCAAGCGCCCTGAGCGCGTACCGGCCGGCCGGGGAAAGCGCCAAGTCCGGCGCGATGAGCGCCCCGCTCGCGCGGTCATGCGCAAGGTGCGTTCGCGCCTGTGCGATCCGGTCCTGCGCCGTAAAACCGGGCCCGCCGCAAAGGCGCGAAAAGGGCCAAAGAAGCGGGCAAAGCGCACATCCACCGCAGCGTATAGAGTCCTCCTACATTCCCAATCCCCGTCTTTGCGTCACTGTCCAGCGTATAAACAAATGGCGCGCCTTGCATAACGCAGCCGTCACAATCCACCGGTATTATAGCATCCCGGAAAATCCTGTCAAGCACCGACGCCATGCATTCCGCGCCCATCCGGTTCTTATCGCAGAGTACGATCAGGGCGTGTCGCATCTAACCATTCAATATTTTTTCTCTTTTCGCCATGTTTTTTTGAAGATAGGGCATCCCGTTCGGCCTTTCGATCCAGCGCGGCAGCGCGACCCCGCGGCCTCCGCCTGCGCATGCATTTGCGTCGCCGTCCTGCCGTTTGATTACCGCGGAAGCCTCGTGAGAATCGCGGGCGACGTCTCCAGGGCGGCTGAACTGGCGGATCAGATCGCCGCAGCCTCCCGGGAACAGGTGCAGGGTATTCGGCAGGTCTCGCGGGTGATGGAAGTCAAGACCTCCACATCCCGGAAGATCGCCTCCGCCAGCAAGCACCGTCCGGTCCGGCGTCGCTTCTCCAGGGGCAGATCTGCCGGTTTCATTTGACAGGCGGCACGTCGCCGGAAACGCCGGCGGCCCGTCTCCCGAGTCTAGGCCTGCAATTTTCGGGCACCGAGGTATTGACATCCGGCCGGGCAGCGCGTATACTTTTTATTAATTCCATATAAACATGCTGTGACAGCGAAAGAGTACCGGTTGCAGGCCTTCCAGAGAGCCGCCGGGTGGTGCGAGGCGGCGGGCGCGGGCTGGGAATACACGTTTGAGCAGTCCACCCAACGGCCGTTGGCCCAGTAGGCTGGAACGGGTTCGCCCGTTATCGTGATAAAGTATCGCGGCATGATCCGCCGTACTTGAAAAGGCCGGCGTCGCGAGGCGCAGGCAAACTGAGGTGGTAACACGGGATTTGGCGCTCGTCCTCTACAAAGCGGAGGACGGGCGTTTTTTCGTCCCCTCCGGAGGCGTCGGGCCAAAGGGCGCTTCCGAAAAACAAAAAGGAGGGCGACCCATGGATCAGATCACCTTCGCCAGCGGCAGACAGCTCCCCCTGGAAATGCACAAGGTGCGCATTGTGCAAAAGCTCAACCTCCCCCCCGTGGAGCGCAGGCTCGAGGCCATCGCGGAGGCGGGCAACAACACCTTTCTGCTCAAGAACAAGGACATCTTCCTGGACATGCTCACCGACAGCGGCGTCAACGCCATGAGCGACAACCAATTGGCCGCCATGATGGTCGCCGACGACAGCTACGCCGGCAGCGCCACCTTCACGCGGCTGGAAGCCGCGGTAAACCGGATGTTCGACACCGATTACTTCCTGCCCGCGCACCAGGGCCGCGCCTGCGAGCACATTCTGGCGCAGACCTTTGTGAAGCCCGGGAACGTTGTACCGATGAATTTCCATTTTACCACCCCCAAGGCGCACATCACCCGCATGGGCGGCAGGGTGGAAGAATTGGTCATCGAGGAGGGCCTCAAGGTCGTGAGCGACCATCCCTTCAAGGGCAACTTTGACCTTGCCCGCCTCCGCGCGCTCATCGAAAAGGAAGGCGCCGCCAACATCCCATTCATCCGGCTGGAGGCGGGCACCAACCTCATCGGCGGACAGCCGTTCTCGCTGGAGAACGCGCTGGCGGTCGCCGATATCGCGCGGGAATTCAAGATCCTCACGGTGCTCGACGCCTCACTCTGGCAGGACAACCTCTACTTCATCAAAAAGCGCGAGGCGGCCTGCCGTGGCATGACCACGCTGGAAATCACCCACAAACTCTCCGAGCGAATGGATATCATTTACTTCTCCGCCCGAAAGCTGGGCTTCGCGCGGGGCGGCGGCATTTGCATGCGGGACAAGGCGCTGCATGACCGGATGATGGAACTGGTGCCCATGTTCGAGGGCTTCCTCACCTACGGCGGCATGAGCGTGCGCGAGATGGAGGCCATCGCCGTCGGGCTCGAGGAGACGCTGGATGAGGCTGTGATCTCCCAGGGGCCGCAGTTCATCGAGTACATGTGCACGGAACTGATCAAGCGCGGTGTGCCGGTCATCACCCCGCCGGGCGGCCTCGGCTGCCATTTGGACGCGATGCGCTTTCTCGCCCACATCCCGCAGACGGAGTACCCCGCGGCGTGTCTGGCGGCGGCGCTCTTCATCGCGGGCGGCATCCGCGGCATGGAACGCGGCACCGTATCCGAACAGCGTGAACCGGACGGCAGCGAGCGCCTGTCCGAAATGGAACTTTTGCGCCTGGCCCTGCCCCGCCGGGTGTTTACGCTCTCCCAGGTGGAGTACGCCATCGATCGCATCGCCTGGCTGTACGCCAACAGGGATCTGGTGGGCGGGCTTACGTTCGTCGAGGAACCCGCCACGCTGCGCTTCTTTTTCGGCCGCCTCGCGCCGCTGGGCAACTGGCAGCAGAAGCTGGCCGAGAAGTTCCGCGCCGACCTCGGGAACAGCCTATAAGCGCACGCCGGGCGATCGCGCGCGGACGATGCGGCGAGCCGGAGAGAAGCTTCTCTCCGGCTCGCCGCGATCATTACGAAAAGACGTCACCGCGCCTGCGGGCCTTCCGGAGGCTCAAGTTCCGCAAGGCTGGGTGCGAGGTACTGAAACCGGGGGCGCCGCCCGCCGCCGGTTTCGACTTCCTCATTCCACATGGATGCGGGCCGCGCCCAGACCTTCCCCGCGTCCGCCGTGTCGCGGTATACGACCATCTCCTCCAGCGTCTCCGTGTGCCTGGCCACAAAGAGCACGCAGTAGAGGTTGCCCTTGTAGTGGCGCCAGACGCCCTCCGGTATCCCGATCATCGCCATCCCCCGTTTACTGAGAATTATCTTACGGGCCTTCCGTAAAGTAGACGAGGCCGCCCCGCATGCGGGTAGACAGGTACCACAGCCGGAGATCAAAGCAGTTCTTCCTGCCCTCGTCGCTGGCGCAGGCCATGAGGCTGTTTTCGCCGATATCCGCGCTGGTGATGGTGATCCAATGCCAGCCCTGAAGGTTCTTGACCCGTCCCCGGGTCAGGTTCAAGAAGGCGACGGGGCAGTCCGCCGCGAGGCCCGCGCGCAGAAACTCCGTCAGCTCGCCGGATGACGCGCGCTCCTTCCGCATGTTTCCGTACGCCTCGAACACGTGCGTCTTCAGCGTGATCCCCCGGCTTCCCGCGAATTCTTCCACACCCCGGGTATACATCTCCAACCGGTTGAGGCCCATGTTCCCCGGCGTGACAAACCTGTACACTGCCTCCATGTGGGCGGTAAACAAATCCTTACGCATCTCCGCCCCCTCGTACAGCCCCCGAAGGCCCGGCCGGGTCAGCCCAAGGTACGCCGTCACATTGGCGGCCGAGGTGGGGCCGCACCCGGCCTTTCGGTGCCACTCCTGGGCGTACCAGGCCTGATCGCCGCCAAAGCTGACGCCCCGGGGCCTTTCATCCGGGATGTTCAGAACTTCCGGCCGAAGAATCGAAACGAACATACGCATCCTCGCCTGCCTGTGTATTCCTCTTGCGCACCGGGCGGCGCGCCCGCTCCAGAAGAGGGTGGCCGCCGATACGCCAATCTTTGAAATATACCCCGCTTTTGCCCCGACGCAACATCTCCGCCGGAATACGGCGCATTTCCCCGGGAATCATCCTAAAATTGACGGAAACGCGGGTGCGAAGGCTATTTTCAAAACGTTGCATTTCCAACAGACCGGACCCCGGCCACCGTGATAGAATGGGGCCATGAAAAGGCGCGGCATCCCGAACGCCTGATTGCGGGAGGTTGATCAAAATGATTGAGAAAGCATTTGAACTGGCCGTCACAGACGAAAAATCCGTCAAGAAGGTAATCCTCGACGAGAACCTCCAGTACATCCACATGGTGTTTCCCAAGGGCGACGGGCTTCCGGAACACTTTTCCAATTCCAATGTGTATATGACGGTGATCCGCGGAAGGCTTTCGATCGGGCTCGACGATCAGGCGGTTCACGCCTATTCCGCCGGGACGATGCTTAAGATACCGGTCCGCACAAAGATGAACGTTCGTAACCTGGACGACGAGGTCCTCGAACTGATCGTCATCAAAGCGCCCGCGCCCCGGGAATAACGGCAGTCATTATTGCTTAGGCGCCTTGCCCGGATCTCCTTTTGGGGCGATCCGGATTGTGGGACGAGGAAAAACCCGCCGAGAAAGGCGGGTTTTTCCGCAATTGCGGATACTCTCCTCTATTGCCCTTTTTCCTCCACCATATGGTGGAAGTCATAACCGGGGACGGTTTGCGAAACGTCCTTGAACTTGGTGCCATCCGGAACGTTTTCCGGGATCTCCATCATGTCCCGGAACGCCTGGATGTCCATCCCGACGTATGCCGCGCCTTCTCCAATGGTCATGGACCCCTTGAGGTCCTTTAGGCTCAGGGGAACGCCGCCCGCCTGTACCTCTTCCACTGTAGGCGTGGTCATTTGCATCAGGCCCATTGCATCAAAGGCAAAGACGCTGCCAAAGAACACAATAACCGTTACCAGCACAAACGCGACAGGCTTTACCGCCCGCCCCGCAAACGAGAATTTCAGCGGCTTGTCTTGGGATGGGCAGGCGCTTATGCAGGTGCCGCAGGCGATGCATTCGGGCGAGGTCACTACATCCATGTGAGCCACATCGATACCCATCGGGCAAACTTTACTGCACTTGCCGCACATCACGCAGGCGCTGTGTTTGATCTTAAGAGGGCTGATCTTCGCGAGAATTCCGTACAGCGCGCCCGCCGGGCACAAATACCGGCAGAAGAATCGGTCAATGAAGACCGACGCCACGACCACCACGATCAGTATGATGAAGCCGACAAGGTTTTCATTGAGAAGCTCCGGCCCGGTCCAGATATGTGCAAACGCAGCGTAAGGATCATAGGGCGAGATCCAGAGCTTCAGTGTGACCCACGCCGTCAGCGTAACGAAGACCAGTACCACATATTTCAACAATCGCAGCGCCTTGTCCAGCTTCGCCGGAACGCGGAGCTTTTTCCTCGTGATCTTTCCCAGCAACTCCTGCAAAAAGCCGAATGCGCAGAGGTTGCCGCAAAAAGCACGGCCGAAGATGAGCGCGAATACCAAAGTGAAGAAAAACAGCGTCATCGTGCCCGCAAAAATCTTGGAGATATTGGCTCCGGTGGTCAAAAAAGACCAGAGATTCTCAAGCCCTCCAAGCGGACACAGCGCATGTACGGAAGGATAGCCGGAAACGCCGGTCGTATGCATGTAGGCCAGGAACATCGAACCCGTAAGGATGGCACCCAGAATCGTCCACCTGAGCCATCTTTCCTTCTTCAAACCGCATTGCTCCCCACTTACGTAAATTCTCCAGGAAAAGCCGGACCGGACGGCCACCGCCGCTTCCGGTCCGGCTGCATATCCTGCGCTTATGCTGCCGGACAGTTGCCGCAGTAGTTGTTGCCAAAGCAGCGGGAATTGCCGCCGCGGCCGGAATTGTTCATGCCGCCGCGCCCGCGTCCGCCCGCATTGCCATAGCCTCGTCCGTCCGCGTTGCCATAGCCGCGCCCGCCCGCGGCGCCGTAGCCCTGGCCGTATCCGGTCTGCCCGGAGCTTCTGCGCTCAAAGGTGGAGAGGTGGTTCTCCGACGCGGCCTTCATGGCGGTGAACACCGCCTGGACGTCGGCCGGTACGGACTGCGAAAGGAAAGCCTCGTACATCGCGATGTTGCCGGTTTCGGCTTTGATGCCCGCCTCGTAGGCCAGCGCCAGCGTCTCGGGCGCGGTCACCCGGCTGGCGGCGTCGTTCTCCGGCAGCGCCACGCCGTAAGTCGCGAAAAGCGGCTTCAGAAGGTCGATGTGGCGCTGCTCCGCTTCGATCAGGCTGGTAAATGGGCGGTACGCGCCGTACTTCTCAACGATCGCCTGATACTCGGCCAACGCCATGTACTCATCCTGAATGGCGTAGACCAGCATCTGTTCGGTGGTATAGGTCTGCCCGTCGGTCACCGCGCCCGAACCGTACTCAGCCAGTGCCGTGGCCGATACCGCCACCAGAACCGCCAGCGCGACGGCGAACGCGATCATTTTGGATGCAAACTTCATGTGGATTCCCTCCGTTTTTTTGAATTCGGCAAACCCCTTTGCCATGGCCTAAGGATAGAAAAAAGTCGTGACGAATTTGTGTTTTGGATATTCTTTGTCGGTGACGCGGCGCGCCGGAAGGTTGCAGCGCGTCATGAATTCGTCATAACCATCCGCTATACTTATGGTATAATCGAACCATCGGGAGGGTGAGGCCTATGCCGCTGATGCTGATAGCCGACGACCACCGGCAGATCACTTCGGTACTTGAACAATACGCTGTCAAGGAGGGCTACGAGGCCGTCGTCGCCGGGGACGGCCGGCAGGCGCTGGATCTTTTCAGCCTGCGGCATCCGGACGTGGTGCTTTTGGATGTGATGATGCCGCTGGTGGATGGATTCGAGGTATGCCGGGAAATCCGCAAGACCTCCAGCGTCCCCGTCATCATGATTACCGCCAGAGGCGAGGATTTCGAGCGGATCATGGGCCTGGATATCGGCGCGGACGACTACATCGTCAAACCTTTCTCGCCAGGGGAGGTAATGGCGCGAGTGCGCGCGATCATGCGCCGCGTCGCGCCGTCCGACGGAAAGAAGCCGCTCGTCTACGACAACCTCATCATCGACATGGAGGACTACTCGGTCACCATCGGCGGACAGGACGTTCCGCTGACCAAGAAGGAGACCGAGATCCTCTGGACGCTGGCCGCCAACCGGCAGAAGGTGTTCTCGCGGGACAACCTGCTTTCGAGCGTCTGGGGCTACGATTACTTCGGCGACAGCAGAACCGTCGATTCCCACATTCGCCGTCTGCGCGCCAAGCTGGACGCCTTTGATCACCCCGGCTGGGATGTCGGGACCGTCTGGGGCGTGGGATACAGGTTTGAGGGAAATGCCCATGAAAAGTAGGATCGCACGGAGGCTGCTCAATTACTTCGGCA
Source organism: Bacillota bacterium (assembly GCA_023421395.1). GTDB lineage: Bacteria > Bacillota > Clostridia > Christensenellales > Aristaeellaceae > JAEZHK01. The sequence goes on along the minus strand of JAEZTL010000061.1, from coordinate 20,978 downwards.
CCGCGTTGATCCTGTTTGCGATGGTGATGGGCGGCGTATTTGTGGTGCTGTTCCGGGAGAGCGCGGTGCAGATGAACCGCGACGCACTCCGTCAGCGGGCGGAGGCAATGGCCTCCGCGCTGTCCGGATATGCCTCGGGCGAGGCGGGCGCCATGGGCCGCCGGGCAGGCTACGGCGCGTATTTGAGGCTGCTGGACGAGATCGCGATGACCGATGTGTGGGTCGTCGACCGGGACCTAAACCTGATTACCGCCGGCATGATGGACAGGCAGTACGCCTTTAGCGACCTTCCGTCCGACGCGGAGGCGGTTGTGACCAGCGTATTTGAGGGGGAGACGACCTTCAGCGAGAGCTTCAGCGGGCTCTTCGACGCGCCGACAATCACGGTGGGTACGCCGATCCTGTCCAACGGCGCGGTGGTGGGCGCGCTGCTGCTGCACGCACCGGCCGGCGGCGTCGACCAGGCCGTTCGGCAGGGGCTGACGGCGATGGGCATCAGCCTAGCGGCGGCCCTCCTCCTCTCGGCGCTCCTTTCAGCACTGCTGTCCATCAAATTTACCCGTCCGTTGGAGCGCATGGAGGAGGCTGCCGTAAGCCTCGCGGCAGGCGCTTACGGCAGCAAGACCGGCGTGGCGCAGGCTGACGAGATCGGCAAGCTCGCCGCCGCAATCGACCAGCTGAGTGAAAAGCTGAAGGAAGCCGAAGGTGAGCGCGAGCGCCTGAACCAGCTAAGGCAGGCGTTCATCGCCAACATCTCCCACGAGCTCCGGACGCCAGTGACGGTGCTGCGCGGCTCGCTGGAAGCGCTGTGCGACCATGTGGTGGATGAATCCGGTCAGGTCGAGGAATACCACCGGCAGATGCTGAACGAAACCATCGCGCTCGAACGGCTGGTCAACGACCTGATGGATCTGACGCGGCTGGAAAACGTCGATTTCCCGATCGAAATGCGAGCGGTCGACCTCGGCGACGCGCTGGACGACGCTGTCCGCTCCGCCCGCGGCATCGCCCGCGCGAAAAATATAGAGATCCGGGTGGTGCGCAGCGGCCCGGTCGCCCTCACAGGCGACTACGGGCGGCTGAGGCAGATGCTCCTGATCGTGCTGGACAACGCGGTCAAATACTCTCCCGAGGGCTCCGCCGTCGAAGTCGGATTAACGCCGGAGCGGGTCACCGTGCGCGACCATGGCCCCGGCATCGGGCCGGAGGATCTCCCCCACATCTTTGACCGCTTCTACCGCGCCTCCGCTGTGCGAAGCGCTTCCGGCTCCGGCCTTGGGCTCGCCATCGCAAAGCAGATCGCCCAGCGGCACGGCATCGGGATCGAGGTGGAAAGTACGCCCGACGCAGGCGCGGAGTTCCGCTTTCTGCTGTCCGCCGCAAACGCACGCTGAAACCGCGCGCGGGGCGCCCGTAAATATTCCGATTCAAAACGATGCCCTTCCCGCCGGCAGCGCGCCCGTCCCGGTCTATTTCCGGGCCGGGCGCGCTTTTTACGCATTTTTTATAGAAAGAATGTCAATGTACGGGACATTGACATATCATACATCGAGGCTGCGCGCCCGTACAAACGGCCGCGGCAGCCGGGCCGCAGAAAACAATGCAAGGAAGGTAATCAGATATGAGTCAGTCAGGCATGTGCCAGAACTACCGAGCGCAGCTGGAGGAATCCATGCTCGACGAGATTTGCGACGCCGGTTTCTACGCGCAAATCGCGAACGAGGCGCCCACGCAAGCGCTGCGGGAGATCATCATCAGCATCGTCGGGGACGAATACGGCCACGCGCGCCTGCAGGCGTCTCTTCTGGGCATCTGCCCGCCTCCGGTCTCTGCGCCGCCGGACTGCCCAGGTGCGACCGGAAACTTTGAAGAGGATGTTGAAACCGCGATCCAGGGCGAGCTGGGAGCCATTCGCCGCTACGCGGAGCTTGCGCTTTGCGCGCCGAACAATGATATCCGGTATCTCCTGACCTCGATTCTGGGCGACGAGTACGCGCATGCGAGAATCTGGACCGCCATGCTGCTCGCGCCGTCGCTTTGCCCGAGGCAGGGGTGCTGACCGTGCGGAAACGATTGAAGGCGGGTTAGCCCCCGCCGTCCGGCGGCGAGGCTTTGCGCGCCGCCGGATTCCCCCGTGGGGGGGCAAAAGCCATCTACCCTTTGACCGCGCCGGCCACCAGCCCTTTGACGAAAAACCGCTGCCCCGCGAGAAACACGGCGAATACGGGGATCAACGCGGAAGCCGACGCGGCCATGACCAAGTTATACTCCGTCAGGCTCTCCTCGATGAAGTTGGTCAGCGCCACCGGGATCGTATATGTGCGCCAATTGGACAAAAACACCAGCGCGTCCAGATAGTTGTTCCAGTTCCACAGAAACACCAGCATCGCCAGCGCCGCCATGCTGGGCTTGGCGATGGGTACCATCACGCGAGACCATATCTCAAGTTCGTTCGCCCCGTCGATGACGGCCGCTTCCTTCAGCTCGCCCGGAATCTGCATGAAGTACTGGCGCATCAGAAATGTGCCGGTGATCGTCACGAGGCCCGGCAAAATCAGCGTCAGATGCCCGGTGATGTCCATCGCCCGGAACATCACAAAGCGAGGGATCAGCGTCACCTGGCTGGGGATCATCATCGTTGAAAGGTAGATCAGAAACATCGCGTTCCGACCGCGGAAGTTGATCTTGGCGAAGGAATACCCCGCCAACGTACTGGTCAAAACCGACCCGACCAGGTTGATGAACGCGATTTTCAGGGAATTGAAGTAGGCCACGCTGAAGTGGTAATCCACCTTGGCCGCGCCGCCGATGTTCCACACGTCCACGTAGTTGTTGATGTAGAAATAGGACGGAATCCACTTGATCGGCAACTCCATCACATCCGCCGCCCGCTTCATGGAGGCGGAGAGCATCCACAAAAAGGGCGTGACCATCATCAGCGCCACCAACGCCACGAGAAGGGTCATCAGAAGCTTCAGCGCCTTGCGCCTTGTGGTACAGCTCATCGTTCGCCCTCCTCTCACGCGTTGTAGCTGACCCACTTCTGCTGACCGCGCCACTGCACAAGCGTAATGATCAGCAGAATGATGAACAGCACCCAGGAAATTGCCGAAGCATACCCCATTCGGTAGAAGGTGAACGCGGCGGTATAGATGTAGTAGACCAGTACATGCGTGGAGGTGCCGGGGCCGCCCCGCGTCATGATCTGGATCGGTGCGAACACCTGGAACGAAGTGATCAGCGTGGTGATTACCAGGAAGAACGTGGTCGGTGAAAGGCCGGGCACGGTGATCCGGAAGAACTTGGTGAGCTCGCTGGCGCCGTCCACATCCGCGGCCTCGTACACGTCCTGCGGGAGGCCCTGGATGGACGAGGTATAGATCATGATCGAATACCCCACGCCAGACCAGATCGACATCAGGATCACCGCGGGCAGCGCCCAGGAGTAATCACCCAACCATTTTGGCGGGTCTTTCCACCCCAACGCCTGCATCAGCTGGGTGAACGGCCCCCAGGGCGAGTACATCATCACCCATACGATCGCCACCGCGACGATGTTGGAAATGTACGGCATGAACATCGCCAACTTCAGCGGCGTCTTGCCCCAGCAGAATTTATCGATGACGACCGCCAACACCAGCGCCAGGAACACCGTCGCCGGCACCACGCTGAAGGCGTAGATCAGCGTATTTTTTAATGAGTCCACAAACCAGCGGTCCGACCACATTTCCGCGTAGTTCGCGCCCGCGTTAAACGTCCAGTTTCCAATACCCTTGGTGAACTCCCAGTCGGTAAAGCTGATATAGAGCGAAAAAAGGAGCGGGAACAGGATGAACACCAGCATCCCCAGGAGATTGGGCGCGATAAACGCATACCCAGTCAGATCGATCCGCGCCTGTTTTGAAAGTCCTTTTCTCAATGCGCCCACCTCGTCGAGGATTTATCTTGTCCACCCATAAACCTGCGGCGCGGGCGGCCCGCGGCCGCCCGCGCCGTCGCCGGGAAAATGCTTCCTGTTATTTCAGGAATCCGTCGGCCTGCTCTTTGGCTTCCTTGAGCGCGGTTGCCGCGTCGGCGCTGTTGGTGTAGATCCTCTCGAGCCCTTCGTTGAAGACCTTCTGGATCTCTGCCATCTTGGTGGTGATGGTGTTGACGGGCAGGTTGTCCGGGATATCCAGGAAGCTCTTGACAGATTCCTCGTCCAGAATGCCCTCGCCGTTCTTCATATAGGCTTCCAGTTTGACTTCATTGGGGACGGCTTTGTTGAGCGGCACGCGGCCGTAAGGGGTCCCCTCCACCATGCCGCCCCGGCTGTACCACAGCATGAACTCCAGCGCCTCCTTGGGGTGCTTGGTGTCGGCGCTCATGCAGATGTAGTCGCCCACGGTCATGTCGCTGACGGTGTACTTGGCCAGCGCGGGATCGCGCACCGGAACCGGCAGGTAGGCCGTCTTGAAATCGTGCGGGAATTTCTCAAGGTCCTTGATGGAGCGGATCGTCCACACGCCCAATGACATCGCGGTTTTGCCCGCCAGGAAGGTGCTCTCCACGGTGAGCTGTTGGGTCACGTCGTCGGTGTGGGTGATGGTGGAACCATCCTTATACATCATGTCCTGGATCATCTGGTTGATGGCGATGAACTCCTCGTTGTCGAAGTTGGTGGCCTTGCCGCCGTCGGTGTAGTAGTAGTCGTTGCCCAGAATTGTCTGCGCGATCATCGAGGGCCGGAAGATCTCCTGTTCGCTGTTCCAGAACATGCCATACACCTTGTCCTGGCCCTCACCGTGGGTCAGCTTCTGGGCGGTTTCGCGGAACTGGTCATAGGTCCATCCGCCGAGGGGAAGCTCGATGCCCGCCTCCTTGAACATATCAACGTTGGCAAGGATGAAATAGTTTTCAAACTTGGTGGGAATGCCGTAGATCTTGCCGCCGTCAAAAATGAAGGGCTTGGTCAATTCGCCCTGTTCGGCAACCATGTCGAACCCGGCGTCGGTCAGCTGCTGGGACAGTTCCACCGCCATGCCGCCCTCGCCGCGCTTGACCAGATTGGTCAGCGAGTAGGTCATGTAGACGTCGATCTCGCCGCCCGCGAGGAGTGTGGTTTCCAGCTTCATGTTGCCGGTCGAGTCGTTGACGTAGCGCACGTACTCGGCCTGAATGCCCTTGTCCTTGAACTCCTCGTTGAACCGCTCGACCACTTGGCTCGGCCCATACTCCGCGGGCACGCCGCCCCAGAACTTGATCACGACCGGTTCGTCTGCGCGGGCGATGACAGGCAGCGCGCCCAGCGCAAGGACGAGCGCGAGCGTCAGGGCGAACATTCTTCTGGTCATGAAAGAAACCTCCTCGCTTTATTGGCCATACCCGGCCGCTGTTTCAAGCATATCAACCAAAATATCAAAAGTAAAGTTTGCATTTTGTCCTGTTTTGGGGTTTGCCCACCCCCCATGTCCCCACCGCGCCCCGCAGCCGCGCGGCGAATAGAAGGATTTTGTCTTTTCTATTCCGGTTTTGACATTTCGCCTGTTTTGCGAAATTTCAAAGGCCCCGTGCAGAATTTTCAAGGCGGCGCGCTCGGTCAGCCCGTACAATGGGCTCGGCGGCAAGAAGGAGGAGAAAACCATGGAAATCGTCCGAGCCCATTCGGTTCATTGCGACGTACTGGTAGCCGGCGGCGGCATGTCGGGCCTTTCGGCGGCGATCGCGGCGGCGCGCCACGGCGCCAGAACCGCGCTGATCCAGTCCCGCCCGGTGCTGGGTGGCAACGGCTCCAGCGAAATGCGCATGCATGTCACCGGCGCGAACTGCCACAACGGGAAGGCGGACATGATCGAGACCGGCATCCTGATGGAGCTGCTTCTTGAGAACAAGCACCGCAATCCTTACCATTCGTTTTCAATCTGGGACAGCGTACTCTGGGAAAAGGCGCGCTTCCAAGAGAACCTGACGCTCTACCTCAACACCACGCTGGATGAGGTTCAAATGGAAGGCGGCCGGATCACAGGGGTCGTATGCCGCCAGGCCACCACCGAGACCACCTACGCCTTCGACGCGTCGGTGTACGTGGACGCCACCGGCAACGGTACGCTGGGGTTTCTCGCCGGCGCGGAGTACCGCATTGGCAGCGAAGGCAAGGCGGAGTTTGGCGAACCCAACGCGCCGGACGAGCCCAATCGGACCACCATGGGCAATACGCTGCTCTTCATCGCCGAGGATAAGGGCGAACCGGTACCCTTTGAAAAACCCTTCTGGGCCTTAACCTTCACCGAGGAGGACCTGAAGTATCGCGGCCACGGCAACATGACGATCCCGCACGGTGAGAACGGCGTGACCGAGGAGTATAACGCCGACTCCGGTTACTGGTGGATTGAGCTGGGCGGCACCAGCCAGGACATCATCAAGGACACGGAGACCCTGACCGAGGAACTCTACAAATGCGTCTACGGAATCTGGGACCACATCAAAAACGGCGGCGATCACGGCGCGGAGAACTACGCGCTCAGCTGGGTCGGCTCCGTGCCCGGCATCCGCGAGAGCCGTCGCCTGGTGGGCGACTATATGCTCCGGGAGCAGGATGTGAGCGGCAACCGGGTCTTTGAGGATGCGGTGGCCTACGGCGGCTGGCCGATGGATGAGCACCCGCCGATGGGCCTCTTCCACAAGGGGCCTCCGGTCAGATACCTCAATTTCCCCGGCTGCTACTCGATCCCCTACCGCTGCTACTGCTCCAGAAACGTGGAGAACCTGATGATGGTGGGGCGCGACATCTCCGTCAGCAAGATGGCGCTGGGCAGCGTGCGCGTGATGGGCACCTGTGCGGTGGGCGGTCAGGCGGCAGGCACCGCGGCGGCGATGGCCGCGGAAAAGAAGATTTTGCCCCGGGACGTAGGCCGGCACATTTTCGAACTGCAGCAGACGCTCCTTAAGGACGACTGCCACATTCCCGGCTTCAAAAACGAGGACCCCGCGGACCTTGCGCGCGCCGCCGCCGTCCGGGCCACCAGCTTCCGGCCGGGCGATGAACCGGAAAACGTCTTAAGCGGCGTAAATCGCCGGGTGGGCGAATGTTCGAATCTCTGGGTCTCCGACGGTATCCGTCCGGGCGGAGAGACACTGACGCTTTCGCTTCCGGAGGAAAGGACGCTCAGGCAGGTCCGGCTGACCTTCGATCCAAACCTCTCCCGCGAGATCGTGCCTTCCATCACCAAAAAGGTGCGCGAACGCCAGGTGAAGGGCATGCCGGAGGAACTGGTGCGGGACTACCGGCTAAGGGCATACCGGGGCGGGCAGACGGTTTACGAAAAAGCGGTGACCGGCAATCACCAGCGGCTGAACGCAATCGATCTATCCGAGCCCGTGGCCGTCGACCGGGTGGATTTGACCGTGACCGCTACCCACGGCGCGGGAGACGCGCGGGTTTTCGAGGTACGGCTTTACTGAGGCTATCCTCGGACGCGCTTTGCGCGGTATTCGCCCGGCGACATGCCCGCCTGCTTGCGGAACAGGATGCTGAAGTAGTTGGGGTTGTCCATGCCGACGGCCTGCGCGATCTCGCCGATGCGAAGATCCGTGCGCGCCAGCAGCTCTTTGGCCTTTTCGATGCGCGCGCCGTTGACGAATTCCACAAAGCCCACGCCCATCTCGCTTTTGAAAAGCCGCGAGAAATAGCTCTCGCTCATGTGGGCCAGCGCGGCGGAGGTGGCGATGTTCAGCTCGCCGGAGAGATTTCTGCGCACGTGGGCCACCGCCTGCGCGATTTCGCGCTTGAGCCTGCGGCCTTCCACCTTCTGGCATTCCTCCCGGTAGCGCGCCAGCACCTCGCGGAAGCTGCGCTCGGCGGTGGTCAGAAGGTCGCTCTTCAGGATCGCGTGGTAAAGGGTCAGCCCGCGCGCATCGGTCAGCTCGTCCGCTGTCAAACCTTTCGACTGGCTGTCGGACTTGAGCGCACGGTAGAGTTCGAGAAGCCCCTCCCGCACCGAGTCCGGGGCCACATCCCGGAGCGCGTAGAGGCTGCCGAACAGCCCGTCCAGGTACTGGGCGGCGACGTCAAACTGGAAGGCGGACAGGTGGGACTGCCAGTCCTGCACCGGCCAGCGCTCCGGCCAGACCAGCGGCGCGGCCATAACCCGCGCCCCGTCCGGCGCCATGAGGCGGTTTTGCCGCATGAGGTAGCAGCGCCCCATCAGCGCTTCGCACTCGGCCGCGGCCTTTGGAAACTCCTTCAGCCCCGGCTGCACGCTGGACAGCGCGCCCATGACCCGCATCCCCATGTACTGCACCGTGCAGGCGTCCAGCTTCAAAAACTGCTCGCTGAGTACGCGCACGAGCTGGCACGCGGACTCCCCGGGGTGCTGGTTGACCACCGCAAGGCACGCGCCGCCATCCATGCGGAATGTCTGCATCCTGTTGCCTTCGGAAAACGCCTGCTGCACCATGCTCTCCAGCGACTGGTTGAGAAGGCCCGACCCCCGGTCCGCGCTGAGAAGCTCCACATCCGCCAGCTGCAGTCGTACCAGGCAGTAGGGCTTTGACAGGTCGCATCCCACGTCGATCATATCGAGTTCCCGCAAAAGCTCCGCTTCGTCGGCGTACGCCCCCTCCAGCATGACCCGCAGAAGCCGTTTGCGGATCGCGCCCGCGTTGCGGCTGATCAGCTGCTCTGCCTCCCGCTCCGAAAGCCTGTGCTCGTCGATCTCCCGTGCCAGCGCGCGCAGAAGCTCGAGGAGTTCTCCGGGGTTGGCCGTAAGTTTGAAGAAGAAGTCCCGCGCCCCCAGCTTCATGGCGGTCTTGACCTTGTCAAAATCGTTGTAGTTGCTCAGGACGACGAACTGAATGTCCGGGTACAGCGCCCGGCACCGCTCGATCAGCTCAAGCCCGTCCATCGGCTCCATCACAAGGTCCGTCAGGACGATATGCGGCTGGCACGCGGGAATCTTTGCCAGCGCGTCCTGACCGCTCACCGCCTCCTCCACCACCCGAAAGCCGTTCTCCTCCCAGGGGAGCATGGACTTGATGCCGATGCGCACCAGAAACTCGTCGTCCACGATCATGACCCGCTTCACGGCGCATCCCCCTCCCGACGGATCACAGGCAGGCGATACCAGACCTGCGCGCCGTCGTCGTTTCTCAGCTCGATGCCGTACCCGTCGCCAAAGGCCACCCTGATCCGTTCGTCGACGATCCTGAGGCCGATGCCCTTGGACGAGGAGGCTGCGACGTTGCCCCGGTCCCGGCGCGCCTCGAACGCCCGGAGGCTTTCCTCGGAAAAGCCGCCCCCGTCGTCCTCCACGCGGATGATGAGCTCGCTGCCCGATGTGCGCGCGGCGACGCGGATGACGCCGCCGGCACGCCCCTGCCCCACCGCGTACTTGAAGCAGTTCTCCACCGCCGGCTGCAGGATAAACTTGACGATGGAAAGCCCACGCACCGCCTCGGGCACATCCAGGATCAGCTTGCAGGCGTTGCCGAACCGGATGTTCTGAATCAGGCAGTAGGCGCTGACCACATCCAGTTCTTGCGAGAGCAATACCATCTCCCCCTCCGCGTCCAGGCTGTAGGTCAGGATGCCCGCCAGCGCGTCGATGGACTCCCGGATGTTGTCCGCGCCCCGGATCATCGCCATCCAGCGGATGGTGTTGAGGGTGTTGAACAGGAAGTGGGGAGACATGCGGGAGCGGAGCGACTCGTAGTAGTATTTTTCCTTGGTGACCTGCTCCATCTGCAGCCGCTCGAACAGGTCCCGGATCTGGGCGGACATGTTGTAGTAGGCCGTATAGATTTCGCCGATCTCGTCGCGGCGGCCCGCACCCAGCATTACCGGCTCACCGCCCACCCGGTAGCGCGCCATATGGGCGGACAGAAGGCGCATCGGCCGCGCGATAAGCGCGCTGATGAGCGCGGAGATCAGGATCGCCATCAGCGCGAAGGCGACGCACAGCATGTTGGTGCGCTGCATCAGCGCGGCGATCTCCGCGTCCAGCCGTTGGTAGTCGGTCATGTAGAAGATCTTCAGTTCCCCCTTGGAGATCATGCCCGACCGGTTCACGGTATAAAAGGTCAAAAGGTACTTGCGGCCATTCAGCTCCACCACGGCGTTGCCATCGCCCAAGTCGGAAAACCGCCTGATCTGCCGCTCGAAGAACGCCTGTTCCACACCCTCCGCGTCCGAAAAGAGCAGCCCCTTTTCGCCAGACGCCGCGAACACCAAATCGTCCGCCGAGTATTTGTAGCCGTCCAGAATCCCGGCAACCTGGCGCTGATCCACACTGATGAGCAGTGTTCCGATCGCCCGGCCCATCAGGCTGTCCAGCGCCACCACCCGCGCCAGCGCGATCTGATCCCGCTTCGCCTCCGCGCCGCCGGGCTCGTAGCCCAGCGCGTTCATCGACCAGCGCATGAAGCCGTTGGCGGAGCGGCTCTCCACCACCAGATCCTGCCGTGCAAGGTAGCTGTAGTCCTGATAGTTGCGGCTCCAGCTGCTGTAGATGCGGCCGCTCTGGTCGAAGAAGGTGATCTTGATCTTTTCGCCGCTGTCCTCGGTCACATCGGCGTATTCGTAGAGGTTCTGCATCGCGATGTTGCGGATGACGCGATTGAAGGCGGTATATCGCTCATAATAGGAACGGGCGGGGTCTGTGAAGGCCTCCGTCAGCGCGTCGTCCCAGTAAAAGACATTCGAGATGGTGGCCATGCGCCCTATCAGCTGGTTGATGCCCACTTCGCTCTTTTGCAGGTTCTGCACGACCTTCAGGCTGATTTCGTCGCGCAGCATGCCCTCCATGTCCGCGCGGACATACCAGAGCACCGCGGCGAAGGGAACGATTAAAAGGGCCAGAATGATCAAAAACACGCTGACGGAGAGACGCCTGATTCGCTTCACGTCAAGGCCCCCTCTCCGCCCGGCGCGCGAAGGGATCGCGCATACCCGGTGGGCGTCAACCCGGTGATCCGCCTGAACACGCTGGAGAAGTAATTCGGGTCGGAAAACCCAACGGCGCCGGCGGTCCTGATCACGCCCGCGCCCTCGGCCAGCATGCGCCGAGCGCGCGCCACCCGAACCTGGTTGACGAACTGGCTCAGATTGACGTGCATGTGCCGGTTGAACAGGTGGCTTATGTAGGACTCGCTGCAGCCGCAGAAGCGGGCAATGTCTCGAAGGCGGATGTCCTGATCAAAGTGCAGGTGCACGTACTCCACCACGTTGGTCAGAATGCCCAGCTGTGAGCTGTCCCCCACCAGAGCGGCGTTGGGATCAATCACGCCCGCGCCAGCCAGCGCCGTGTAGTACATGCGGCAAAAATCCGCCAGCATCCCCGCCGCGGCCTCGAACGCGGCGAGATCGGTCCGCGGCGCGGTGATTGAATCGGCGTAGCGCGCTTCCAGAATGTCGCGATCGAGCCTGAAAGCAAGCGCCAATGCATTGCGCCGCCGGAGGGACTCGGCCTCGTCCAACTCGAACCCGCCGGCGCATACCGCGGCGATTACGCGGCCCTCGTACATGACCGGCAGCACCAGCTCGCTGAAGCCCGCGTAACACATCCCCGCAAAGCAGCCGCCGCGACGGCTGCGCCGCCCCAGCGCGCGGCTCTGGGCCTGACATCGATCCCACAGCGCGCCGTGCCCTTTCAGGTGCAGGCAGTAGGCGGACTGATGGATGCAGTGTCCGGCCAGACTGAGCGCCACGTCCGGGTCTTTCGCGGCGAAACCCGCGTAGTCTTTGATGGCGATCGACAGGCCGTGCTGGCGGGACAGGTATTCGATGTACGCCTCGATGTATTGGTAGCGGTCCACACCCGGCCCTCCCCGAATGTTAAGGTTTAAAACCAGTCTAACACACTTGTCCGCTGCAATCAACACATTCGCGTCGGCGGTGGGGCGCGGCGGCGCAAGTTGACAAAAACGGGATAGAAAAAGAAAAATCGGAATACCGTCCATCGCACGGATTGGATAAAAGCCGGCAGGATCTTTATAGACGGCCTCGGAAGTACGCGATACAATAAGCGAAAGCAGCGCCGCCCCGAGGCGGTCGGCTTCCGCACAAATATAAGGAGGCGCTTGAGATGCCAAACCCGAGAACCCTTGAAAAGCGATATGATCTGGTGGTGGTGGGCGGCGGTCTGTCCGGCATGTTCGCGGCGATTGCCGCGGCCCGGCACGGTGCGAGAACCGCGATCGTGCAGGCCCGGAGCATGTTCGGCGGCAACGCATCCAGCGAAGTGCGCATGCACATCGTGGGCGCCGGCTGCCACAACGCAAAGAGAGACCTGAACGAGACGGGCCTTCTGATGGAGCTGTTCCTGACCAACAAACGGCGAAATCCCTACGCGGTATTCCCTGTGTGGGACGGCATCCTCTGGGAGATGGCGCGGTTCCAGCCCAACCTGGACACCTACCTCAACACAGCGTTTGAAAAAGCGCGGATGGAAGGCAACCGCATCACTTCGATCGAGTGCTTCCAGCACACCACCGAAACGCGCTACGTCTTCCACGCGCCGCTCTTTATCGACGCTACCGGCCACGGTTCCGTGGGCGTTCAGGCCGGAGCGCAATCCCGTATGGGCAGCGAGGGCAAGGCCGCCTACGGAGAACCCAACGCCCCGGACGAACCCAACAGCGACACCATGGGCTGTACGCTGATGTTCCAGGCGGTCAACCGCGGCGAACCGGTAAAATTCGAAAAGCCGGCCTGGGCTTATTCCTTCAGCGAGGAAGACCTGAAGCATCGCCCCCATTATAACGAGACGCGCGCCTTTGGCGAGATGGGCGCACCCGTCGACTTCAAACCCGGCGAGATGAAGGCGCTGCCCCATTTCAGCACCATGGATGCCGGCTACTGGTGGATTGAGCTGGGCGGGCAGTACGAGCACATTGTCTACCAGGCCGAAGAAATCCGTGACGAGCTGATGCGCTGCGTGTACGGCGTGTGGGACCATATCAAGAACTGCGGTGACCACGGCGCGGCCAACTACGACCTGGAATGGGTTGGCATCGTACCCGGTTTCCGTGAAAGCCGGCGGCTGATGGGCGACTATGCGCTGACCGAAATCGACGTGCGCGCAAATCGGATTTTCGATGACGCGGTGGCCTATGGCGGCTGGCCGATGGACGAACACGTGCGCGGCGGCATCCTGGATTTCGACAAGCTGCCTTCGCGTATTCTGAACTTCGACGGCGCGTACACGATCCCCTACCGCTGCTTCTATTCGGAGAATATAGAAAACCTGATGATGGCGGGACGCGACATCTCCTGCAGCAAACTGGCGTTCGGCTCCACGCGGGTCATGGGGACCTGCGCCGTCGGCGGGCAGGCAGCGGGTACGGCGGCGGCGCTGGCGCTGAAGTACGGGATTACGCCCCGGGCGCTGGGCGAAACGCGCATCCGGGAACTCCAGCAGGCGCTGCTTAAGGAGGATTGCTACATTCCCGGCTTCAAAAACGAAGATCCTGCCGATTTGGCCCGCAGCGCGACCGCCGCCGCCTCCAGCGAGGCGCCCGGAAGCCCGGCCGCCAACGTGCTGAACGGCATCGCCCGGGATGTCAACGGGGTTTCAAACGCCTGGGAGTCCCGTCAACTGGGCGAGGGCGGCGCATGGCTCACCTTGACGCTCCCCTCTCCCCAGTCCATCCGGCAGGTCCGGCTGACCTTTGACCCCAACCTGACCCGGGAGATCATGCCCTCCATCACCAGCACCGTGCGGGACCGGCAAGTCAAGGGCCTGCCCGGAGAATTGGTCAGGGATTACGATCTGGCGCTTATCCTGAACGGAAGGACCGTCTTTGCGCGTAAGATTCTGGACAACGCGCAGCGGCTGAACGTGATCGACCTCGATGAACCTGTACAGGCCGACTCGTTGCGCCTGACCGTCAGGACGACTCATGGCCATCCCGCCGCGAGGGTGTTTGAAATCAGGCTCTACTGATAAAATGTGTGCCTCACCTCAAGCCGCCGGCGCTGTTCGGCGGCTTAATATATCAGGCGGCTTCCTCGCGCGCGAAGCGTGGCAGCGCTCCAAAATCGCTTACACCCTTGACACGTTCCGGTAATTATTCCATAATAACAGGGACATATGCAAGGGGTGCGGAAGATGCAAAATACGCCGTTTCAGAACTTCGCGTTCATCAGTTACCGCCACACCAACGGGCGCTGGGCGCGCTGGCTGCAGCGCAAGCTGGAGGCGTACCGCCTGCCCGCGACGATTCGGAAATCCCTGCCCCATCAGACCCGAATCCGCCCCGTGTTCCGGGACAATACCGATTTGTCCTCGGGGCTTTTAAAAGATGAATTGCGAAAAGAGCTGGAGCGCTCGCGCTTCCTGATCGTTTTGTGTTCACGGGATCTGGCTCATAAGTCGGACTATGTGGATTTTGAAATCGAATGCTTCCTCGAAATGGGCCGGGCGCAAAACATCATTCCCTTCATCATCGACGGCGTCCCCCATGCCGAAAACCCGGAGGACGAGTGCTTCCCGAAAGCGCTGCTGAGGATGGAGGACACGCCTCTGGGCGTGGACGTCCAGAAAGATTCTCGACGCAAGGCGCTCATCCGGCTGATTGCATACCTTCTTGGCGTCCGCTTTGACGCGCTCTGGCAGCGAGACCTGCGCAAGCAGCGCGCAAAGGGGCTGTCGGCCGCGGCGGCCGCGGTCCTGCTGCTCTTGGGCGGCTTATGGGCGTACGATTATTTCATGCCCAAGGCGCGCCATTACACGGATTACGCGCTGCGTTACGGCATACCGGTCGGGATTGAGGAACTCACCGCGTCGCAAACGCGCGAAAGCGAATCCTTCTATACCATCGTCACCAGCCGGAACCAGGTGCGCGAACTGCGCCATGAAAACGCCTACGGCGTCATCACCAGCGAAGTGCCGGACTATGACGGCGAACGCCCCGCGTGGGTCAAGTACGATACCTACAGCGGCGACGCGCTGCGGGTCGCGCGCTATTTCGACCCCTACGGCAAACCGCTCATGACGCTGAGATATTCCGACTTTTTCGGGGAAGACGGCAAAACGCAGACGGTGGACTTCTACCAGGGGTACAACGATTCCGTCGCGCAAAACATGATTGGCAACCTCGCCGGCGCGAACGCGAGCGTCTTCGACTCCATGGCCTCCGGCGCGAACCGCAGCCGGATCATCCGCAACATCGTTTCCTACACGGACGAGGGTTTCGAAGCCCGCGTGCTGTTCGCCTCTGACACGCGAAGCCTCACGAGCTACGCGGCGGACGCCAACGGCGTCTACGGCCGGGAGTACGAGGTCAACGCGCTGGGCCAGCGGACCCGCATTTATTACCTGAACGCCATGGGCGAGCGAACCGCGCTGCCAAACGGCGTCAACAGCATGGCGGTGGAATACCTCGGCGGCCGGGCCGCGCGGATAGGCTATCTCGACACGTCAGACCGGCCGATTCGCGGCGAACCGGGCTTTGCCTGGGAAACGCTTGATTACGACGCCAACCTGAACAATGACCGCGTCAGTTACTACGACGCCGAGGGCACGCTGACGCTGAGCTCCGACGGTTATGCGCGGTCGGAAGCCTCCTTCCGGGACGGCCTCATGGTCCGGTACAGCGTCTTTGACGCATCCCTGGAGCCCTGTTACCGGGAAGGGTTTTCAACGCAACTGGCCGAATACAAGGACGGTCTGCCCATCCGCATCGTGTATCTGGACGCGGAGGGAAACCCAAGCCCCAACCGGGACGGCCACGCCGAATACCGCGTTTCCTATGACGAGGATCATCGCATTCTGCGCACGGAAAGCCGCGACGCGTTGGGGGCATTGTGCATGAACGCCTATGGCTATGCCATCCGTGAATACGCCTACGACGAACACGGAAACCTTATCCGAGGTCAACACCTCGATCCGGAAGGCCGACCGTGTTACAACAGCACGGGTGAATGCCTGGTCGAATACGAGTATCAGGATGACAAAGCTACCGCCGTCCACTATCTGGACGGATCCGGCCGCCCGGTCGTCAACCCGTACTACGGCTTCGCAAGCTTTCTGATCGCCTATACCGACGACAACGCCTCCCGTTATACCTATCTGGACGCGGAAGGGAACCTTTGCTGCGGAAAGGACGGCTACGCGGAAATCCGGTACAAGTATCAGGATGGAAACGCAACAGAAGTATCCTATTTCGGCGCCGACGGCCGGCCCTGCCTGTATGAAGGCGCCGCCTCCCAGCAGATGGATTACCAGAACGGACGGGTGGTTCGCTCAAGGTATTTCGACGTCAACGGCGCGCCCAAATTGAACAGCGGAGGGTATATGGAATACCGCAACGAATATGACAGTCTCGGCCGGCTGACGCAGCAGGGCTATTACGGCGCGGACGGACAGCCGACCCGCTGCAGCGACGGCTACGGCTTCCTGCGCTACGAGTACGACGCGTACGGCAGGAAAACGCAGGAGGCGTACTTTTCCGCCGGCCTCCAACCGGCCAATGACATAAGCGGCATACATGGCATTCGATATACCTATGACCAGAACGGAAATGTCCTGAGCCTCCGGTACATCAACCTGCAGGACAGCCCAGTTAATAAAGACGGTTATACGGCCGAGGAGCGCGCCTATGACCGCCGCGGAAATCTGATCGAGCGGGCGCTGTATCAGGAAACCGGCGTGACAAAATGGCCCGTAGAAGGAAATCAGGGCTGGTCCGTCAAAAAAATGGCGTATGACGGCCGAAACCGGCTGATTTCGGACAGTTATTTTGACAAAAACGGAGCATCCTGCCGCGATGAAAACGGCATTCACGGGTACCTGTACGAGTATGACGCCAGGGGCAATAGGACGCTCACCCGCTACCTGGATACCGATGGCCAGCCGATGTCGACTGTCGGCGCCTACCGCGCGGAATATGACGAAAAGGGCCTGGTGACCTGCGAACGCTGGTTCGCGCCGGACGGTTCCGTCGCCAGCCGAACCACCTATGAATACGACGCGCGCGGCCGCCGCGTCAGAACCCGCTATTGGCAGGGCGAGGACGAACCGACGCTTTCAGGCGGATATCATGCGCTGCAGCAGACTTATGACGGATTTGGCCATGAGGTCAAAGCCGAATACTTTGGAACCGATGGACAGCCCATCGAAATTCCGGACGGCTACGCCGTCAAAATAACGGAGTATGACGAATACGGCCGGCCTTTTGCGGAGGAATACCGCGACTCGGAAGGGACGCTTTGCCTTTTTCAGGGAGAGTATGCGCGCGTAGAATGGAATTACAACCAGCAGGGCCTCTGGGCGGAGGCGCATTTCATCGACGATAAGGGCTCGGTCAGTTCCCCTGTGGCCGGTATGCGCTGGACCTACGACAATTACTACAACACACAGACCGCCTATTACGGCCCCAACGGGCAACCGGTGGTCAACCCCAAGACCGGCTACGCCATCGTCCGCTACGAGTGGGCGGGCGGCCTGAAGGTTTCCGAGTCCTACTTTGATCCGCTTGGACAGCCTTTGGAGGTCGACGGCGTCGCGCGCCGAACCTGGGAACATGACGAATACGGCATCATCGTCGAGATCGCCTGCTATCATGCGGACGGCTCGCTGATTCTTGAAAACCAGATAAGCTCAAAACAGGTGTTGATCACATCCGTGTCGCCGGACATGCCCGGAGACGCGCTCGGCCTGAAGGCCGGAGATGTGCTCCTGGCGCTCGGGGACTGGCGGTATGATGTCTCGGCGGATTCGGGCGCGGCCATCGACGCGCTGTCCGCCTACATCAAACGCGCAAACGGAAAAACCATCCCGGCGACGTTCCTGCGCACGCTGGAAGACGGCTCGGAACGGGTATTCACCGTGTACTTTGGCTATGGCTCGATGGGCGTTTCGTTTCAGGACGCGCTGATCACCGACGTCTTCCACGAGCACCTGCTCGAGGTGCTCGCGCGGCAGACGGCCCAATCCGGAGGAGGCGAGGAAGCGTCTGGCTTGGCCGAGGGCTGAAGCATGGGGCTCCGCGCGGCGCTCAAATGACCCGGCTGGGATCGGGTTCAAATTTCGGCCGTCTGCGCTGCCCGGAAATCTCATTTCGTCGATAGACGCCGTTGTGTCCGCACAGCAGGTTGGCGCCGGTCAGCGCGCCCTCCCGGAACTCAAATACCGCGATCGCCGAGCCGCTCTCCGAAAGAGAATACGCTACCGGATTGCCGGACAGAACGACGCCCGTCACAGAGCCGGCACACCGCTGTTGATGGTCCGTCGCGCCTATACCGTATTTCCGCGCGCAAATCTCATCCGGTATGGTCAACCGTTCCATTTCGTCCGTATCGGCATGCGACATTGACGGAATCCTCCGCAGCGCTTTGGCGCTCATGGCGTTCTCCCCTTTCAATGAACTTTGGCAAAAGCGCGCATCTGTGTCTATTTCCCTGGCCCAAAGCCCGGTACGGCGTTGCCATCATTTTTCGGAAGGCGGTTTATGGCCGGTTGACGCTTGCATTGCAGGCCGGAACGTCGGCCTCCCCGGAGGCTTATTTCCGGGGATTGAGGCAAACGAAAAAACCTTACGGCGGCCTTGCCATTGGACGAGGCATGGTGGGCCCCATTTTCTCCATCGCATTCCGGATCAGGCCGGCTCTGACGATTCTGACACCGGAGCGCATCATCGGCTTGACCGGCGGTCGATCGCTGCCCTGGGCGACGGTTCCTTTCGGTTGCGTTCGGAACGATCGCTCTGATCCCGGCGTTCGCAGCCTTCCCATTCGTCGGGGCGCTTGTTCGCGCCGGTGCCGGGATGCGTACCGGCCGTCGCGTTTCTATCGCGCTCGCGATGGCGGGCATCGTTATCCGCTCGCTGAAGCGGCGCGCATTTGGCCTAAAGTTCACGGTCACCAGGAACGCGCTGAGCATTGCGTTCACCATCGGCATCGCGCTGGCCGTGGTGTGATCCTGTACAGGCTCTGAAAACGGCCCGGGATGGCTTATCCCCGTTGCGGTCGCCGTCGGGCATCCGGCGTTTCCGCTGATCCGGCCGTATCTGAGCGCGCAGTCCCTGAAAAACAGCGTCTTCTTCAGCAAGGAAATGCTCAATGCCATGCCGGTCGTTCTGACCGCGCTTTCGGACCCGTACGTTCCAAAGAACAAGTTCCTGCGGCTTTTTGACCTGGAAGCTGGCGCAAAGGGCTGCTCCAATCCAAAACATTCTTGCGCCCTTGCGGCGGTCGTTTTCGCGCAGGGCGGTGTCACTCTCCGCGCAACGCAGCGCTGCATTTCACGCCGAAGGCGTATCCCGAAGGGTCGCTTCGCTCCGGCTTCTTGCCCTGCATCGAAAAATCCTTGCCGCTCTTCTGGATGCAATAATATTTCGTGTTGGTATTACTTCCGGCGAACATGCTGGAAAAATCCGCCGGTGAGCGCCGGGTGTATCCGTCAACGCGGCACTTCAGCCGCTTCCAGCCTTTTTGCCTCTCTGTCGATGCTCCGGTTGGCAACCATCGCCAGCGCTTTGCAGGCGATGAAGGGCATTTTCATTTGTGCGTCCAGGTAGACCTGCGCGGGTGAAGGCTCTCCGCGGCTGACATGCGCAAAGAATATCTCCAGCTGCCGCCTGACCTTGCGGGCATTGAAAAGCCTGTCGATCGGCCCGCCATTCAACATGGCGCCCATCCCCATCACAAACCCGCCGAGATCGTTCAGTCCGCAATGCCTTGCGAAAACCTGAAGCGTGCTCAAGCCGCTCTCATGGGTATGCGCGTAGGGCATCCCGCCTTGGATGATCCCGTAGATCGCCTGGCCGTGCAGAATCTCCGGCCGCGCCGCCACCCCTTCCAGAAATGCCGTCACATCCGCCGGATAGGTGTTGATGTAACAAGGTCCGGAGAGAACCAGCGTATCCGCCCCATTCACCATGTCATGGAGCTTTTCGGGGCTTTTCAGTTCCTGATACAAATTGACACGCGCAACGCGCTGGCCGCGCTTTTCCAGGTATTCCGCGCACATCCCGGCCAGCATCGCGCTGGTGCCCTTGGACCGGGGACTCATGTTGACGATCAACGTGTTTTTCACGCGTTCGCCACCTCCGCCGCAAATTCTCGAAGCGCCTCCGCGCCAGCCAAATCCCTTGCGAACAACGCGCGGCCGGTTCCCCGTGTAAGAAGGATCGTTTCATGCACCAGGCGCAAAAACACCTCGGCCTCCCCGCCGATCATTTCCCCCAGCCCAACGGCAAAATAGCGGAACCGCCTTCCGATGAGCCCCCCTTTGACCAGTTCGCCGTTCTCGACAAAGTAGTGACTGTCCATAAACAACCCGAACTTGTCGAGTACGCGCTTGACCCTCGCGGAATAACCGCCGAAGACCACCGGCGTGACGACCACCACCGCCTCCGCCTCCGCCACCTTCGGATAGATCCAGTCTCCATCGTCGCGCGTCGCACACCGCCCCGGCGTCCTCTTCGTGCAGGTTCCGCAGTTGACGCAGGGTTGTACCCGCACACCGCCAAGGGGAAGGAGTTCCGCCTGCGCGCCCAGCGCCTGGAGCTCCCCGCGAAGGCGCTCCCCGATTTCGTTTCCCGCATCATCCGTCATGATAAGCACCATCCGATGATTCCCGCCTTCCATTTGTCGCGCGAACGCGGCGCGTTCGGACTTCCGCCTCAGTCTTCACCCTGTTTCAGCGCCTTGCTGACCGCGCTTTTGATGGCCTCGCTGGACAGCGTCGCCCCGCTGACCGCATTCACATCCCAGCTGTTGGCCGCGACCATGGCGGCGGTGATGGCTTCGGCCGCGCCGCCCCGGCCGTTTTTGTGCTCCAGAATCCGGATATCTCTGACCGCATGGTCCTGAACTTCGACCGAGACCCGTACAAAAACCAGTCCCGCGTCAGCCTCACCGGGATACATGCCGTGTAACTGGTAAACTAAAATGGTGGGTTTGTGGCAAACAAAAATCCCTACTATTTTCCGAATAAAAGGCCACGGGTTATACTTGGATGAAGAGTATACAACCGAGGTGGCCGGAATGGTAGGGACAA
>JAEZTL010000060.1 GCA_023421395.1 Bacillota bacterium | reverse complement strand
CCTGCGACAGCGACAGGCTGGAGTCCGACAGCTGCTTCGCGCCCGAAGACACCTGCTCCGACGCGGCGTTGATCCCAGAGAGCACCTCGTTGAGGTTTTCCGTCATGCTGCGGAAGGCCTCCGCCAGTTCCCCGATCTCGTCCCGCGTATCCACCGCCACCTCAACGCTCAAATCTCCGTTCGCGATCTCCTCCGCCGCCGCGATGATCTTCTTCATCGATCCGCTGATCTGCCGCGAAATGTACAGCGCGATGAGCAGCGCGAGGGCGATGCCGCCGGCCAGCGCGCCGAAAACCACCATCTCCGCCAGCCCGGCCATCCTCTCGTTCTCCGCGGACTGCGCGGCCGCATCCTCGGCTTTCATCGCCGCGAGGGTCAGGATCGTCGCCTGCTCGGCCTGCTCCGCCGCATAGCACGCATCGGACTGCAGCAGGGCGAACGCCTCCTCGTCCCGGTTCTCCTCGGCGAGCGCCCGGATTTTTTCGTAGTACTCGCCGAAAACCACCCGCGCAGCGAGGTATTCCTCGTAGGCCTTCTGCATGTCGTCCGACAGAATCTGCTCGGCGAAGGTTCCCTGCCTTTCGTCGAGCTCGGCGCGGCGCTGCGCGATCTTCTGCTCCACATTGGCAATCTCCGCCGGATCATTCAACAGGATCATCTCCCGCATGTTCACGCGGATGCGCTGGAAGGACGTGGCGATCTGCGTCAAATCGCCCATGGGCACCGTCATGCTCCGGTACAGCTGAACGTCGTTCTCGGAAATGGATCGAAGGTTGACGATGCCAACGGCACCGACCGCCACCGCGACGGCCATCACGACCGCGAAACCCAGCAGGAGCTTTTTCGAAATCTTCAAATTGCTAAACCACTTCATCGCTCATTCCCCTTCCGTTTGTTGGATGATCTTCGCATCGTCGGCCAGCAGCACGCTACAATCCAGCAACAGTTTGATCGAGCCGCCCACCATGCCCAGTCCTTTGAGGAAACCCGCTTCCCGCCCGTTGATCTTGGGCGGCTCGGCAATTTTATCATCCGGGATCGCGACCACCTCGGACACCCTGTCTACGATCAGGCCGACGAGCGCGTCAAAGATATCGACGACGATGATGCACGTCCTGGCGTCGTAGGGCTGTTCGGGTTTCCCAAATCGCAGGCGCACGTCCATCACGGGGATGATCTTCCCCCGGAGATTGATGACGCCCCGGATGTATACCGGGTATTCCGGAATTGGCGTGACGGGCTGAATGCCGATGATTTCCCTCACGTAATCAATGCCGATGCCGTAGACTTCGCCGCCCAGCAGAAACGTCAGGTAGAGCTGGTCCTGCGCTTCATCGACTGCCGTGGGTTCTTCGATCGCGTAATCCTTCATGGCGCATCTCCTTTGTCCAGATTGTCCGGGTTTTTTCAAAATCGAGCATCAAACGGAGATTTTTGTGGGCCGCCCGACCGGCTTCCTAGCCCTTTCGGCGTGTCCGGAAACGCAGAATATGCGCAAACTGAAATTTTAAAAGAATCATTTGATAATTACATCGTGAAAATCGGTTCATATTTTAGCGGTAATATTATAATTTTATCGCGTATTGTAACTCGAAATCTAAATAATTGACATAATCCGAATTTCTGATCATTATTAATGAATCGGTTAATTTGATATTGAATTATTGATATCATCAATTTGTTGTTTTCAGTTTATAAATAAACTAATTTATATAAAATGTCGATTAGAATACTTATGTGCGGAGAATGTTCATCATTCGGGAAAGCTGCTTTCACGCTTAAACCGTGATCCTATAATTCCCTGCGGCGGGCGGCGGGCCATGCCGGCACGAAAAAACAGCGGCCGTCCATCGCGCTGGAACGGCCGCCGCGGGCGGGTCAGGCTCATTCGGGGTTACGCGGGCTTTCGCGGCTGATTCTGGATGCCTTCCGCAGCGCGGCACCCTCGGAGCGCCGCTTTGCGCGTGCAAGGCTGCAGAACCGCGCCGGCCAGGCGGGCCACCGTCTCCGGTTCATCCGCCATTCCGCGCCTGGACCACACCTCGAGCATCCCCAGAAAGCCGGACACCATGAAAGAGGCATAATAATCGTAGTGCCATTCCTGTCCGTCCCGCAGGATGCCGGGCAGCGCACGCAGGTATTGTTCCTTGATCAGCCCCTTGATCCGGCTGACAAACCCGTAGTCACCGTTGGGGCCGAACAACGCGCAAAGAATTTCTTTGTTTTCGAGTATGTATTCGAATATCTTGACGAGAAATCGTCCCGACGGCTCCGCCACTTCCTCCGAAGGAAATGCGGCGAGCATTTCCCTGAAGTTCTCGATCAGTTCTTCCTCGATCTTGTCGACCATGTCGAAGACATCTCTATAATGGATGTAAAACGTGCCTCTGTTGAAGTCGCACATTTCCGTCAACTCGCGCACGGAAATATCCTTCAGCCGCTTGGTTTGCATCAGATGCGCAAGTCCCTGCCGCAGCTGCCTGCGCGTCCTGATGACGCGCCGGTCAACTTTTTTTCCGTTCAATTCGTGCCATCCCCTCAGCAACTCGGACGGTGCACACGCCGGTTGGTCGCCCGCATTTGGTTATACTGAATTTATTATACACATTTTAATCGAACAGTTCGTTTATTGGCAGTAAATAACGCAGAAAGATGATTCGTTCTTCAGCCTCGACGCGATTTCGGGCGGAGGCGGATCCGGGTCGCGCCGGCGCGCTTGTCCTTTGACTTCCTGCCAAAAGCTGATATAATGATTCACAACGTTTCGTCGATGCCTGACATCGGGGGGTTGCTTTTTACGGCGCGGTTTTCGACGGAACCGCTGGGAAAGGGGCCTTCCCCCGGTTCCGCTTGGAGAACGAAAAAGGAGGCGCTGCATGAAGCGGGACATTCTGCTGTTGGGCGACCCCAGGCTGTACGAGGTCAGTGTGCCGGTGGCGCGGGAAGAGCTGGAGGACATGCGCCGCGTGGCGGAGGACCTGCGCGACACGCTCCGCGCATTCCGCGAGCGGTACGGCGTGGGGCGCGCCATCGCCGCGCCGCAGATCGGCGTCCTCCGGCGGATGATCTACATGGAGGCCGGGAGGATCAGCGGCGCGCTGATCAATCCCGAACTCTCGTTCCCGGACGGCGAAAAGATGACGCTGATGGACGACTGCATGTCGTTTCCGAACCTTCTGGTGCGGCTGCAGCGCTTCCGCCGCTGCGAGGTTCGCTTTCTGGATGGGGACTGGACGACGCGTGCGCTGTCCGTTTCGGACGATCTTTCGGAATTGATTCAGCACGAATACGATCACCTGGACGGCGTGCTGGCCACCATGCGCGCCGCGGACAGCCGGTCCTTTTTCATCCGCCACGGCGCTGTTTCGGTTTCTGACGGAGGAAGGGCGTCATGATCCGCTTCCCGCGCGTCCGGCTGATCGCAAGCGACCGGCCGGCGCTGTTCTGGTTTTTCCGCGCGGGCCGAGCCTGCATCTCATCGGCCGGCGACAGCGGCGCGGCATGGATAAACGCGAAGCCTCGATCTTGAATGCCCAGCTTTTCTTCAGCTTTTCCGGCATCCTGCGCACGGGTATTTCTCCACCGTGCCGCAAAGCCCTTTTCCATGCGCATCAATAAAAACTCATGGTCGCCCCGGTTGGCGCCTGGCGCACATTGGACGTTTGCAGGTTTCCCGTACGGAAAAACCGGAGTCATCTTTGCGTCCATCGGTTCAATAAACTTTTTCTCTCTTTGCATATCGCGGCTGTTTGCACCCCGGATAATCATCCCCCGCATTTTTCGCAAATCAACGCCAAAAGACCCCGCCTGCATCCCCGTATTCTCTCTTTGAAAGAACAGATTACCGCTCCTCCATGAATTCCTGTTCGGACATTGACATAAGGCGCCGGAAGCCTTTTTTCCCGGGCGCGCCGGCAGAGGAAGCGAACCCGTGCGCCGCCCGGAAACAGGCGAAAATTTCTTGAACGCGCAGGCTCTCTTCCATGCGCTCAAGAAATTCGGGGGCATCCATGCTTCGCCCCGGTTTTTTCCCGCTTTTCGCGGCTGCGGTGGGGACTTCGCGCTTCAGCAGTTCGCCCGCTCCGGCTGCACGTTTCCATCGGTCGGCCTGTGCGCGCTGCACGGCACGTCCTTTGAGCCGCCGGGTGGTCTGTTTTGCCACCGTCACCGAATCAGGCGGGGCGAAGCCCGCCGCGCGGGGCTGGAGGCGGACTGACACGGCGCCGCCGGTTCCGGCGTCCGCCTTGAACGGCTGCGGCACGCGTGGTACAATGGGAAAAACACAAAAGAGAGGGCCCCGCGATGTACGAGCTGATCCGCTCCGGCGAGAGAACCTATTATGTGGACTGCCCCTCCAGGATGGGCGTATACCTGACGGACGCGGGCGCGTGCCTGATCGACAGCGGCAACGACCGCGAAGCGGGCAAGAAATTTCTGAAGATCCTGGATCAGAACGGCTGGAAACCCCGGATGATCCTGAACACCCATTCCCATTCGGACCACATCGGCGGCAATCAGCTGATCCATCAGCGCACGCGCTGCCCCATCTACGCGCCGGGGGTGGACCGGGCGATGGTGGAATTTCCGATACTGGAGCCGTCGTTTCTCTACGGCGGCAACCCGCCCGGGCCGCTGCGCAACAAATTTCTGCTGGCGCAGGAGAGCCCCGCGCAGCCGCTGACCGAAGGCGTGCTGCCCGAGGGGATGACCATGAAGCGGCTGGACGGGCACGCCATGGCGATGGCCGCCTTCAGGACCCCGGACGGCGTGTGGTTCCTCGCGGACGCCCTCGCGAGCCAGGCGGTGCTTGAGAAGTATCACATTTCATTTCTCTATGATGTGCGGGGCTACCTTGCCTCGCTGGACGAGGTGCAAAAGCTTGAGGGCGCGCTGTTCGTCCCCGCCCACGCGCAGCCCACGGAGGATGTGAGACCGCTGGTTACGATGAACCGCGATAAGACGTATGAAATCATCGATCTCGTGCTGGGGCTGTGCGCGCGGCCCGTTTCGTTTGAAGCGCTGTTCAAGCGCGTGTTCGACCACTACGCGCTGGCTATGGACTTCAACCAGTATGTTCTGGCGGGCAGCACGCTGAAAAGTTACCTGACCTACCTTCTGGAGGAGGGGCGCGTTTCGGCGCGCTTTGAGGATAACCTTCTCCTCTGGCAGGCGGCGTAGCGCCCCGTCAGCGCGCCTCGATTTTTGAGAGCACTTCCCCGATGGAACCGCGGATGAAAAGGTCCGCCCGCTGGGAGCCGATGGGCGTCCGGTTGATCACCGCGAGGCGCCGGCCGCGGAAGTAGTCCACCAGCCCCGCCGCCGGGTAGACCACGAGGGATGTGCCGCCGATGATCAATAGATCCGCCGCGCGGATGGCGGCGACGGCCCGCTCGATCACGCCCGGCTCCAGGCCCTCCCCGTAAAGCACCACGTCCGGCTTGACCGCGCCGCCGCAGGGGCACGCGGGCGCGCCGGGCGCGTCTTTTATGAAGGCGGCGTCGAAAGCGCGCCCGCACTTCAGGCAATGGTTGCGGTGCACGCTGCCGTGCAGCTCGATTACGTTTTTGGAGCCTGCCGCCTGGTGCAGGCCGTCGATGTTCTGGGTGATGACCGCCTTGAGCTTCCCGGCCGCCTCCAGTTCCGCCAGCTTCCTGTGAGCGGCGTTGGGCCGGGCGCCGAGGGCAAGCACCCGGTCGCGGTAAAACCGGAAGAACTCCGCGCGGCGGGCAAAGAAGAAGCTCCGGCTCAGGATCTCTTCCGGCGGGTTGTCGTAGCGCTGGCTGTACAGCCCGTCCACGCTGCGAAAGTCCGGAATGCCGCTCTCGGTGGACACGCCCGCGCCGCCGAAAAACGCGATGTTTTCGGCCCCGTCGACGTATTCCTGCAAAAGCGCGATTTCATCCATGCCGCCCGCCTCCATTGCCCGGTGGAATGCCGTATTGATTATACCACATTCCCCGGGGTTCAGGCGGACTTTCATTGGACGAGCCCGCCGTGAAAGCGGCATTCGTAGGTTTTTTCATCTCCGGAGAAGATCGCCTCGACGCCCTCGAACCACGGAAAATCCCCGCTTGCGGCGCAGTGGTAGGTGAGCTCGCCGCGCCGGTACAGCGCGGGGCCGCGGAAGGGGGCGTCCGCCGGAACGGCGGAGAGCGCCTCCTTCAAAAAGCCGCCGCTGAACCCGGGCGACAGCACCCGGCCCGCGTAGTTCATGCCCCACGCCGGCCGGCCCTCCACCCATACCGCCTCCTCGCCGACGAACCGTTCGCCGCCCAGGTAGGTGTCGTAATAGGCGAAAGCGCCTTCCCGGTAGGCCAGATCGTGGGACGACGGCCGCGAGGGCGAAACCTCGCCGCCATACCCCGCGTAGGTTGCGCGCTTTGCGCGGATCAGAAAGGAGACCAGCGCCTCGAGATCCCGGCCGGAACCCGGTACCGGCGCGGCCGCGCATTCGCCCTCCCGGGCGATGGCGTCCAGCGTCACCCCGTAATAATCCGCGATTTCCACCAGCTTGGGCAACTCCGGCGCAGCCTCGCCGCGCTCCCATTTGCCCACCGCCTGCCGCGAAACGCGCAGGGCGTCCGCCAGCGCCTCCTGCGAAAGCCCCCGGCTCCGTCGCAGCGCCGTCAGCCTTTCTTCCATTTTCATATTGATCGCCTCCGGGCGCAGCATACCACGCGCCGCGCCCCGCGTCCACCAACCGCCGGTGGGACTTTTGCCAACCACCGGTTGCGTCATCCGTTCCGGGCGTGAAGCCGGTTCAGCAGCTCCGCCGCCGAACGCGCCTGACCGAGCGCGGCCTCGTCCGCCGCCGCGGGTCGGCGGTCCGTCTCAAGCGAAGCCGCGAGCGCCACCTGCTCGGCCCGAAGCGACCGGAAGATCGCCCGGGCGGTGGCGGCGGCCGGGATGTCCGCGCTCTTTTCATTTCCGGCGGCCAGGAGCAGCACGCCCCGCTTTTCGCGGATGGCCGGCGTCTCGCCCCGGAACCGGCGCGCGGCGAAGTAGGGCTGCGCCAGCCGTCCCGCCAGGTCCATCAGCGGTCCGCTCAGCGCGGAAAACCATACCGGCGAGGCCAGCACCAGGTTGTCCGCCGCTTCGTAAAAGGGGTAGACGGGGCGCATGGCGTCGTCGATGGCGCAGCCGCGCCGCGCCCAGCAGGCGCGGCAGTCGGTGCAGGGGCTGACGCCGTCCCGCGGGGAAAGCTCCAGCACATCCCCATTCAGGCGCGAGCGCAGCGCCTCGATCAGCGCGGCCACATCGCCGTCCGGCCGGGCGGAACCGTTCAGAATCAGCGTCGTCATAAGGCCTCCCTGCGCCCGCGCGGGCGTAAAAAATTCCGGGGCGCGGTTTAAAAGCCGTGCCCCGGAATGGTTCGCCACGCCGGGCGGGAAATCCTCTTTGAGGAAGCGCCTGACCCGGGCGAAGCGCCTACCGGAGGATCGGGTATTCCGAAAAGTCCGAGGGCGACTGGGCGGCGACCCTTCTCAGCACGCGCTGGATGTCCTCCGAATTTGCGTAGGGCATCGGCTGGCAGGTATTGATCTGCCCGACGGGGGCGGAGGTGATGGCGCAGGGGATGAGCCGGATCCCCGCCGCCTCCACGAAGCCGTCGGGCCAGACGTTGAAGGTCTGCTGGTAGATCAGGCTGTCGTAGTCATACTTGCCCTGGGGATTGGCGGCGCTGAAGGCGTTGAGCGGGTTGCGGGCGATGGTCACGAAGTTGCCGAGGTCATAGACGATGTACTTGCCCTTAAAGCGCTCGATGCCGTTCAGCCGGTGGGTGTGGTGCCCCACCACCAGGTCGGCGCCGGCGCTGACCGCGGCGCGGGCCAGGCTCTTCTGGCGGCCGGTGGGCATCGCGTATTTGAATTCGGGCACGTCCGTCCAGTGGAACGCCACCACCACCAGGTCGTACTTTTTGGCGGCGCTGCGAATCTGTGCGCTCATGGAGCCGGCGGAGAGCCCTTTGGACACGAAGCCCAGAAAGCCCACGCGAAGCCCGTTTTCCGAGGTGACGGCGCCGGTGATGCCGTTGCCGTAGCCCAGGATGCCGGCGCCCTTCAACGCCGACCGGGTCTGGGCGTAGCCCGCCGCGCCCACGTCGTAGGTGTGGTTGTTGGCGACGGAGACCGCGTCGATCCCGCCGGCCTTCAGCATCGTGGAGGCGTAGGCCGTCCGGCCGCGGAACACGAAGGGCTTGGAGCCGTAGCTGGCCTTGCTGGTCAGCGTGCCCTCCAGGTTGAAGGTGGAGATGTTGTTTGCGCCCGCAAAGTACGATGCGACCCGGGTAAACACCGTGCCGTCGCCGGCGACGCCATCGTCGCCCGGCTGCCAGATGGCGCTCTGGAATTCCAGATCGGAGCGGGGGTTGGCAGCCCCCGAGCCCTTGGGCCTGGGATCGCCGCCCAGCACCGCGTCGCCCGCGGCGGTGACGGTCACCGTGCGCATGTCGCCGCCCCGCACGTGCACGCGGATGCTGACTTTGACGCGGGGATTCGCCACGCTCCAGCAGGTGATGGTGGCCGCGCCGCTGCCATTCGCCGTCACGAGGCCGGTCGCCTCGTCCACCGTGGCCACGGTGTCGTCGCTGCTAATCCAGAGTACGCGTCGGTCGGCGGCGTAGGAGGGGTTCACGACCGCTTCCAGCTGCGCCGTCTCCAGCGTGTCCAGCACCACCGGCGCGTCGTCCGGCGTTTTGATGGACAGCGACTTGATCGCCTTCGAAGTAACCGTCACTTTGCAGCGGTTGCTGGTCTTGCCGCCGACGCTGGCCGTGACGTAGGTATACCCCGTCTTCAGCGGCGTCAGGACGCCGGTGGTCGGGTCCACCGCCGCCACTTCCGGCTTCGCACTCGCGTAGGTCA
>JAEZTL010000045.1 GCA_023421395.1 Bacillota bacterium | reverse complement strand
TTCTGGCGGTAGATCTTGCGGCCGCCGCCCCGGACCTCGGAGCGGGTCTTGGCCGACTGGGTGCCCTGGCGCTTGGCGTTAAGCTGCGCGCGAACGACGGTGTGCAGCGCGGTTTCGTGAATTTCGGCGCCGAAGGTGTTTTCGGACAGTTCGACTTCGCCGACCTTCACGCCCTGCATATTGACCAGTGCTACTTTAGGCATTGTTACGTCCTCCTTCCGAAAAGCCTTCAGCCCTTGACAGCGTTGCGTACCGTGACCAGCGCGCCGTTGGCGCCGGGCACCGCGCCCTTGATCATCAGCAGGTTGCGCTCGGCGTCCACCTTCACGATTTCGAGGTTCTGGACGGTGACGCGCTCTCCGCCGTACTGGCCGGGCATATGCTTGTTTTTGAACACGCGGGACGGGTCAGAGTTGGCGCTCATGGAGCCGACGCCGCGGTGATACTTGGAGCCGTGGGCCATGGGGCCGGTGTGCTGGTTCCAGCGCTGAATGACGCCGGTGAAGCCGTGGCCCTTGCTGGTTCCGATCACGTCGACCACGTCGCCCTCGGCGAACACGTCGCACTTGATCTCGTCGCCCACCTTATAGGAAGAAATGTCCGAGAGCCTGAACTCCCTGAGGTGGCGCTTGGCGCTCACGCCCGCCTTTTCAAAGTGGCCGAGCTCGGGTTTGTTCTTCAGTTTCTTCGCACGCGCCTCGGCGAGCTCACCGAAACCTACCTGAACAGCCTCATAGCCGTCGCTCTTTTCGGTCTTGACCTGCGTAATCGTGCAGGGACCGGCCTGAACGACGGTGACCGGCATCAGACGACCATCCGCGAGGAAGATCTGGGTCATGCCAATCTTCGTTCCGAGAATTGCCTTATCCATCGAAGTGTTGCACCTCCTAAGTTTTCAAAAAGCCTCCGCCTTACAGCTTGATCTCGATCTCGACGCCGGCCGGCAGATCCAGCTTGGTCAGCGCGTCGACGGTCTTCGAAGTGGGGCTCAAAATGTCGATCAGGCGCTTGTGGGTACGCATTTCAAACTGCTCGCGGGAGTCCTTGTGCTTGTGCGGAGAACGCAGGATGGTGACGATCTCCTTTTCGGTCGGAAGCGGAATCGGGCCGGACACGCGGGAGCCGGTGCGCTTGGCGGTCTCCACGATGCGGGCGGCAGACTGGTCGATGATACCGTGTTCGTACGCCTTGAGCTTGATGCGGATCTTCTGATTGGCCATGGTTTCTCCTCCTTGTCGAACTCATGCACACGCTGCCGGGCGTGTCTCCATTTTTTTTGCATACCCCGCTTCCAGCGGGATATGCCAGGGTCCCTCGCACATCCCGTTTCCCTTGGGATATGCTCCGACGCGGCATGAGCCCCGTCGCCCGATTGTCGGACTGGTCCCCGGAAATTACCGGGCGCATGACGCCCGCAACCTTCCGGTTCATCCCTTGAGGATCCGCGGAAACCCTGCCCGCGGAGCCCCTGCAAACCGGCATTTGCAACCACGCAAAACAGCGCAGCATCGTTTATTATATAGAATGGGGCGCCTCAATGCAAGTTATTTCCGCGTTGAAATGTTAAGTTTTTTAGTCAACTCCTGTTCCGCGCAATCTTTTAACACAAAATCGCGGGGCTTTCGCCCCGCGCATTGGTTTCCGCGCACAAAACGCGCAGATCCGCGCTTCGTGCGCTGCTTCCCTCCGCAGAGAAAGCGCGAAGTTGGTCGCAAAAGGGCGATCGCTGTGCTTGATCCCTGGCGAAGCGGGCCTCCGCGCGAAAAGCTGCGGTCAAGCCTGCGTTTCCCTCGGCGGCGACTGATCGTGCGTTCCTTGCGCCGCGGCGTCCGCTTCTCCCTTATCAGCTTGGCAACTGTCGCCGGAATGCGCCTCGCGCAGCGCGGCTCCGTCCGTCGGATGATCTTTTCCGCCTTGCTCGGATGAAAACAGCGTTTCGGCCAGATAGCCACGAACGCGCTTGGAGACGATGGGAAGCGCCACCGGGCCAAGCGCCACCACCGTGGCCGCCTTGACGGCCTTCTTCCAGAACGGACAGGGCTTCTCCTCCGCGGAATCTGCGGAGGACCCGGGTTCCTCAGGCGCGGCATCGCCCAGGTGCTGCCGGACTGCTTCGGCCCCTTCGGTCCGCTCCGCCGCGTTCGCTTTGTCCGCCACCTGTTCCAGCCCGTCTTTCCCATGGGTCGCCGGCAAAATCTCCGCCGGCGGCGAATGCTCTTCCGGCGGCACTTCGTGCTCCGACGTGTCCCGCGACCGCGCGCTGTCTGAAACGGCCCTCGTTTCCCTCCCCAGTTTGGCCAGAACCCTCGTCAGCCGCTCAAAGAATCCCGATTCGTCCTCCTGCGAGTAGGTAAGGTATTGGATCAGCGAAAGCTGCATGTCCATGCCGGCGGTGAGTTCTGTCTTCATGAGCATGACGTTCAGCAATCGCTTCTCATGCTTGACCGCCATGTTGATCTCGCGGCGCACATTGCTTGACCGCATTGAATCCGGCGTCGTAAACAGCATAAACACCGTGCACGCCAGCAGATGGGCAGCGATCTCTTCCGGCCATTCCGTGCCGGGGTCCACGCCCTCGTCATACCAGATTCGGAAACCCTGACCATCCAAATGGGACAGAATCGGGAACACCATCTCCCGGTCCTGATGCGCATAGCTGATAAAGATGAAGGGCTCCTCCCCATCGTAAGGCCTGAAGGGCGGGCAGATCGGCATGACGCGCCTCCAACGAAACGATTTGATTTTGCGCAGACGCTCCCGGCGCGCATCGCCCTGACCGCCCGCAAAACCACGCAACCATATTAACGCATATTCAAACGGCCGTCAATGCGCCCCGCGGACATATGCGAATAAAAAGCGGAGCCGCCTCGTCAGAGGCGGCTCCGTTCTCTTTGTCCAGCGACTGGTTCGTGGCGATGGCCACGAGCCGTGATTACTCGATGACCTTGGTCACGACGCCCGAACCCACCGTC
>JAEZTL010000030.1 GCA_023421395.1 Bacillota bacterium | reverse complement strand
GCCGCAAGCGCGGCCTGCGCGTCCCTCGAAAGCTTAAACCCCGCGGCGGCCAGAATGACCGCCATCGCCGCGAGTGCGATTCCTAGCCCCTTCAACGCCTTTTTCATCAGGAATGCCCTCCTCCTGTTCCGTTTTCTTCGTTTGCACGCGGCGGCGCTTTCCGCGCGATGCCCCGCGCAATCATATCAAACTGAACGCGGAACATCGCCTCGGCTTCCTCGTCCGTCAAGTCTCCGCGCTGTGAAATCATCAAATGAAAACCCAGGAAAGAACTCCAGACTGAAAAGGCGGCCCTTTCGGGGTCCATCCGCCGGATGAGCCCGTCCTCCATCCCTTTTTTCAGGTGCGCGCTCAGGTAGCTCAGCCAGCGAGGCCGCTCCGGAGTCCGGCGGCTGTATTTGCGCAGTACGATCAGGTTGTATTTTTCGGGCTCCTCAAAGGCCAGCCGCATCACCCGGTGGAATGTAGCTTCCATATTGGCAAGCACGTCCTTCGAGTCCTCCTGCAGCGCCGTGATCATTTTATGGAGCCGCCGGGACTCCGCCTCCTCGATGGCGTCGATGATCTCCTGCCGATCCTTGAAGTGGTGGTATACGACCCCCGTGGAATAATTCATTTGATGGATGATCTTCCGAATGGAAACGGCGTCAAAGCCCTCCCGGATTCCCATCTCCGTCGCGATGTCCAGAATGGCCCGGCGGACCTGTTCGCTTCGCATTCTCTGCTCTTCGCGCGCCATAACCGTCTCCTTAAACGAAGTTATTTTTCATCTCATAGTTATTATTAATAACACCGTTATCAATTATGAGCCGCATTCCAGACCCTGTCAAGCGTTTGCAGGCTTGTACAGGAATTTAAAGAACCACCGAAAGGCGCCGGACCGCGCGGCTTCGGCATTTGACCGCCGAAAATAGCCCCGTGCGAAACCGGCCGGTTTCGCACGGGGCTTCCTCCTGTTCGACAGGCGTTCTTTCACACTCGTTCGATCAGGGTGAATTTTACGAACTGAAGCGTGACCCAACGGGTGCTTCCCACGTCTCCGGCGCGGTGCGCCGATCAATGGCCCAACGCCAGATCCGGCCGTATCGAAGCAAACTTTTCGCCCGCCGCCAGGGTATTGAGCCGCTCCGGCCGTTCATATACATCCGGCCGACGTACAGGCCGTCGTTCTGTGGCGGAACGCCAGGCATGGCCAGTGTACCCGATGATGGGTGATTGATTGCCGTTGCTCCTGCTGAGCCAGCCGTGATCCCGTTTCTGCGATCTGTCGCCGCCGGTGCTGGTATCAATCAGGATGGTTTGTCCTCCGCCGGCCACAAGCGCAGCGGTGGAGCCAACTGCCGGTAGTCCTTGTTGTGCTGCCCGCACAGGGCGCTGCTGATTGGCTGCCGTTTCGCACGAATATACTCCATGAGCCAGATCTAGCCCATCGCAATGCCCTCTCAAAAAAAGAAGGATGCCGGCAGATCAAGAAGATCGAAGGGAGCGGAATCCACGGGGCGTTTTTTCCTTCTCGTGGGCGAGTATCGCGTGTCATTAAAACCGCGGCGCAAAGCGAACCGCTGGAAAGGGGTTACAAGACGCGCTGGACGCTCCCGTCGCCTGCCAAAAATCAGAGCGGGCGCAAGCATAAGCCTGCGCCCAGAAGTGTTCGCCCGTTGATCACAGGAGCCTGTCAAATTCGTTGCAAAGCGGATGAACCGGCTTTTCGTCTTCCTCAATGTCCGCGAAGCGTGCGGTGTTTTCGAGAAAGTAATTGTCGGTCATATCATCGTTGATCGCGGAGACCTCACCCACCACCAGATCGCCTGAACCGGCCTTAGGCCCAAAGATATGGGCAATGTACGGCGTTAGCGATATGCTGTTGCCGGGGGGCAGCAGTATTTCTTCACCCGGATTGTAGGTGTACTGAATGCCGTCCTGATATACCCGGACGGGGGATTCCAGTACATCGCCGGTAGCCGGATCGATGCCCCACAGGAACACTTGCAGGAGCCCGCCGGTTCGGTTGATGATGTCTTCAGTCTTCATCACGTGGTAGTGCTTGGGCAGGCGCTGGCCGTCCTTCATGAGAATGTACTTTTCACAATAGGGCACGCCCGCGTCCTTGTCCTCAAGGCTGCCATTGCGAACCGTGTACAGGACTGCGCCAACCTTGGTAAAATCGCCCATGCCGAAATCGGTTATATCCCATCCCAGCATGACCTTCATGAGCGTGCCAAGCCTGGACTTGTTTTCCTTCCAAGTGTCCAGCGTCCAATACGCGTAAAGCGGCAAGTGGATGTTGCTCTGCTCAAGAAGTTCCTTCGCCCATGAAAGCGCTCCGTTGATCTGCGACCGTTTCATCCAACCATCCCTCCAAAACCATGTTACTCTTCCATGTCGAGCGCGTAGACCTGCTTCAGGTTCTGCCAGAAGGTTTCCCCAGGCAACGGCTGCTGACATTCACCGGTTATGCGAAGCCACTCTTTGTAGGCGGGGCTTTCGTTCAGCGCCTTCAGATCCCCCTCAACTTCGTTGTATTGAAAGAGATAGGTTGTCCCGGCGATTTCCTTGACAAAAATCTCGCACTTGCGAAAACCGCACTGCTTCATCAGGCTTCTGATTTCTTCAGGCTGGTTGTCGTGCAGTTCGATATACCGCTGCAACATGCCGGGTTTGACCGCGATAAGCAAACCGTTCTTCTCCATGGACGCCGCTCCCCCATCTATAGAAAGGATTTTGCGATGTCTGCGCTGATCTGCGTCCCGGAAAGCGCGAAGTATTCCTCACCCTCAAGCTCCGCGACAATCTTCTGATCTTTAAAGACTTGGATCCGCCGGGCGAGCGATATGATCTCGTTCATGTCGGAGGAGATCAGTATGATGGCCTTGTTCTCCTCCTTTGCAAGGTTCCAGATGAGCTGATGGATATATTCTTTCGCGCCCACGTCAACACCGACGGTCGGTTCGTCGATGATCAGCACATCGCAGCCAGCGGAAAGCCATTTGGATATGGACACCTTCTGCTGGTTGCCGCCGGAGAGGCTGCTGGCTCTGGCATTCTGGGAGTTCGTCTTGATTTCCAGTTTTCCGATGAAGGTATCGGCATTCTGCCTTTCCTTTTCCGGCGAGATCAGCGGCACCTTTTTTCGGAAAAACAGCTTGCGTAGCGTGTTGAGGCACACGTTCATGCGGACCGTATCGTCCAGGAACAGGCCCTCTTCCTTTCGGTTTTCGGTGATGTAGCCAATGCCGTAGCGGTGCAGGCTTTCCGCGAAGGACTTGGGCTCGATGCGTTTCCCTTTCAGATAAACCTCGCCGGAGGACATCCGGTCGATGCCCACCACCGTGCGCACCAACTCGCTGCGCCCGGAACCCACCAAACCATAGAAACCCAGGATCTCTCCCTTTCGCACGTAAAAGCTGAGATCGCGAAAGCCGTATCCGCTGGAGCAGATGCTTTTCGCCTCAAAGGCGACGGGCTGCCCGGCGGCATCCAGCCGCCCACGGTAGACGATGTTCGATTCGCGCCCGATCATCATCCGTATCATGCGCTGTTTGTCCATGTTTTCGATGCTGTCGGTGCCCACGAAGCGGCCGTCACGCAAAACCGTCACCCGGTCGCACAACGCCATGACCTCTTCCAATTTATGAGAGACAAAGATCATGATGACGCCGGTCTTTTTGAGCTCTCGCAGGATCTCAAAGAGCGTGTTGGCTTCGTACTGGGTGAGGCTGGATGTGGGTTCGTCCAGCATCAGCACTTTCGCGTCCGTGGAAAGCGCTTTGGCAATCTGAATCAGCTGTTTCCGCGCCGCGCTCAAGTGGAGCACAGGCATCTTTGGGTCGAAATCCAATCCGACCTTCTTCATATAGAGAGAAGCAGTTTTGTTAACCGCTTTCCAGTCTACAACGCCAAGTTTGGAGAACTGATCCATCTTGTCCAGCACGATGTTTTCCGCGATGCTGGCTTCGGGGATCAAGTTGATTTCCTGATTGACAATGGAAATGCGGTTTTTGACCGCGTCGTGGAAATCGCGCAGGCGCAGTTTTTTGCCGTCAAGCATGATATCGCCCTGATCGGCCTGATAGATGCCGCAGACGATTTTCATCAGCGTGGACTTTCCAGCTCCGTTTTCGCCCAGCACCGCGTGAATCTCCCCCTCGTGAAACGAGACGGAAACATCCCTGAGCGCTTTCACACCCTGAAACGATTTGGAAATGTTGTGCAGCTCCAGCATGTCAAGGCCTCCAGTTCAGTTTGTGAGCGGCGAGCCTTCCGCCCGGACGCGGCCCGGGCGGAAGGCAAAGGACATCGGAAGGATTAGGCGGGCTTCTTCAGCATCTCGGACTCGATCGAGGAAATGATGTCCATGGAGAGCGCTTCGATGTCGGTCTGCCAGGTATCGATGTTGTCCTTGGTGATGAACACATAGCCGGTGTCGATGTGCTGGCCCCAGGTCACAGGCTCCCAGCCGTCGGACAGATACATGAGCACCAGCGGGCAGATATAGCCCATGCCCCAGCCGTTCTGGGAGACGGTATGATCCACGAAGCCGCCAGCCAGCGCCCTCATGACTTCGTCGGACTGGTCCATCGTCGCGCAGGCGATGTGCGGGGCATCGGGGGCGATGGCGTAGTAATCGGTCATGGCCGTGGCGAGGCCCTTGGAGGCCGTGCCACCGGTAGCGATGATGCCCTTGACGCCGGCGTTCGCGGCCAGCGCGTCGGTCACCTTGGCGTAACCTTCGGCATCGGTCTTGATGTCAGCGATGGTCTGCGCAATGGAGACCTTGTCGGCATGCTCGGCAACGGCCGCTTCGACACCTTGCTGGCGCTTGAGCGTATTGACGTCGCCCAGGTTTTCCAGGACGTTGATGATCTGGCCTTCCCCGCCCATTTCCTCAATCAACTTGAGGGTGGAATTGTAGGCCTGAACATAGACGTTGGAGCACAGGGTCAGCGCCGACTTCTGAGGATCGTTCACCAGGCCGCCGTAGTTCACCACTTCACAGCCTGCGTTGTACAACTCTTCGTAGAGCCCGTTCGCGCCCGCGGTGTCCGCGCCGAAGATGTAGAACAGGTTGTAGCCCTGCGCCGCCAGCGCCTCGACGGTCTGGTTCTCGACGTCCTGGGTCCACTCGGTACCGACGGTGTAGTTCACTTTCTGCCCGAAATCCGCCTCGAAGGCTTGCAGGCCCTTGAGCACATAGGAATCGAAGAAGATGTCCGGCGAAGGCCAGTAGCAGGACAGCTTGTACTCTTCCTGGGTGAATTCCCATGACAGGTTGGAAAGCGCAGCTTTGGTGTCGACGGCGGTTTCGGCAAAGCTGCCAACCGCGGAGAAGGTCAGAATCAGCGCGATCAGAAGGCATACCAGTTTCTTCATGGGTCGAACCTCCTCAAATTTGATCGGGTACCGGTTCGCGGGACGCAGCGCAAAACAGTCCTCCTTTCCAAAGCTTTGGTCAAACGGTCAGGTTGCGGGCGACGCGGCTTCGCAAGCTCTCGATTGAGACTGCGATAAGGATGACCGCGCCAATGAACATTTCTTCAAAGTAGATGTCCACGTGCATCATCGTCAGGCCGTTTCTGACCATTGTCAGGATGCAGGCGCCACAGAAGAAGCCGATCGCCGTAAAGTTGCCGCCGGCAAGTGATATACCGCCGATGGCGCAGACCGCGAAGGAGAAGAGCATCCAGTCCGATCCCGTGGTCGGAGAGGCTGTACCGGTCTTCGACGTCCACAGCATGGCCGCGATCGCCGCCAGCGCGCAGGAGACGACGTTGCACAGGATGACCACCCGGTCAACCTTGATGCCGGAGAGCCGCGCGGCGCTGATGTTGCCGCCGGTGGCCAGCACGTTTCTTCCAAAGATCGTGAAGCGGAACATGACGACCAGAACCAGAACCAGCGCGACGAACAGCACAAACAACGATGAAGTACCCAGCATTCTTCCGCGGCCGACGGCCGAGAAGCCTTCATTGATCGCGTAGGAATAGCCGTGGGAGATTCCCGTCGCGATGCCGTCGAACACAAAGGACATGGCCAGCGTGATGACAAACGGCGCGAGCCGCAGGCGCGTGATCAGCATCCCGTTTATAAGGCCGCACAGCGCGCCCGTCAGCGTGGTCAGGATAAACACCAGATAGGAAGGCATTCCCAGATTTTGCATCATCAGGCCAGAGACCACCGTCGCAAGCGCGCCAACGGAGCCAACCGACAGGTTCATGCCTCCGATGACCACCACCATCAGCTGCGCCGCGGCGATAAAGCCGTAGTTCGCAACGGTCCTCGACAGATTGAACAGGTTGAACGAACTTAGAAACGAGTCAGTGGACATGGAAAAGAGGAGGATTAAGAGCGCGCACGCCGTGACCGCGCTGGAATAAGGCTGAAGGAAAAACCTCTTGACCGGCGAAATACGCCTCATTTCTGACTTGTCGGCCTCTGCCGCGTATGCGCGCCTCATGCCATAGCCCCTCTTCCTGAATGATTTGACCGGAAGATTCCAGCCGCTTCCGCAATATAACTTAGGTGATCTAACTACTACCCGTATTATAATCATCGCCTCGCATGTTGTCAACACTTTATTTCACAGATGTAGCGGTTTAACAATAACGGACCTCTCCGTTTTGTATTCGCGACATGATTGTTTCGGTTCGCTCAGTACTCCGAATTTACATCCTTTGCAAACCAAATAAAAAAATCGACCCGGCGGAACGAGCGTCCGCTGGGAGCAAGTAAACTCATAACGTTTCCGGAGCCGAAGGGTTGCGCGCGAGAATACGCACAGGGATCGATCCGTCCCAAGGGCGTCAGCGCATGAACGCGAGCTGCTCCGCGTTCCATTCATAGTAAGGGATCACCTGCGTTGCGCCCAGCGCCACATTCCACTCCTCCAAGGTGCCGGGCAGGATCATTACATTCCGGCCCGCCTGATGCATTTGCCGGCGGAGCGTGGCTTCACGAATCAGCCGCAAAAACTCTTCGCCGTTTTTCATGAGGCCGCCGCACAGATAAATCTTGTCCGGATCCATGACGTTGATGGTAATGGCCAGCGCCTGCCCAATGTATTCGGCGGCCTTTTCGATCAGCTCCCGGGATACCGCGTCGCCTTTCCCCGCCGCTTTGAAAACCATCTTGGCGTCAATCGTACCCACGGCCCCGCCGCAAAGCTCCTCAAGCAATGTCGGTACGCCGCTTGCGACGGCGCTCTGCGCCTGCTGGGCCAGCGCCGAGCCCGATGCCATCGCCTCCAGACACCCCCGATTGCCGCAAGAGCACCGCACATTGTCGCGGCTGACGGTGATGTGTCCGATCTCTCCGCTGGTGCCGCTGGCGCCGTAGTACAGCTTGCCGTTTTCGAAAAACGCGCCGCCAATGCCGTACCCCAGGCCAATGCACAGGACCGAAAGCTGCTCGTCACCCTGATTTCTGCAGATTTCCCACATACCCTGTGCGCGGTTGGCGTTTTCCACAATCACCTGATACGGCAGCCGCGCATTCATCCATTCCTGCAGCGGCACGTCTTTCCAGCCGAAGTTGGGGGAGAACAGCACATTCCCCGTATGCTGTTCGATGAGGCCAGGCATGGCCACGCACACGCCGACGATGGTATCCCGCTCCACTTTGGATTGGACAATGGCATCCTGGATTGCCTCACAGATGCGGTCCACAAAACCGCTGGCTTGTTCGAAATGCTCGGTGGGAAACCTGAGCGTAAAGATTGGCTGCTTGTCCAGGCCCACCACCACCACGCGGGTGGCCGTGCGGCCGATGTCCACACCGATAAATCGGTAATGCTCACCGCATACCGATAATACTTCCGGACGCTTGCCCAGGCTGCGCTTCGTCTCTTTCTGTGCCAAGATCATGCCGTGCTGGAGCAACTCGTCGGTGATGACCATCACGGTTGGCAGGCTCAGGCCGGTCAGACGGGCAATGGCCGCGCGATTGATCGGCGCATGGTTGGCGATACAGCGCATGACGCTCTGCCGGTTGATCCGGGCCATCTGATGCCTGTCGATTCTCACGTAGGTCTCCAACCCCATCACATTCCTTTGCACAGACGTTATTTTTCTTTAGCATTATAACACCCTCATACACAAAACGCCATAGGAAGGAGCAGAAGTTATCTTAAGTCACCGAACATATTTTTTCGGCATAACGGCGTTTCTTTTCCATCCGCTTCGGCAGGATCGATTCATGGTATGGTTTCCATCAATCTCCGAAAGGGCTCGCTCCTTTTCAAATCCTGCGGGAAGCCCGGCGGGAACACAACCATGATGCTCCGTGTGAAGGGATCGAAAGACCATCTCCTTACGGCGCAATGGCAGAAAGCGGAACCAGATAAAGCGGGAATCCTTCCTGCGGAGGATATGCTCCTTAAGCACTGAAACTCAGAGAATTCGCTCTATATCAGTCATTTTGATGCCATGGCGGCAACGCCGCATATTTCCATGTTCACACGATGAGAATAATGACTGATTGGAGGGGTCGTTATCAGCGGAGCAGTTGGAACCAATGCGCGCCGAAAGGAAGCCTGGGAAAAGGTCACCGGGAAAGCCGTTTACACGGACGACCTGCCCGTCGTGGGCCTATTGAATGCGCGCCTTTTAACCAGCACCCGCGCACATGCCCGAATTCTGAGCATCGACGTGTCCGCCGCGCAGGCGGCGCCGGGCGTCAAGGCGGTCCTGACCGGCGAGGACTGCGCGCTTCTCTTCGGCCCATTGGTACAGGACCGGCCTGCGCTGGCGCGGGAAGTCGTCCGGTATGCCGGGGAACCCGTCGCAATGGTCGTTGCCGCGAGCGATTGGGAGGCGGAGCGGGCGGCTCGAATGATCAAGGTTGAGTATGCGCCGCTGCCTGCGGTGTTGACGCCAACTGATGCGATGAAACCGGGCTCGCCGCTTGTCCATGAAAAGAACGACGGTTACCGAAAGGTCATGCCGGACATCTACCTTGAGGCCGGGACAAACGTGGCGAGCCACTACCGCGTCCAAAAGGGCGACGCATTGCGGGTGCTGGAAACATGCAGCACGATTATTAGGCGGAGTTACTCCATGACACCGTCGGACCATCTGGCGATGGAAGTGCGCACCGCGCGCTGCGAGATATCCGCCGACGGTGTGGTGACCATTCACACTTCTTCTCAGGCACCCTATTCGGTTGCAAAACAAATTGCGGAGGCATTTTTGATCCCCGTGGGCATGGTCAGGGTGTTGGTGCCATTCGTGGGTGGCGGTTTCGGCGGGAAAGCGCCGGTCATGCTCGAGATCCTGGCGTTTCTCGCTTCCCGAAGCGTGGGCGGCAAGGCGGTCAGGCTGACCATCCCTCGCGAGCAGGACATGGAATCCGCGCCCTCAAGGATCGGGCTGGACGCGGAAATCGCCCTTGGAGCAGACCGGGAAGGCAAGATCCTTGCCGCAACCATGACCTACCTTCTGGACTCGGGCGCTTATACGGACATTGCTCCCAACATGACCAAGGCGATCGCGGCCGACGGCACCGGTCCGTACAACATCGAAAACCTGAATCTGGACGCCATTTGCGTCTACACCAATCACACCTACAGCACGTCTTTCAGGGGCTTCGCCCATGAATCCTACACGTTTTGCGTCGAACGCGCGCTGGACGAGCTCGCCCGCACGCTTTCGATGGATCCGCTTGAACTCCGCCTGATCAACGCGATCAGACCCGGTGACTTGACGCCCACCCAGGTTCCCTGCACCGCAAGCTTCATCGGCGATTTACCT
Organism: Bacillota bacterium; assembly: GCA_023421395.1. Lineage (GTDB taxonomy): Bacteria > Bacillota > Clostridia > Christensenellales > Aristaeellaceae > JAEZHK01. The sequence continues at coordinate 23,229 of JAEZTL010000030.1, read as the reverse complement.
CTGTGCATTGAAAAGGTCAAGCCGCTGGCCATGTGGGACGGCGGCGCGCCAAAGTGTATCAAACCCCACACCGTGCGTGCGATGGGCGCGGCATGCCTTTGGAAGACCGCCAATCCCCCCACCAATGCCGTGTCCGGCGCGCTGATCACATTCAACGGCGACGGCAGCGTCAACCTGAATACCGGCGTCGTGGAGATGGGCTCCGGCAGCCAGACGTTGCTGGCGCAAATGCTCGCCAATAAACTGGGCATCGGCATCGACCAGGTGCATGTGGTGATGGCGGTTGACACGCGCACCGCGCCGGAGCACTGGAAGACGGTCGCCAGCCTCACCGGATACATGGCGGGGCACGCGGTTGTCCGGGCGGCGGACGACATTCTGAACCAACTGCGCGTCACCGGCGCGGAAGCGCTTAACTGTCCGCACGAAGAGATCATGATCGAGAACGGCCGAGTCTTCTCCAAGAAAAATCCCACCCGATTCATCCTGTTCAAGGACGTCGCACAAGGGTACAAGACACCGGAAGGCGCATCGGTCGGCGAGCCGGCGCTGGGCCGCGGCGGCTACATCCTGAAGGATTTAAGCTATCTCGATACCCGGACCGGCAAAGGGAAGACCGGACCTACCCGAACGCCGGGCGTACAGGTAGTGGAAATCGAAGCAGACATCGAATCCTTCACCTACCGGCTGATCTCCGCTTCAACGGTGATGGACGTAGGCAATCGAATGAATCCAGAATCGATGCGCACGATGATCTCCGGCGGCATGGCGATGGGCTTGAGCCTTGCGAGCCGGGAGGCGTACCATTACGGCGGTGATGGCGTTCTACAAACGCCAAACCTGCGCACCTACAAGCTGATGCACCTCGGGCAGGAGCCCGATTATCGCGTGGATTTTATCGAGACACCGGATGAAACCGCCCCCTTTGGCATGCGAAGCTATTCGGAGCACGGCGTCATCGCGATGGCTGCGGCGCTGGGCAACGCGCTCTCGGCGGCGTTTGGCATCGACATCCTCTCACTGCCATTAACGCCTGAGAGGTTATGGCGGATCTCGGAGGGCATAAAATGATCCCTTATGACTTTTCCTACCTGCGCCCCGCTACGTTCCAGGAAGCCGTTGAGGCTTTTCAGGAATTCTCAAGCGCCGGGAAGCAGGCGATCTATTACGGAGGCGGTAGCGAGATCCTCTCCATGAGCCGCGTGGGCGCGATCCAGCCTGATGCCGTGGTCGACATCAAGAATATCCCCGAGATGAACGTCATTTCCGTCGACCGCGACGGCCTTACCCTCGGGGCGGCACTGACGCTCAACCAGGTGAAGGAATCCAGGCTTTTTCCGCTGATGAGCCTCGCCTGCGGACGAATCGCCGATCACACCAATCAATGCAGGATTACGCTGGGCGGGAACCTGTGCGGTACGATTCAATATCGGGAGACCAGCCTGCCGCTGCTAATTTCAGACGCGGAAGTGGTGTTATGGGGTCCTGAGGGCGAAAAAAGCCTCCCCTTTCAACGCGCCTTCGATGGACGGATCCGGCGTGCGCCAAATGAAATCCTGGCGCAGGTTCGGATTCCCTCCTGGGCGCTTGAGGCCCGGTGCGCGCACATTAAAAAAACAGCCCGGGAAAAGATCGACTACCCGCTGATCAACGTCACCGCGCTCATGAAGGACGGTATGCTGCGCTGTGCGTTCTCCGGAATCGCGGGAGCTCCCTTCCGCAGCGTACAGGTCGAAGCGATCCTGAACCATCACGGCACAAGCAGCAAAGTTCGGGCAGCCCAGGCGGTGGCGGTCATGTCGGCCTTCGCGCGGGGTGACGTGGAAGTCTCGAAGGAGTACCGCCTCTTCGAGACCCAAAACACGCTGAGAGCGTTGTTGGAGGATTGGGAGAATGGTTCGATATGACGCAAAGACAGTGATTGAGCTGTGTGTGAACGGAGAGGTGCACCAAGTTGCGGTGCGCCCGGCGGATGTGCTGCTGGATGTACTGCGTGAACAGTTGGGGCTGACCGGTGCGAAACCCGGCTGCCGAAACGGGGACTGCGGCGCATGTACGGTAATCGTGGACGGATGGCCGGTCAAGTCCTGCCTGATGCTGGCCGTCGAGGCCGAGGGCCGCAACATCACCACCGTGGAAGGGCTGGGCGGCACATCGATCGAGCAGAAGGCGTTTGTCGAAAAAAATGCGTTTCAATGCGGATATTGTACCTCGGGGTTTTTGATGGTCTGCCACGCGATGCGGTTACACTTCGACGCGCTGCCGGATGAAGTTATCGTGGAGGAATGGCTCCAGTCCAATCTGTGCCGCTGCACCAGTTATGAGGAGATCAGAAACGCGGTCCGCATGATTTTTGGGCAAGGGTAATGGAGGTTCTTCCATGGCAAGTCCACGGATTCAGTTCAAATAAAAACGGTCTGAAATATTGATAAATACGCCAAATTTAGAAAGTGATCGCGATACAAAGGGGAAATCCGTGGGACCCCTGTGAAATAAAACCCGTTGAAATCCGGGCCGAAGGATTCAAACCGTATCGGGATGACAACTTTGTTACGAGCGTGCCGGGCGCCAAGCGAAGTGCTGACTTTTTTATGGCAAGGGCTTGACGTCGTCCTTACGCCGATGGATCAACTGTTCCGCATCAACCAGGACAACTATGGACAACGCGGCGATGCTCTTTATAGCATGCCGAGCGCTTGGCGTCAAGCGCTTCCGTTTTACCCGGAAAGTATATTCCAAAGGCATCCTTGTCATTGCCCTTATGCCGATCGTCCGGGCTATTGATATCATGATCAACGCGCCTAAAAGCATGCCTGTTCTGGGGAACAGTCGGAATGTTCATCAAATCATGAGCCTTCCGCAGGGGAGGAACGATGAAAAAATACGAGATCATTCTGGAAATCGGAGACCACTACTCGCCAACAAGAGCCGGCGTCACAGCGCTTGGATTATCCTGTCGTTGAAGAGGCGCTGGCCAAGTCCGTAAAGAAAAAGGACAGCAGACAGACAGTCGAACTGCATTATATGCCAGGATAAAACTGCGAGAGCCGATCAAAATAGTCCTTGAGAAGAAAACGGTGGAGGAGTGGTTTCATGTATAAGTTTTTCTTGCTGGTTTTTATGGTAGCTTTGTTATTCGCGCTCTCCGGTTGTATGTATTCTCCCGGAAATCAAGCGACCCCTGCGCCCGGGTACACATCGACTCCGCTCTATACAACGGCGCCCGCCTACACGTTGGCTCCTTCCGTGTCGCCAATGGCATCGTCATCGGCCGCCGTGCCGTGACGGGGGATCCGACGATGCCAATCGCCGAGGCGACAGCGGACTCAAGCGGCTGAATATTCACGCAGGAGGGTTGCCATCCGGCAAACCCTCCTTTGGGATGATCAAACATCTTTGTCCCCGATTCTACAGACCTTCGCTGAATGCGCAGGGCACGAATCCGATAACGGCCCGATAATTTGCGTCAAGAATCAGACGGTGTATATCGGAATCGTTCAACATACTTTGCCGCCAATTGTCAATCCTCGTTTTCCAGAAACAAAGCATGTACATCATTCTCATTTTGCGAGACCTACTGCGCCTTAACCAAACAATAGAAATCCATGGCCTTTGGCGATCCATGTAAAAAAACAGGCCATTGAAACTTGATGCACAAGCAATCAACGGCCCATTCCTTCATCTTCGCGATGAGATTGAACCGCGCAGGAGCTTAAGGCGCTGTAAACTTGACTTGTATTTCGGTAACATTGGTAACGCCTTTTTGATATGAATCGCGCACAAAGAAGTTGATATAGTACTCATTCCCGGGGATTATTTTTGTTTCAAGATATTTACGTTTGATCATTTTAAGGCCCGGGTCGACAGGATTGTCCGATTCCGACAAGTAATGCGAAGCTGTAATGTCATAGACACCAATATAGTAACCAACAGGCGGAGAAGCAAAGTGATTTGCATTGTTCCAACCATAGTTGAACGCCAGTTCACCAGGCGCCAGTCGAGTAACGATGACGTATGCACCGCCTGATGGCTGGACGATGGAAAGTGAATTACCGTTCTGTTCGCCTGGCGCGGCGCTCGCAGAAATCGCGAAACAGAATACCAGCATCAACGCGATCATCAACCATAAACCCTTTTTCACCAGAATCACTCCTTTCCAAACTCCCGTTGTAAGCATCGGCCATCATTCTCCCTCTACCCTGCTTGTCCCGTCCATCTTCAAAATGGGAGACGGTATTCTACCCCTTCTTTCCCTCCTTCCTATGAATCCAGTCGGTCGATAGATTGACGCATTGTCGGGAAAAACGAAAACACTCCGTCCCTCGAAATGTGGAATCAAAGCAAGCGACAGTCCAGCAAAGCTCTGGCCTATATTCCTGAGATGCAAAATAAAACCATACGGTCAAAAAGGAAACGCCGTTCATGCGGTACTATCAAAAAGAATGTATGTGTGGGATCCTCGAGATCCAAGTCGTGAAAGGCTGGTAGAACCGCTTGAGAAAGACGCATCTGTAAAACGGTGCCTGTTGCATTTCCGGGCTCACTGAAGCCGATAGAGAAAGGCGCGTAAGATCAAAGAGAACCCATCCTCTGATGATCTACGTCCGACAGAAAAGCACAATTCGGGTCTTCAAAAATAGTGTCGAACACCCGTTTCCCCAATCCTCAATATGATCAGCCGTTCCCCTCTATTACAATTTACATCTTACACAATTTTGCTTACGAGTCAATCGCATTTTTATTAATATTGTGCGCAAATGACACATTTTCGCACCTGAGGCTTTCCATTCAATCATAATGATTAAAAGCTGTCTATCTCCAATTCTTCAGGCAAATTGTCGAAACGCGCGGTACGATGATCCGTTTATCGGTCGGTGTTGGAACAGCTGACTTAATAGCATCAGCGGACTCTGCGGCGTCCGCATGGCGGCAAGCCCCTGATACTATTCAAGACCGTTCCGCTCAATGGCTTCTTATCCCGGCAGTCGAACTATATGGACGTGCGCACATGGGTTTCGAACTCCATACACACGAAACCGAATCGCCTGTTACGCCCGAATGCCCGCTCAAGGTTCTCGTAGAGCGATCGGAGAATCAGCTCAACAGATCCGCCTTTGCGTCCATCGCCTTGTGCCCGCAAAAAATCGGCTCCGGAGGCGGCCGACCTGGTTGTCGTCGGGCACCTCGCCGTCATCTTGAGCTTGTGGATGCGGGAAGCGCCGTTCTCCGTCATGTATTCCATGACGAAGCGGACCGGCTTACAAAGAAGCGCGTCGCAAAACAGTCCCGGCCCCACCATTGCGCGAAGGACAGCATGATCCGTGTTTTCACGCTGAAACAGGAAGAACCGGCGCGCCGCCGCGCCCGTCCGTATCCGGGCGGCCGAACGAATCCTTTCATCACGAAGGATGAACGCCGTTTTTCTCATGGGCAGCCGATCGTGTCGCCGAGGTGATGACCGGCATGCAGTGACGTCGATTTCATGAAAGAGCTTATAAGCAAAGGAGACACCGCACCGATGGGCGGCGTCTCCTTTTCACCCTTTTTCTGGCAAGCACCCGCTTTGGGCGGTTTATTTCAGCCCCGTGGTGACGATGCCTTGCACGAAATATTTCTGGGCGGACATGTACAGGATGAGGATGGGCACCGTCGTAAAGACCGAAGCCGCCATCAAAAGGTCGTAGCGCGTCTTGTACATGCCCCGGAAGGACGCGAGGCCCAGCTGAATGGTAAACTTGGTCTTGGAGTTGATGTAGATCAGCGGGTTGATCAAATCGTTGTAGTTGTACTGAAAGATGAACACGGTCAGCGTGGCGATGATGGCGGTGGACAGCGGCATGAAGATGAACGCCCAGATGCGAAGGCGCGACGCGCCGTCGATGATCGCGGCCTCCTCCAGCGCCGCCGGAATGGTCATAAAGAACTGCCGGAGCAGGAACACGCCGAACGCCGTGCCAAACAGCCCGGGAACGATCAACGGGTAGAACGTGTCCACCCAGCCCAGCTTGCCGAACAGTAAAAAGCGCGGAATGAGAGTGACGCAGATGGGCACCATCATTGAGGACAAAAACAGCGCGAACATGAACTCGCGACCTTTGAAGGGGATGCGCGCGAACGCGAACGCCGCCAGCGACGCGGACAAAATGCCGAACACCGTCACCGGAATGACAATGATGAACGTATTGATGAACATGCGGCCAAAATCCAGGCCGCCGGCGTTCCACGCGTTGACGTAGTTTTCAGGCATCCACACCTGCGGCAGAATTTTCGGCGGGAACACAAACAGCTCGCTCTGCGGCTTGAACGAAGACAGGAGCATCCAGATAAAGGGGATCAGGTCGACGGCCGCGAACAGGATCAAGACCACGTAAGCGACGACGGAGGAGGCCTTCATCTTCTTTTTCATCACACCACGCCTCCCTTATAGATCGTACTGTACGCGGCTGCCCAGGAATTTGGACTGGATCAGCGTAACGAACAGAATGATGACGAGCATAAACACGGAAATGGCGCTGGCATAGCCCATCTCGTAGTAGGAGAACGCGTTTTTCCACATGTAGTAGTTCAGCGTGTGGGTCGCGTAGCCGGGGCCGCCGCTGGTCATGATGTAGATCTCGGTGAACACCTGGAACGCGTCAATGACCGCCATGACCAGAATGTAGTAGAGCGCCGGGGTGATCAGCGGAATGGTGATGTGCCAGGTCTTCTTCCAAGGCGTGATGCCGTCCAGCATCGCCGCCTCGTTCAAATGCGCGGGAATGCCCTGCAGCGCCGCCAGGATGATGACCATGTTGTACCCGCAGTACTTCCAGATGGACATCAGCGCGATGGCGGGCAGCGCAATGTACTTATTGGTCAGCCACGGAATGGGGTTGATGCCAAAAAGGTACAAAATGTAGTTGATCAGGCCGAAATCGGTGTTGTACATCCACACGAACAGGAGCGCCACGACGAGCAGCGGCGTGACTACCGGCACGTAGAAGATGGTCCGGAATGTCTTGATGCCCTTGAGGGGCAGGTTCATCGCCAGCGCCAGCAGAAAGGAGACGACGATGGACAGGGGAACGTACAGCACCACCCACAAGAGGGTGTTTCCAAGGCTGACGAGGAAGACCTCGTCCGAGAACATGCGCGTATAGTTTTGGATGCCGGCCCAGGAGGGCTCCTCCAGCACGCTCCAATTGTGCAGGCTGATGTAAAAATCAGCCACAATCGGGTACATCAGAAACACCAATAGCCCGATCAGCGCCGGGCCGATAAACGCATACCCCTCGATGTTGTCGCGCCTGGCGAGGTTCATGCGCTTTCCCTTCTTTGCGACACCGGTCATCATAAACCCTCCTGCTCGCGGCGCGGCGCAACCCCGGAAAGGTCGCACCGCGCCAAAGAATCGGTTTCCCTACGGATCAGGAAAAGAGCTGGGCGTTGGCCTTTTCGTCGATGTTCTTGCAGGCCTCTTCGGGCGTCTGCTCACCGTTGTAGCAGATCTCCATCTCGGCGTGGATGATGGACTGGAACTTCGAATACTTGCCGGTGGCAAGCGCTTCGCGCTGGGAATCGATGCCCAGGTAGTTGGCGCTGTTGATGAAGGGCTCGGTCGAAGGCGGCGTGGAGACGACTTCGGGATCGTTCATCAGGTTGGTGAAAGCGGGCATGGAGAGACCGCCGCCCAGCACGGACTTCTGCGCGTCATAGCCGAGCAGGTAGGAAAGCAGCGCGTAGGCGCCTTCCTTGTTCTTCGAATCCTTGCCGATGGCCAGCGCGCCGGTGATGACCGGCAGACCGCGCTGTCCGTTTTCGCCCTGCGGGATCTCCACCACGTCCCAGTTGAAGGTGCAGGCGGTGCGGTAATTGGGGATTTCCCAGCGGCCGGACAGGAACATGCCCACCTTGCCGGTTTCAAACAGCTGGTTCTGCGCGGTGCCCATGCTGGACAGGCCGGCCGGCGACGGGGCGGACTTGTCGGTCACGAAGAGGTCATAGAAGTACTGAACGGTCTTTACCATGTTGGGATCGGAGAAGTTCGACTTGCCGTCCTTGAACCACTCGGCCCCAAAGGCGGCGCCCATGCTCATCCAATCCAGGCGGTACACGCTGAGCGCCGCGCCATACTGCGAAGTACGGCCATCGGAAGCGACGGTCATCTTCTTGGCGGCTTCACGGAAGTCCTCCAGCGTCCAGTCGCTGGTGGGCGCTTCAAGGCCGGCGGCCGCGAACATGTCGAGGTTGACGTAGATGACGCCGGAGGTCCAGTCCTTGGGCAGCGCGTACAGGCCGCCTTCGTAGCTGCCGTACTCCTTCAGCGACGGGAGGTAGTTCTCCAGAATCTCGGGATGCTCGTCCATGTAGGGCTGCATGTCTTCGAGGATGCCGCTCATGGCGTAGGTCGTCATCTCGCTGTCAACCACCCAGAACAGGTCCGGGATCGAGTTGCCGGCGATCATCGTCTGAAGTTTGGTGGAATAGTCGTCCGGGGTATAGAGGTAGTTGACGGTGGTGCCGGGGTTCTCTTCCATGAATTTGTCGAGCACGGTCTGGTACAGTGCCTGCTCGGCGGTATCGCCCCAACCCATGAAGGAGATTTCCCCATAGCCTTGAGCGGAGGCGGCAACGGGGATCACAGGGATCAGGAGAACAAGGGCCAGACACAGGGTGAGCAGTCTTTTCATGTGAGTCCCTCCCATGAGTATATTGCGATCCCTCTTTCGGGATAGCGCCGGATGGATCTCGCCGCTTCATGCCGACGGCGTTCGGGGGGCGCGCCCCAGGGTTCGGCCCAGCGCCGTTGGCGAAGCTACCCTGCGTACAGTCAGCGCCGGATGGCGAAATACATGGTGAACGTTTCGTCCGCCAGATACCGTGCCGGGATGAATTCGATCTTTTCCGATTGACCGATCGCCGTGTAGCGGTTGATCCTATGGATAAAGGGTGAGCGGATTATCGGCCGCAGCATCTTCCACGCGTCGGAAACCTCACCGTCCCACAGGAGGGTGTTCGCCGCGGTCAAGCCCACCAGCACATCCGGGCCTTCCATGAACGCGAAGGTTCCGGGCGCATCCGGCAATGGGCAGACCGAAAGCGCGCAGGGCATTTCCAGAACATACTCCGCGTCGGCGTCGATGGTGACGGTGATTTCTTCGCTGGCCGAGCGGGCCGCCTCCTCGCCATCCGCGCGGTAGAGGACGGCTTCCCCATCCGTCCACCACGGCACACGCAACAAGAGTTTCATCGGCCTGACGCCGGCAGTCGCGCGGATCCTATAGCGGCGAGCCAGCGGGCGCTTCGTAAAAGCCTCCATGCGGGGTGCGTCGGGTGCGTAGGTGCTCATTTCGTTGTCAAAATCAGACACTTCGAGACCTGCTCCGGTGGCATCGTGCGTCAGGCGCATCGCATGGTATTGGGTTACCAGCATCGTGTCGCCGTTTTGATAGCAGAAATCGGCGCCATGGCGCATATGCGCCTGCACGAGCGAGCCGTGGCAGCACCAGAAGTGCTGCGTGCGGGTGCCCCAGTTCACCTTGCCGCCGCCGTTCATCGGCAAATAGTAGGCCACCATGCCGGTACCGGGGTGCTGCTGTGCCAGGATGCCGTTGTCAAAATTACGCTCGATGTAGTCGGCATAGCGTCTGTCGCCGGTTGCGCGGGTCAAAAAGTCCGCAAGGCGAATCATGTTGTACACGACGCAATGCTCCTGGTTTTCCGGACCAAGCCGGTCCTTTAGCTTGAAGGGCGGCGTCCAAACCTCGTCGCAGGTCTGTCCGCCGGTGGCAAACGTACCGCGGTCATCGACCGCCATGCGCCAGTATGCCTTGATGATGTCCAGGTAGCGCGCCTCACCGGTCAGTTCCCACGCGCGCGCAAGCCCGAGCATCTCCGGAATGGTGGTATTCGCGTGCATATTGGTCAAAACGTCCTGACCCTTGAGAAGCGGGCCAAACAGGCGCGGGCGCTCATACCGCCTGAGCAGTTCAAGGTATTTCTCGTGATTCGTCAGGCCATAGAGGTCTGCCCAGACCTCCAGCATGCCGCCCGTCTCCACATCCAAAATGTCATCAAACTGCTCTCGCGTAAAGCGGCCGGACCACTCGTAAAACCAGTCCGCCGCGCTCTCGGCCACCGCAAGCGCTTCATCGCTCCCAGCGAAACGAGCCATGTCCAACAGGCCCATCAGCGTCTTGTGCAGCGTATACTGCGGTGCCCAGACCTTTTTGCGGCGCTCCAGCCATTCCAGATAGGTTGTCGGGATCGAGAACACCCAACGCCCGCCGTTCTCCTTCTGGCAGCGCGCGAGCGCCCGAACAATGCTTTCGCCGCGCCCGAGCAGCGCACTGTCGCCATAATACGCCCAAGCAAACGCGCAAGCCGACAGATAGTGCCCCAGGAAGTGTCCACGGAGCTGGCACGTAGGTGATTCCCAACCGCCGTGAAGCGTATCCGGCAGACCATAATCAGTGCGAAGGCCCGCTTCATAATAGAAGTTTTGCATCAGCAAATCTTCATCCAGCGAGAGCATATAGGAGCGAACCAACCGGATGCGTTCCTTCAATTCTCCGGAGAGAATCTCAATCCGTCCGGGTTCCAGGGGATTCCATCTCATGGCCAGGGTTCCTCCTTCAGTTTCCATTGGCGCGAACATATACGGGGATCCGGTCAAGCGGCGCATCCGCCTCAATCCAGCGACCGCCCTGAACGTCTGCGCCGCCTTCGAGGGGCTTCCAAAGTCCTTCCGGCAGGTACACAGGGCGCGAATGCTGCCCAGCGCGCATGACCGGAGCGACCAGCAGGCTGCCGCCCAGCATGTACTCATCCTCAATGTTCCAACAGGTTTCATCGCCCGGAAATTCAAAAAACATCGGCCGCATCACGGGCGCGCCCGTCTCGTGTGCCTGGAGCATGGCGGTGCGCACCTTTTCGCGGATCGATTCTCGAATACTCAGGTACTTTTTGCAGATTTCGTAGACTTCCTCTCCGAAGCTCCAGACTTCGTTGGGCGCGCCGGAACGGCATTCACAGCCGCCGGTGGTTCCGTACTGAGGCTGGCGCGGAAGGCGGAACCCATGCAGCCGCATCACCGGGCAAAACGCACCCCACTCAAACCAGCGCGCAAACAGCTCCCGGAATTCAGGGTCCTCGCCGTTTCCGCCGTGGAACCCGCCGATGTCGGTGGTCCACCACGGAATGCCCGCCATACCCATGCCAAGGCCCGCCGAAAGCTGAAAGCGCAGGCTTTCGAAGGTGGATGCAATGTCGCCCGACCAGACCAACGCGCCGTAGCGCTGGCTGCCCGCCCAGGCGCAGCGAACAAGGTTGACCACGTTCTCCATACCCGAGGCGCGCATGCCGTCGTAGAAGCCCTTTGCGTACATCATCGGGTAGATATTCCCGACCTCCAGGCAAGAGCCCATATGGTAACGGTAGTTGTCAAAATCATAAACTTCGTATTCCGGCTCCGCTTCATCCAACCAAAAGAGCTTCACACCCTTGTCATAGTAGTTGCTCTTTACGCGTTCCCACACATAAGACTGAGTTTCCGGATTGGTTGTATCGATGAATCCCTGCTGACCGCGCAGATCCATCATGATCTGCACTCCGCGATCCGCGCGAACCAGAAGGCCTTTGTTCTGCATTTCGGTATAGACAGGATTCCGTCTGTCCACAGTGGGCCAGATGGATACCATCACCTCGATGCCCATCGCCTTGAGCTCCCGGATCATGCCGTCCGGATCGGGCCAATAGGTCTTGTCAAAGCACCAGTCACCCTGCATCGGCCAATGGAAGTAGTCTACAACGATCACGTCCATCGGCAGGCCGCGCCTTTTGTGCTCGCGGGCAATCTGAAGAAGCTCTTCCTGCGTCTGATAGCGCAGCTTGCACTGCCAGAAGCCAAGGCCGTATTCGGGCATCGCAGGAACTCTTCCGGAAACGGCGGTATAGGAGGCAAGAATTTCCGCGGGCGTTTCCCCTGCGGTTACCCAGTAATCCATCCGCCGGGTCGTTTCGGCGCGCCAAAGGGTGCAGTTCTTCGCAAACACCGCTTCTCCAACGGCTGGATTATTCCACAGAAAACCGTACCCCTTTGACGAGATGTGAAACGGCACGCTTGCCTGCGAATTGCGCTGTGCCAGTTCCAGATGGCAGCCCTTGAGATTAAGCGCGTCCTGCTGGTACTGTCCCATGCCAAAAATTTTTTCCGCCGGATCAGACTCAAACCGAACGGTCAGCCGATAGGCCCCGCCGGGGTGAGCCTGAAACGTGCGGGCGTGCACTTCCAGCGAATACTGATCAACCGGATTATCCGAGCGACTATCCCGCGCGTACTCTGAAAGGAGCAATCGCCCGTTGCGGTGAAAAAACCGCACACGGCCTGCCGCATCGATTTCCGCTCGTATTTTCCCGTTTGTAATGGATGCTCCGTTTTCACCAACGTGAATATCCGTCTTTACAGGTGCGACGGGCAGAAGTGCATAGTCCTCACCATTCAATGGCCAATCGAGTTGAGATGCGCGCACCCGAAGCGCATTCTCTCCCCACGCCTCCACGCACAACTTCTCACCATTCATTTGGAAAATCAACTTCCCATCTGAAGTTTCAAAGTTACCGCGCATCATATTCACCTCTTAAACGATTGAATTTATAATAAATCATTTGGGTTCGGTTGTCAATGAATATTTCACAATCGTGTAATTCAATTCAGGAGAGAAAATTCGCTTTCCAGGCATTTATTTCCAGCATGATACGCTTGAAATCTACGCTCACGATCAATATATTGTTGGCGTTCGGCAAGAGCGCCCGCGCGGGCATTCCCTCTTTTTTGTAAAGGGGGAAACCGTGAGCAAAAAGAGCGCGAACGGAAAATATCACGGGCGGGCCCGGATCGGCCAAGACATCAATGGCTGGCCCATCAATGAATATGCCTGCGCGCGCACCAAGCATGAGCTTCATATCGCGAAGGAGGAGATGCGCTCCACCACGCCGAAGGCGCGGCGATCCGCGACTGCGCGATGTTTTACCAGTTCGCCGAGGAATCGTACACGATCCGAAAAGAGCCGTGCTTCTCCGAAGCGAACAAGAGCGGCTGCCGCTTCTGCCTTGACAATCACATTCTCCCGGCATTCGTGCCTCGGCGCCTGCGCGCAATCCGGTCGGCGGAACTGCAGCCATCCATGAATGGATATTCAAGGGTGAGCAAATCCCAGATCATGCTGGTAATCGGGATCCCGCTCGCGAAGGTCCGAAACATGCCCGCTCAGTCTGTGTTCCACAACGACAAGCTCGAGCCGTTCTCGCCGAATAGCTTCCGCCGCATGGGGTAAAGCCTGATGCGGGATGCGGCTGCATGGTGGCGTGCGAGGCTACCGGGGCGCATAGACGGCCCACCGATATCCCCAAGCGCCTCAAACCGAAAGGCGGACACGCCCGGACAGAATCCGTTGCAGAATAGGCGCAAGAAAACAGCTGCTCCAGCATCCCCCTTCCCCGCCGGTTTTGTTTGCCATCGGCGTAATATTGCGGGCTGGCAATTCGCCCGTATCGGGGTAGGACCGCGTTAAGAACGGCGATCAGGAATCGGAGGGCATCATAACAAATCAATTCGAACACAGGTCTTAAATCGGTGTTTGCCATCTCATGAAGTATATTGCCAGAATAGTCTTTTACAATCGGTCAAAACTATATTCGAGGTGAAGACAATGGCCAATCAAAAAGGGCGCAATCCCAAACGGAAAAACGCCCCCATTAACCCGCCCTCCACTCGCCGAAACAAATACGGGGAACTCAAGTCAGAAAACAAGTCAGAAAAGTGACTTGCCGGGAAGCACCAGCCAGACACCTCTGCGTATCGGTAGCCACCGAATGCCCGCCTTGCGCCCACCAGCCCTATGCCTGCGTGAGCAACCCCAGAATTTCAGCCCGCCAACGTGATGTCGGCGGGCTGCTCCTTCGGGTATGTCGTTCGACCGAATCGCTTTTAAAGGCCGATAATCCCTAAACAGGGTATGCCATCGTAGTCATCACAGCGAGCGCCGCTTGACGCGCATCCGCGCGGGAATATTGCACGACGACCGCCGCGCTGGTATAGACGTGCGCCGCATAGGGTGTGTCTTGGGGGACGCTCAAACCAGATTCCGTCCGGATCAAATCCATGCGAATGTGGCTGGTACGCCTGGCCGGGCAGACGGATCTTTGCAGATTCATCGGTTCTCGGTCCTCGAAGAAGAGGGTGATGTCAATTGCCGCGTCTTCATCGGATGAATTCAACACGCAGATCGCCTCGTGGCTGTGCACCGGCCCCGGCAGGCTTTGCGAGGGATAGTACATATCCGGAATCAGCCAGTTCTTCTTTTCAAGCTTCACAGGCACACCCCTTTCGACCGTTACGCCGCGATACTGACCGGCGCAGAAATCTATTTGGCCTTGCTCGCCGCTTTTCGGCGGATTACGTCCAGAATGACAGCCATCACGATGATGACGCCTGTGACGACTCGCTGCGGGCCTGTCGGAATGATCAGCAGGTTCATACCGTTTGCGATGACACCGATCATCAAAACACCCACGATGGTGCCCAAGAGGCTTCCGTCTCCTCCGCTCATGGAAACGCCGCCGATGACCACCGCCGCGATGGCGTTCATCTCATAGCTTGTGGCGTTGGTCGGCACGGCCGAGTCGAGTCGCGAAGTGAGCAGCATCGATGCCACGCCGCAGCAGAACCCGGAAATCGTATATACGGCGATCTTGACGGCCTTTACGTTGATGCCCGAGAGCTTGGCGCAGGCCTCGTTCCCGCCCACCGCGTAGACATAGCGTCCAAAGCGCGTGTAGCGCAATACGTAAAACGCCAGTGCAAACAGCGCGATCATCATCACGAGCGCGACCACGGGGATGTTGTTTACACGTCCGGAAATGGCAAGAAAACTCGGTGGCAGCGTGTAAATCGGCTGGCCTGCCGTCACGGAATAGGAAAGTCCGCGCGCAATTTCCATCATACCCAGCGTCATGATGAACGGCGGCAGGCTAAGCTTGGCGATCAGAAATCCATTGAGCATGCCCATGCCGCACGCGGCCAGCATCGAAACGGCGATGGCCAGCGCGACATTCCAGCCGTACGTCTTCATCAAGATCGCGACGAGCATGCCCGTCAATGCGGTTACCGAGCCAACGGAAAGATCAATTCCCCCGATCAGGATGACAAAAGTCATGCCGATGGCGATCGTGAAGTTGATGGAGATCTGTTGCAGAATGTTCAGCAGGTTCGTCGACTTCAGAAACGCCGGAGACGCAAATGTCATGATGAGACACAGAAAGGCGAACGCAGCCCATATTCCCAGGGTGTTCAACGAGCCGATCTTGTTCTTGAAGTTTGCTTTCATATCAACGATCCTCTCCTGCAACAATTGTCATTTTACGCCTTTTGCCCGATGAATTCGTCGCCGCCTGCCGCAAGGTACATGATCCGCTCCTGCGAGAAATCCTCCTTGGCCACCTCACCGATCACCCGGCCGCGGCACATAACGACAATCCGATCACACATGCCGATCAGCTCTGTCATTTCCGACGAAATCATGATGACCGCCTTGCCGCTGGCGGCAATGGTATTGATGATGTTGTACACTTCGACTTTGGCGCCGACGTCGATGCCGCGCGTCGGTTCGTCCAGTATGAGAATCTTTGCGTCGGACATCAGCCACTTGGCCAATACGATCTTCTGCTGGTTTCCCCCCGACAGGTTGAGCGTCTTCTGACGAAGCGACGGCGTCTTGATGCGCAGCTTCTCCACGAAGGACTGGCAACTTTCAGCCTCTTCCTTCAAGTTCAAGTGTATGAACCGTTCGAAATCTTGCAGCGCAACGAGCGAGATATTTTCCTTACAGTCGCGAATCAGCAGCAGGCCTTCTCCTTTTCTGTCCTCAGTGACAAAACCGACGCCTGCCCGGATGGCATCCTTGGGCTTGCTGATTTTGACCTCCCGTCCATCGACCAGGACACTCCCCGTGTTCTTGGGATCGATCCCGAAGATCGCGCGGGCGGTCTCTGTGCGCCCGGCGCCGACCAGGCCGCAGATGCCCAACACCTCGCCCCGGCGAACCCGGAAGCTTATGTTCTCCAGCACGCCCGCACGGCCTATGCCTTTGGCTTCAAAAATCACGTCGCCAATCGCCGCGTTCCGGGCCGGGAATTGCTCCTCCAGCGAATGGCCAACCATGTTGCGAATGATTTCGTTGATGCTGGTTTGGGCGACGTCAACCGTCACGACTGTACGGCCGTCGCGCATGATGGTCGCGCGGTCGCCAATACGCATTGTCTCTTCAAGCCTGTGAGAAATGTATATAATGGAAACGCCCTCGGACCTGAGCTTTTCGATGGTCTTGAACAGCAGATTCGTCTCCCGTTCTGTCAGGGGCGCGGTTGGCTCGTCCATGATGATGATCTTCGCTTCACGGTTTAAAGCTTTGCAAATTTCCACCATCTGCTGCTGGGCGATGCCCAGGCTTGACACGCGCTTGTGAACATCGATGTCGACATCCAGCGATCTGAGCAGCTCCTCTGCTCTGCGGTAAATCGCCTTCCAGTCGATTGCGACCCGGTTTTTCTGCAGGAGCGAACTCAGGAAGATGTTTTCCGCCACTGTCATTTGCGGAACGAGGTTCAGTTCCTGATAGATGATGCTGATCCCCATCGCCTGCGCGTCCCTGGGAGAATTGATGACAATCGGCTTTCCCTCAAAGGTGATCTTCCCGGCATCCATCGTATAGGCACCGGCCAGGATTTTCATCAAGGTGGATTTACCCGCCCCATTTTCCCCAAGAAGCGCATGAACTTCCCCCTTGCGGACATGGAGGGAAATGTCGTCAAGGGCCAATACGCCCGGGAACCTCTTGGTGATGCCATCCATTTGCAATAAATCAGACATGGAGCTTCTCCTATCCAAGATGCGTTGATTACAATCGGGGGATATGCGCCGCGTCCGGCGCATATCCCACACGATGTTTCCGCATGCCGTTGAATCAGTTGAACGTCTTCAGGTAGTCGTCCGCGTTGTCCTTATCCACGATGAAGGTATCGATCGTATAGAACTTATCCACCGTCTCGCCGTTGATCACCTTGTCGATCATCCGAACGCACTGCTCACCGGTCTGGACGCCGCCGATCGCCAGCGTGCTGACCAGGTCGCCGTTCTTCACGGCTTCCGCAGCGTTGGGGTTTCCGTCAAAAGAGAACACCAGCTGCTTGCCGCCAGCCTGCTTGATGGCCTGCGCCGCGCCGAGGCTCATCTCATCGCAGAGGCCGAAGAACGCGTCGATATCCAGCGCCTGCATCATGTTGGCGGCGGCGTTCATGCCAGCCTCGCGCTCCCAGTTGCCGGGCTGCGAGCCAACAAAGTGAATGTTGGGATAGGCCTCTTCGATGCGATCGCGAAAGCCGCCCATGCGCTCGGTCGTGTGCGTGGAGGGCAGACCTTCGATAACGGCGACGTTCGTCTCCTGATCGCCAACGACCTGCGCCATGTAATCCGCGACCTTCGCGCCGCCAGCGCGCTGGTCATAGGTGACGTAGCAGTCGACTGTGCCACCGGCAAGTTCGTTCTGCACGTTGAACATCACCACGGGGATATTGGCCTCGTTGGCTTTCTTGACTGCGGTTACGATCGCGTCGGTATTGATGGCGCAGAGAATGATGCCGTCGACCCCGCGGGCGATCATATCCTCGGCGATCTGAACCTGCGCGGCATAATCGCTCTCCGAGTTCGGCGCGACGACCAGCAGTTCATAGCCGAGCTCCTCGGCGGCAGGCTTCGCGCCGGCAATACAGGATGCATAGTACGGGCTGATCATGGCCGGGGGCAGGAATGCGAGTGTCTTGCCTTCTGCGAAAGCGGAACCAAAGCTCAGCATGAGTACCAGGGCAACCGTCAGGCTCAAGAGTCTCTTCATGAATACATCCTCCTTGTCATATTGCTCTCAACCGGAAATTCCGGTGAAAATAGACTCAGCGATTGAAAAGCCCGCTTCAGCGAACCAAGCTTCGCGTATGACCCTTCTCCAGCAGCTCATTGAGTTGTTCGACGAGTAGTTCCGGGGCCTTTACATAGGAGTTGATTGTGTCTCCGCCCCGATGGTTTGTCAGCGTGACGTTGTCGAGTTGCAGAAATTTGTAGTTCTTCGGGAGTGGTTCAGCCGAGAATACATCGAGCGCCGCGCCCATGATCCTGCGCTCTTTGAGCGCGTCGTATAGTGCGTCCATGTCCACCAGCATCGCGCGTGCGGTATTGATCAGAAAGGCATCCGGACGCATGAGCGCCAGCTCCGCCTTGCCGATGATGGGCGGCTCCCCCTGCCTGATCCGGCCGTGCAGCGTCACAAACTCGCTCTTTTTAAGCAGTTCATCCTTGGTGACAGGCACGCAGTTCGCCCGAGAGATTTCCTCGTCGGGTAAAAATGGGTCTGTCACGAGAACCTTCGCCCCGAAGGCCTGCAGGCGCTCGCTCACCAGTCTTCCAATGGTTCCAAAGCCGATAACGCCAACCGTTGATCCGCGCAACTCTGGAATGGCCTGCGAATCGGGGTATCGCTCGATCCATGCACCGGAGACCAGGCCCAAGTGCGCGCGGGCGATGTTGCGGGACTCTGCGAGCATCAGGCCGATGGTGTATTCTGCGACGGCAACGGCGTTGTGCGCCGGGCAATGGATGATGCTCACGCCATGGCGTTTCGCCGCCTCCAGATCGATGTTTTCGAGGCCGCCGCGCGCGCTCAGGATGTACTTTAGCTTCGGTGCGGCTTCGAAGACTTCCGATGGAACGGTATAAAGATGCGTCATTAGCACTTCTATGTCCTTCAGGCGCGCAAGCTCTTCCTGCGAAGGCAGAAACGCGCGGTGGCCGTGCGTTTCCATCTGCCGCACCACATGTCGAGTTTCATCGCGCTCCTTGGTGACCCCCCAGTTAAACGAGTCGTATTCACTCGCCCATTTTTGGCCGCGTATCGCCTGGTCGCAGGCTTCAGCCGGAAGCAGAATATCGCCGATTGCAAGGCATTTCATTGCATTTCCTCCTGAGTACTTCGCTATCCGGTGATCAAGCCGCCGTTGACATTGATCTTTGCGCCGGTGATGTAGCGTGCTTCCTCGGATGCGAGGAATACCGCAATCCCTGCCGCGTCTCGCGTCTCCCCGATATACCGAAGCGGCGTGGACATGAGCCATTCCCTTCTCCGCGTCTCGGATGCGTAGTCAAGCATTTCGGTTTCGATCCGCCCCGGAAGGACTGCGTTGACGGTGATGCCATCCGGCCCCAACTCCTTGGCCAGGCAATACGTCAAACCGAGCAGCCCCGCTTTCGAAGCGCCGTAGTGCGCTCCGTGCCCCGTCCCGGCGAGCGCCGCCTGCGACGAATAGAGAATGATTCTCCCCCCTGCGCTCCGCTTCAGATGCGGCGTCGCAGCGCGGCAGGCAAAGAAAGCGCCATCAAGGTTGATCCGCATGACCCCATACCAGTCCTCGTCCGCGATCTGCTCGACGCCGGACTGCAGGAAGACGCCCGCACAGTACACGAGGATGTCCAAACCACCGAGCGACTCGGCGCTCCTTTCTATGAATGCGCCAGACTCATCCGCCTTGGAAAAGTCGGCTTTGAGCGCAATGGCATTTCTGCCAATTGAGCGGATCTCCGCCGCGACCGCCTCCGCGCTGTCGGCGCTGCGGTGATAGGCGAGCGCTACGTCCGCGCCCGCGCGCGCCAGCTCGAGGCAGATTTCGCGGCCTATTCCACGCGAGCCGCCGGTCACGGCCGCCTTTTTCCCGTTCAAAGAAAACATTGCTACAGCCTCATCTGATCCGCCCGTTCAAAGGACGACTTTGTTTGCCGATAGTGCTCTTTAAACAGTTCAAACTGCTCTTGGTACCAGGGAACCCATGCGGACACTGGCTCGACGACACGGTCTATTTTAACCAGGGCATCAACCGCTTCCTGAATAGAGGAGTATTCTCCCAGTCGACTGCTCAGAATCGCCAGAAGCCCGCCCGGTGCGCCTAAGTTGGATTTCGGAATCTCGATTGGCAGATTGACCACAGACGCCTTAATGCGCATCCAGATGTCGCTCCTTGTCGAACCGCCAACCGCGCGCAGCGACCGGACGACGGCCCCGGCGCGCCTGACCTCTGCAACGTTGTCCTGCAGCGCGAAGGCCGCGCCCTCCTGCATGGCCCGAAGCAGGTCCGCTTGCTTCGTTTTGAAGGTAATCCCGAGAAACGCCCCCTTGGCATGCACATCCCAAATGGGTGCGCGCTCTCCCGCCAGATAAGGGAGGAAAATCAGCGGCGTCGGAGCGGGGCAATCCAACTCGATCTCCCGATCCATGGCCGCATAGCTCTCCTCCGATTTGTTCGAGTAGACGTTGTCCCGATACCACTTCAGGGCCCCGCCAGTGCTGCTCATGCAGCCCAGCAACAGGTGTTGGCCGCGGATTGCGCTGTACATATAGGTCAGGTTTGGGCTGGTATACTTCCCGTTCGTGCCGACAAGAAGCACCGACGATGTGCCGGACATCTCCACAGCCGCTCCGCCGTGAGAGACCCCTCCTTCCAGCGCCGCCGCCGCGCCGTCGACCGAGCCGCCGAGAACCGGGGTACCCTCCGGGATCCCGGTCTCGCGGGCAGCGAGTGCGGAAACGCCGCCAATCACCTCGTCCGTGTCCACTACGCGCGGGAAAAGCGAGCGGGGAATCCCATAGGCCGACAGCATGTCGTCGCTCCAGTCACCACGATCGACATCGAAGCATTGTGTGATGCTTGCGTGCGCACGGTCGATGGTCCTTTCGCCGGTGAGGCGTAAGTTGACGTAGCCATTGGCCTGCATTACGCAATCTGTCCGTTCGTAGTGGCTTGGCAGGTTCTCCTTAAACCAGAGCAACTCGCCGAATGTATAAAACGGATCGGACACATTCCCCGTTGTGGCATAGATAAATTCCGCACCCATGTCCCGCTCCATTTGCCGGCACTGGGCTTCCCCACGGCGATCCATCCAGATCAGCGCCGGGTGCACGGCCCGTCCCGTACGGTCGACGGGCAACATTGTCGGAGCCTGGGAACTGACCGCGATCGCTGCCACGTTTGACGGAAGAACACCGGCCTTGCGCAATGCTCCGGCAATCGCCGCTTTGGTATGCGTCCACCAGTCTTCCGGGTCTTGCTCATGATAGGCAATTCCAGTAGATTGCGTCTTATATTCGCTTCCCGCATCGGACAAAACGTGCATGTCACGCGTTGCAACCACACATTTGACATTTGTCGTACCGATATCAACAGCCAGAATCGTATCTTTCATGTTACGTATACACCCCACGCGCCTGCAGGCAGCTGTATTATAGGCCAAATGTGCGCAAAAAAAATTTATATATATTGCCGCATTTACGTCTATAAACAATTTTATTATAATTAATTTACATCGGAAATGACCACATGTCAATCTCAGGGAATTGGGGAATAATTACACATAATTGACTTAGTGAACGAAAGGAAATGCCATGCTGCTTTACGAACATGATCTGGAACCCAGTTCAACATGGTTATTGGTAAATTCCAACCAGTTTCCGTGGGGGATGCTCTCAAAAAACGCGATTCCCTATGTGCAGGAACTTGGAAATTTTTACGCCAGCCCTGGCTTTTATACGCAGAGGGAGTGGCTCCCATCCTACCTTTTGAAATATACGATCAGCGGGGAGGGCGTGCTGGAATATCAGGGCAATACCTACCGTGTCCAGCCGGGCGAGTGCTTTTGGATTGATTGCCAGAACTATCAGAAATACTATACGTCGCCTGACACGGGGAACTGGCACGTCATATGGATACACTTCTACGGCGACCCCTGCAAGCAGTACTACCAGCTTTTCCAGGAGTACAACGAGCAAAAGCCGGTCGTGCGGCTCCCGCCGGGAAACAACCTGTCTATGATGCTGAGTGAAATGATAGAAACCTATTCTCTGGGTGAAGTGGATCCGTGCGAGGAGATCCGCGCGTCCGGCATGGTCACAAAGATCATGGTCTCCTGCATCCTGGCAGCAGCTAACCGCGAGGACAATCTGACACCGGAGTACATTCGAAATGTCAAGTCATATATTATGACAAATTACAACAAAGCCGTGACATTGGATGAAATGAGTCAGATGTGCAATCTTAATAAATATCACTTTCTACGGCTCTTTAAGCGTTATACGGGCTCGACTCCGCACGAATACCTGGTCATGACAAGGATCCACCAGTCAAAGACGCTGCTCCGCTCGACCGATCTGCCTGTCGCGGAAATCTCGGCGCGCGTCGGTATCGAGCGTGTGGGGCACTTTATTGATCTATTCAAAAAGAGCGAGGGGATGACCCCGGGCGCATTCCGCAGACACTGGCATGGGTAATACGTAACGTTCAAGGCGCTTCCGCCCGAGCATGCGGCCATAAAGGTCGCATTGATCCGCTTTGTCCTAACGATTGACTCGGATATCAACACATCGCATTCCCCGATGACTTCGCTCCGGGGGATGCCGTGTTTGAACAACGTGCAATCAAGCGTCATGAAACGGCCAATTCTAACCTTCATGGCCGGGATTTGAATATCCATTATCTCGGGGGCTGTGTGGTCAGCGATCCGGCGCATATCCGGATTTGGATGCGATGGGCGTACATCTGCATCCTATCGGCGCCGGACGCGCGGGAGGACATTAGGAGAGCGCTAGGCGAACAATGCCGGACTGGCATACCAGGCTCTTTCGACGGTGAAAGAGAGCCTCTTTGATATCAAGCTGTTCCATACGGATCGGGGCAGCGAGTTCGGCAGCGCCCTGACCGACGAGCCGCTCGCCAGCCTCCGAGTCGGCCCTTCCATGCGCATGAAGGGCTGCCCCTACGACAACGCGGTGGCCGAATCGGCATCCGAGCTGATCAAGGCGGAGTTCGATTCCCGCCGACGCTTTCCCGGAAAGCGCGAAGCCAACCAACCGATGGGCAACATCGAGCACGAATGCGCTGCCCGCGATGCGCTCCGAAACGTCCCCAATCGATCATGCCTGCGCAGCGCGAATCCCCCCACTATGCTTATGGGCCCCATCCGCGTCGTTACGGTATGTCAGTGGCGGTGATAAAATGATAAAAAATGGCGCGGAAAAAATGTCATAAAGTGGCGGTGGGTGTTGGGCGGATGGTAGACTCTTTCTGTTACACAGGAAGGTGTGGCAGAAAGGGCTGAAGGAA
>JAEZTL010000059.1 GCA_023421395.1 Bacillota bacterium | reverse complement strand
TGCAAAATGCGCCACCCGATGTACCCGTCTACCAGTTCCTTAACCGCAAGCGCGCCGAAGGTAAGCCTTACTACGTCTACATGACCGCCGGCGCCAACAAATTCCTGCGCATCTACTACGGCAAGGTTCGTGACTATCTTGCCGCGCTGAACATTCCTCCTCATGATACCACTTTGGCCAATCCACAGTGATTGGCAAAGGTGGCCTTGCCACCTATTGGCTGCCGTGATTCATAGATGATGTGACCTGTCAAGGATGCCGCAGGCGCGGCGAAGCCGTTTATCCTTGTCTGGGCATAGCGGCTGTGCTACCCGTATCCTTCTGGCTGACGTGATCTGCGGCAGTCTGTTTGTTGTACCGCAATTTTCCCCATCCTGACATCTTTTTTCCGCTGACATCTTTTTTCTGCTCAGCTCACTTAGGGCTTGACTTTTTATTTGCAGGCTTTTTCCGCCCGATTTCCCCCAAGACTCTGACCCAGGACCATTGATACCAAACCCTCAATCCACCCCAAATTCACCAAAACCGCCCGAAAACACCCCATCAGGCCCACCAAAACCCCATTTTCACCATTGACTTTGCCCCAAAACCCTGCTATAATAGCTGATGCTGGTTTTTCTTCTGGAGAGATGGCCGAGTGGTTGAAGGCGCTGGTCTTGAAAACCAGTGATGTCGAAAGGCACCGGGGGTTCGAATCCCTCTCTCTCCGCCAAGTGAAAAAAGGTTTTCGGCTTGGAGAAGTACCCAAGAGGCCGAAGGGGCTCCCCTGCTAAGGGAGTAGGGTGCGATAAGCGCCGCCCGGGTTCAAATCCCGGCTTCTCCGCCAAAGCCCCCGAAATGCTTGCATTTTGGGGGCTTTTCATATCCTTTGGGGCCCTGCGCGGGGAGAAGACATGACCTAAAGTTACGGAAAGTTCTGGCCTGCTACCGACGCGGCTTTCATTTAAGCAGGCATTCCGCACTTCTCCGATGCGTGGCTTTATTTTCGCTTTATTCTTTTCCCACGGGCCGGCATCAAAAGGAGCGCCTTGGTTGTGAAACGCCGCGATTCGGATACCCTCGAAATCATCTTATTGATATTTGGCCACGGAGCGCTCATCGCCATATCAGGCGCGGCATGATGCAGATTACAATATGAAGTGCAACAGGAGGGAAAGAGGAAGACTGCATAGCAAGCCAAGAGCAAAATGGAGTTGCTACACAACCGTATACGGAGGCCGCCATGCAGTCCTATACACATTTTTCAACGGAGGAACGTGCCTGTCTAAACGAATACGGCAGGGGTGGGAAGAAGCCATCAGAGATAAGAAGATTGCTGAACAGGAACCGTTCCAGCATTCTATGAGAATTGAACCGGAACAGTTGCCGGGGTGGGCACTACAGCCCCGTGGAGGCTACGAAAGGTACTGGCAGCGAAGGAAAAGCAGTGTGCGAAAACCCAGACTTTGTCCGGGAAGCGAACTTTTCTACTTTGTCTGCGAGAAGCTTGAGGCAATGTGGTCGCCGGAAGAGATTGTGCTGGAGTGGAAGAGGCTGCACCTCGAAAAGAGCCTCAGCCCATGGACGTTCTACCGGGCTGTCCACAAAGGCTTTCTGCCGGGCATCGCGCCGCGGACATACCTGCGGCGCAGAGGCAAGCGAAGGTACGGCGCACGCAGCAAGTTCACCACCATCCAGCCGGAACGAACGATCCACGACCGGCCGGAAATCGTCGAAAGGCGGGGGCGGGTCGGGGACTGGGAAGGCGATACGCTGTGCGGAGGCAAGGGCTCAATGGTTACCTGTGTGGACCGGAAGAGTCGGTACCTTGCGGCCTCTCTGCGGAATGTCCATCAGGCCCAGAGAGTTACCCAGGTGACGTGTCCGGCATTGAAGAACCTGCCGCTACACTCGCCGACCCTGGATAATGGGGCGGAGTTCGCAGATTTCCGCAATATCGAAGCGCAGTTGGGCGCTCCTGTCTACTTCGCCGATCCTCGCTCCCCATGGCAGCGAGGAAGAAACGAAAACATGAACGGTCGACTGCGCTTCTTCTTCCCCGGAAGTTCGGACTTTCGGATCATTACTCAGCAACAACTCGACGAGGTTGTCGACCAGATCAACTCCAGACCTCGCAAGTGCCTTGGCGGTCTTTCTCCCAAGCAATACATCGCCTTGTGTTGCACTTGACTTGACAATCTGGCGGATTCCGTCGTCAGAGGAGGACGCCTCCCGGAAATGGGTGCCTCTAATTACCGGACGGGTTTACCCAGCGCAGCGCCTTTCGCAAACCGGCACTCGCTGGGTGAAAGAGGGTAAGTCTTGCGGAACAAGCGGCTGAAATATCGTTGATCTTCGATGCCCACGGACAGCGCGGCGGCTTTGACGGACAGACCTCCGCCCCGAAGCAGTTCGGCGGCGCGGCGCATTCTCCGGGGGTTGATATAGGCGATCACGCTCAGCCCGGTCTCCTGCCGGGACATGCGGCAAAGGTAGCCGATGGACAGGTTCACCTGCCGCGCGATTTCCTCAAGCGTCAGGTGGCTGTGAAGGTTTCTGTCAATGAAGCGGATGACCTGCGCTACTTCGCGGTGCTCAATCCGAAAACGTTCGGCGGCCGCCTGCGCCCGGCGACACAGCGCGCGCGACTCCTCGAGCGTGGCGCCCCCCGCTTCAACATCCACCGAAGCGCGGAGCGATTGATGGGTTTCAAACCGGGCGTCAAGTTTATTGATCATCGCATCCGCCGGGCCCGTCGTCAGGATGGCCAGCGAGCGCTCGCTCAGGGGGCACCAGTTTTGCCGGCGGAAATTCCTCCAGCGTCTCCAGCGCGTGGTTGATCACCAATGCCGGGTCGGGCATCCTGGCGTTGCGTGTCTGGGGCGGCGCGCCCTGCGCGGGATAGCGCTGAATCACATCAGCGGTATGCGCGCTCAATAATCTGGTGCAGCACCCGTCGCTCTCTAATGGCTGAAGGGCTTAAGGCAGCCGCGCGGCGGATGGAGTCTTGCGCATCTCCCGGTCGGACGGCCCGAATATCCGCATGGGGGAGTTCGTCCCTGCAGAGGAACCGCTGAATTTATGTATAACCTTAAGAGCCTCGTTTGTGCATCTTGACCGTTTCGTTCCGGCGCCACACCATCCGTTGTCCGGAAAACCGAAGCCGGCATCACTTACACCGCGGGTTCAGCCTCCCCGAAAACTGCATGAACGGGGACATTCGTCCAGGCGATCGGCATTGCAGGCAACGAAAAGATGCGAAATGAACTATTGACAAGCAAAAGCAGACGGTGTAAACTGTTTTCGGAACGTGACGATTCCTGGGGGTGCGAGCGATGGGGGTGTCCATTAAGGATGTCGCGCTGGAAGCGGGCGTTTCCAAGACGACCGTTTCCGCGGTGATCAATAACCTCCCCTGCGTCAAACCTGTTACCCGCACCCGGGTGCTCAACGCCATAGAGCGCACAGGCTACCGCCCCAACATCGCCGCGCGCGAACTCATCACGCGTCAGAAGCAGAATATCGGCATCGTCAACCTGGTCTATGACGTGCAGTTTGACAGCAACAAGAGTTTTTTCGATACAATGGTAGAATCCAACTACTATGACATCACCGCGGTGATCATGTCGGAAGTTTCGAAAACCCGCTATGGACTCTTGATTGAGCGGGCCCAGCTGTCCCCGGACTCAAGGGCGTTGCCCGAATTTATTAAAACCGACACGGTGGCCGGTGTATTTCTCATTGGCTCTGTTTTCCCGGAACAGTACATCGAACGGATCCGCGCCTACATAGACAATGTCGTCGTGGTGGGCAATCACAGCGACATTACCGATTGCGTGCGCAACGATTATGTTCAATCCTCCTATTCCGCCGTGCATTTTCTGATCGCCCACGGCCATCGGCGGATCGGCTTTGTCAACGGTGACCCATTCAGCGCGGCGTCCCCTGACAAACTCGCAGGGTACAAAATGGCGCTGGACGACGAGGGAATCCCGTTTGACGAGCGACTGGTCGACAGCGCTCCGTTCACCGGGCGGGGCGGATATGAAGCGTTTCAAAGAATATGGAACCGCTGCGAGGAAAAGCCGACCGCTGTTTTCTTCTCGACGGACGAGCTGGCCGCCGGCGCGGCGCGCTATATGTACGAACAGGGGATTCGCATCCCCGATCAGATCTCCGTCATGGGCTTTGAGGACAGCGCGCTGGCGGAATTCATGACGCCGCCGCTCACCACAATCCGGCGCAACAAACATCGCCTCGGATACGAGGCCTGCCGTCTTCTCTTTGACAAAATAGAGAATCCGAACCGCGAAAGACAGTTGTCCATTGTCCCGTATTCCATCGTGGAGCGAAGCAGCGTACGGACGCTGTAGAACGCGCCGCGAAGCTGGCCGCCCAAAGAAGGGGAAGGAGGCAAACAGGGAATCGGCGGGTGCTTTCGCAAGTCGTTTATAAAAAAATCGGAACGTGACGATTTTTAGGAGGGGTATCAATGAGGAGATTCCTTTCGCTTATGCTGGTGATCGCGCTGACGCTCGCGCTGTCGACTGCCGCGCTCGGTGAAACACAACTGCGGGTATGGACATTCCTTGACCCCAATAAGGAGACCGACGGACGCTGCCAATCGCTGGCGCAGTTGATCAAGATGTATGAAGAAAAGTATCCCGACGTGAAGATCGTCGTGGAACCGCAGCAATGGGACACGATGTCCGCCAAGTTCTTCGCCGCCCACATGACCGGCGACGCGCCCGACATCATCTGGATCAACGGCCAGGATCTGGGGCAGGCAATCACGCTGGGATCCCTGGAGCCATTCGAAAACATGTTTATGAAGGACTGGACCCAGGCGCAGAAGGATGACATCGACAGCGTGCTGTTCCGCTACGGGGCGACAGAGGACAAGCATTATCAGGTTCATATCTCTGCGGACTGCTTCGGCATCCTCTACCGGGCGGACCTATTCGAAAAATACGGGATCGATCCCAACTTTAAAAGCTGGGATGAGCTCGAGGCGGCGGCAAAGCAGCTGACGTTTCTCGATGAAACGACCGGCATGCAGGTGTGGGGTCTGGGCACCGGGTATTCGGAGGAGAACGCCGCTTCCTTCTACTTGTTGGCAGCGCTGTTATCCAATCAGGGCGACTTCTTGAACGAGGATGGCAGCGCCAATTGGGCCAATGATGTGGGCGCGGCGGCGCTTCAGCATCAGATCGATATGATCGATACGCTGGGCATCACGCCGGAAACCGCGCTGACTTCTTCCTCGGGAGAGGATGTTTACACCGATTTTGCCGCAGGCAAGTACGCGATGGCCTTTGGCGGCACCAACCGCATTCCCAGCATTCGCGCCCAGTGCGTGTTTGATCCGGCGGCGGTCAAGCTGATGCCCTATCCGGACATTGACGGCCAAACCGGAAAGGCCGCTGTCAGCGGATGGAACGTGGGCGTCTGGTCCGGCGGCAAGCACAAGGAAGAAGCCGGCAGGTTTGTCGAGATGCTGGCCAGCCCGGAGATGGATGAGATCTGGGTGACGGTAGGGAAACAGGTGCCCATTCTGAAATCAACCGCGGATAAACTCAAGGATGTGCTGTCCCAGCCGGAGTACGCGCACCTGGCCGTCGGTTCCGATATTCTGCAGAACCATGCATTCATCTACAATGCGGCTTTCTCGATTAACGGCTTCAAGGCGGACCTGGCGCGAACCATGCAACTTGCCTACGTGGAAAAGAAGCCCGTGGCCGAAGCGCTGGCTGAGACCGCCCAATCCTTTGACGAGCGAAATCTGGGGTAGCGCCAAATCCATACGCGGATATGTCGTCGCGATGGTGTCTTTTGAGCATGGCCGGGGCGCTCCCGGTTCAATGGGGCGCTGTTGCGCATCGCTCCAGCTTCTTGCCTTGCGTCGAGCCCCTCGCCTCTATGGGTGAATTGCTGTTTTCTATGGCATCAAGCCGTCGCGGGAAGCCGCTCAGGCGGGCGGCTTCCCATTCCAACGCTTGACGAACGGGCATCCCGCCATTCTGGGGGAGGTAGATCCTATGGAACGGAAAACGTTGTATCCCTATCTGCTGCTGCTGCCGAGCATGGTCATCATATTCTCCATATTGCTGCTTCCCCTGGGGTTTTCGCTGTTTTGCAGCCTGTTCAAGTGCGATTACATGCAGTTCACCCGTTTCGTCGGGTTCGGCAATTTTGTCAAGGTATTCAAAAATGGCGAATACATGTCGGCGTTGGTGCGGACTGGCTATATCAGCCTGGTTTGCCTGACCGTGTCGTTGGTGCTGGGCACGGCGTTCGCGTTGTGGATTCACCGGTGCACGGGCCTGTTCGCCTATTCCATCCAGATCACGGTCCTGATCCCCTGGGTAACGTCGATGGTGGTATCCGCACTTTTATGGAAGTGGATTTTTAACACCGATCTGGGGATTCTGAATTACCTGATGTCGCTTCTGGGCATCGGGAAGGCGCCGTTTTTGATGCAGCCTTCGACGGCGCTTTGGACGCTCATCTTCGTCATGTCCTGGCGAACGGTGGGCTATGCGATGGTGCAAATCCTCGCCGGCCTCAAGGGCATTTCGCCGGCGATCGAAGAGGCCGCGATGATCGACGGTGCAAATCGATGGCAATTGTTCCGCTTTGTGCGCCTCCCCATGCTGAAGACGCCCATGCTCATCTCGTCGATCATCCTGACGCTCTCCAACATCAACAATCTTGTGGTGCCGCTGACGCTGACCGGCGGCGGGCCGGGGACGAGCACATCGGTCATTACCATCCCGATGTACCGGCTGGGTTTTACCTACTATCAGTTTGGAACGGCCAGCGCGCTCTCGTTCATCCTGTTCGTCATCACATTCCTGCTGTCCGTGATCTATGTAAAGGCGGTGCGCTATGAAGTGTAAGACTCCGCAATGCGCTCTTCGGCCGGCTTGCCACCGCGCTTTGGAAAAGGCAGCCTTTTTCGTGGTGCTGCTGGTCAACCTCATTCCCTTTATCTGGGGCGCGATGACTTCCCTTAAGCCCGCGCGCGACATTTTGGCGTATCCACCCAGTTTTCTGGGCTTTAAAACGGATTTGGTTCACTACCGTACGGTTTTTTCAAACACGTTTCTGATCGGCATTTTGAACAGCCTTTTGTATTCTCTGGTCGCGATCGCGCTGGGCCTCGTGCTGGCGCTGATGGCCGCGTATGCGCTCAAACGGTTTTTGTTCAGAGGGCGAAAGGCGTTTTTTGTGCTGGTATTGAGCGGCATCCCGCTGGCGATCGGATCGGCCGCGATGGTGGTCCCCAACTATGTGTTCTTCTCGTATCTGGGCTTTGCCAACCGGTGGTTTACGCTGCCAATCCTGTATACGGCCTATAACCTTCCAATGGCCATCTGGATTATGGTCGGCGGCATGGAGGGCGTGCCGGTGGAAATCGACGAAGCGGCCAAGGTGGACGGCGCATCCCGCGCCTACATCCTATTCCGGCTGATCCCGCGCATCACGCTGCCGGCCTTGGCGTCCGCCGCGCTGTTCATCTTTCTGGGCGCGTGGAATGAATTTGTGGCGTCTTCGGTGTTGGTTTCCACACCGGCGCTGTACCCGGTGCAGGTCAGCATTTATACGTACCTGGGTTACTTTGGGGTCGAATGGGGGCCGCTGACCGCGGCGGCCACGGCGGCGATCGTTCCCACGCTGATCGTGTTTACCATTCTGGGAAAACTCCTTGTTTCCGGCTTGACGGCAGGGTCCGTCAAGGAATAAAAATCACCAGAAAAGAGAAGGCGGAAGGGAAGCGTAATCTATGTTTAAATCACAGTATGATGTCATCGTCGTGGGCGGAGGCCCCGGCGGAATTCCCGCGGCGGTCGCGGCTGCGCGCATGGGCGCCAGCGTCCTGCTGGTGGAACGCAGCGCGATTCTGGGCGGCATGGCAGTCTCCGGGCTCCCGCTGCTGGGATTCATCGACCGGGCAGGGCACACGGTGCTGGGCGGTATCGCCCAGGAGATGGTGGCCGAGCTGGAAAAAATCAACGGCGGCACCATCGGACATTTCCGCTGTCCGGTACACAATTCGCTGACGCCGGTCAACGCCGCGTGGATGCGCATCGTCAGCTTTGAGATGTGCGAGGACGCGGGGGTGGACGTGCTGCTCTACAGCGAGTTGACGGGCGTCAAGGTGCAAGGCGGCCGGGTGACGGGCATCAGCGTACTCGCCCGCGGCGAAGCGCGCCAATATGATTGCTCCGTTCTGATCGACGCCACCGGTGACGGCTGTGCCGCGGCCTTTGCGGGGGCCGCCTGTGAAAAGGGCGATCAAAATGGCGCGATGCAGCCGCCGTCGCTTAGTTTTAATGTCGGCGGCGTAGATCTTCAAAAGGTGCTTGACTATATCGCGGAGCACCCGGAGACCACCGAACTTCCGAACACCTACGGCATGCGGCAGACGCACGAGCAGTTTTTTGGTTCCAAGGGCTTCGCTTTCACCGGCTTTGGTGAATTGATCCGGATGGCCCGGGAGGCCGGGGACTATGATCTGCCGCGCGACCGGATCATCTTCACTACTTTGCCAAGCAAAGGCGAGGTGCTGGTCAATTCGACCCGCGCGCTGGGCGTGGATATGACCGATCTGGACAGCGTCATCCGAGGCGAGTTCGAGTGTCACCGGCAAATCCGCATGCTGATGAATGTCTTTCGCAAGTATGCGCCGGGCTTTGAAAATTGCTTCCTTGCGTCGATCTCGCCCTGTCTGGGCGGACGGGAATCCCGAAGGGTGCGCGGCTTGAAGACGCTGACACTGGCGGAAGTGGAAGCGCTCCGGATCCCGGAAGATACGATCGCGCTGGCCGGGTACAACATCGACGTACATCTGCCCGGGACGGACAAGCTGTACCTGAA
Source organism: Bacillota bacterium (assembly GCA_023421395.1). Lineage (GTDB taxonomy): Bacteria > Bacillota > Clostridia > Christensenellales > Aristaeellaceae > JAEZHK01. Next base: position 1,651 of record JAEZTL010000059.1, on the reverse strand, counting down.
GCCCGTCGATCAAGCAGTGGGCATCCCCTACGGATGTCTGGTCAGCTCGGATGTGAAGGGGCTTCTGATGAGCGGGCGCTGTATTTCCGTCGATGTCCGCGCCTTTGGCCTGACGCGCATCATGGGCACCTGCATGGCGGTGGGCGAGGCAGCCGGCATCGCGGCAGCGCTCAGCGTTCAGAAAGAGGTGGATCCCGCCTCGCTGGACGTGAACGCGCTGCGTGAAGCGCTTACCCAAAAGGGTGCGATCCTGAACATCCGGGAGGATTGAGATGAACGTCGGTTTGATCGGTTGCGGGATGATGGGCAAAGGGTTGGCGCAAAGTTTTCTGCGCGCGGGGCATTGCCTCACCATCGCGCGCAATCCGTCCTCCCAAAGAACGCGGAACGAGTTTATGCAGGATGCTTCGATCCGGGCGCTGACACAGGCCGGCGCCGAGGTGGTGGATGACCTGAAGACGGCCTTTTCCGGGTGCGAGGTGCTGGTTCTGTGCGTGCCGGACCACAGGGCCGTCGAGGCGGTTCTGCTGGGCGCTGACGGCCTCGAAGGCGCCACGGGGGCCGCCGTACGGCTGGTGGTCGATTTCACATCGTCCCGGCCGGATTCCACCCGCGCGATCGCGGCGACCTTGGCGGCGCGTGGCGTCGATATGCTGGATGCTCCGATGGGCGGTGGTCCGGCCCAGGCGGCGGAAGGCGCGCTCTCGATGGCAGTGGGCGGCAGGCGGCCGGTGTTTGAATCGAACCGGGAACTGCTGGGGTGTGTCGCGTCGACATTGGTCTACGCGGGGCCTTCCGGATGCGGCCACGCGCTGAAGCTTCTGAACAACGCGCTGGCCGTCCTGAACTGGACGGCAACCAGCGCGGCGTATCTGCTTTGCGATTTTGCGGGCGCCGAGCGCGAGGCGCTCTACGCGCTTGTCAGCGGAAGCGGGGCCAACAGCGCCGGTTTTCAGACCCAGTCGAAGAAGATTCTGTCCGGCCGGTACCCGTATGGTTTCGACCTGGCCTATGCGGAAAAAGATATCCGCTACGCGACGGAGATGATGTCCCAAAGCCCGCTCTCCTTCGAGCCGTTTCTCGGCGCGGCCGAGTGGATGGCACGGGCGAAGGCTTCGGGTTTTGCCGGGCAGGATGTGGGCTGCATCTATCAATTTATGGAAAGCGCGGTGAAAGAACATGCCTGAGAAGATGCTGGGCGCGATGCTGCCGGGCGACAGCACGGTGAAACTGAAGGAGTTTGACATACCGAAGCCCGGGCACGGGCAGGTGCTGGTGAAGACGATGGCGTCAACCATCTGCGGCTCGGACATTCGCGCGATCTACCGGGAGCACACGGGCAAAGGCGCGGAGGGCTACATCGACGGCATGATCGCCGGGCACGAGCCCTGCGGGCAGATCGTGGAGGAGGGGCCGGGGCTGGTGCGGTTCAAAAAGGGCGACCGGGTGATCGTGTACCACATTCACGGCTGCGGCGTGTGCCACGACTGCCGGATGGGGTATCAGATATCCTGCTCCAGCCCGCACCGGGCGGCCTACGGCTGGCAGCGGGACGGGGGCATGGCGGAGTACATGCTGTGCGACGAGCGGGACCTGGTATTGCTTCCGGACGAACTGACCTACTGTGACGGGGCGCAGGTGGCGTGCGGCT
>JAEZTL010000029.1 GCA_023421395.1 Bacillota bacterium | reverse complement strand
CTGGTGCGGGAAACAGGACTTGAACCTGCATGAAGGAAATCTTCACTAGAACCTGAATCTAGCGCGTCTGCCAATTCCGCCATTCCCGCTTGTCTGGTGGATGGGGGTGGATTCGAACCACCGAAGTCTGCGACGGCAGATTTACAGTCTGCTCCCTTTGGCCACTCGGGAACCCATCCATGATTGAGCTTTCTCTGACCTAACGCCTGCCCGAAAATGGAGCTGGCGATGGGACTCGAACCCGCAACCTGCTGATTACAAATCAGCTGCTCTGCCAATTGAGCTACGCCAGCACGCTGGCCGTTCAGAGGTTTTTGCCCACTTCATCCGTCCCCGATTGACCGGTTTCCGCCGTCGGTTTTCGGACTGACAGATGCTATTATACCGCAAAAAGGGACAAAGTCAATAGTCGGTATCGTTTCTTAACAAAGGTTTTTTACCGGAGGCGCTGCACCGCAAAGAGCGCCGGCGCGCTCCGTGCAGGGTTCAAAAACGCGCGCGCCATCGCCTGATATTCCTCCGGCAGCGCCCGGGCCCAGCCCAGCACCGCGTGTAATTCCACCTCACCTTCCGGGTGCCCGGGATAGGCGCAGATGGTGACGAGACCCCGGGGCCTCAGGCGCTTCAGGCAGGCGTCCAGCGCCGCCAGCGTGGTCTCCACCCGGGTGGTGATCCCTTTGTCACCGCCGGGCAGCCAGCCCAGATTGAATACCGCCGCGTCCACCGGCTCCGTCACGTATTCCACAAGGCGCTCATGCCCGGCGAGAATCAGCCGCGCGCGGTCCGCGACGCCCGCGGCCTCCAGGCGCTCCCGGGTGCGGCGGATGGCGTCCGGCTGCACGTCAAAAGCGTACACCCGCCCGCTCGGTCCCACGCGCTCGCAGAGGAACAGCGTGTCTCCCCCACCGCCCATCGTACCGTCCACGGCCACGGCGCCTTCAAAGAGCGCTTCGCCGGTCAGTTCCTGCGCCCAATGGCGGGCGCTTTTGAAATCCAGCACGCTCCCCCTCCTCCCGGTTCCGGTACAGTATACCATGAGCGCGGCTTTGTGGCAAACCCGGAAGGCGCTGCCTGTGAAGGAAAACCTTGCGCCTTGCCTTCCCGCTTCGCATTCAGTATAATGAAGGCATACATTCGCTCAGGAGAATGATCATGCGCCGTTTCGTATGGTTTTTGCTCACCCTCATCCTCGTCGTGCCAGGCCCGGCCCGCGCAGAAGACGGCGAAGCCTTCTACCCGGTGCCCCAAAGCGCGGACGAGATCCGCCAGGCGGACGAGGCCCGGCTGACCGAGCTGGGCTTTCTGTCCACGCCCGGCTCCGACGAGGCGTACACCCAGGCGGTACGGGAATTTCAGCGCTATCTGAACCGCCTGTCCGCGGACGCGCCCGCCGAAGGCCTGCCCGCCTCGACGCTGGAGATCCTCCCGGATTCCGGCGAGGACGCCACGCGGACGCTGTCGATTCAGCCGTTGACCACCTACTCGGACATCAACTCCATCGCGGCGTTTCGAAAGTACGCGGTGGTGGAGAACGAAGGCCAGCTTGGAGCGGACGATGCGATCCTTGCGGAGGCGCCTGTGGCGCCGCAAGACGGCGAGGAATCCCCCTACGCGGTGACGGGCGTGCTGGACGAGCCCCAACGCACGCGGCTCTATGACCGCGGTCTCACGGTCTTCCGGCAGGCGCTCTTCGAGGGGGACGACGGCAGTGAGGTGCGCCGCGTGCAGCGCAGGCTCGCCAGTTTGAAGTACGCCGACCATCCGGTGGACGGCATCTTCGACGTCAAGACGGCCGCCGCCGTGTCGCTGTTCCAACTCGCCAGCGACCTGACGGATACCGGCGCGGCCGACGGAAAGACGCAGCAGGCGATGTTTTCCGAGGGCGCGGTGGCAAACGATCAGCCGCTCTACGACTACCTTCTGAAAATCAACACGAAAAAGCAGATCGTCACCGCCTACGCCTGGGAGGATGGGGAGTACACCCGCGTGGCGCGTAAAATGGTCTGCTCCACAGGCCTGGACGAAACCCCTACCCCCGCAGGCACTTACAGGGCCACCGGCCCCGTCGCCAGGTGGTGCTACTTCCCTTCCTACAGCTGCTGGGCACAGTACGCATTCCGCATCAAGGGGGGCGTGCTATTCCATTCGGTGCTCTATCAGCAGGCAAAGGAAACCACGCTGATCAAGGGCTCGGTAAAAAAGCTGGGCCAGAAGTCCTCCCACGGCTGCGTTCGGCTGAGCGTGGAAGACGCCAAATGGATCTTCGAGCACTGTAGCGCGGGGACGACGGTCATTGTAGAGTAAATCAAGAAAATCCTTAAGTCGGCTTTCTTGATTTCAGGCAATGGCCTGCGCCCTCCTGATTTTTCGACCATTCCGGGGCGGCTCGCTGATTCGAGGATACGTTTCCTTCGCCGGCGCGCGAAACAATTAGTTTGAAGCGTTTCCAGCGCATGCGCGCCGGAAACGCTTCAAACATTATGGGACCTTTGTCGAGGATCAGCGCCGCCCGCGCGGGCGCTTTCATGCCTTATACCAATGTAAAGCATTCATGCGTCCAAAGCGTCGAGAGACTTTCGATCAGGGCAAGGAGCCGGAGCGAAGCATCGCAGCGCTATGATGCGCGGAAGACGACACAGCCATGAGCGAAAAAATCCGGCGTGACGACGCATTGCTATTCGGAATTCGTATTACAGCCCGGCTTTTTCGCGCAGCGCGTCCACCCTATCCAGCTTTTCCCATGTCAGGTCCAGGTCGTCCCGGCCGAAGTGGCCGTAGGCGGCGACCTGCGCGTAGACGGGCCTGCGCAGGTTGAGCGATTCGATGATCGCCGCGGGCCTGAGATCGAAGGTTTCCATCACCAGCTTGGCCAGCTGGTCGTCCGGGAGCTTTCCGGTGCCCTCGGTGTTTACGAAGAGGGACACGGGTTTCGCCACGCCGATGGCATAGGCCACGCCCACCTCGCACTGTTTCGCGAGGCCCGCCGCCACGATGTTCTTGGCCACATGGCGCATGGCGTAGGCGGCGGAGCGGTCCACCTTCGTGGGGTCCTTGCCGGAGAAGGCGCCGCCGCCGTGATGGCCATAGCCGCCGTAGGTATCCACGATGATCTTGCGGCCGGTAAGGCCCGAGTCTCCCTGGGGACCGCCGATCACAAACCGGCCGGTGGGGTTGACCAGATAACGGGTGCGCGCGTCCAGAAGCGACGCGGGGATGACGGCTTTGATGACCTTTTCGATCATGTCGCGCTCGATCTCGTCGTGTCCGGCCTCCGGGTTGTGCTGTGTGGACAGCACCACCGTGTCGACGCGGACCGGCGCGCCGTCCACGTATTCCACCGTCACCTGGGCCTTGCCATCGGGCCTGAGATAGGGCACGAGGCCGTTTTTGCGCACCTCCGCGAGCCGCCGGGTGACGCGGTGCGCCAACGCGATGGCCATGGGCATGTACTCCGGTGTTTCGTCGCAGGCGTAGCCAAACATCATACCTTGGTCGCCCGCGCCGATGTCGAAGCGGTGCTCCGCGCGGCCTTCCAGCGCGTCGTTGACGCCCATGGCGATGTCCGGGGACTGTTCGTCCACCGACACCATCACCGCGCATGCATTGCCGTCAAAGCCGCAGGCCGCGTTGTCGTAGCCGATCTCGCGCACCTTCTGCCGCGCGATGTCGGCGATGGAGATGTAGGAATTGGTCGAAATCTCGCCCATCACCAGGATGAGGCCGGTGGTGGCGCAGCACTCGCATGCGACGCGGGCGGTGGGGTCCTTAGCGAGGATCGCGTCCAGCACCGCGTCCGAGATCTGGTCGCAGAGCTTGTCTGGGTGGCCTTCGGTCACCGATTCGGAAGTAAACAGCGTTCTCATGGGGCACCTCCTGAAAAATTTCCAAAAGAATAAGCGCATTCGAGAGAACGCACTTTGTATCATGCGCCTCATCTTCCGGCGTGAAGGCATCACGCCGCGGGAATTGGCACCGGACGCATGCGCGCCGGTTGCCGGGTTTCATCGGGCCCGTCCCTCAACCACTCTGGATAAGGCTTATTCGATTGTGGGATGAGTATACACCGGCGGGGCGCTTTTTGTCAACGGCGGCGGTGCGCCGGACGCAACATTTTTGTAAATTGTGTGGAAAAACACGCGCGCGCTTGCTCCCGCCGTCTCAAGCCCTTATAATAGTAACGAGTTTCGGGTTTATTCCACTGCGGAGGTACCACGAATGAAAAAACTTATGCTTGCCCTGGCGCTGATCCTGGCGCTGTCCCCCGCCGCCGTCTCTCTGGCGGAACAGGCCGTCTCCACCTCCGAATGGCTCTACGAGGAGGATGCCAGTTCTACCGAAAACTGGGCGGAAGCCACCGACGAGGACGCCGAGGATTCCATCGAGGAAGACGAAGCCGACGACGACGAGGCCCTATTCCAAAGCGCGCTGCAGGTCTACGGCTGGTTTGAGTCCCAGCCGCTGGACGTAGACCCTGAAAAACCCAGCCCGGACGGCAAAAAGTTCCAGGTGCTGGACGACCGGCTGAACACCATGCGCGCGCTGGACGCGGAGGTCCGCTCCTATTTCTCCGACGCCATCGCCAACAAGCTCCTGGGCGCCGGCGTTTATGAGGAAATCGACGGCTACCTGTACACCAGCGCTCAGGACCGCGCCATTGACGAGACCATCGGCGAGACGGAATTGGCTGTGGATGAGCGAACCGATGACAAGATCACCTACACGCTCTCCGTCAACCACGTGGACGGAGAAGGCAACGTCACCTCCACGGATGAACTCAAGTACGTGCTGGAAATGATCGACGGCACGTGGAAGTTCACCCAGTTCCCCTATTATCTGTAAGGCATGGAGGAAGGCAGGATGAATCCCGTACTTCAGGCCATCGCGGACCGGCGCTCCATCCGCGGCTACGCACCCGAGCAGATTTCCCCCGAGCAGCGGGACGCGCTGATCGAGGCCGCGCTCAATTCCCCCAGCGCAATGGACCGCCAGCCCTGGCACCTTTCGGTGGCGCAGGACAAGGCGCTGCTCACCCGCATGAACGACGCCGCGCGGCTTCAGATGATGAAGGACCCCGCCGCATTCGCCGCCTCCCGGTTCAGTCAGGAGGGCTACGATGTATTCTACGGCGCGCAGACAGTTTTCTTCCTCTCGCTGGACAAGGCCGCCGCAGGCGTGCAGCTGATCGACGTCGGCATCGCGGCCGAGAACATTGCCCTGGCCGCTTTTTCCATGGGCCTGGGCAGCGTGATTCTGGGCATGCCGCGGGAGGCGTTCCATTCAGAGGCGGGCGGCGAATTCCGCAAGGCCCTCTCATTCCCGGACAACTGCGACTTCGCCATCGCCGTAGCGGTAGGCAAGGGCACTGTAACCAAGCCCGCTCACGCGCACAAGCCGGGGCGCGTCAGCATCATCGGGTAATACCAAGTAAAAAAATTCTTGATTTCAAAGAGGGAAGGATTTTTGACGCGGAACAAGGAGCCAAAACGAGAGGGCCCTTCGGGATACGCCTTCGGCGTGAAATGCAGCACTGCGCTGAGCGACAGGTGACACGGGGCGGGTGATTCAAATCTATTTGAATCACCCGGTCGCGAAGCGACTTGGTTTCCCCTGAGGGGAAACCAACCTTGCCCGCGCAATAAGACCCACCTCGACGAATCACAAATGGTTTGATTGGGTATAAACACGCAAAAGAACCGCCGTTCCGTGCTGTCGGAACGGCGGTTCTTTTATGCGCGCGCGGCGCCTACAGGACCCCCAGCGCCCTGGCGGACTCCATCGCCTTCCTGCGGACTTCCTCCCCGTCGAAGGTGGCGAACCGGCCGTCCTCATAGAGGATGCGCCCGTTGACCATCGTGAGCCTCACGTTCAGCGCCTGGGCGGAGTAGACCGCGTCGGCCACCGGATCAGGGCCGGGCAGCATGTTCTCCGCCGCGCCGTCCACAAGGATCATGTCGGCGCGCATGCCCCCTTCAATCAGCCCGCAGTCCGCGTAGCCCAGCGCCCGCGCGCCGGTCACGGTCGCCATGGTCAGCGCCTCCGCCGCGGGGAGCAGCTTCGGGTCGCCGAATACGCCCTTTTGCAGAAGCGACGCCAGGCGCATGTCGCCCATCATGTCCAGCACGTTGTTGCTGGAGGGGCCGTCGGTACCCAGCGCCACGCGTACGCCCGCGGCCAGCATCTTCGAAACCGGCGCGACGCCGGAGGCAAGCTTCAGGTTGCTGGCCGGGTTGTGGGCCATGTACACGCCGCGCCGGGAGAGAATTGCAATGTCCTCGTCCGTCACGTGCACCAGGTGCGCGGCAATGGTAGGCCGGCTGAACAGGCCGATCCGGTCGAAATACTCAACCGGCGTGACGCCGTGGCGTTCGATGCAGCCGTCCACCTCCGAACGCGTTTCCGACACATGCACATGCACGCCCGTAGACAGTGCCCCGGCCGTCTCCAGCGCGTAGGCGGCGGTCTCCGGCGTGGTCAGGTATTCGCTGTGGAGTCCGACGTATACGCGGAGGAGGCCGTCCGCCTCGCCCTCGTGGTCGCGGTGCAGCGCCCGGGTGGAATCGAGCCCTTCCCGGTTGGTGCAGCCCCGGCATAGGTTCGCGCGGATGCCCGCCTCCACCGCCGCCCGGGCGACTTCGTCCATGAAGAAGTACATGTCCGCGAAGGCCACAGTGCCGCGCCGGGTCATCTCCATAATCGCCAGTCGCGTACCGTTGTACACATGTTCCGCGTTCAGCCGGTCCTCGATGGGGAAGATCCGGTGCAGCCAGTCCATGAGGTTCAGGTCGCTCCCCACACCCCGCTCCAGCGTCATCGCCGCATGGCAGTGCGCGTTGTAGAAGCCAGGCATCAGAAGGCCTTTTTTGCCGTCGACGCACCTCGAACCCGGCGCGTCCGGGCATCCAGAAGCCACGCCCGCGTAGCGGATGAACGCCCCGTCCGTGACGACGCAGGCTTCCGGGAAATATTCTTTTCCGGTATAGAGCCGGACGTTTTCTATCTTGATCATCGTCGCTCCTATTCGCCGGACGAACGGACGTAGGCAAACTGCTCGTCGGTCAACCGGTCGATCGAAAGGCCCATCGCGGCCAGCTTCATGCGGGCGACGGTCTCGTCAATCTCCGGCGGCACATCGTACACGCCGGGCTTCAGCGCGCCCCTGTGCTTCGCCACATACTCCGCGGAGAGCGCCTGCAGCGAGAAGCTGATGTCCATGATCTCCGCGGGATGGCCGTCCCCCGCCGCCAGGTTGACCAACCTGCCCTCGGCCAGAATGTACACCGTGCGTCCGTCGGGCATTTCCAGCGCCTCGATGTTGTGGCGCGCCTCGTAGCGCTTCGCCGCGGCCTTGCGCATGGCGGCCACCGCCACCTCCACGTCGAAGTGGCCGGCGTTGCACAGGATCGCGCCGTCCTTGAGGGTTTTCGCGTGTTCCGCGGTGACCACGTCCCGGCAGCCGGTGACGGTGACGAACAGGTCGCCGACCTTGACCGCCTCGTCCATGGGCATCACATCGCAGCCGTCCATCGCGGCCTCCACCGCGCGGATCGGGTCGACCTCGCACACCACCACCCGCGCGCCCAATCCCTTGGCCCTGAGCGCCACGCCCTTGCCGCACCAGCCGTAGCCGGCCACCACCACCGTCTTCGAGGCAACCACCAGATTGGTCGTGCGCAGGATGCCGTCCCATACCGACTGACCCGTGCCGTAGCGGTTGTCGAAGAGGTACTTCATCTTCGCATCGTTGACGCAGAACATCGGGAAATTCAGCGCGCCCGCCGCCGCCCTGGCGCGAAGCCGCATGACGCCGGTGGTGGTCTCCTCGCCGCCGCCGATGAGATTTTTGGCCAGATCGGGGCGCTCCTCGCACAGGATGTGGGTCAGGTCGCCGCCGTCGTCCAGGATCAGATCAGGGGCCGAAGACAGCGCCTCGATCAGGTGGGCGTGGTACTCCTCCGGCGTGGACGCGTGCCAGGCGAACACCTCCACGCCCATTTCGGAGAGAGCCGCAGCCACGTCGTCCTGGGTGGACAGCGGATTGCAGCCGGTAATGCGCACCCTGGCGCCGCCCGCTTTGAAAAGGAGCGCGGCGCGGGCCGTCTTGGCCTCGAGGTGAATCGACATCGTCAAGTCCAGGCCCTCAAAAGGCTTCTCCCGCGAGAAGCGCTCCTCCAATTGGTCCAGAAGCGGCATGTGCCGCCGCACCCATTCGATCTTCTTCGCGCCCGACGGCGCCAGCGACGCGTCCCGGATGATGCTCATCAAAGTCCCTCCGTTCGTTGATGCGCGGCGGAATCTCATCGGCCTGCCGCGCGCTCTCTCAATTCGTAATGCCCGCGATGGCCGTGGCGCTGATGCCCTCGCCGCGGCCTTCAAAGCCCATGCCCTCGGTGGTGGTCGCCTTGACGGACACCCGCTCCACCGGGAGTGACAGCGCGCGGGCGACGTTTTGCCGCATCGCGTCCCGATAGGGCGCGAGCTTGGGTGCCTGGGCGACGATGGTCACGTCCACATTGCCGGGATACCAGCCCTCCGCCCGCAGGATCTGGGCTGTCCTGAAAAGCAGCGCCATCGAGTCCGCGCCCTGATAGGCGGGGCTGCTGTCGGGGAAGTGGAGGCCGATATCCCCCAGCGCCGCCGCGCCAAGGAGCGCGTCCATCAGCGCGTGGGCGGCCACATCGGCGTCGGAGTGCCCCAGAAGGCCCCTGTCACAGGGGATCTCCACACCGCACAGAACGAGCCTGCGCCCTTCCACCAACCGGTGGGCGTCCAGCCCCAGCCCAAAGCGAGCTTTGGACATGAGCTGTGCCTCGGCGGCGCGCAGATCATCCGGCGTGGTCATCTTGGGGTTCGCGCCGGGGGCGGATTCCACCAGTGTGACGGCGCCGTAGGCGCGCTCCACCAGCCCCGCGTCGTCCGTAATGTCCAAAAAGCCCTCCGCGCGGGCGATCTCGTGGGCCCGGCGGATCAGTTCCACCTGAAAGGTCTGGGGCGTCTGCACCGCCCGCAGCGCGTCACGCGAAACCGTCGCGACCGCGCGGCCGGATTCGTCCACCCGCTTGATGGTGTCCGTCACGGGTGTGGCCGCGACGCCGCTGCCGGTGATCTCGGCGGCCTCCACCGTGCGCCGGATGAGCTCCGGCGCGACGAAGCAGCGCGCCGCGTCGTGAATGGCCACGACGCGCGCATCCCCGGGCAGCCGTTCGAGGCCGTTCCACACCGATTCCCACCGGGTCGTGCCGCCGGGCGCCACCGCGCGGATCAGCGGGCTTTCGCCCTCCGACGCGGCCAGCGCGCGGTAGCTCGGCAGGTCCTCCTCGGCGACCACCAGTACCGCACCCTCAAAGCAGCCGCTCTTTTCCAGCGCGTCCATCGAACGCGAGAGCACCGAACGGCCCACGAGCGGGTGCAGCGCCTTGTTGTAGCCGAGCCCCATCCGCTCGCCGCGCCCGGCGGCCACCACGACCGCCCAAACCCCCTTCATGGAATGATGCGGTACATGCCCGCCGCGTCCGCCTTGAGCACGTGCTCGTTCAGCGTCACGACCTCGTACTGGGTCAGCCTTTCGCCAAAGCGCACGGAAATGATGTCTCCCACCTTGACGTTGGCGCCTGGTTTGGCCTCCTTGCCGCCCAGCATCACATGTCCGGTGTCGCAGGCGTCGCTGGCGACGCTCCTGCGCTTGATGATGCGGGAAACCTTCAGATATTTATCCAGCCGCATCGTCTGGGTTTCGGCCTGCGCGTTATTTTCCTGCTCGCGCTTGTCCCTGCTCATGCGTGTCCTCCTATTGACATGAAAAAGAACGGGGCATTCGCCCCGCTTTTTCCGACCGTGGAATGATTACAGCGAATCCTTGAAGGTCTTGCCGGCTTTGAAAACCGGGTTCTTGGACGCCGGAATCTCGATGGTTTCGCCGGTGGCGGGGTTGCGGCCGGAGTGCGCGGCACGCTCCTTGACCTCGAAGCTTCCGAAGCCCACGAGCTGCACCTTGTCGCCTTCTTTGAGGGCCGAGGTAATGGTTTCGACAAAGGCATCGAGCGCCTTTTCGGCCTGCTTGCGCTCAAGCCCGGACTTCTCGGCAATCTGCGCGATCAGAGTAGCCTTGTTCATAAAAGGAACACCTCCACAAAATGTTTGCATCGTTCTGGCAAAAAGACAACCGTTCCGTTATTGATTCGCCCCGGCCTGCAAGTTTTCCTGCTTGCTGGCGGAAAAATTGCCATTTTTTACATTGTCCGCTTGACCCGGTCCCAGTAGGCGTCCATCTCTGCGAGAGTCATGTCCTCCATGCGCTTTCCGTCCGCGAGGATCAGCCGTTCGGTGGCCTCGAACCGGTTCACGAACTTGTCCACCGCGCCCTTAAGCGCCAGCTCCGGCTGGACTTTTGCGAGCCTCGCCACATTGACGGCGGCGAACAGAAGATCCCCCAACTCCTCGGCCACACCCTCGCCGCTGTCAAGCGCCGCGCGCACCTCTTCCGCCTCCTCGGTCACCTTGGGCAACGCGGAAACCGCGTTTTTCCAGTCGAAACCGACAGCGGCGGCCTTCTTCTGCACCTTTTCGGCGCGCATGAGCTGGGGCAGGCCGCGGGTCACCGCGCGCATGGCCTCCGCCTGGGTGGTCAGGTTCTTTTCCTTCTTCTTAACCTGTTCCCACAGCGCCAAAACATCCTCGCTGGTCCTGGCGCTGGCGTCTCCGAACACGTGCGGGTGGCGGGCAATCAGTTTCAGGCAGACGGCGCTGGTCACGTCGTCGGACGTGAATTCGCCGTGCTCCCTCGCGATTTCGGCATGGAGCGCGACCTGAAGCAGCAGATCTCCCAGCTCGTCATAGAGCGCGTCCACGTCGCCCCGCTCGATGGCGTCCACCACCTCGTAAGCCTCCTCCACCACATTGGTGGTGAGGGTCTCATGGGTCTGCTTGCGATCCCAAGGGCAGCCGTCCGGCGCGCGCAGGCGGCGGACGATGGCGGTAAGCTGGTCGTAGCCGAAGCGCGTGAGCCCGGTCAATTCCGGCGCGGCGGGGATGAGCGCGGAGGTGCGGTGGTCGTAGGCGGGCAGCCTGTCCAGCTCGATCAGCGGAATTTCACGAACCGCGCCGCCGGAGGACACCCAAACCTTCGACTCCTCCGGGTATCGCTCCATGAGCCTCAGCTTGACCTCCGAAGCCAGTTCGCGCGAGTCGATCTCCCGGATCAGCGCGGCCTGGTCGGAGGAGGGTTGAAAGGCGGCGTGATCGCAGGCGGAGAGCATGGCGCTGGGCCCGGTGGCATACGCCGCGAGCGCGCCGTCCACCGGCACCCCGGGGACCAGGCGCAGGCCCTCCGGACGCCGCCGAATAAGCCGCTCGACGCTCTGATCCCGAAGGTCCAATACGCCGTATACGACTTCGCCTTCCCGCGCGAGGCGTTCGACCTCCCCCACGATTTTTTCGCAGAGTTCGTCAAAATCCGCGGCGTCTTCATACAGCGCGTCCATCGCGTGGTACTTGAGGCCTTCCGCGTCCATCCAAGCGGCCGCGCCGCAGCGCGCGGTGCGCAGCACGATGTTCGACGGTCCGGACAATAGGCCCTTGATGCGGCCGGTCAAATCCTCGGCGTCAAGGCCCAGGCCGGCGACTGTGATCGGATGCAAAATCTCGTCCCCTTTCGCGTGGTGACAGGCTCCATTATACACGCCCGCGCGTCAGCGCGCAATCGGGGACACCCAAATTGTTACTGCTCCATCTGCCTTCCCACGATGGTTGCGGTGGTCTCGGCCACCTTCATGTCAATGTCGGTCATCACGACACCGTTTTCGCGGGACAGAAGCATCAGCGCGCCGATCACCTCTCCGTCCACCAGGATGGGCGTCAGGATTTGGGCGGTGTAGCCCTCGGGCGCATCGCCCACGGTGACGGGCAGCATCTTCGCGCCGTCAGCCAGGTTTAAAAGCAGCGTCTGGCGCGACTGGACTGCCTGGTCGATCTCCGGGCTGAGCCCCTTCTCCCACAGCTCCTTCTTCGGCGCGCCGGAGGCCGAGACCACCATATCCCGGTCGCAGATGCAGGCGATGTGCCCCAGCGTCCGGTGCAGTGAATCGGTGTAGTCCTTGGCGATGGCGGCGATTTCACCGATCGGGGAATACTTTTTCAGCACGACCTCTCCGTCGTGATCAGTAAAAATTTCCAGTGGATCGCCCTCCCTGATGCGGAGCGTCCGCCTGATTTCCTTGGGAATGACCACGCGACCCAGTTCGTCGATTCTGCGAACGATGCCCGTTGCTCTCATGTCCAAAACAATCCTTTCCTTCCGTCGGTGCGCCGCACTTGAGCGCTAGTCAGGGATAGTATTTTGTGGGCCTCAGCTTTTTATTCGCAGCCCTGAACGCTCTGGGCACCAAAAACCTTTTCGCGCCGGGCGGCAGGAAAGCGCGCGCGCGCCGTCGAAATTGGTAGCAAAACGGTTTGCGGAGGGCGGAGGATGCGGTTTCTACACATGGCGGACGCACACTACGGCAGGCGGTTTTCCTCTTCCCGCTTCGGCCCCGCGGCCGCCGCGGCGCGAAGGGACGCGTTGGAGGAGGCGCTGAAGCGGTTGGTCCGGTACGCCAACGAAAACGCGGTCGACCACATCCTGTGCGCGGGCGACCTGATCGAATCCGCGGAGATCCGGCCCGCGGACCTGATGCGGCTTGACGACATCCTCGCGGGCCTTTCGTGCGCGAAGCTGATCGCCGTCGCCGGGAACCACGATCCCATGAACGCCTTGAGCCCCGCACGCAGGCTGAAGGCGGCCGCGCTCACGCTGCTGCCGCCCGGCTACAGCCGAACAATGCTGGACGAGGGCACCGCGCTTCACGCCTTCTCCTTTCCCGAGGCGGTGGTGCGGGAAAACCCGCTCACGCGCATGGCGCTGGATCTCTCCGCGCCCCGTAACATCCTTTTAATGCACTGCGACGCCATCAGCCCGGACAGCGACTACCTGCCGGCGCGGATGGATTTTCTGAATCGATTCGATTACTGCGCGCTTGGCCACGTGCATAAGCCGCTGGTTCTCGCGCCGAATGCGGTCTATTGCGGCTCGCTGATCGGCCTGGACCGGAACGAAACCGGTCCCCGCGGCTTCGTCGAGGTGGACTGGGACGCCTCCGCAAGGCCGCGTTTTGTGCCGCTGCCGCTTCCTACCTATGAAAACATCTCTGTCACGCTGACCGCGGACATGGGTGCCGTGGCGGCGGAAGCGGTGATTCGCGAGGCGCTCTCGCCGCTGCCCCGGGAGAACCTGTACAACGTGACGCTGGCCGGTCTCCATCCCCCGTCGGCGAGGCCGGACTTGGACGGGCTCGCCGGGCGGCTGCGCGATTCGGGCCTGATGGTCGCGCTGTCCGACGAGACCCGCCCGGCCTGGGATGTCTCCGCGCTGGCCGACGAGCACCGGGACGATTTGATCGGCCGGGTCGTCGCCGCCTTCGGCCCGGAGGCGCAGATGAACGACCGGGACCGCCTGGCGCTGACGTACGCGATCGCCGCGCTGATGGAAGGGGGACGCCGGACGTGAGGATCACCCAGCTGTCGCCCGTGTCCTTCGGGCGCTTCCAGAACCGTGAACTTGCCTTCGCTCCCGGCATCAACCTGATCGAAGCGCCCAACGAGGCGGGAAAGTCCACGCTGGCCGCCTTCGTCAGCGGCATGCTCTACGGCTTTTACAGGCGGCAGGACCCCAAAAGGCGGCAGCGGGAGGCGGCTTTTGATCGCTACCGGCCCTGGGCCAACCCCGGCCGCTACTTCGGATCGATGACGCTCGTTCATGAGGGCGTCGCCTACCGGCTGGAGCGGGATTTTTTAAAGGACGAGGTCCGCCTCTTCGAGGCGGATACCGGACGGGATGTCACGGATCGCCTGCCCTATCACGATGCGCTTCGCATTTACGAGCCCGGCGCATACTTCCTGGGCATCAGCCAGACCGCCTTCGAGGGCACGCTGTACGTACCCCAGCGGTCGGTCGAGGCGGGCGGGGCGCTGGGCAAAGAGCTCGCCGACCAGATCGATTCGCTGAGCGAGGCCGGCACCGGCGGCGTGTCCGCTTCCGGCGCGGTCAGGTGGCTCGAAGCGCAGCGAGACGCCATCGGTACGCCGCGTCGAGGCAGCTCGCCGCTGGGTGAGCAGTACGCGAAGCTTTCCGCGCTTCAGGCGGAAAAGGCTGAATCCGAGGCGCGGCGAAGCGCCGCCGCCCGGGAAGGAGCGCGCGCGCAATCCCTGGAAGGAGAGATCGCCTCTCTCGAAGCGGCGCAGCGCGCGGACGAGGCGGCGCTCTCGACCGCGGAGCGCGATGCGCACTGGAAGCGCGCCCGCTCCGCCACGGCGTACCGCCAACGTGTGATGGAATTGGAATCGGCGCTCCGCGCGATGCCGGCAGGCAGCGCGGACGAGGCGGCGCTGGAGGGCGCGCTGGAAGATCTGCGCCGGATGCGGGATCTGGACCTGGAGTCGGACGAAATGGCCCGCGCGCTGGACGAATTGGACGAGCGGATCGGACGAGCGCCCGCGCTCCCGGAGACGCATATGTCCCGGCGCGCGGATGCGCCGGGGCGCGCCAGACAGCTGGCGGCGCGCTACGAAGCACTGCCCGCGCCGAGGCCCGTACGCGCGCTGACGGCGCTTGGCGCAGGTTTGGCGGCGGCGGCGCTCGCAGGTTTTTTCTATCCGCCCGCCTTCGCGCTGGCCGCGCCCGCCGCGCTTTTCATCGCGCTGGGCATCGCCAGACGCCGAACGAATCAAAGGATGGAAGCCGAACGGGCGGATATCCTGGCGGCGCTGGGGCTGGCTTCGCCGGATGGTTTTGCCGGGCTGGTCGCCGCGCTGGAAGAAGCGCGCGACCTCGGCACGCGGCGCGACACGCTTGAAGAACAGCGCGAAGGCAAGCTTCAGCAGGCCGACGCCCTCTGGCGGCGCGTCCGCCGGGCGATGGCGGGCGACGGGTTCGGCGTCCCTTCAAGCGAAGTCGAAGCGGAGGCGATGCTCCGGGAGCGGCAAAGGCAGAACCGGGAGCGTGAAGAGGCGCTGCGCGAGCTGGACGCCGCGAAGCGTTTGCTGAATGAGTGTCTCGGCGGCGACGATTACGAAGCGCTGATCGCGCAGGCCGCGCCCGCGCCGGAGGGCGCGCCGTCCGCGGGAACGATCGCCCCGCGCATCCGCGCGCGCGCAGAACGCATCCACGAAATGAAAGAGGAGATGGCGGGCTGTGCCGCGCGGCGGGACGCGATCGAAAACGCCGGTCGCGCGCCCGCGGAGATCGAAGGCGAAATGCAGCTGGTCCGGGAAAAGATCGAAGCGCTGACGCGGGAGGCCAATGCCATTGAAGAGGCAAAAAGGCGCATCGAAGAGGCTGCGGACGCGATGCGAAAGAGCCTTTCGCCCGTGCTGAGCCTCGCCATCCGCCGCCTTTCCGGAGCGGTCACGCTGGGGCGCTACGGCGATCTGGCGGTGGACACAGGCCTGAACGTCCATGTGCTGGCCGATGGCCGGACCATCTCGCCGGACGAGCTCTCCGGCGGTACCGCCGACGCCATCCATCTGGCGCTACGGCTGGGGCTGATCGAATTTTTGATGGGTGACAGGGAATGCCCGGTCATCCTGGACGACAGCTTCTCCCAGCTGGACGACAATCGAGCCGCCAGGATGCTCGAGGCGGTGGCAGCCTTCGCCTCCGGCCGTCAGGCGCTGATTCTCACCTGCCAGCCCCGCGTCCGGCGGATGCTGGAAACCCTCGGGATCCCCCATAGCGCCGTCGGGCTGTAGCGTTTCGGCGACAAGCCCTTCATATCCCCCTCCGGCACGGACATATACTGTCCCGACTGGAGGGATTCATTATGCCGGATACGCGCAGCCGCGTGACCATCCACACATCCATCCTACCGGAGCCCATGCCCGTGACCGAACCCAAAAAGACCATTCCTTGGCGCGTGCTGCCTCATCCCGGCGCGAAAAAGCAGCGTGCTGTAAAGCCGCAGCGCGCCACGAAGCCGCAGCGCGCGGAGGGTGCGCGCAGGACGCCGGGCGAGCGCCTGCTTCGCAACGCCGCCGTGGCCTGCTCACTGCTGCTGACGCTCTTGGCGCTGTCCAACCTCAACCAGCCCTGGACGGAGCAGACCGTCGCCAGCGTGCGAAGTGCCATCTCCATGCGAATCGACCTGGATGAGTCCCTGGGCAAACTGCATTTTGTGCGCGATCTGGTGCCCGATGCCGCGCTGGTATTCTGGAACATGGGCTCGGGCGACATGGCGAAGCCGGTGAACGGCCAGCTCTCCCACCCCTACGACGTCAACCAGCCCTGGCTTCTGTACCAGACTGGCGGCGCGCAGCCGGTGCGGGCCGCGCTGAACGGCCAGGTAGTGGCCGCCACGCAGAACGCCGACGGCGCCTGGACGCTGATGATCGATCACGCGAGCGGCGAACAGACCGTCTACGCCTATGTGGCGCAGTCCATCGTCCGCGTGGGCCAGCAGGTGTCCGCGGGCGACCAGATCGGCGTCACCTCGGACGCGGGCGACGCGCGCCTCTACTTCGAGCTGCGCAAGGACGGTCAGCCGCAGGATCCCACCAGCCGCCTGGGCCAATGACGCGCCTTGTCGGCTTCCCGATTCGCATCCATTGGACGCTCCTTCTGATGCCGCCCCTCCTGGCCATGAGCGCTCTCGCTCCTACGCTGGCCGCTGTGGCGGCATCGGTGCTTCTACATGAGACCGCCCATGCACTGGCCGCCCGGGCAGCGGGCGTCCGGGTGCGGGAACTGCTTTTGACGCCTTTCGGCGGCGCGCTGCGCATCGACGGCCTGTGGGGTTATCGCCCGGGCCAGATCGCGCTGGTGGCACTGGCGGGGCCCGCCGCAAGTCTGCTGGTCATGACCACGGCGGCGGCCCTGGCCTACTGGGGCGTGGTCGCGCCGCGCGCCGCGGGCGAGTGGGTCCGCGTCAATCTGATGCTGGCCGCCTTCAACCTGATTCCGGCGCTGCCGCTGGACGGCGGGCGGGTGCTCGCCGCCGCCCTCGGAAAGCGCGCGGGCGCCGCAAAGGCGCTGCGCGCCGGCGTCCTGGCGGGGCAAGTGCTGGGAGGCCTGCTGCTAATGCTGGCGGCCTGGCAGTTCGCCGCCTCCGGCAGACTCAATCTGACGATCGTGCTTAGCGCGCTGTACCTGCTTTTCAGCGGCGCAGCGGAACGGCGCTCCGCCGACGGCGCGGAACTCATGAGCCTGATCACCCGCCGGGACGAACTCGAGGCGGAGGGCCTGCTTCCGCTCAACTGGCTGGCGGCCGGCGCGTCCGTCCGCTGCGAGGAGGCCGCACGCCGCCTCCGTGCCCGGTGCGTGCACCGCATCGCCGTGTACGACGGCGCCATGCGGCTGATCGGCGTCGTGGAAGAACGGGTGTTGCTGGCCGCCGTGCGCCGCGGCGAGCCGCAGACCATCGGCGCGCTGGCCTCGCGCAAAATTCCGCTTGACACGTCCCCCGCGAACCGGTATAATAACACCTGCTGGTCTTAGGGGCATGGTGTAATGGTAACACGTGGGTCTCCAAAACCTTTGTTGAGGGTTCGAGTCCTTCTGCCCCTGCCACAAGGAAACCCCCGAAAACGTTGAGTTTTCAGGGGTTTTTATTTGTCTGAAAAGTGCCTGTACCCTTACTTTTACCCTTTCCAGCTTCAAACGCCCGGTTTGACGCGCTGAATCAGTGCTTCCATGCGGGCAGCAGCTTCGTTCTTCATCCGTTCTGTGACATGCCCGTAAACGTCCAGCGTGAAGGCCGCTGTGTGGTGACCAAGGCTTTCCTGCACTGTCTTGATGTCCACGCCAGACTGAATGGACAAAACCGCATATGTGTGGCGCAGATCGTGAAAGCGGCGGTCAGGAAGTCCGATTGAATCCACAATCCGCTTGAAGTTGTGGGATAGCGTGTTATGGACGAAGTGCCCGCCCAGTGCATTCGTGAAAACCAGATTCATGGGATTGTCCCATGCTTCACCTGCCCTGATCTTGTCGGTGTTCTGCTGGCGCTTCCGCTCCATCAACATGCGCATGACGGTTGACGGGGGCGTAATGCGTCGGGGCTTGTCGTTCTTTGGCGGTGCGAATTTGTATACACCCCCCTTTTTCTTTTCGTGGATTAGCTGCCTATCAATGTAAATCGTCCCATTTTTGAAGTCCACACAGTCCCACGTCAGACCCATGATTTCAGACTGCCGCATACCGGTGAACATGTCCACGGTAAACAGGGTTTCATATTCGTTTCCTTTGCAGGCTTTCAGGAATGCATCCACTTGATCGTCCATCAGGGGCTTGATGCTCACGGGCACAAGGCGCGGCAACTTGACGCCCAGGCAGGGATTGGACTTCAGATAGCCCAGCACCACCGCCTGATCAAGTGCCCGGTGCAGGACGCCATGAACGTTCTTGATCGTCTTTGGGGACAAGCCCGGAGCATCATCGTCGCCTTTGCTTAACTGGTTGTAGAATGCTTGAATCTGGTGCGCCCGCAATGCCGAAAGGGGCACAGCACCCAGTGCAGGCTTTATGTGGTGCCTCACCTGTGTTTCATAGGTGACGGCGGTGTGCTCCTTCACATTCCCAGTGAAGTCTTTCAACCAAATGTCCAGCCATGCCGCCAGTTTCATCTTTGACGGTTCAACAAACGTGCCTTCCGCAACGCTTTTGGTGGCATCACGCAGTTTGATGACTACTTCTGCCCGCGTTTTTCCATACACGGACTTCTGAATCTGCTTTCCATTGCTGGGGTTCGTCCCCGCAGTATAGCGCCCTTCCCACAGCTTTTCTTTAATCTGGCGGATCGAACCTTCCCCATTACCGCGCTTGCCTGCCATGTCCTTCACCCCGAGCTTTCGTGATGGGCGAAAGTATATCACGGGTTATAGCGGTTTTCAACGGCAAAATTTCTTTTGAATCAGGTCACAACACACACCAACACGGCGTATAGGGATAACAGAAGGCAAAAACACGAACGGGGGGCATTGGTCATGGAAACGAAACTTTGCATCACGGTGGAAGAAATGGGCGAACTGCTTGGAATCGGACGGTCAAAGGCATACGAAGTAGCCCGCAGGGGTGACTTTCCCGCCATCCGACTTGGCCGCAAGCTGCTGGTTTCCGTCAAGGGGCTGGAGGCGTGGGTGGAACAGCAGGCCGGAATGCCTGCCAGACAGTCCGCATAGGACGCAACAAAGAAAGGGGAAACCAAAGTGATAAAGCTGACAGATAGTCTGGTCATTACCGCTGACGAACATCAATACATCATGGGGCGTCCGGTGACACGAAAAGGGAAAGACGGCAAGTCCACGGTGGAAATTAAAAACCCGCGCTACTACACCGACCTTGCCGCCGCCGTCCGTGGGGCTGTTTCCCAGTCCTTACGCGCTGGGGTGGCTGGGGATGAAATCACCACCCTGCGCGGGTTCCTTGATGCGTACCGGCGACAGGAAGAAAAATTCAACGCACTAGTCGCACCCTTAAAGCAGGCGTAGGTGCGGGGACAGGCGCGTGGAGGCGTTCAAGCCATCCGGGGGTAAAATCCTCCGGGTGGTTTTCTATTTAGCCCCACGCGGCTTTCCACCGGGCATACGTGTAGGACTGTGGCGAACACGATCACAGGAAACATGGCCCGCCCTCACTGTGCAGAGGGCATGACCGTCCAATGCCAGCGGAAACGCGGGGAGAGCCGCGTGGAGGCGCTTTCACCACCAACCCCGCTTTCTCCATCCACAATGTCACCGGGCTTGAAACGGCTCTCCGCTGGCTTACCCACAGTCATTGCATGAGCACGACAGCATTTCAGATGGTGAGCCGGACGAGAACGGGCCTTGCAGCGGGCTGTGCGGGCGAACAGCGAAGCAGACAGGGGGAAGTGTCCTGTTGTCCCACAGGGGCGTGGGTGGCGCTGGGAAAGGACGTCCACCACAGAAGGACACAGGGCAAGGGTTACGAAGCCCCCTGGCAGGGCAGAACCTCCACAGAAGGACTGTCAGCAGTTCCCAACAGGTGAAGCAGAACACAGTGCCACATCTCTGGCTTGAGATAGACCACCAGAGGGCGGTCAATGGTAACGTCAATATTCACATGATATGCATGCAGATATATGTGTATTTAAACAATATCATCTAGCCATTACTGTTAAATTTTGAATCAACCCTGCATTTACCCTGACTTTTTGTATTGTTGTATGGGGGTAGGGGGCCACCAAATACAGAAAAATAAAAACAGGGTCTAGTGTAGATACAATAAACATAGTCTAGATAACATTAAAGATACTAACTATAAAAAAACATAATGACTTAGATTCAGAGTATTGAATTACAATATGGCATTAAATACTGTGATGATGTAATTACTGCATTGAATATTGGAACACTGTGTTTATTAAAGTACATTAACATAGCGTTAGTAGGAAATATTACTCTAACTGTACTGTGGTTTTATGTCTTGTGGTGTGGTGTGAATATGGACAGAAGCCGCCTGCCGCACACCCCTTCCAGAATCTACAAATCAGCACCAATTTTTACAAAAGGGGAGGCGTCTTGATGGGAAGAAAACGCATTCTGAATCTGAACCCACAGCAGCGCAAAGCCGCTGAACTGATCGCCTTCAACGAAGATGGGCGGTCATACAAAGCCATTGCCGATGAAGTGGGTGTCCATGAAAACACCTTGCGGGCATGGCGGGCAAACCCCGATTTCGCCTATCTGGTGAACGAATACGCTGACCAGATCATGGAATCTTTTGTGGCTGAAGCATACAAAGACCTTCGTAAACTGTCCAAAGGGGCAAAGTCTGATGGTGGCAAACTGAAAGCCATTGAACTGATTCTGAAGAACCGGGGGAAACTACGGGACGTGAAAGAAGCCAATGTCAACGTCACCGATGAACGCACCACAGATGCCATTCTGGAGGAAGTAGACAACCTGAAATCAAGGCTGGGCATGACCTTTGTGGGTTGATGTTCGTCATAGTACATCAAGATAATACGACAAGTTGACCATCAAATCGTTGTGAAACCGTGGGGAAACGGGCAGCTATTCCCTGATATACTTGTCGTATTACCTGTGGTGGCGTGGTCATCGTGGCTGTGAAACTATCTGATACAGTCCTTTGTGGCCGTCTGCCCGGCTGTGTGCTGGGTGGCTGGGCACTGACCACACAGCGAACCCTGACGAATCCGTTTGATTCATTCATGGTCGCGAAGTTCTTTGAAAGTACACTTTCACCCACCCCCACCCCACGGGGGGCCAGCGGGGTGTCTGTGGCCGTTCAGGTGTTCACAGAATCCGTACCGTTTAAAAACCTGCCGAGTGGCCTCTGTGGCCTTCCCTGTGGTTCCTTGCGCGGTTCATGCGCGTTGACATAAAGTGCCGGTGGAATGGGCTATTACAGCCTGTTCCACCGGCTTTTTTTGTTTGTCTGGGCTTCTATCCGCACAGCAGCCTTCCAAATGCCTTCCGCGCCCTGCATACCCGCTGCCGGGCTACAGCGTCATATTCTGGCCTTCCCAGCTTCCCTGCCAGTTCTGTGGTGTCTGCACCGTCAATCAGTGCGGTGATGATGGCATAGTCCATCGGGTGGTACAGCTTGAACCGCTGAAGGTCATGGGTGATTTCCGACAGTTCCTCCAGTTGAACCGTCAAAGCGGGAAATGATGCGGGCAAGGCGTCAAGGCTGACCGTCTGCCGCCGATGGGCTTTCCGGGCTTCTGTCAGCATGGTATACCGCCAGAAGGTGCGGATGCGCGGCATGACGTGGCCTTTGTCCGGGTCAAAGTTGGAAATGTTGCGGCAGGCCCGCCATACGTCCACGCGGAACAGGGCTTCAAATTCCCCTGCGCTGGTGGTCGGGACGTTGCGGCTGTATTTTCTGGCCGCTGCCCGCATGAAGGGTTTGAGAATCGTCAGCAGTTCAGACAAGGCCAGTTCATTCCCGGTCATGGAGTAGTTGACCGCCAGTTCGTCAACGATGAAATCCGAAATCATAGAAAACGCTCCTTGCTATGCTGGCGGCTCTGCGGTATACTGTCCGTGAACCGCCAGCTTTAATGTGGGTGGTTGTGAAGGCCGCAGACTGTGGAAGGTGGGCGGCTTTCACGCTACCTGAAACCGTCGCGTGGTGGTGGTCTTTGTAAACCTCTCCACCACATCCGGCAGGGCTTTCTTCAGGGCGGTGGTGTCCAGCCGGGCGCTGGTGATGGCCTTCCAAGTGACCTTGAACGCTCCTGCCGTCAATTCCTCGCTTTCCCCCATGACCGCCTTGATTTTGTCCTGCGCGGCCTCAATGGCGGCCTCCAGTTCCTCCCTCATGCGGCGCAACTCTTGAAGTTCCGTTACGGTGGCGACAATTTCAACCTGTGACATGGTGGGCAACCCCTTTCTTGTTGATGGTTGAGGGCGGGGCGGCATTGTGGCGGCTCTTGGCTTCTGCTCTGGCGGCACATCCGTTCCCGGTTACCGTGACTTCTTGCCTTCCCTCAACCTGTGACCATAGTATAGCATACTGTACCCACCATGCCAATGCCGGAAAAATTGCCAAGCATACTGGGTACAATTTGGTGAAATGGCATACTGTACCCATTATGCAGTCTGTGGTATAATGCGGTGGGGGTGACATGATGGGCAAGACATCAAGCAAGGTGAAAGACCGATACAATGCGAAGGCATATGACGAACTGAAAATCCGCATTCCCAAAGGTCAGAAGGCCACCATTCAGGCGGCGGCAGACAAAGAAGGGGAATCCATCAATAGCTTTGTGAACAGGGCTGTACTAACGCGAATCGGACTGGAGGACTGGCCAAAGGAATAGGAGGGGTAAGCATGGCATCTAACATTGAACGGATGCAAGCGGCTGACAGGAAGATACTTGAAAGCCCCGGATACCATATCGACATTCGTATTCAGCGACTGATTCGAAGTTACGGTGTTTTTGAAATGAATGCCGTCGATTTAAAGGAATATGTTAAGCGAATAAACGACCCACATGTTGCACTAACCTTGTGGAGTGCTGGCAATCAACAAAAGCTGAGAAATGCTGGTCTATTCATGAACAGATTGCTTTTTAATTATCTGGCATCTGCAAAATCGCTGATTTGTCACGCGAAAGAGTTTGTTGAAGCCTATCCCCGTCAATCTGACTTTCGCAAAGAATACATTGACATGATCAACAAAACAATTCTAACAGACGGGCTTCAATCATTCATAGTGTATCTTCGGAATTTGTACATTCACGATGAAGTTCTAAAATTGAACAATCAGTTGATAATCAAAGGCCATATAAAACATGTCTTTTTGATAAACACAGACCGAATTGATATCACTGGTTTGAGCAAAAAAGGGAAAGAATGGATTCAGAAACAAGATACTTATGTGTCCGTTTCTGACGTCACAGAAGAATACTACACAAGGGTCTCCACCTTTTACCTGTGGCTTTTTGAACGCTTACGCAACATGTACAAAGCTGACTACGAGAATCTTGAAAAGCTATATGCTGATGCGGATTTTTCAAACAAACTCGTAAGCACAAGTGAACCGGAATGATCTGCCAGCACACAATCATTCCACCCTTGCCATTCCCTTTTTCATACCCTTACAAGCCTGTCACCATTCGCTTTTTGACCATCAGCAGGCATCACGGTAGTGCTGGAGTCCCATATAATTCGGCATCTTCCGTCAGCCCTCCCCATAGTCCAACACGGTTCCAGCATAATTCGAGTCCTTCTGCCCCTGCCAACGGGATAAGCCCTTGAAATCGGACGATTTCAAGGGCTTTATGGTGCTCATAAAATGTATTTCCTGTCCTTTAGCCTAGCCTCCGGGGATGTTTTGCCGCGCTTTCGCTGCGCATATGGACCATGCCGCATCATCCTGAAATGGCGCGCGGCGACGCCATAGCCGCCGCGGCCGCGCAAGGCGTCCGTGAGCACAAGGCGCAACTCGTTTTTTCGCATCGCCCGATCCAGGCGCGCCTTTTTTCAAATTTTTAATGCCGATCCTTTTGCCCGTGATGATCCTCCCCGCAAAAGGGCCTTGACCCTTCCTCTGACGGCCTCGGGCAGGCCTTGCGCAAGCGCTCTCTCAAGGAGCCGCGGGTTTTTGACGCCTTCCTCAAGAAAGTGCACCTCGATCCGCGTAGCCTTGCCCGCCTTCTCCGGGATCAGCTGGTAGACAACGTACCAGTCCTCCAGCGCCGCCAGCGGGATGCGCGTGCCGTTGATCCAGCGGAAGTCCGGAACGGACAGCCCGTCGAAAGGATATTCATAACAACCTTCCTCGTGGACGACCGTGAACCCAGACAGCATGTCCACATCCGTGCCGCAGACGCAAAACCTCCGAAAATGCTTCGTGGCGTAGCGGCCGGAGGCCTCGCAGGGGATGGTCTGCCCCAGCGCCGCGAGCAGTTTCTCCGCCTTCTCAGCGTCCCGGAGGCTCACAAGAATGTCGATGTCCCGGGGATCATCCGCCAGCCCATATTGGGCAAGAAGAAGCGAAGCCCCCACCGCCCACAGAATGCCTCCGCCGTCCAGCGCCTTCCCGATCGCACAGAGGGTATCCAGCATGCACACACCTCCCGAACGCACGCGGCTGCCCGCGCGACAGGATGATTATACCACAAATCGTTCCCGGTGGTGCGGCGCGTGATTGAAGTGACATGAAGCGGGTGAAAAACACATCGCACCGTTTTATTTTCCGCCGTTTTCTGGTATAATATGCCTGCAGGAAACAAAAGCGCAAGGGGGAGTTACCCATGTGGAAGGAGTTCAAGGAATTCGCCTTCAAGGGCAACGTAGTGGATCTGGCGGTCGGCGTGATGATTGGCGCGGCATTTGGCAAAATCGTATCGTCGCTGGTCAACGATATCTTCACGCCCATCCTGTCGCTGATCACCGGCAAGATCGACTTTTCGACGCTGGCCGTGAAGTTTGGTGAAGGCGACGGTGCCGCTTCGCTCAACTATGGCCTCTTCATCCAATCGGTGATCGACTTTATTCTGATGGCGCTGTGCATCTTCCTGTTCGTCAAATTCATCAACAAGCTCAAAAAGCCCGCGCCGGCCGCGCCCGCTGCCCCGGCGCGCAAGTGCCCCTACTGCATGAGCGAGGTCGACCCGGCCGCCACGCGCTGCCCGCATTGCACCTCTCAACTCAGCGCATAATACCATGCGAACGATTTAACAGGAGTTTACGCAATTGTCGTTGACAGACCCGTAGGCGCCGTTTATACTGGTGGCTGTGCTGATCTGCTTCCAGAGATTTTGAGACGGGATGCAACGACAGGTTTCGTTGTTGACCGTCTTTTTCTCTGTGACCGGAACCATACGATCGAAGGAGGAACGCTCATGGAAACCAGACCCTACGTGTCCTGGGAACTGATGAACAGCTTTCTGATCGACGCCTTCAAAGGCTACGGAGTCCCGGAAGCCGACGCCGCCATCTGCGCGGACGTGCTGCTCGAAAGTGACCGCCGCGGCATCGAAAGCCACGGCTGCAACCGCTTTAAGCCCATCTACATTGACCGCATCGTGGACGGCATCCAGAATCCCGTCACAAAGATCGACATTCTGAAGGAAACCGCCACCACCGCCGTGCTGGACGCGAACGACGGCATGGGCATGGTGGCCAGCCACAAAGCCATGGAGATGGCCATCGAAAAGGCGAAGAAGTACGGCATGGCGATGGTTGCCGTCCGCAACTCCACCCACTACGGCATCGCCGGCTACTGGGCGACGATGGCCACCAAGGCCGGCATGATCGGCATGACCGGCACCAACGCGCGCCCCTCCATCGCGCCGACCTTCGGCGTGGAGAACATGCTGGGCACCAACCCCCTCACCGTGGGCTTCCCGACGGATGAAGAATTCCCCTTTATGCTGGACTGCGCCACCTCCATCACCCAGCGCGGCAAGATTGAATACTACGCCCGCGTTGGCAAGGACACCCCGGCGGGCATGGTCATCGGCCGGGACGGCAGCGCCATGACCGACAGCAAGCAGATTCTGAAGGATCTGACCAGCGGCCACGCCGCGCTGGCACCGCTGGGCGGCATCGGCGAAGACCTGGCCGGCTATAAGGGCTACGGCTACGCGACGGTGGTCGAGGTGCTGTCCGCCGCGCTGCAGGCGGGTTCCTTCCTCAAGACGCTCAACGGCCTTGACAAGGACGGCAAGAAGATGCCCTATCACCTGGGGCACTGGTTCCTGGTCATCGACCCCGAGGCGTTCATGGGCCTCGAGTCCTTCCGGAAGACCTGCGGCGACATCCTGCGCGAGCTGCGCGCCTCCGCCAAGGCGCCCGGCGAGGAGCGCATCTACACCGCCGGCGAGAAGGAATACCTGGTGTGGCTGGAGCGCAAGGACAAGGGTGTGCCCGTCTCCGAGCCGGTGCAGAAGGAGATCATCGTCATCCGCGACAAGCTGGGTCTCCCCTACAAGTTCTCCTTCGAAAAATAATACCGAAAATATAAAGAGGTGCGTTACCATGGATTATGCAAAGGAGTCCCTGCGCCTGCACGGCGAATGGAAAGGCAAAATCGAAGTCGTGACCCGCGTTCCCACCGCCACGAAACAGGACCTGTCGCTGGCCTACACCCCGGGCGTCGCGCAGCCTTGCCTGGAGATCCAGAAAGACGTCGACCTGAGCTATGAACTCACCCGACGCTGGAACATGTGCGCGGTCGTCACCGACGGCACCGCGGTTCTTGGTCTTGGCGACATCGGCCCCGAGGCCGGCATGCCGGTCATGGAGGGCAAATGCGTACTGTTCAAGGCCTTCGGCGATGTGGACGCCTTCCCGCTTTGCATCAAGTCCAAGGACGTGGACGAGATCGTCAATACCGTGTACCTTCTGTCCGGCTCCTTCGGCGGCATCAACCTGGAGGACATTTCCGCCCCGCGCTGCTTTGAGATCGAGAAGAAGCTGAAGGAAAAGTGCGACATCCCGATCTTCCACGACGACCAGCACGGCACCGCCATCGTCACGCTGGCGGGCCTGGTCAACGCGCTGCGCGTTGTGGGCAAGAAGAAGGAGGACGTCAAGCTGGTCATCAACGGCGCGGGCGCCGCGGCCATCTCGATTACCAGGCTTCTCCTGTCCGACGGCTTCAAAAATGTCATCCTCTGCGACCGCAAGGGCGTCATCTATGAAGGCCGTCCGGAAGGCATGAACGCCATCAAGGACGAAATGGCCAAGCTCACCAACCTGAACAAGGTCAAGGGCACTCTGGCCGATGCGCTGGTGGGCGCGGATGTGTTCATCGGCGTGTCCGCCCCCAAGATGGTCACCACCGAGATGGTCAAGACCATGGCGAAGGATGCCATCGTGTTCGCCTGCGCCAACCCGACGCCGGAAATCTTCCCCGACGAAGCCAAGGCGGGCGGCGCGGCCGTCATCGCCACCGGCCGCAGCGACTACCCCAACCAGATCAACAACGTCCTGGCCTTCCCCGGCGTGTTCCGCGGCACCTTTGACGTGCGCGCCTCGGACATCAACGACCAGATGAAGCTGGCCGCCGCCTACGCGCTGGCGAGCCTGATCGACGCCAAGGATCTGAACCCGGAATACATCATCCCCGCGCCCTTTGATCCGCGCGTCCGCGAAACCGTCGCCACGGCCGTCGCCCAGGCGGCCCGTGATTCCGGCGTGGCCAGGATCTAAGCGTCTCCGCGTCAGACTCAAGCGCCTCCGGCCGTCCGGCCGGGGGCGCTTTTCATGCGGTTGACACACATGCGCGCCATCGTGTATAGTGAACGCGAGACAGAATGTGCGAGGATGCCATGAAGAGCATGATCGAAAGCCTCCGGGACAATCCGGTCATCGCCGCCGTCAATTCGGACGAGGGGCTGGAAGCCGCGCTCCGGAGCGATTGCGAGGTGGTGTTCCTTTTGATCGGCTCCGTGGTCACCATCGCGTCCCAGGTAGCGCGGGTTCGGGCCGCGGGCAAGCGTGCTTTCGTACATATCGACCTCGTCGACGGGTTTTCCGGCCGCGAGGTGGTGATTGACGCGCTCAAAAGCCTCGCCTCGCCGGATGGCGTGATTTCCACCCGTCCGCCGCTTCTCCGGCGCGCCCACCAGCTGGGGCTGACCACCGTGCAGCGGGTATTTGCCATCGACTCCAAGTCCGTGGCCAACCTCAAAAACCTCTCGGAGACCGGAAAACCGGATTTCATCGAGATCATGCCGGGGCTGATCCCCCGGGTATTGCGCGTCGCCGCGGAAGTGACCGGCATCCCGGTAATCGCAGGCGGGCTGATCGAGGAAAAGGCGGAGGTCATCGAAGCCCTTACCGCCGGCGCGGTGGCCGTGTCCACCACCCATCAGGGCGTCTGGCGGATGTAACGCTTCCGCCGCGGCGCCGTGTCGGCCTCGGCGAAAATTAACTTTCCCCCGGCTTGCCACGCGCGGAAAAATCCGTTAGAATAGATGTCACAACTTCATTGTGTCAAATGCATCAGGAGCGGGGCCGATGACGCCTGATTTCTTCTCACAGAGAGCCGCGGACGCTGAAAAGCGGCAGAAGGAACGGCATCTGCTCTCCCCGCCAGCAGCAGGCTGAACCGCGGCCGATGGGTGGCTTGACAAGCCGTCAATTGGTTCAAGTAGGCCGCGCCGGCTTCCCCCGTTACAGGGACGCGCACTCGGGTTTCCCGGCTGCGCCAGAGGGACCGCCTCTCAGGCGGTAACGAAAGTGGTACCGCGGATGCAAGCCTCCGTCTTTCATGGGAAGGACGGAGTTTTTCTTTTCCCAGGGCTTGAAAAATAAACGGGAGGGCGTTTTCATGAAGATCGCGTTTTCCACCCTGGGCTGCCCGGACTTCGGCTGGATGGACATCTACGCCATGGCCAAGGACTTCCACTTCGACGGCATCGAAATCCGTGGTCTGGGCCAGAACATCCTGGCCGTCACGGCCTCGCCGTTCACCGAGCGTCAGATTGACAAGACCCGCGCGAAGCTTGTCTCGCTGCATCTGGAGATTCCCTGCCTGTCCTCCGGCTGCTGCCTGAAGTATCCGGAGAAGCGAGGCGAGGTGACGGAAGAAATCCGCCAGTACATTGCGCTCGCAACCCAGCTGGGGACGCCCTTCATCCGCATCCTGGGCGACCAGGACCCCGCACCCGCGGGCGATGTGGACGATGAATACGTGGCGGGACTTCTGAAGGAACTGGCCGCGCTGGCCGGACCGGCGGGCGTGACGCTGCTGGTGGAGACCAACGGCGTCTACGCGGACACAAAGCGGCTGGCAAAGCTGCTGGACGCCGTGGGCAGCCCCTTTGTCGCGGCGCTGTGGGACATGCACCATCCTTATCGCTTCATGGGCGAAGCGCCCCGCGATACGGTAAAGAACCTGGGCGCTCGCATCCGCTATACCCATACGAAGGATTCCGTGATGGAGGACGGCCGGGTGCGCTACCGCATGATGGGCGAGGGCGACCTGCCCGTTTACGAGATGCTGGACGCCCTCAAGGACTCCGGCTACGACGGCTACGTGTCGCTGGAATGGGTCAAGCGCTGGGCGCCGGACCTGACCGACCCGGGCATCGTGTTCCCCCATTTCGCCCAGTACATGCAGGTCTATTTTGAGGACCACATGCTGCAGCTGAGCGCCCGCGGCACCGGCAAGTACGTCTGGAAGAAGGAGCACCTGATCGAGCTGACCTTCCCGGAGGTGCTGGACCGCATGGTTCGGGAATTCCCCGACCAGTACGCCTTCCGCTACACCACCCACTACTATACCCGCACCTACGCCCAGTTCCGGGACGACGTGGATGCCTTCGCAAGGTCTCTCATCGCCATGGGCGTGGAAAAGGGCGACCACGTGGCGATTTGGGCCACCAACGTGCCCCAGTGGTTCATCACATTTTGGGCGGCGGTCAAGATCGGCGCGGTGCTGGTGACGGTCAACACCGCTTATAAGATCCACGAGGCAGAGTACCTGCTGCGTCAGAGCGATACCCACACGCTGGTGATGGTCGCGGGCTACAAGGATTCCGACTATGTCGGGATCATGCGCGAGCTGTGTCCGGAACTCGAAACCTCGCAACCCGGCGCGCTGAACGCGAAGCGCCTGCCCAGGCTGAAGAATGTCGTGACCGTGGAGTGCGATCTGCCCGGCGCCTTTACCTGGGACGAGGCCATCGACCTGGGCGAAGGCGTGTCCATCACGGAGGTCACGGCCCGCGCCCGGTCGCTCAGGGTGCACGACGTGTGCAACATGCAGTACACCTCCGGCACCACGGGTTTCCCCAAGGGCGTCATGCTGACCCACTACAACGTGGTCAACAACGGCAAGGCCATCGGCGACTGCATGGATCTCTCCACCGCGGACCGGCTGATGATCCAGGTGCCCATGTTCCACTGCTTCGGCATGGTGCTGGCCATGACCGCCTCCATGACCCACGGTACCACCATGAGCCCCATCCCCTACTTCTCGCCCCGGATTTCTCTCGACTGCATCAACAAAGAGAAGATCACCGCCTTCCACGGCGTGCCCACCATGTTCATCGCCATGCTGGAGCATCCGGACTTTGAAAAGACAGACTTCTCCCACGTGCGCACCGGCATCATGGCGGGCAGCCCCTGCCCGGTGAAGGTGATGCGCGACGTGCTGGACAAGATGCACATGTCTGAAATCTGCATCACCTACGGGCAGACCGAGGCCTCGCCCGCCACCACGATGTCGAAGACCACCGACTCCGTGGAGACCCGCGTCTCCACCGTGGGCGGCGCGATGTTCGCCGTGGAGTGCAAGATCGTGGACCCCGAAACCGGCGAGGAACTGCCCGACAACACGGATGGAGAATTCTGCGCCCGCGGCTACAACATCATGAAGGGCTACTACAAGATGCCGGAAGCCACGGCCGCCGTCATAGATTCGGAGGGGTGGCTGCATTCCGGCGACCTGGCGCGGCGCCTGCCGGACGGCAATTTCAAGATCACCGGCCGCATCAAGGACATGATCATCCGCGGCGGCGAGAACATTTACCCCAAGGAGATCGAGGAGTTCCTCTACACCCATCCCGACGTCAAGGACGTGCAGGTGATCGGCGTGCCGGACAAACAGTACGGCGAGGAAATCATGGCCGAGGTCATCCTCAAGGAGGATGCGAACGCCACCGCGGAGGAGCTCAAGGACTACTGCCTGAGCCACATGGCCAAGCACAAGTGCCCCCGGTACATCGACTTCGTGACCGAGTTCCCGATGAACGCGGCCGGTAAGATCCAGAAGTACAAGATGCGCGAGGCCGCCACCGAGCGCCTGGGCCTGACCGCGGCGGCGAAAATCGAAACCGCCTGACGAGGACCGTCAAAAATAGACCTGCCGTCAGGCAGGTCTATTTTTGCGCGCGATCCTGCCTTCCCGGATCAATCCAGCGCCAGCGCGGCCGCGCAATAGACGAGAATCAGCGCCATTGCGATGTTGAAGGGCCGGTAGTGCTTCCCCAGGAACTTCTGGAACGCGCCGCCTGCCGCCGCCCAGGCGATCATGCCCGCCACGCCGACGGCCGTGAGGCAGACCGCGTGAACCAGAAGCGACGCCAGGCCGGCGTCATAGGGCAGCACGTAGCCCGTATACACGGTGACGGCGTAGAGGATGATTTTCACGTTGACGAACTCGAGAAAAAAGCCGTTCCAGAACGAGATCCGCATGCCACCGCCCTCCTCGGGCCTGCCAAACGCCACGTGAGCGGCCAGCCATACGATGTAAGCCGCTCCGACGTACTTCAGCACGCCGGCCACCGATGGTACGTATTTCTGCAGCTCATAGCAAAACAGTGCGCACAGCACCATGACGCACAGAAACCCCGCGGCAATGCCCAGAAGAATGTCCTTTCCCTTCCGCCACCCGTTCCGACTGACCGCGTAGAGGGAAACGATGTTGTTCGGGCCGGGCGTGAAGGCGGTGACAAGCGTATAGGGCAGATAGGATGCGATGATGGAAAACAGCACTTGCGTTCTTCCTCCTTTTCGCCTATAATACACCCGGGAGTCGTTTCAATCAAATCGAAACAATCGAATTCTTTATTCAATATTTCAAAACAATTTTCAGGAGGCGGAGCGTGGACCTGAAGTATCTGAACACCTTTCGCACAATCGTGGAGGAAGGGAGTTTTTCCAGGGCGGCCAAAAGGCTCAATTACACCCAGTCGACCATCACGTTTCAGATCGGCCTTCTGGAACGAGAACTTTCCGCCAGTCTTTTTGAAAAAATCGGCAGACGTATGGTGCTGACGAAGGCAGGGGAGCGCCTGGTCCCCTACGTGGACGAGGTTCTCTCTTCCGTCCACAGGCTGCGCAGCTTTGAAAGCGATCTGGCCGAGTATCGCGGGGAGCTCAACATCGGCGTAGGCGAAACGCTGCTATGCTACCGCCTTCCGGCCGTCCTCAAGACGTTTCACCGCCAGGCCCCGAAGGCGAGGCTCTTTCTCCGGTCGATGAACTGTTACGACATCCGGGACGAGCTCATCAGCGGATCGCTGGATCTGGGGGTCTTCTATGAGGACGTGGGCGGCTTCGGCTCAAGCCTTGTGACCAAAGCGCTGGGCAGTTATCCGGTGGTGCTGGTGGCGTCGCCGGAGGTGCGCGACGCCTTTCCGGATTTCATCACGCCGGACCGGCGGATCCCCGTCCCGTTGATCATCAACGAGCCGAACTGCATCTTCCGGCAGATGTTCGAACGGTATCTTCGGGAGAAGTCCATAGGGCTGGACCATACCATCGAGCTCTGGAGCATTCCAACCATCAAAAACCTGGTGAAAAGCGACGTGGGCGTGTCGTTTCTGCCCAGGTTTGCCGTCCGTGAGGAACTGGACATCGGGGAACTGGTGGAGATCCCGACGGAAATCGCGGATGCGCGGATTCACGCCGTGTGCGGACACCATAAAAACAAGTGGATCAGCCCGCCGATGCGGCTGTTCATGGACCTGTGCGCAGAGGGCGGCGGCACTCCCTCGCTTCGGCCCGGGGGAGACCCCGCGCTTGAATCCACACCGGCCCTGCCTTGACACAACCGTTTCCGCCATGTTACCGTTATTGCAAGGGAAAGCCAGCGTTTGGCGCGGCGAGCCGGGCCGGCATGCGCGCCAACATCGAAGGGAGGGATGCAAGGTTTCTTCCAATTCTATCCCAGGCGCATAGAAATGAAAGGACTGTGATGTGATTGAGCGTACTCGCTTCAAAAGTCAAAGAGGTATTGTTGTCCGTCCTGCCCATCACCGCCATCGTACTGATCCTGCACCTCACCCTGACGCCCCTTGAAAGCGCATCCCTTGCGCGCTTTCTCATCGGAGCGGCCATGGTGACGGTGGGCCTGTCTATATTTCTCTTCGGCGTGGATATTGGCATCACACCCAT
Organism: Bacillota bacterium; assembly: GCA_023421395.1. Classification (GTDB taxonomy): domain Bacteria; phylum Bacillota; class Clostridia; order Christensenellales; family Aristaeellaceae; genus JAEZHK01. The sequence continues at coordinate 103,361 of JAEZTL010000029.1, read as the reverse complement.
CGGCAACGAGGTGGGTTCGGGCATCGCGCGGACGAACAAGCTTTGGATTGTGCTTCTCTCCGGGCTGATTCTGGGGTTCATCGTGTCTGTGGCGGAACCGGACCTGCACATCCTGGCCGGCCAGGTATCCGACGTGACAAACGGGCTCGTCTCCAAGCCGAGCACTGTGGCGGTGGTATCGGTGGGCATCGCCGTGCTGCTGGCGGCGGGCCTTTGGAGAACCATTTACGGCTTTCCGCTGTATAAGATGCTGCTCATCCTCTACCTGGGAATCTTTCTTATTTCCCTTTTTACGTCTCAGGAGTTTCTCGCAATTTCCTTCGACGCTTCCGGCGCGACCACCGGCGCGCTGACGGTCCCGTTCATTCTCGCCCTGGCCGTGGGCGTTTCCGATATGAAAAAAGACAGCAAGGCCTCCGAAAAAGACAGCTTCGGGCTGGTCGCCATCGCCTCCACGGGCGCCATCCTGTCGGTGATGATCGTGAGTATCCTCTCCAAACAGGAGGTGTCCACAGCCGGCCTCGAATATTCCCACGCGGCGTCCGGCTCGCTGCTCGGCCCCTTTTCCGGCATTATCGGCGTCATTTCCTCCGAAATCTTCATCGCGCTTTTGCCGATTCTCATGGTGTTTTTGATCCTTCAGGTAGTTTACCTCAAGCTGCCCAAAAGGACGGTCCGGCGCATTCTGATCGGCGGATGTCTCACGTTCATCGGCCTTGTGCTGTTCCTCGTCGGGGTCAACGGCGGCTTCATGGACGTAGGCAGGATCATCGGCAACAAACTGGCGTCCCTTGAGAGCAAGGCGCCATTGGTGGCGATCGGGTTTATTCTGGGCTGTGTCACCATCCTGGCGGAACCGGCGGTATATGTTTTAACGCACCAGATTGAGGAAGTCACCAGCGGTTACGTGCGAAGAAAGGTCGTGCTGATCACCCTGGCCATCGGCGTCGGCTTTTCCGTTGGGCTCTCGATGGTGCGGATTCTGGTGCCCGGCATCCGCCTCTGGCACTATCTCCTGCCCGGCTACGCCATCGCGCTGGCCATGAGCTTTTCCGTACCCAAGCTCTTCGTCGGCATTGCGTTCGACTCGGGCGGGGTTGCCTCAGGCCCGATGACCGCCACCTTCATCCTGGCCTTCGCCCAAGGCGCGGCAGATGCCATCGAGGGCGCGGACGTCATCGTGGACGGGTTTGGAATGATCGCGATGGTGGCGCTGACGCCGCTGATCGCGCTTCAGATTCTCGGCATGATATTCAAACAAAAATCCAGAAGGAGAGGCATTGATGGAATCGACGTCTAGCATCAGGACCATCGCGCTGGAGAAAATCTGCGCGATCGTCAACTTCGGCATGGGCAGCAGGCTCCTGCGCAAGGCCAAGAGCTACGGCATCCGGGGAGGAACCGTGCTGCTGGGAAAAGGCACCGTGAACAGCCGCGTGCTGGATTTTCTGGGCCTTTCCGACGTCCGCAAGGAGATCGTCGTGATGGTCTCCGAGCGGAAGACCTCCTTCGAAGTGATGGAGAAGCTGAACCACGACTTTGAATTTGAAAAGCCCAACCACGGCATCGTGTTTTCCACCCGCGTCACCGCCATCATCGGCGCGAAGTGCTGCGAGGGCGCGGAATGCCGGACAGACGGAAAAGGAGCGAATCACATGTATCATGCCATCACGACCATTGTGGAGCGCGGCAAGGCGGAGGACGTCATCGAGGCGGCGGCCAAGGCCGGCTCCAAGGGCGGCACCATCCTCAAGGCGCGCGGCTCGGGCATCCACGAAACCAGCAAGCTCTTCGCGATGGACATCGAGCCTGAAAAGGAGATGGTGTTGATCCTCTCGGAGGCGGAGAATACCGAGGCCATCGTCGAATCCATTCGCCGGGAGATGAAAATTGACGAGCCCGGCAAAGGCATTCTCTTCGTTCAGGAGGTCAGCAAGACCTACGGGCTGTACAAGTAAGACCCGTGATGGGTATATTGGCTCCAACGAATTGAGGGGTTTCGGATGCAGAACAAGGCGCCAGCGCGAGGCGGCCTCTCAGAATGGGGCTCCGGTACGAAGGCCAGCGCCGCGCCAAGCGCAGAGCGGCACAACGGCGCGCGATTCAATTCCATTTGAATCATGCGGCCGCGAATCGCCTTGGTTTCCCAGAGGGGACTCATTTTCCCCCGCGCAAGGCACGGCACGGCGAGCAGACAATACGCAGAATTGGTATAAATCCCGCAAAAAGGCCCGGCGCGCAATGTCTTGGCGCGCCGGGCCTTTTCCATTCAGCAAATCCGGCAGGAAGGATGCGTCATCCCAAGTAAAAAAATCATGATTTCAAAGAGGGAAGGATTATTGACGCGGAACAAGGAGCCAAAGCGAGGCGACCCTTCGGGATACGCCTTCGGCGTGAAATGCAGCGCTGCGCTGAGCGACAAGCCACACAGTTCCGCGCAAATAGGCCCACCTCGACGAATCATTCATGTTTTGGATTGGGATCAGGTCTCCGGCTCGTCCGCCGGGGGTGCGGCATCGGCGGGAGGCACAGGCTCCGCCACGGCTGCGGGCTCCGTCGGCGCCAGTTCGGGCGCGTCCAGGGTCGCACCCTCCGGGCGCTCCCGCAGCGCTTCCACATCCGCCATGGTGATGGCCATCAGATCCTCCCGGGTGGGGCCCTCCGCTCCCGACAGCCGGTTGGCCTGTTCCACCAGCACCCGCTCGAACACGTTGCGCACGCCGCGGGCGTTGCCGAAGGAGATCGAGTTGGTGTTGGCTTCTTCGATCAGCGCGCGCACGGAGGCCTTGGCCGCGCCGTCCAACTCGTACTGGTTCTTCCTGCACTGCATTTCAAAGATCGCCATCATCTCGTCCAGCGAGTAGTCGTCAAAATGCAGGTAGCGGTTGAAGCGGGACTCAAGACCGGGGTTGGAGTGGATGAAAACGTCCATCAGACCGTCGTAGCCCGCGACGATCACCACCAGATCCTCCCTGTGGTCCTCCATGGCTTTGAGCAGCGTGTCGATGGCCTCCTGGCCGAAGTCGTTGTCGCCCCCGCCGTTCAGCGCATAGGCCTCGTCGATGAAGAGCACGCCGCCCAGCGCCTTTTTTACCACATCGCCGGTCTTGATGGCGGTCTGCCCCACGTAGCCGGCCACCAGGCCGCTGCGGTCCACCTCCACCAGGTGCCCCTTGGAGAGGATTCCCAGGCTGTGGTACACCCGGGACATGAGCCGGGCGATCATGGTTTTGCCGGTGCCGGGGTTGCCCGAAAACACCATGTGCAGCGACATGTCCAGCGTGGGCAGGTCATGAGCCCTGCGCATCTTATAAACCGTCACCATGTTGATGAGGTTGGCAACCTCTTTTTTGATGCTGCCAAGGCCGATGTATCCGCTGAGTTCTTCCTTCAGGGCGGCGATGTCCTCCGGCGGCTTCTCCGCCTCCTCCGCCTGGGTCGGCGGCGGCGCGGGCCTGGCCGCGGCGCTCTCCGGCGCTTCCGGCTTCTTGGGCTCGGCGGGCGCGTCCGCCGCGGGCGCGCCCGGCTTCTCCGCCGCCTTGATGCGGTCCGGAGAAAGGCTCGGCGCGCCCCACAGGTCGTCCGCGATCCTGCGGAGATTGTTCTGGGTCAGCTTCTGGATGACCTCGAGCTGCTGAAAGATGATCTCGTCCTTGGTGTCCAAGGTGTCCCCTCCTTATATCCTACGCCTCGGGCACCAGCGCGATCTTCAGGCCCTCGCGCTTTTTGCTGATCTCAAACGCCTTTCTGAAATCGGACAGCGGCAGCACGTGGGTGACGATGCCTTCCGTGCCCAGACTGCCGTCGGCGATGCCCGCGATCGCCCGGTCGAAGCAGAACGGGCTCAGGCTCACGCCATGGATGTCCAGCTCCTTCGCATCGCCGATCAGCGACCAGTCCACCGTGGCGGGGGCGTTGAACACGCTGAATTCCACGTAGCGCCCGCCCTTTTTGATCAGTTGCAGCCCCTGGCTCACCGCCGACGGATGGCCGCTGGCCTCGATGTACACGTCGCAGCCGGTGCCGCCCGACATCCCGGCGATAAGAGGCGCGACGCCGTCCTCCGCCCAGGGTTCCATGACGTGGGTCGCACCCAACCTGAGCGCCAGCTCCCTCAGCCACGGCACCGGGTCGATGGAGATCAGCGCGCGGGGCGCAAGCCGCGCCGCCGCCGCGACCATGCCCAGGCCCAGCGTACCCGCACCGGCGATGACCACCACGTCCTCCGGCTCGATCTTCGCGCGATCCACCGCGTGCATCGAACAGGCGAAGGGCTCGATGAGGATCGCCTTCTCCATCGGCAGGTCCTCCGGCACCGCGTAGTTGCGGGAATTTGCCGGCAGCCGCACATATTTTGCGAAGCCGCCGTTCAGATGATGCTTAAAGCCGTAGACGTTGTGCGGGTCGCACAGCCAGTACTTGCCCTCCCGGCAGTAGCGGCACGCCCCGCAGGGCACCAGCTGCTCGGTGACGATGCGGTCGCCCGGCTTGAAGGGGCCTTCATAGCCCGGCCCCACCTCCGCCACGCGGCCCAGAATCTCGTGCCCGGGGATGAAGGGAGGCTCCACGTAGGCGGGGTTGCCGCCGCCGCCCCAGAAGCGCGCGCCGCCCTCGTAGCACTTGATGTCGCCCGCGCACACGCCGCAGGCCTCGACCGTAAGGATGAGCTCCCCCGCGCCGGCTCTGGGCACAGGCACTTCTTCATAGCGGTAATCGCCCCTGTCATGGGCCACGACGGCATACATTTTCTCCGGCAGCATGTGCTTCCCCTCCGTTTCCTGTCTTTGGTCAAATTATACCAGAAGCGCCGCGATTTGTGAAGGCCCCGCGCGGTTTTACCCGGCGCGGACGGCGCCCTTCGACAGGCCGCACGGCTGCCGGAGAAAATATGTGGTTGTAAATGCAAGGCCCTTCTGCTATAATTTCGGTATGCCATGGAAAGGAAGGACTTTTTGTGAAGCTTTTCATTTCCGCAGATATCGAGGGAACCTGCGGCATTACCCACTGGGACGAAACCGAAAAAGGCAGGGATCTCTATTCGCACTTCGCGGCGCAGATGAGCCGTGAGGTCGCCGCTGCCTGCGAGGGCGCGCTGGAGGCCGGCTGGAAGGAAATCCTCGTCAAGGACGCCCACGACTCCGCCCGAAACATCGACCCAAACCAGCTGCCCGAATGCGTCCGCATCTTCCGGGGCTGGGGCGCGGACCCGCTGTGCATGATGGCGGGCCTGGATAAGAGCTTTGACGGCGTGGCGTTTACCGGTTATCATTCGAACGTCGGCAGCGATGCAAACCCGCTGGCCCACACCATGAATACCCGCGTCTACGAATTCCTGATCAACGGCGAACCGGCGTCGGAGCTCTATATTAACTGCCTGATCGCCGCCTATCTGGGCGTTCCGGTGTATTGCGTGACCGGGGATCAGGGCCTTTGCAACTGGATGAAGCGCAAAAACCCCGTGACCGTGACCGTTCCGGTGGTGGACGGCTTCGGCGGCGGCACCATTTCGCCCCACCCGGCCGCCGCGGTCAAGATGATCCGGGGCGCCGTACGCGCGGCCCTTGAGATGCCCCGGGAGGGCTTTATGTTCCCCATGCCGGAGAGCGTCGCCATGCGCGTCTCCTTCCGGGAGCACCAACTGGCCCGGAAGGGCGGCTTCTACCCGGGCGCGAAAAAGATCGGCCCCAGGACGGTGGAATACGAATCCCGCGACTTCATGGATGTGCTGAAGTTCATGATGTTTGTGGTCAACGGATAGAGGAATTATGCGTAAACCCAAAGCCTTGCGGCCCGGCGATACGCTGGGCTTCGTCGCGCCGGCGAGTCCTCCCAGAACAATGGAGGGCGTGGAGCGTTCGGTTGGAGCGGCCCGCGCGATGGGATTTGACGTCGTGGTGGGCGAAAGCTGCAAAAGCGCACACGGCTATTTCGCCGGGGATGACAAAATGCGCGCCGACGACCTCAATCGCATGTTTTCGGACGACGCCATCGACGCCATCATCTGTATCCGCGGCGGCTACGGCGCGCCGCGCATCCTGGACCGGCTGGATTACCGCCTGGCGGCGGAGCATCCGAAGCTCCTCGCCGGGTACAGCGATATCACCGCGCTGCACATCGCCTACGGCCAGAAATCCGGCCTGGTTACGCTGCACGCGCCGATGCCGTCCACCGAGTGGATCGCCTCCGATTACGATGACTTCACCCGCGCCGGCCTTTGGCGGGCGTTGACGTCAACCGATCCCCTGGGCCCCCTGCCCAACCCGCCGGGATACCCGGTGGAGGCGCTCGGCGGCGGCGTCGCGACCGGCAGGCTCGTCGGCGGCAACCTGTGCCTGATCGCCGCGTTGAACGGCACGCCTTGGGAGATCGACGCGCGCGGCGCGATCTTGGTGCTGGAGGACGTGGGCGAATACATCCACCGCCTGGACCGGATGCTGACCACGCTGCGGCTTGCCGGCAAGTTCGACCAGTGCGCGGGCATCGTGCTGGGCGGTTTCACAGACTGCCCGCCGGAATATCCGGACAGCAGCCTCACCATCCGTCAAGTTATCGAGGAAGTGGTGCTGCCCTGCGGGAAGCCCGTGCTCTCCGGATACATGATCGGACATTGCAGCCCGAAGGTGACCGTCCCGCTGGGCGTCACCGCCACCATCGACTGCGATCGCGGCCTTCTCACCATCGACGAGGCGGCGTTCACCGAACGCTGAGCCGGCGGAAACATTTAGGAAAACCATTACGTCTAAACCGAAAGCGCGGGTTCGCGGACAATTTAGGAGGGAACGCAATGGGCAAAATGAAATGGTTGGGCGCGGTCATCCTCACGCTTGCGCTGCTAGCCGCTCTGCCTCTGGCTGCGTGGGCGGCCACCGGTACATCTGATCAGGGCGGTACAGTGGGCCAGACGGAGAGCGCGCTGTACGCCATCCTTCAGGATGGGGACAACTATTCGCTCTACTCGCTGCCCGGCGCCGGCGGCAGCATGACCAAGCTGTTCACCTCGCAGACGCTGTCGGATCTGATCGTCGGCTCCGACGGCGACGCCTACTTTCTGGCCGGGGACGGCACTTCCTTCTCCCTGAAGAAAATCGACGGCGGCACGGTGTCCTCGCTGGTCGAGTTTGAGACCGGCGTGGCGGTCGGGCACGCCGCCTGGTACGACGGTATGCTCTACTGCCTGGTGGACAACAAGCTGAACGTGGTCGACCCGGTCGCCGGCGATATGGATGAAGTCTGTCCGCTGGCGCTGAGCGAGTACGTCATCATCGACGATGTAATCTTTTACGCGTCGGGCGACGACGAGGCCACCTACACCCACGAGGTGTCCGACGGCAATATGCTCACAATTTCCGGCGGCAAGCTCTACTCGATGACCTCCACCGGCTCCAACTCGGAACTGGTGCTGGACAAGGGTGTGGAAGACCTCAAGGCGGCCGGCGACTACCTCTACTTCCACAGCTTGGAAGACAATTACGCGATGGGCTCCAACGACGACATGTGGCTGGAGGGCAAGCTGTACCGTTACAACATTCAGACGGGCCAGCTCACCTCGATGAACCTGGACTATGACTGGGACTTCTTCCCCACCAGCCGCGGCGTGGTGGTCTACACCGCCCAGGACGTATCGCTCTATCCGCTCACGGGCGGCGACGGACAGGTGCTGATGACGCCGGAACTCTACACCACGCTGACCGTGTTCGGCGACGCCGCCTACGTGTATGAACACTCCACCGGCACGCTGACCGAGGTACCGCTGGACGGCTCCGCGTCGGTTACGCTGTCCACCGGTAACGCCGCCGCCATCGACACCAAGGGCGATGAGACGACCACCGACGACGCCACCGGCGAGATCACGGACGACACCACTGGGGATACAACCGACGATACCACCGGCGATACCACCGACGAGATCACCGATGATACCGACGACTCCTCCGGTTCCTCCAGTTCGTCCTCGGCCACCAGCAGCGGCTATATCTTCCCGAACTCCTCCACCAAGAAACTGACCCGTTCGCAGATCCTGAAGGTGTCCAAGTCCAAGTGGGGCTACGCCCGCAACGAGATCTACGCGCGTCACGGCTACAAGTTCAAGTCCTCCAAGTACAAAAAGTACTTCGAGAACAAGACCTGGTACAAGCCGGGCAGCTTCTCCACCAAGGAGCTCAACTCCATCGAGTGGTACAACATGGATCTGATCAAGTCCATGGAGATCGAGTACGGCCTTTTGAGCGGCTCAACCTCGTCCTCCGGTTCCTCGAGTTCGGGCGCTACGGAGAACTCCTACATCTTCTCGAGCTCCAGTTCCAAGAAGCTGACCGCAAGCCAGCTTAAGAACCTGACCAAGAAGCGCCTCGGGATCGCCCGCAACGAAATCCTCGCCCGTCACGGCTACGTCTTTAAAACCTCCTTCTACAAAAGCTACTTCAACAACCAGAAGTGGTACAAGGCCGGCGGGTATTCCTCCAGCAAGCTCAACGACATCGAGTGGTACAACATCAAGCTGATCAAGCAGTACGAGGCCAAGAAGAAGTAGTCCTTCACCCGTGCGGGGGCGGTTCACCCGCCCCCGCTTTGTTATGGACGTACGGCCTGATACAACGGCATTATAGGGGTTGATGCGGTGGTTTTCTCCAGTTCGGAATTCCTGTTTTTCTTTTTGCCCGTCGTGCTGGCCGTGTACTACGGACTGCTTCGCGCCCGAGGCACCCGCAATTATTTCCTTACGATCGTCAGCCTCATCTTCTACGCATGGGGTGAGCCCTGGTTTGTGTTCATCATGCTTCTATCGATCGCGTTCAACTGGCTCTGCGCGCTTCAGATCGATAGGCGGCGCGGCACAAGCGGTTCAAAGGCGTGGCTCACCGTGACGGTCGCCGGCAACCTGGCCCTCCTGGGCACATTCAAGTACCTGATGTTCATTTTGAAAAACATCAATTGGGCCTTTTCCGCCCATCTGCCGGTGCCGAATATCCTCCTGCCGATCGGCATCTCCTTCTTTACGTTCCAGGCGATGTCCTACGTGATCGACGTGTATCGCGGGCACGGCAGGGTTCAGACCAATTTCATGAACGTCTGCCTATACGTATCCTTCTTCCCACAGCTGATCGCGGGCCCCATTGTGCGCTATCAGACCATCGCCGATGAGATCGGCGGCCGTGCCGAGTGCATGGACGACTTCATCCGGGGCGCGCGCCGGTTTATGGTGGGCCTGGGCAAAAAGGTGATCCTGGCCAACAGCCTGGCTCTTTTGGTGGACAACGCCTTCGCCCACGCGCCGTCGGAGCTCTCGGTGGGTGCGGCCTGGCTGGGCGCCATCGGCTATCTGTGGCAGGTGTATTATGATTTTTCCGGCTATTCCGACATGGCCATCGGCATGGGCTGGATGTTTGGCTTCCACTTCCTGGAGAACTTCGATTACCCGATGATTTCCCGATCCATCACCGAATTCTGGCGTCGCTGGCACATCAGCCTGGGCTCCTGGTTTCGGGATTACCTGTTCATACCGCTGGGCGGCAGCCGAGTCAAGAGCGTGTGGCGGCTGCTCTTCAACATGTTCGTGGTCTGGTCGCTGACGGGTCTCTGGCACGGCGCATCCTGGAACTACATCTTCTGGGGTGTCGGCTTCTTCGCGCTGCTGGCCTTTGAGCGGCTGACGGGCCTTTCCAAGAAGCTGGACAAGCAGCCGATGGGCATTTTCTACGCGATGATCGCGGTCATCACCATCACAGTGATGATCCGTTCCAACAGCCTAGGCTACGCCGCCGGCTTCATCGGCTCAATGTACGGCGTGAACGCCAGCGGCTTCTGGGACGCCACCGCCTCGCTGTACGTGCGCGAATACGGCGTGTTCGTCGCGCTGGCACTTCTGATCGGCCTTCCGCTCGGCAAATTCTTCCGGGAAAAGCTGCATGTGCCGGAACCGGCGTTTGAGATCGTCAGCGCCGTGGGCCTTGTGGCGGTGTTCGTGATCTCCGTCAGCTACATCGTGATGGGCGGCTACAACCCATTCATCTACTTCAACTTTTAAGGAGGCCGGCCATGCTACTGAAACAAATCAACCGCGCTCTGGCCGCCATCCTGATCCTCTCGATCGTCCTGATCGGCGGTCTGACGGTGGCCTTTCACGCGAAGGAATTCGCCTACAGCCTTACCAAAGGCTACACCAACTACCTGAAGCAGGATGGGCGACCGCTGGCTGGCATTTCCGCCCGAATCAGCGCGCTGACCTCCACCATCAACCGGACGGTTCTGGGCAAGGACCAGTTCCAAACCCTCAACCTGCGCCTCCAGATGGCGCTGGGCAAGCAGATGTTCAGCCTGGGCGGCACTACGATGGTCAAGCTCAAGACCGGCCAGCTGTATGACCTCATGGGCAAGACCGACTTCTCCGACGACATCGAAAAGATGGTCAAGCTCAAGGAAAATCTGTCGGAGATGGGCATTTCGATGCTCTACGTCTACCCCCACTCTTACCTGTATGAGGACGATATGCTGCCCGACGGCGTCACCGACACCAACGTAGCGATGGCGGATGTGCTGATGCGGGGTCTGCGGGATGCGGGCATCCCTGCCATCGACAGCCGGGACGCCTACAGGGCCGCGGGGCTGACGCTGGATCAGGCCATTTACCGAACCGATCAGCATTGGGCGACGCCTAACCTCTTCGCCACTTTCCAAGCCACCGCCGGGAAGCTGAACGAGATGGGCTTTGCCATCGACCCCGCGCTCTACGACGCGGATAACTTCAAAACCGACTACTACCTGCGCATGCACATGGGCCAGGTAGGTGAGCGCCTCGGACCGAGCCTCATCGAGCCGGACGACTTTGTGCTGATCCAGCCCACCTATGACACCATGCTGCACAAAAAAAGCGTCAACGGCGCCAATGTGGGAGAGGCTTCCGGCAGCTTTTCGGACCTGCTCAACTGGAGCCTCGTCGACGAAGCGAAGGAAAACGGCGAAGCCAATCTCTACAGCGTCTTTGGCAACCACGACGCGGAGAACTGGTATGTCAATGACAAGGTGTCCACCGGCCGCATCCTGATCTCCAAGGATTCCTTCGGCACGCCGCTGGTGGACTATTTGGCGCTCACAGCCCACGAGGTGCTGGCGGTAGACATGCGCAAGGGCCAGCGCACCATCGAGGATTACGCGCGGGAGTACATGCCGGACATCGTGATCGTGGCTCACTCGCAGGCGATGCTGCGCGAGGCGAATTACGTGTTCATAGAATGAGCGCGTGCGCGGTAGGATAGGTGCGAAAGGGTGATTGCGTGCAAAGACTGTATGAAGCGTTGACGCGGGTGCTGCCGCCGGAACGCCTGCTCCGGGACGAGCCGATGGCAAGCCACACCACATTTCGCCTGGGCGGGCCCGCGGACGTATTCGCGCTGCCAGCCACACCCGAGGAGGCGCTGCTTGCGCTGAAGACCGCCCGGGAGACGGGCATGAGCTGCCTGGTCCTGGGCAACGGTTCCAATATGATCGTACGGGATGGCGGCATCCGGGGCCTGGTGCTCTCTACCGAGGCGATGGCTGCGGTTGCGGTTGACGGCCTCACCGTGACCGCCCAGGCGGGCGCGCCGCTCTCCAAGGCTTCCAACGCCGCCCAGGCGGCAGGGCTGAGCGGCCTGGAATTCGCCTCAGGCATCCCCGGCACCGTGGGCGGCGCCGCGGCGATGAACGCCGGCGCCTATGGCCACGATATGGCCGGAGTGCTGACCGAGGCCCGGGTTTGGTTGGACGGCCGGGACGCCTGGTTCGGCGTGGCGGAAATGGAATACGGCTACCGGAAATCCGCCGTGCTGAAGCGGGGCGGGCTGGTGCTGGAGGCCCGTTACCGCCTGTCGCCGGATGACCCCGAGCGCATCCGGGAGCGGATGAACGAGCATAACGCCTGCCGCCGCGAGAAGCAGCCGCTGACGCTGCCCAGCGCGGGCTCGGTGTTCAAGCGGCCGGAAGGGCACTTCGCCGGCGCGTTGATCGAAGAGGCGGGGCTCAAGGGATTTTCCATCGGCGGCGCGCAGGTTTCGACGCTGCACGCGGGCTTCATTGTCAATATCGGCGGCGCCACTGCAAGCGACGTGACGAGCCTGATCGCCCACATTCAGCGGGAGGTTCAGGCGCGGTTCGGCGTGGCGCTGGAGTGCGAGGTGCGCATCCTGGGGGAAGACCGCTGAAGATATGGTCCAATGCGCGGGAGGAGGGCCGAAAATGTCGTTCTCATCGGACGTGCGGGAGGAACTCGCGCGATCGGTCTGCGATAAGAACTGCTGCGCGCGCGCAGAGATGGCCGGCATGGCGCTCTCATGCGGCGCGCTTTCCTTTCGCGGCGCGGGGCGCTATCAGCTGACAATCGGCAGCGAGAGCGCGGCCGTGGCGCGGCGATATTTCCTGATGGCCAAGGAATTTTTGGGTGTCACCGGCGAGCTGCGCGCGGTCAAGACCGACCGGCTGGGCGGGCGGGCGCGATACCTCGTGGCCTTTTCGGACGAGGATGCCCAGGCGCTGATCACGCATCTCAAGCTGACGGACAAAAGCGCGCCGCTGGGCATCCGCAAGACGCCCCATGGCGACATTCTGCGCAGGAACTGCTGCCGCGTGGCGGCGCTGCGCGGCGCGTATCTGGCGGGCGGCTCCATCAACAATCCCGAGCACGCCTACCACATGGAAATTGCGGTGTCCGACGAGGAGATGGCCCGCTGCGTCGCGCGCCTGATGGAGGGCTTCGGCCTTCCGGCCCGCGTGAGCGCGCGCAAGCGCCAGTACGTCGCCTACCTCAAGGACGGCGAGCACATCGCCAACCTCCTGACGCTGCTGGGCGCCCACGTGGCGGTGCTGGCGCTCGAGAACGTGCGGATTCTGAAGGGCGTGCGCAATGAAGTCAACCGGCAGGTCAACTGCGACAACAACAACCTGGAAAAGACGGTGGAGGCCGCTCAGCGCCAGATCAGCATGATCGAATGGATCGATAAAAAGCTGGGCCTAACGCATCTGCCGCCGCAGCTCATGGCGCTGGCGCGGCTTAGGCTCCAGTACCCGGACGCCTCGTTTACAGAGCTGGGCGGCCTGCTGGAGCCGCCGCTGGGAAAATCCGGCGTCAGCGCCCGGATGCGCAAGCTGGAGGCGTTGGCGGAGGATTTGGCGAACCAATAACGTTATCATCCGGCAAAAAAGCGCACACGCGATCTCAAAGCATCGAAAAACCTGCGGTTATTCGATGCGGGGAAAGGGAAAGCGCGCGTCTGTAATCTTCATGGTTTTTCGGGCGGCGCGCATGCGTCCGGAATCGATCAAGGCCATTCGGGGCTGATGGTCTGAGGCGCAGATACGCGCCCTCAGGCGTTTCCAGCCTTGGGGTCCTCCGACGGCGGCTGGACCGAGCGGCCATGGGCGTCGGCGCTGCGCTCCCTCGGCTGGCCGATGGGCACCAGGTTCTTCGCGCCCGACGCGAACAAAAGCCCAACCACCCGCCGCAAGAGTTTTCGTGTCTCCGGATCAAACCCGGAAGTCTCCGTCAGAATCGCGGCCAGGTTCTTGCGCCAGCCGGCCAGGAGGTCGTTCACCGATTTTGCGCCGGTGGAGGACAGGATGCGATACACCGCTTCGATGAAGGCCCTCCGGTCTTCCGTGGACACCGAAGACACCCATTGCTTGATGGTCTTATCCACGTACAGGCTGCCCGCCCGGAGGCCGCCTTCCTTGATGAAATCATCCCGCGCGGCCTGCCAGGTGAAGGGGTCGTGCTGCATGATGCCAAAGCCCTCGCTGCGCACCACCTGGTAGCTCTCGGAATGCTCCATCAGCATCCCGATGATCGAGGTCTGCGGCAGGTAGGTCTTGACGCGCGGCTCGACGCCTAAGTAAACGGGGCAGTCCTGCATCCGCTTCGTCAGGCCGGGGCCGTCGTTATTAAAGATCTCGCGAATGCGCGCGCGCACGGAATCCTCGGAAAAGAGCGCGGCGTAGACCGCCAGGTTGCCGCCCTTGGAATGCCCGCCGACTCGCAGCGCGCCGTCCACCAGACCCGCGACTTCGTCCAGATACCGCACGCTCTCCGTTTGGGCGGGTACCACGTCGGCGAAGCCCATGTTAAAGTCCTCTTTCCAGCCCACCAGCGTGGCGTCCGTTCCGCGGAAGGCGACGTAACTGGTTCCGTCGCCCAGCGCCGCCGTCACCGCGGCGAACTGCTTTTCCTCTTCCTCGCTGAAGTGATCCCAGAACGAGACGAGCCGCATGGACCCAAAGCGCGTCCCCTGCCCCATCAGCCGCATCAGCTCCCGGTAGGACGCATTCTGCTCCCGCGCGCACACTACAGGCGAAACCTCCGCAATGGTCTTGCCCTCGCAGCCCTCCAGCGGGAGATAGGCAAGCACGCACAGGATGAGGTTGTCCACGGGGTTAAACGGCGCGACGCGCAGCGGCACGTCCATCCGCCAGTTCAGGTAATCCAGGATCGTCCCCATGCGCCCGCCTCTTTTTCTCTGCACAATTCCGGCACACCCGCGCCATGGATTATTCTAGCACAACGCAGCCCCGCGCGCAACGCGCCGGGCTTGAAGAGAGGGATTTCGGATGTACGAAGAGATGCTTTTAATGGCGGAAGGGTTGATGGAGGGCGAGCGCCACCCGCTGGCCAACGCCGCGAACCTGTCGGCGCTTCTGTATCAGGAAATGGAGGGCCTCAATTGGGCCGGGTTCTACTTCCTGCATGGCGGGGCGCTGCTGCTGGGGCCCTTCCAGGGCAAGCCCGCCTGTCTTCGCATCGCGGCGGGGCGCGGCGTGTGCGGCGCGGCGGTTCAAGAGGGCCGGACGATGCTTGTACGCGATGTACACGCCTTTCCGGACCACATCGCCTGCGACGGCACGTCTCGGAGCGAACTGGTCTGCCCCATCCGGGCAGGCGGGCGGATCATCGGCGTGATCGACCTTGACAGCCCCGCCCTCGCCCGCTTCGGGGCAGGCGAACAGGCCGCGGCGGAGGCGCTCGCCGTCCTCTATGCCGAGGCGTGCGATTTTTCAGACGCGGGCTATTCCCTCATCTGACCAGCGCGGCCATCCCCGCGAAGATCATAAGGGAGTAGACCGTCGAAACCGACAGGACCGATGTGATGTAGCCCTGGGCGGACTCGTCCTTCGATACGATGGGCAGCACGTAGGGCGGCGGCAGCGTAAACATCAGGACCGCCGCGCCCGTCAGCAACCGATCCCCCGGCGCCAGAACCGTCAGCGCAAGCAGCATGACGCCCAGAAGAACTCCCGTGACCACAATGCGCACGGCCAGCGTCAGAGCGACCTCGCGCCACTTGAGCCCGCTGAAGTCCAAAGCGTATCCGATCACAAACAGAATCACCGCGCCGGTGGGGCCGCCCACAAAATCCACCGCCGCCTGCACCGGTGCGCCCAGCGCGGAGCCGTAGAGTCGGGCGCCCAGCCCTGTGACCCCCATCAGCACACCCGCTGCGATGGCCAGGATGGTGGGCGACTTGACCAGCTCCGCCAGCCGCGCACCCATGGGGCGTTGGTCGCCTTCCTGCGCGCCCAGAAGGGCCATGTAGGCGGTGAATACGAACAACACCTGGCCCAGGTCCATCACCGCGAAAGACCGGATCGACTCCGGACCGTAGAGCATCGCGTACAGCGCATAGCCCATCATACCCGCCTCAAACCCGGTAGTCAGAAACGGCAAATACTTGGACGCGGCCGCGATTCTTTTCCGCGCCAGCGCGCCCAGCGCCCAGGCTGCCAGCGAACAGCCGAACATGAGGACCACGACCGCCAGCACGCTCACCGAATAGCTCGCCCGGTAGAACGCCCCGAAGAGCACCGCCGGCAGCGTCACCTTCATCACCAGCGTCTGAAGCGCGCCGATTCCTTCCCGCTTCACAAGGTTCGTGCGGCGGGCCAGCGCGCCCAGCAGGATCATGACCACCACCGGCAGCACCGTCTGTAAAACGTCCATTCTAAGCCCTCCCGCGGCCCAGCCGCAGCATCAACGCGTCCACCGCCGCCTGATCCCGAAGCGCGCCGCGCTTGATGTCGTAGTCCGCCTCGGCACAGGCCCTGTACATTTCCTCCAACCGCGCCTCATCCATTCGACCCGCCTGCGCCTGGGCGCGGGTGGCGGCGTAGTGGTTGAGAGACAGCTTCTCCTCGATCTCGCGCAACGGCGCGCCCTGAGCCCGCAGCCGCTTGATGTGGGTCAGCATGCGCATCTGCCGGGTCAGCATCGCCAAAATGCCCACCCGGTTTTCGCCGGCGCGAAGCAGCGCGCCGTAGATCCGATGGGCGTCGTAGGCCTTGTTATCCATCAGAAAGTCGATCATCTGGAACACCGAACTCTCCAGCGACGGCGCCACCAGCTGCTCCACATCCGCCAGGCTGACCGTCTCCCGCTCTCCGGCGTAGGCCGCCAGCTTGTTCAGTTCGCCGTCCAGCCGCGTCAGCCCCCGCCCGGCGAGAAACGTCAGGCTATCCAGCGCCGCGCGGTCGATCTTTTTGCCAAACTTTTTTAACCTTGCGCTCGCCCACTTATGCAATTCCGCGTCGTCCAGCGGCTCGAAGGCCACCGCGCCGGGCAGCTTCGCCAACGCCGACGAGAGCTTTTTGCGCATGTCTGCCGCGCCGCGCACGTAGAACACCACGCAGGCGGTATCCGGCGCGGTGGGCAGCCAATCGAGAATGCGCTGCGCCTCCTCCTGCTCCGCCTTGGCCTTGCCGCCCGTCAGCGGCGAAAAGTCCCGAACCAGCACCAGCCGCCGCTCCGACATCACCGGAAGCGTCTCCGCGGCCTCGAGAATCGCCTGCGCGCCGCCGCCCTCCATCACCGTCTCGTTGAGCTCCTCGAGCCCCGCCGGCAGCAGCTTTTCCCGCAGCCGCTGGACGGCGCTCTGCTTGACCCACTCCTCCGGGCCGTGAAAGAAATACACCTTTTCGTACGCGCCCTGATCGACCGCCTGAAACAGCGCCTGCCTTGTCATGGCTCCTCCTCAAAGGGAATGAATGGACTGACCTGCACCCATCCGCCCTGTTGGACGCGGACGCGCACCATGCCGCATTGGTCGGTGCGATAAGCCGCGCCGCCCAAGGCGCGGATGCGCTCCAGCGCCGCTTCGGACGGGTGCCCGGCGGCGCCGCCTGCGGAAACCGCCACCACGCCCGGCGACGACGCGCGCAGCAAAAGCTCCGCGCCCTTGATGAACGCGCCGTGGTGGGGCGCCTTAAAAATATCCACGTCCGGGATGTCCGGCAGCAGCGACGCGTCGCTGAGATCCCCGGTTAAAAGCGCCGACGCGTCGCCAGACGTGATGAGGAGCACCAGCGAGGCGTCGTTTGCGTCTTCGGGGGTGATGCCTTTGGGCGGGTACAGCACGCGGGCCGTCGCGCTTTCCCCCAACGGCACCTCATCCCCGGCGGACAGCGGCACGAAAGGCCCTTCAAGCCCCCCGCGCGCCTGGGCCTCCAATACGCCGTCCAGCCGATCCCAGCACTCCGGCACGTAGACCGTGGCGTCCGGGTACAGCGCCCGGACGGCCCCCGCGCCGCCGATGTGGTCGTCGTGGGGGTGCGTCAGGAACACAGCGCGAAGCGCGCGGCCCGTCTTGGCCAGATAGTCCGCCGCGGCGCCGTCCGCGTTGCCCGCGTCCACCAGGTATGTCTCGCCGTCCGCGTACACCACCGCCGCGTCGGCGTCCCCGACGGCGAGAAAGTCAAGCGCCAGACCGCCAGGCGTCGCCCAGGCATTCAGAAGGACGGAGAGCGTCAGCGCCGCCGGGAACAAAAGGAGCGCCGCGCGCCTGCGCCCGGCCGAAAGGCCCGCGTGGTCGGAAACCCAGTATACCGCCAGCGCCCAAAGGATACCCAGGCCCCAAAACATCTGCCCCACCGGGATGGACGCGCGGGGCAGGCCCGAGGCGAAACCCGCGATCCAGGTCATCCCGCGCAGCAGCATGGCGGCGGGCCATGCGGCCACCGCGCCCGCGGCGGGCCAGATCATCGCCAGCGGCAGCGCCAGAAATGTCAGCGGCAGCGCGATGGTCGCCGCCGGCACCGCCAATACGTTGACCAGCGGCCCGTAGGGCTGCAGCGTGCCAAAGAGGCTGACCAGCGCGGGCAGCAGCGCCGCCGTCGCCGCGACGCTGGCGGTAAACGGCCGGATGAAAAATTGCAGCGCCTTGGGCGCGGAGGCGATGCGCAAGAACCTCTCCAGCGGCCGGGAGAGCAGGATCAGCCCGGTCATTGCGGCGAAGGAGAGAATGAACCCCGCGTCCCCGACGTCCAGCGGATTCGCCGCCAGCATGACGAGCATTGCCGCCGCCAGACCGCTCAGGGAATCCTTGGGCCTTCCCGCCAGCGGCGCGAACCTGAGGGCCAGGTACATCACCACGGCGCGGACGATGGGGCCGGAAAGTCCCGCCAGAATCGCGTAGGCGGCCATCAGCGGCGCGACCACCAGAAACGCCGCGCGCCTTGATAGGCGCTTTTTAAGGAGATAGTCCAGCGCCATCGCCAGACAGGTGACGTGCAGCCCGCTGACCGACAGAATGTGCGCGATGCCCGCGCCGCGGAAGTCGTCCGTCAGCTCCTCCGGCAGGTCACTCCGGTCGCCCAGCACCAGCGCCCGGACCAGCGGCGCTTCGCCGGCGGGAAACGCGCTGTCGATCGCCGTGGCGACGCGCTCCCGGGCGGCGCGAAGCAGCGTCATCCCGGAAAGGCCGCCCTCCGTCACCTCGGCGGTGCCGGGCCGCATCGTGGCGCAGGTCACGCCGTTCCTGCGGCACCAGGCGTCAAAATCAAATCCGTAGGGGTTTTTTCGTCCCTCGGGCCGCCATGTGCTCACCGTCATGGAAACCCGGTCGCCCAGCGCGGCGGGGATATTTTCATAGGCGTAGACGCGCGTCTTCCACGCGATGGGCTCGCCGTCCAGCGTGGCGCCCGAGAGCGTCAGCACGGTGCGCAGGCCGTCCCAGACCGGCGTCAGGCACACCGTTCCGGTGAGGGACGCGCTCTCCCGCTCCGCGGGCATCGGCCGCTGCATGAGATACGCCGCCTCCATCGCAAAAAGCAGCGCCAGCGCGGCGAATACCGCCGTCCCCCGTTTCCACCATACGACGCCGCCCGCCAAAGCCGCGCCGACGCCAAAATAGAGCGCCGGCACGGTAAGCGCGCTCCCCGCCGCGGCGCCGACGAGGCAGCTCAGCGCAATGGGCACCAGCGGGCGGCGCGCCAGGCGCGTAAACACGGTCAGACGGATACGGCCATGCCCGGCCGGGCGAGGATCGCGGCGGGATAGGATGCGCGCGCCTCCTCCAGCACCCGCTCCGGATCGTAGCGGGGCGACAGGTGGGTCAGGATCAGCGATTTTACCCGGGCCTCGGCCGCGAGTTCGCCGCACTTCGCCGCCGACAGATGCGGCGCGCGCTCACTCCAATCGGCGGTCAGAAGCCCCGCGTCCGCCAGCATCAGGTCCGCGCCGTCGGCAAACAGCGCCAGCGCCGGATTCGTGTTGGTGTCCCCCGTGTAGACGAATTTCTTGTCGCCGTCGGTGACGGCGATCGAATAGGCCTCCACCGGGTGCCGTGCCGGCAGGAAGGAGACGCGAAACGGCCCGATGGACACATCCTCGATGGGAAACAGATCGAACCTGCCCCCCGCGAGCATCGCGGCCTGGGGCGCGGGGGTTCCGGGCGCGTAGACCGGCAGGCTGAGCCCCGCGAACTCCAGCGCGTAGCGCATGGGCAGCATGTCCGACATGTGGTCAAAGTGCAGGTGGCTGAGGATGACGGCCGTCAGCTTCTCGAGGGTGGGCCACTGGGCCACCCGGGCCAATACGCCGCTGCCGCAGTCCAGCAGCAGGTGCGTTTTTTCGTCGTCCGACGAGACCAGATACCCGGAACAGGCGCCGCCCGGCGCGGGATAGGGCCCGTTCACGCCAAAAACCGTCAGGCGCACCCTGAACGCCTCCTTACATACGTTTCATTAAATGTAAGTATATCATCATTTCCAGCCCCGTGGCAAGCACCTCGGGCGTGCCCCGCGCATAGGATATACGGTTGGGAGATGATGCTATGCAATTCATGGGATTATTCTACGCACGGGACCCCCGCGCCATGTTGGCCAGCCGCGAGGCGCCTTATTACATCATCGGCCGCCACGCGCTGTCGGCGGCGGACTGCGCGTCAGACGGCGGCGCCGTCGCCTGCGGCGCGGGTCGGCTGCGAAACGGCGCCGCGCTGCGCGCGGCGCTCTCAACCGGCGGGATCCGCCCTGTGGATGGCAGTCTCTCCGCACTGGTGCTGGCGGCCTACCGGCTCTGGGGCGAAGAATACCCGTCCCGGCTGGGCGGACCGATCGCCTCGGCGGTGATCGATCAGGATTCCGGTAGACTGGTCCTGTCCCGGGACCGCATGGGCGAGATACCCGTGTTCTACGCGTACCGGGGCGGCTCAATGGCCTTCGCCGACCACCCGGCAAAGCTCCTGGAATCCCCCGTGGCCACCCGCATCGTGGACCGCGAGGGCCTATGCGAGCTCTTCGGGATTGGCCCCGCGCGAACGCCGGGCCGAACGCCGTTTCGGGACATTTTCTCCCTGCCGCCGGGCAGCGTGCTGATCGCGAACGGCCACGGTCACAAGGTACGGCGCTATTTCGCGCTGGAGCCCCGTCCCCACGAGGACAACCCCGGACGCACCATCGAAACCGTGCGCTTTCTGTGCGAACAGGCGGTGGAGGACGCGATGCCCCTGAATCCGGCGTCGATGCTCTCCGGCGGGCTGGACTCCACCGCGCTGACCGCGCTGATGGCGCGGCGCACGGATCGCCCGGTGGCCAGCTTTTCTGTGGATTACGAGGATAACGCTCAATATTTCACGCCCGGCGCCTTCCAGCCGGAGCGCGACGAGCCTTACATTCTCCAGGCCGTTGCGCACCTCGGCACCCGCCACCGGTCGGTGCTCCTCCCGCAGCGGGCGCTGGTAGAGACGCTGGGAGAGGCGATGGCGCTCAGAGGCCTGCCCGGCATGGCGGACATCGATTCCGCGCTGATGCTCTTCGCCCGCCAAATCGCGCACGAGCATCCCTCGGTGGTCTCCGGCGAATGCGGCGACGAGGTGTTCGGCGGCTATCCGTGGTTCCACCGGGCCGACCTGAGGGCGGCGGACGGCTTCCCCTGGTCGGGCTCTTTGCCCCTACGGGAGCGCGTTCTGAAGCCCCGGGTGCGCGAAAAGCTGCGCCTTTCGGAATACGCGTCGGCGCGCTACCATGAGGCGGTGGCCGCGCTGCCGCGCCTTTCCTCAGATACGCCGGAGGAGGCGCGGCTGAGGCAGCTGCACGGCCTCTGCTTCCAATGGTTCATGCCCAATCTTCAGGAGCGCGCGCTGCGCATGAGTCCGGTGCCGGTGCTCACACCCTATTGCGACGACCGGCTGGTGCAGTACGTGTACAACGTGCCCTGGGCGGTAAAAAACACCGGCGGCATCGAAAAGGGGCTGCTCCGGGAGGCGATGCGCGACCTTCTGCCCGAAGCGCTTCTGATGCGCCGGAAGAGCCCTTTCCCCAAGACCTGCCACCCGCTCTACGCGTCTCTCATCCGGGAGGCCGCGATGCGGATGCTGGAGGATGCCTCTTCGCCGGTTCTCGAGGCGGTCAGCGCCGACACGGTGCGAGAGATCGCCGCGGGGGACCTCTCCCCCGCCGACACCCCCTGGTTTGGCCAGCTAATGGCGGGGCCGCAGATGCTGGCGTACCTCGTCACCGTCAACGAATGGATGCTGCGCTACCAGGTAGAGATCGACCTGTAATGGAAAAGGGCCGGCGGGAAGCCGGCCCTCAGCTTATGGAAAAGCCCCGCCTTTCCACTCATTTCACCACGATACCGGGATTGGGCAACAGCGCGCCGCGCAGGCTGATGGCGGTGACCAGCGCGTCCACCGACTGGCCTTCGATGAAGAAGCGCACCTTGTTGACCGGCTGAAGGCCGCACAGCGTGTTCACCAGCGCGTAGACCAGGTTGCGCTCGGCCGCCTCGTCCATCTGCTGGCAACAGCGGTAGAAGTTTCCGGACAGGTTGACCAGCGCCACGCCGTTTTCAATGCGCACGCCCTCGATGTCCGCCTTGCTCACGCCCTGGGGCGCCGCCGCCAGAACGCCGGTTTCGTAGATGCCGGGGCCTGAAAGTACCTGCTCCACCAGCACCCGGGGCGACAGCGCGGCGCCGCGCTCTATGGCGCGGCTGACAACGCGCAGCTTGCCGGTGGCGGCGTCGGTCAGGTATACCTCGGCCACGCGTCCGATCAGGCTGTCAAAGTCGTCGGGGCCGACGACGCCGTCCGCGGGCGTCAACACCCGGTCGCCCAGCCCGATCTGCTCCAGCGGCGCGCCGCCGACGGTGATCCGCAGCGCGTCGATCTCCGGCACGAAGCGGCACAACGTCAGCGCCAGCGCGCCGTAGGTGAGCCCCGGCTGACTGCCGGACTGGGTGAGCGCGTCCTCAAACCCGGCGTTCAGCTTCAGCGTGATCACGCGGCGGCCATCGTCCAGCGTGTCGATGGTCGGGTCGGCGGTGAGGATCTCGCCATCCGGCATCCCGCCGCCATTTTCACCGCCCGCGGCCAACTGGCGGACCAGCTCCAGCGCGTAGTTTTCGTCCGAAAAGCGCACGGCGCGCACCTCCGGCAGCAGGTACGATCCATCCTGGGACGGGAAGTACAGCGTGGCGTTCCGGTCCAGCCGGCCGTTTGGCTGCTGGAACCGATCCTGGTCCGCCTCCTGCTGCGCCCACAGCGCGGTCAGGTTGCCGTCGGTTCTGGTCAGCGCGCCGGTAGGCAGCGTCAGCGCGCTCTCCTCCTTGCCGCCAACGAGAACGTTCACGTACTGAATGCCGTCGGTACCCACCAGCGTACCCGCGATGGCGGCGCGCATCCATGTCAGCTCCTGCTCGGTCAGCGAGAGCACGTCCACGGACAGGTTGACCGTGGCGACGCCCTCAGACTGCTCAACCCAGATCAGCTTCGTGCCTTCCGGCGCGATGGGCAGCACGCCGGGCAGCGTATCCGGCGGATCCAGCAGCCGCTCCATGACCTTTTCCGCCAGCAGATCCTCGCTGGTCAGGCGCATCGTGCGGCTGACCGCCACCAGTGCCTGCTGGTCGGAGGCGATGTAATTGAGCGTAAAGCGCCCGGTGTACTCCGCCGCGCTGTCTCCCACCGGCGCGGCCAAGCCGTCGTCCGCGGCGGGCGGCAGCGTCCGGCTGACGTTGGCGCGCTCCGGCACGAACGACAGCGAGGCGCAGCCCGAAAGCAGCGCCGTGAGCGCGAGGACGGCCGCCATGCGCGCAAGAAGTCGTTTCACGTTATCCTCCAATATACTGCAGGTTGATGATCGGCAGCTCCACCGTAAAGGTGGATCCCTTCTCCTCCTCGGAAGAGACGGTCACGCTGCCCTCATGGAGCAGCACGATCTGCTTGACGATGGCAAGCCCCAACCCGGTACCGCCGGTATCGCGGGAGCGCGCCTTATCCACCCGGTAGAAGCGGTCGAACACATGCAGCTGGTCGGCCTTGGGGATGCCGATGCCGTTGTCAATCACCTTGACCACCGCCTTCTTGCCCGCGCGGGCAATCTCCACCCGGACCTTGCCGCCGCTTGGCGTATACTTGATGGCGTTGTCGATCAGGTTGTAGAACACCTGCTCCAGCTTCATCGGATCGCCCATGGTGTCGATCTGGTCGCGGACGGCCACATCCAGCGCGATCTGGCGGCCCTCCGCCAGCGGCCGTAACCGCCGGGCGGCGTCCTGCACCAGCTTATCCAGCGAGAGCAGCTGCGGCTGAAGCTTGGTCACACCGCGGTCGTCCATGTGCACCAGCGTCAAAAGATCGTTGATGATGGAATTAAGCCGGTCGATCTCCTTGTTGATGTCGGACAGGAATTCCTTTTGCATGTCGAGATCGCACTGCTCCTGATACAGCAGCGTCTCGCTGAGAATCTTCATCGTGGAAAGGGGGGTTTTCAGCTCGTGGGACGCGTTGGATACGAACTGGTTTCGGGTCTGGTCCAGCCGTTCCAGCCGCTCGCACATCATGTTGAACGCCGAAGCCAGCTGCGCGAATTCATTGCGCCCCTGTACGGTGACGCGGCTGGTCAGGTCGCCCTGCGTCATGCGGGATATGCCCTGGCTAAGCTCGTCGATGGGCCGGGTGAAGATGCGGGACACCATGAGGCTCAGGATCAGGACCGAGAGGGCCACCAGCAGAAGCCACAGCGTCATCTGGCGCTGCATCTGCGTCAGGCTCTGGTACACGTCCTGGGCCATCGAGGAATAGACCACCGCGCCCGCCAACTTGCCGCCGGACAGCATCGGCGCGGTGTACACGCCCACCATCTGCCCGTCCGCGTCCTGATCCCGACCCAGCCAGCCGGCGCTCTGCGCGCTGGCCTCGTAATAGCCGTAGGCCGATCCTTGCCCGGCGAGACTTGCGGCCACCTCGCCCAGGTTGAGCCGCCTGCCGTTATACTCCGAATAGCCGTCCGCCTGCACCACGCCCAGAAGATCCACCACCATCACGCGGGCGGCGTTCTGGGACGCGGCATAAACCGCCTTATACAGGTTGTCGGCATCGTCCGCGGCCAGAAAGCCGGTCAGCTGCTGCGCCAGGTTGTCGGTGACGCGCTGCTCCTCGCGTACTTTCTGTTCAAACAGATATTCGCCCACCATGCGGATCAAGCTGGCCGCGACCACCAGGAACGCGACGCAGATGATGAGCAGGTAGGCGAGCACAATTCTCCACCGGATGGAGTATAGGAAGGTTCTGGCCCTCGTCGACAAAATGATAGCCCACTCCCCGTTTGCGCGTCAGTCGCGCTGGCAAAACGCGCCCCGCGGGCCGCGCGGCCCCTGGCGCGGCCCGCTAGTCCTTGTCGGTAAAGTAGTAGCCCACGCCCCATTTGGTAAAGATAAATTCCGGCTGGGCGGGATTTTTTTCGATTTTTTCGCGCAGGCGGCGGATGTGCACGTCCACCGTGCGCAGATCGCCCAGATAGTCGTACTTCCAGATGGTCTCCAGCAGCGCCTCGCGGCTGAACACCTTGCCGCGGTTGGTGGCGAAGAGCTGCAGAAGATCGAACTCCTTGGCGGTCAGATTGACATCCCGGTCTCCGACAACCACGGAGCGGTTGTTGAGGTTGATGACCATGTCGCGGACGGTGATTGTGCGCGCGTCGATACCCCGGGACATCTGGCCGGTGCGGCGCAGGATGGTCTTGATGCGGGCCTTGACCTCCAAAATATTAAAGGGCTTGGTCATATAATCGTCCGCGCCGTACTCAAGGCCCAGGATCTTGTCCATGTCCTCACCCTTGGCGGTCAGCATGATGATGGGCACGTTGCTCTTTTCGCGGATGCGCTGGCAGACTTCGATGCCGCTGAATTTGGGCAGCATGACGTCCAGCAGCACCAGATCGTATTGCCCCGCGAAAAAAGTCTGTACGGCCTCCTCGCCGTCCGCCGCGGAGGCGGTCTCATAGCCGTCCTGCTCCAAGCTGTATTTTAAACCTTTGACGATGAGTGGCTCATCGTCAACAATCAAAATTCGCTTTGCCATCGGGTCGTCATCCTCTCCGGGGGACAGCAGGCCCGGCCCCATGCCGCCGGTTCGCCGCCCCGCCTGTTTATCAGAGGGCAGATTGCCTTTACAACAATTCAATTATACCCAGCTTTTCGAAAAAAAACAAGTGCGCACAGGGGGATGTTAGGATTTTACATCCAACTATATCTGTACAAATTTCGTCATAAGTGATATACTGACTGATGTGTGCCCGCGCCTTTTCGCGGGCATGCCGGAAAGGGTGTTCGCGCATTGACCAGGCGTCCAAATCTCTTACTGATCCTTCTCGCCCTGTGGCTCTCGACCGCCGTCGCGTTGAGCGCCGTATTTCTTGAGCCGGCGCGGGCCGAGACGACCGCCGCCAAAAAGGTAGACACCTACGACGCAAACAACCCCGGAAACCTGAACGCCGACGACATCGAGGGCGAGGCCGCGGTGGTCATGGACTACAAGACCGGGCGGGTATTGTTTGAAAAAAACGCCGACGAAAAGCTCTATCCCGCCAGCACCACCAAGGTGATGACCTGTCTTCTGGCGCTGGAGTCCGGCCGCCTGAACGAAACCGTCACCATCCCGAAGGAAGCGTCCAAGGTCCCCAAGGACTCTTCGCTGGTGCCGGTGACCCCCGGCGAAAAGATGCCCTTCATCGACCTTCTGTACGGCCTGATGATGCGCTCCGGCAACGATGGCGCGGTGGCCGTGGCCGTGATCGTCGCGGGTTCGGTGGACAATTTTGTCGCCATGATGAACCAGCGGGCGCGGGAACTGGGCTGTGAGAACACCCACTTCGCAAACCCCCACGGCTATCAGGACGAGACCCATTATACCACCGCCAGAGATCTGGCCCTCATCACCCGGGAGGCGATGAAAAACGCCACCTTCCGCGAAATCGTGTCGGCCAAAAGCTACACCATGTCCGCTACGGAGAAGCGCGAGAAGCTCAAACTGGCGACCAGCAACGCGATGTTCGTCAAAACCTCGCCCTACTACTACGAGTACGAGGTCGGCGTCAAGACGGGCTATCACTCAAAGGCGGCGCACTGCTTCGTCGGCGCGGCCAAGAAAAACGGCGCGTCGCTGATCTCGGTCACGCTCAAGACCACCAAAAACGGCAAGTGGACCGACACCAAGCGGTTGATGGAGTACGGCTTCGCCCAATACAAGACCTACGCCTTCAACAAGATCTACGATGCCAATCCGCTGTACGCCACCATCAAAAACGCCGACAGCGAGGACGCGGGTTCAGGCCTTGTGGAATTGACGGTGGTTCCCGGCGGCTCTATCGGCAACTACAGCGTTACCTGCCTGCCGGACGATCTTGCCGAAACCTCCCGGGACATCATGAGCAAGGTTTCCGTGCAGTACACTTCTACCCTCGTCGCCCCCATCCGCGAGGGAGACATCTTGGGCAGCATCTCCTACACGGCGGATGACGGCAGCGCGTTTTCCGGTACGGTCATCGCCAGCCGGGATGTCCAGGAGATCAAGCCGGTGTCCGCGCTGGGTGAGATCGTCCCCTGGGCGGACACCGTGGATTACAGCCTGATCTGGATCCTGCTGGGACTATTCGGCCTGGTGGTGCTTTTGATCGTGTTGCTGCGCATCCAACACGCGATCCGGCGCAAGCGGCGCTACCGCGAACTGCGCCGCCGTCAGCAGATGGCCTACTCCCGCTACCGCAGCTATCGCTGACCCTCCGGGAGATCCAAGCCCTCTCATACCTATACGAAATATTATTGCAAGAGCGGCAGGGATTTTTCGATGCAGGGCAAGGAGCCAGAACGAAGCGCAGCTGCGTTGCGCGGAGCGTGACACCGCCCTGCGCGAAAAGGACCGCCGCAACGATGCATGATTGTTTGGGATTGGTATCAACCGCTCTTCCACGCGAAGGAGCGGTTTTTTGGCATAAAAACGGCCGCCGCGAAATGCGGCGGCCGTTTGAATGATTAACTACTGACGGCGGGCGGCAAAGCACTCGCTGCAATAGATCGGTCGGTCGCTCTTTGGAACGAACGGAACGCGGGTGGGCTTGCCGCACTCTGCGCAAACGGTCTCGAACATCTCGCGGGGCTCGCCCTGCGTCCCACGGCTGGCCTTGCGGGAGTCGCGGCAGGACTTGCAACGGGTAGGCTCATTCTGGAAGCCCTTTTCCGCGTAGAAGGCCTGCTCTCCGGCGGTAAACACGAACTCATTCCCACAATCCCGGCAAACCAGCGTCTTGTCCTCGTACATTGGAATTTCCCCCTGTGATCAATATGTTGGTTGCCAAGGACAGCTGACCTGGTCTTTGCCCCCACACTCGCCGGCTGGGATGTTCGCTCATGGGCGGTAACGCCCCCCACTACTGATCCTCTCAGCTTAACGCTGGCCGGACTTACCTCTAAGCCGCACCATGCTCGCCGGAACATTGCCCGGGTTACGTGGATCGTTTCGCCTGCGACTGGCATCGATTCTCAACCACAGACCTGCCTATCGGCAACCGACAAGTATTATACTGCATTTGCCCGGCAAAAGCAAGCGTTTTTTTAACGGCATTTTTACGACGTTGCCCCATTTTTTTACTTTTGTTGTGACGATCCGTGGCCAATGGCGCCGGCCAGCGCGACGAAGAGAACGTCCGCCGCGCCGGCCGCGCGAAGAGCGCGGGCGCAGGCGAGGGCGGTGGCGCCGGTGGTCAGCACATCGTCCACCAGCAGCACGCGAAGGCCCCGGACGTCTGGCGACGCGGCAAACGCGCCTTCCAGGTTGGTCCGCCGCGCGGCGGCGGTGAGCCGCGCCTGCTGGGCGGTGTCCCGGGTGCGGCGGAGCGCTTCCAGCGAAGGCACGCCCAGCCGCCCTGATAAAGCCCCTGCGATGGCCGCCGCCTGGTTGACGCCGCGCTCCCGGAGGCGCAGCGGATGCATCGGCACCGGCACCACCGCGTCCACGGGCCCGGGCAATTCCCGGCGCACCACGGTCTCCATCTCCCAGGCCATCCAGTCCGCCATGCGGGCGACGCTCTGATACTTCATGCGGCGGATCATGCCGCTCACCGGCCGGCGATAGGGGTAAACGAAGCGGGCGGCGGACACCAATCCCTCCGGCCAATCGCCGCAGGTTTCGCAGCCGCGCGTTCCACGCCTTTCCGAAAGGGGCCGCCCGCAGCGCGGACAGCGGGGACCGGGGAGATCGGCCACGGGCGCGAGCAGGCGCGCACAGGCCTCGCACAGCCAGCCCTCGTCCGCCCCCGCAGGGCTGCCACAGCCCATGCAATTGGCCTGGGATGGGTAGAGCGCCTCCAGAATCAGCGCCCAGACCAGCGCGGGCCAGACCATTACCGCGCCTCCGCCAGCGCCCGCAGCCGCTCGGCCAGCGCGCTGAAGCGCCGCGAAACCTGGCGGTTCTCCACCATCCGGCGCATCACGTCCTCCCGCCCCACCGCCACCACGAGCCGCTTGGCGCGGGTGACCGCGGTGTACAGAAGGTTTCGCGTCAGAAGCACCGGCGGCCCCGCCGAAAGCGGCAGCACCACCGCGTCGAACTCGCTGCCCTGACTTTTGTGTACGCTGATGCAGTAGGACAGTTCCAGCGCCTCAAGGTCCGCCTCGCCGTACTCGATCACCCGGTCGTCGTCAAAGCGCACGGTCAGCGTGCGCTCCTCGGAGTCCACGGCTTCCACGTAGCCGATGTCGCCGTTGAAGGCGCCCTGGCCCTCCTCGCCGTCCCTGGCCCAGGCGATCTGATAGTCGTTCTTGATCTGCATGACCTTGTCGCCCGCGCGGAACGCCGTGTCGCCCCGGACGAGGGTGTCCATGCCGTGCTGTTCGGGATTCAGCGCCTCCTGCAAAAGCCGGTTCAGCCGGTAGACGCCCGCTTCGCCCTTTTTCATCGGCGCCATCACCTGAATGGCGCGGAGTGGATCAACCCCCAGGTAACCGGGCAGCCGCTTCGATACCAGCGCCAGCACGGCCTGGGCGATTTTGTCGGCGCCATCGATGCGCTCGAAGAAGAAGTCGCTGGCCTTGCCGTTGGAAAGGGGCATTTCGCCGCTATTGATGCGGTGGGCGTTGACGACGATCATGCTCTCCTGCGCCTGGCGGAAGATCTCGGTCAATCGCACGAGCGGTACCACGCCGCTTTCGATCAGGTCGCCCAGCACGTTGCCCGCGCCCACGGAGGGCAGCTGATCCGCATCGCCCACCAGGATCAGTCGCGTGCCGGGCTTCAGCGCCCTTAGAAGCGAGCGCATGAGCAGCGTGTCCACCATGCTGACCTCGTCCACAATCACCGCATCCGCGTCCACGGGATTGTCCTGATCCCGCTGAAAAAGGCCCTCCTCGCCGCCGTACTCCAGCAACCGATGGATGGTTCTGGCCTCTGCGCCGGTGGCTTCGGTCATGCGCTTGGCGGCGCGACCGGTGGGCGCGGCGAGCGCCACGGCGCCGTGCCGCGACAGAATCTCGATGATGCAGCGGATGCCCGTGGTCTTGCCGGTACCCGGCCCGCCGGTGATCACTGTCACCGCGCCCGAAACCGCCAGGGCCACCGCCTCCCGCTGCTCCGCACCCAGCGTGACGCCGGACTCGCGCTCGTACCGCGCGATGCCCTCCGCCTCCACGGCCTGCGGCGCCATTCTCAGAAGAAGCGTCAGCCGCCGGGCGACCTCCGCCTCCGCTTCGTAGAATCTGGCGAGGTATACCGCGTCCTTCCCGCCGGCGGGCGCGAACACCAGCCGGCCCTGAAGCGCCAGCGACCGAAGCTGGATTTCGATCAGCTCCTCCGGCGCGCCGGTGAGGCGCGCGGTCTCGTGAAGCAGCGCCTCCCTGGGCAGGTACGTGTGGCCGGAGACGCCGGCCGCCTCCTCCAGCACATAGGAAAGCGCACAGCCGAGCCGTTCCGGCGATTCCGGCTCGATCCCCAGCGAATGGGCGATGGCGTCGGCGGTCTTGAATCCGATGCCTTCCACACGCTCCACCAACTGGTAGGGGTTCTGCCGCACCGCAGATTGGGTGCGGTCGCCAAACGCGCGAAAGATCCTCATCGACAGCGCGGGGGTGATGCCATAGCTCTGTAAAAACACCAGCGCCTGTCGCGCGGCTCGCTGCTCCGAGTAGGACTGGGCGATCAGCCGCGCCCGCTTGGGCCCGATGCCGGAGATCTCGCTGAGCCGCTCCGGGTCCTCGTCCAGGATCGCCAGCGCATCCTCGCCGAATTTCTTCACAATCAGCTTGGCGGTAGCCGGCCCGACGCCCCGGATCAACCCGGAGCCCAGGTAGCGCTCAATACCGCCCACCGTCTCCGGCTCCACGTTTTCACAGGAGGCGATCTTCAGCTGGCGGCCGTATTCCGGGTGCTCCACCCAGTCACCCTCCAGAATCACGCGCTCCCCCGCCACCACGAAGGCCAGCGCGCCCACCGCGGCAAAGCGCTCCCGGCCGGACTTGACCGAGAGCACGGAAAACCCGTTCTGGTCGTTGCGGAACACGATCTCCTCAACGACCCCTTCGACGCGCGGCATGGTGTTCCTCCCTTGGGATGATTGGTTTTATTATACCGCCGCGTGCGCGGCTTGTAAAGAATGCCGGTTCCGGGGCGCGCCGCGCCAACCGGCGGAAGCCTTGGGCCCATTCGCCAAAAAGTAAAACGCCTTTCGCAAGAAAGGCGCTTTGGCGATCCGGAAGGGGCTCGAACCCTCGACCTCCAGCGTGACAGGCTGGCATTCTAACCAACTGAACTACCGGACCATGTGGGCCGAAGCGGCCCGAGAAATTGGTGGGCCTTCAGGGACTTGAACCCCGGACCGATCGGTTATGAGCCGACTGCTCTAACCGGCTGAGCTAAAGGCCCGCGCTTTCGGGAACGACGCACCGACATTGCCGACAACGCCGGTGCGTCCATGGTGACCTCTAGGGGACTCGAACCCCTGTTACCGCCGTGAAAGGGCGGTGTCTTAACCGCTTGACCAAGAGGCCACAATTGCGCAGGCCGTGAAGATGGTCGGGGTGACAGGATTTGAACCTGCGACCCCATGCTCCCAAAGCACGTGCGCTACCGAACTGCGCTACACCCCGCTGGGGTTCGCCCAAGCCCGCTCGGGCGACGCAGATTATTATACCAAACGCGCGGGCCTTCGTCAACACCCAAATTTGAAAATTTACCATCTTTCGGAGCGCGCGGGAAACTCCGCTTTTTCCGCCTGCGCAAACGGACGGAAAACAAGGGCGGCCTCAGTCGCCGATCTTCTCCGCGTCGTAGGGCGTCTCCTGGTAGACGCAGTAGTTGAGCCAGTTCTGGAACAGAAGGTTCGAGTGGGCGCGCCACACCACCACCGGTTCTTGAGCCGGATCGTCCTCCGGGAAGTAATTGCATGGAACCGGCACGTTCGCCATGCCCTTCTTGACATCCCGCTCATATTCCATACGCAGGGTGTTGGGATCATATTCGGAATGGCCGGTCACGAACACGCGCTTGCCCAGCGGCGACGACGCGATGTATACGCCCGCCTCGTCGCTGATGGAGAGCAGCGTCAGCTCGGGCACCGCGAGGATATCCTCCGCGCGCACTTCCGTGTGCCGGGAGTGGGGCGCGAAAAACACGGAATCAAACCCGCGCATCAGCGGGTGCCCAGGAGCCAGCACCCTGTGGGGGAACACGCCGGAGCACTTCATGCCAAGCGGATATTTGGGGATGCCGTAGTGGTAGTACAGCCCGGCCTGCGCGGCCCAGCAGATGTAGAGCGTGGAAAACACATGCTTCTCCGCCCAGCGCAGGATGCGGGTCAGCTCCTCCCAATAATCCACGTCCTCAAAGCGCATCATTTCCACCGGCGCGCCGGTGATGACCAGGCCGTCGAATTTTTCGTCTTTCACGTCCTCAAATGTCTTATAGAAGGAGTCCAGGTGCAGCTTGGAAGTGTTGGCGCTTTCATGGGTGGCGGTGTGCAGCAGTGTCACTTCCACCTGCAGCGGCGTGTTTCCGATCACGCGGAAAAGCTGCGCCTCGGTGACTTCCTTGTTGGGCATCAGGTTGAGGATCGCCACCCGGAGGGGGCGGATGTCCTGGGCGGAGGCGCGCTCCTCCGTCATGACGAATATGTTTTCATCGCGGAGCACCTGTACCGCGGGCAGATTGTCGGGGACCTTGACGGGCATGGTCTTCCTCCTATTCTCCGACCCGGATGACCGCGCCTGCCGACCTGTACGTACTTTTGAACAGGCGCTGGCGGTCGATCTCCTTGCCTTTTGCATTGTAGTAAACCCGGTAGGTATCCGCCGTGTAGCCCTTGCGGGCGGCCTCCACCACCACCTTCTCCCCCGGCGCCAGCGACGCGTCCACGATGATCTGATCCTCCTTCGGGGTGTAGGTTCCGGTCTTCTTGGAAATCACCTTGACGGTAAGCCCGTCGTCCAGCATCTTTCCGTAGATGCTGAAGGTCACCTTTTTATCCTTTCCCAGCGTGGCGACGATGTAGACCGGGTAGAGGCTGGTGTTTTTAAACTTGAAGTCCTGGTTGGGCCAGTTGACCGCCGCATCCTTGCCCAGATCCACATACACCGACGGGATCGAGTGGGGCGAGCGCTCCACGATCTGAAGGTCCGCCTTTGCCACGGCGTTAAAGAGGGTCGTAGACACCTGGCAGATGCCGCCCCCCACCTGCTGCGTGTGCATGCCGTTTTCCAGCGCGCCGGCGGCTTTGTAGCCCTTCTTGGTGGTGCGCTCTCCCAATGCCTTATTAAAGGAGAAGGTTTCCCCCGGCTGCACGGCGGTGCCGGTCACCGTCTTGCAGGCGACCTTGATGTTGGTCAGGCGGTTGCTGGTGGAAAACGCCGCGTTGGTGGTGGCCGAGGAGATCTTGCCGAACTGCTTGGACAGTTCCTCCGCGGTCAGCGGCGGGTCGACTTCCTCGCGGATGATCTCCATCGGTCCGCCGCCCTCGTTCACCTTATCCAGAACCTGCCGCATCAGCTTGTTCGCGTCCACGACGTAGCCCACCGTGCCGTCCTCAACGGTGAATTTGAGCTTTGAGACCGAAAAATCCGTAACTCGCGCGTTGGTGCCAGGCTGGGTAAGCTCCGTGGCGATGGGCGTCAGAACCCCCAGCAACCCGCCCTCGTCGATGGACCGGTTGATCGTATAGTCCCGGGACCACTCGCCCGAAGCCCGTGACGCCGCCATGTAGCGCTCCTCAAAAGAGCCGTACCGGCCCACGGCCCAGGCGCTGTCCAGAATTTTCCTGTAGTCGCTCGAATAGCCGAAGGCGTCCGATTCCAGCGTCCACTTCTTATCCCCGAAGGTGAGTTCCACAAAGTAGGCGCTTCGCTGCTGCTCGTCCAGCGCCTGAAAATACGCCAGCGCGGTGGCGTAATCCATATCGCTGACATCCACGCCGTCGATGGTCAGCCCCGGATAGAACGTCGCCCGGTCGACCAGCGCACGCTTTTCAAGAAACCCCTGGTAGACGCTCAGCCTCTGCCCGACGTTCAGGCCAACCACCGCCAGCACGCAGGCCAGCGCTGCCGATACGGGGCCGGTCCACCAACTCTGGCGGGCTTTTTTGCGCCGCGCGGCGCGAGATTCGGGCGATCGGGCCGCCTGCCCGGCCGCCTTGCGGTCAGACATAAAACTCTCCTCATTCCGATGGGAATTATTGCAGCTCATTGGCAACCATAGCATTATTATAGCCCATTCAGGGCCTTCCCTTCCAGTCTTGTTCGAGTAAATTTACAGTATTACCCACATTTGGACGAACAAACGCCGGAGCCGCGGCGCAGCCCCGGCGCGAATGCCTCCGGGAAGAACAGAAGTCCTGCCGGAGCGCTTCAAAGCCCCCGCCGGAGCCGACCCCCTAGAACAGGCCCGTGATCCTCCCGCTCTCGTCCACATCGATTCGCTCGGCCGCGGGAGATTTGGGCAGGCCCGGCATGGTCATGATGTCGCCCGTCAGCGCGACGATAAAGCCCGCGCCGGCGGACACCCGAAGGGATTTTACGTTGACCTCGAACCCCTCCGGCGCGCCCAGGAGCGCCGGTTTGTCGGAAAAACTGTATTGCGTCTTGGCCATGCACACCGGAAGCCCGGAAAAACCCATCTCCGAGAGCTTCTTCAACTGCTTTTTCGCATCGGGGCTGAATTCGGCCCGCGCGCCGCGGTACAGCCGCCGCACGATGGCGCCGATCTTTTCCTCGATGGGCTGATTCAGCCCGTAACAGTAACTCAGCGGCCCGGCGGCCTGCGCGGCCACCAATTCGGCCAGCTCCAGGCCGCCCTCGCCGCCTTTTTCCCACACTTCGCTGAGCGCCGCCGGAATACCCAGCGCGCGGCACTTCGAAAGCAGCAGGGCAAGCTCCGCCGGCGTATCCGCCGGGAAGCGGTTGACGGCGACGACCACAGGAAGGCCGAACACCTCTCGGAGGTTTTCCGCGTGGCGCGCGAGGTTTTGGAAACCCTTCTCCAAAGCGGCAAGGTTCTCGGTGGCGAGCGCATCCTTGGGCACGCCGCCGTGCATCTTGAGCGCGCGCACGGTGGCCACGAGCACGGCCGCATCCGGCTTCAGTCCCGCGGCGCGGCACTTGATATCCAGAAATTTTTCCGCGCCCAGATCCGCGCCGAAGCCCGCCTCCGTCACCACGTAGTCGCCGCACTTCAGCGCCATGCGGGTGGCCAACACGGAGTTGCAGCCGTGGGCGATGTTGGCAAAGGGGCCGCCGTGGATGAAAGCGGGCGTATGCTCCAGCGTTTCAACCAGGTTGGGCTTGATGGCGTCCCGAAGCAGCGCGGCCATGGCGCCCTCCGCCTTGAGATCGCCGGCGGTAACGGGCGCTTCGCCGTAGGTGTAGCCCACGATCATGCGGCCCAGCCGTTCTTTGAGGTCCGTCATGCCGCCGGCCAGACACAGCGCCGCCATGACCTCCGAAGCCACGGTGATGTCGTAGCCGTCCTCCCGGGGTGTGCCGTTGACCCGGCCGCCGAGACCGTCCACCACATTTCGCAGCTGACGGTCGTTCATGTCCACGCAGCGCCGCCAAGCGATGCGCCGCGGGTCGATCCCCAGCGCGTTGCCCTGATAGATGTGGTTATCCAGCATCGCGGCCAGGAGGTTGTTGGCCGCGCCGATGGCGTGGAAGTCGCCTGTGAAGTGCAGGTTGATGTCCTCCATGGGGATCACCTGCGCGTATCCGCCGCCCGCGGCGCCGCCCTTGACGCCAAACACCGGGCCCAGCGACGGCTCACGAAGCGCCACCACGGCCTTGTGTCCGGCGCGCCGGAGGGCGTCGGCGAGTCCGACGGTGGTGGTGGTCTTGCCCTCGCCCGCGGGCGTGGGCGTGATGGCGGTGACCAGAATCAGCTTGCCGTCCGGTCTTTGGCTCTCCCGGAGAAAGCCCAGGTCGATCTTGGCCTTGCCGCGGCCGTAGGGCTCCACATACTTCGCGTCGATGCCCGCTTCGCGGGCGATGTCCTCGATCGCAAGCGGCCGCGCGGCCTGCGCAATTTGGATGTCGGTCAGCACTCGTTCTTCCTCCAGTCGCATTTCCGGGCATTCGCCAGACTGATCGCGCGGGTGGGGCAGGCGCGCACGCAATCACCGCAGCGGATGCACTCCGGGCTGTTGGGGTTCGCCTGCGGGTCGACGCCCATCTTGCAAACCCGCTTGCAGGCGCCGCAGCGGGTACAGGCGGCCTCATCCACCGTGAGGCGCATCAGCGCGATGCGGTTGAACGGCGCGTAGAACGCGCCCAGCGGACAGAGGTATTTGCAAAACGGACGGTAATATACCAGCGCGCCGACAAGAATCACCAGCGCGAGGGCGATCTTCCAGAGAAATCTGAGGCCGACCAGCGGGCGGATCATTTCATTTCCAGCCAGCAGAAGCCCGCCCGCCACCGTGCCCGCCGGGCACACCCACTTGCAAAACTGCGGGCTGCCCAGGCCGAACTCGTCTACCAGCACGAGGGGACCCAGGATCACAAACAGAATCAGAACGGCATACTTGATCCACACCAGCCCTTTATGGCCGGGAAGGTTTTTCTTCTTCCATTTTTGGGGCAGCGGGATTTTGTAGATCAGATCTTGAAGGAGCCCAAAAGGGCAGGCCCAGCCGCAGATGAAGCGTCCGAACAGGCTGCCCACGAGGAGGAGAAATCCGACGACGTAGAGCGAAAAATAACTGCCTCGCCCCGCGAGTACCGCCTGAAGCGACCCGATCGGACACGCGCCCAGCGCGCCCGGGCAGGAATAGCAGTTAAGCCCCGGCACGCAAATGGATTTGCTCCAGCCGGAGAAGATGCGCCCGTTCACGTAGCCCAGCGCGTAGCCGTTGGTGAGCGCCGCCCACGCCAGCTGGAACAGGGTCCTTCTGTCCTTCACTTTTTTTCCGTCAGCCAAGGCCGATGCACTCCAGGCAGATTCGCGCCGCCTTCTGGAACACTTGGCCGGCCTCACCCGCCGCCGCGCCGGCCGCCATCATCCATGCGCCGAGCACGATCAGCATCGCCGCGGCCCAGTTGCGCCGGAGCGCCGGGAAAAAGCCGCGGGCCAACTTGCCGCTTGACAAACGCCTCACCTCTGTCGATAGCATAGCACAATCGCAGAATTCTGTAAAGATTGACAGCGGGCTGTCGGAAGAGATATAATCCGTGTCAGAAATGCGGATATTGGGAGGCGTGAATCTTGAAGAAAAGCCAGGAATTCGAGCTTCGAAAGTACGTCGGCGACCTCGACACCCTCTGCGGAATCTCCTCGTTCACCTATGATGACGGCCCCGCCCGGGGCGTAAAGGCGTTCCGCGCGAAAAACGGCAAGGGACTGAGCCTGACCATCGCGGCGGACAGGGGCCTTGACATCCCCTACGCGTCCTTCAAGGGCGTGCCGGTGGGCTTTTCGTCGGTCACCGGGCTGCGCGCCCCCGCCTTCTACGTGGAGGACGGCGCGGCGGGCTTTTTGCGGCAGTTCTACGCTGGGATGCTCACCACCTGCGGCATCACCTACGCCGGTGCGCCCTGCGAGGATGAGGGAGAGAAGCTGGGCCTGCACGGCCCCTACAACAATACGCCCGCTCAGGGCGCCGTCGCGGAGAGCTTCTATGACGGAGACGAAAAAAAGCTGCGCTTTGCCGGCAGCGTGCGCCAATCCCGCGTGTTCGGCGAGAACATGCTTCTGACGCGCGAGATGATCATCGACACCGAACGAAGCATCATCCGCGTAAAAGATGTGGTGGAAAACCAGGGCTTCGCCGCGCAGCCGCTGATGCTGGTCTATCACATCAACTTTGGCTATCCGCTGCTGGACGACGGCGCCCGCGTCTACGCCAATTCCAAGTCCGTGGTTCCCAGGGACGAAATCGCCAAGGCCAACTTCTTCAAGTACAACCTCATCGAGGCGCCGGAGGTCGGCCGGCCGGAGGAATGCTTCTTCCACACCCGGCCCGAGGGCGAGGCCTTCGCGATGCTCGACAATCCCAAGCTGGGCATTGCCGCCATCGTGCGCTACGACGCCCAGGTGCTGCCGCTGCTCTGCCAGTGGAAGTGCATGCACGCGGGCGATTACGCGCTGGGCCTCGAGCCCACCACGGCGGGCGTCATGGGCCGGGCCGACGCGCGCAAGGCGGGCGAGCTTCCGATGCTGGAGGGCGGCGCGAGCCGTGAGTTCAACTTCTCCATCGAATTGACCGATGACAGCGGGCTCATCGATTCCCTCAAGGCGAAGTCCGTGAAGTGATCGGGGGTCGCCGGAGGTTCCGCGCTCCGGGTCTAACGCCTCAATGAAAAATGAAAGCCCGCGGCTTCCGCCCTGACCCGGGGAAGTACGCGGGCCCTTTTCGAAAAGGCCCGCCCCGGACAGCGCGTCCGGGGCGGGCTGGCAATGGAGAGCCGCGCGGGCGGTCCTCTCTAAATCGGCGGCTTCTGTACGATGCGCTTGGCGACGCTTACGAGCCGCTCGCCGGACTCCATGCTGCGCTTTTGCAGGTAGCGGTGGGCCTCGGCCTCGGTCATGCCGGTGCGCATCAGAATCGCCTTGGCCTCGCCCACCAGCGCCTCCTCGCCGGCGGTGCGGCGGACCGGGCTCGTCAGCGTCTTTTCCGCCAGCTGCCTGAGCATCGAAACGCTCGTCAGCAGCTCGCTCCTGGAAAACGGCGCGGGCAGTTTGAATATGCCCTCGTGTTCGCAGAAATCCAGCTGCACGTTTTTGGCGACCACCAGCACGATGGATGCGGAGCCCAGGTCGTAGGCCAGCTCATCCGCAGTCATGTCCTGAAACTTGTAGCCGCAGATCACCAGTGCGCGGCCCATCTCATGCGCAACGCGCAGCACCTCCGCGCCCGTGTGGCAGACGACCTTCGGCGGCATGCCGCCGCTCTCAAGCGTTTCCCGGACCAGATCGCATTGCTTGTCCCCTTCAAACGCGACGATGAGGCGGTTCATGCGCGTCCCCCTTTCCGCGGACTGTTTCCATGGCGTAAGGCCGCGTCAATAGGTGACGATGTACTTTTCAATCTCCCAGTTGGTGACGCGGGTGCGGTAGTCGTTCCACTCCGCCTCCTTGCCCGCGATGTACTGGCTGCTGGCGTGATCGCCCAGCGCCTCCATCATCAGTTCGTCCTGCTTCAAAGCCTCCAGCGCCTCCTTGAGGGAGCCGGGCAGGTTGTCGATGCCCTTCTGACAGCGCTCCTCGCCGCACATCTCAAAGATGTTCTCGGTGATTTCCGGCGGCGGTGTCATGCCCTTCTCGATGCCATCCAAGCCCGCCGCGAGGCACAGCGCCAGCGCCAGGTAGGGATTGCACGCCGGGTCGGGGCAGCGCAGCTCCACGCGGGTGGACTGGCCGCGGGCGGCCGGGATGCGGATCAGCGCGCTGCGGTTGCTGGCGGACCAGGCCAGGTAGCAGGGCGCCTCGTAGCCGGGTACCAGCCGCTTATAGGAATTGACCAAGGGGTTCGTGACGGCGGACATGCCCTTCACGTGGGCCAGAAGGCCCGCGATAAAGCTGTAGGCCTCCTTGGAAAGGCCGCGCTTGTCCGACGGATCCTGAAAAACGT
Source organism: Bacillota bacterium (assembly GCA_023421395.1). Lineage (GTDB taxonomy): Bacteria > Bacillota > Clostridia > Christensenellales > Aristaeellaceae > JAEZHK01. Next base: position 63,752 of record JAEZTL010000029.1, on the reverse strand, counting down.
TCTTGCCATCCTTGAACAGCGACATGTTCGTGTGCATGCCGGAGCCATTGACGCCAAAGAGCGGCTTGGGCATGAAGGTGGCGTGCAGCCCGTTCTTCTGGGCCAATGTCTTGACGGTAAGCTTGAAGGTCATGATATTGTCGGCTGCGGTCAGCGCGTCGGCGTACTTGAAGTCGATCTCGTGCTGGCCGGCGGCCACCTCGTGGTGGGACGCTTCGATCTCAAAACCCATCTGCTCCAGTGCCAGGCAGATTTCGCGCCGGGTTCCCTCGCCGTGGTCCAGCGGGCCCAGATCAAAGTAGCCCGCCTCGTCGCCGGTCTGGGTGGTGGGTTTTCCTTCGGAATCGGTCTGGAACAGGAAAAACTCGCACTCCGGGCCCACATTGAAGGAGTATCCCATCGACGCGGCCTTTTCCAGCGCGCGCTTCAGAACGCCGCGCGGGTCACCCACGAAGGGCGTGCCATCCGGGTTGTACACATCGCAGATCAAGCGTGCCACCTTGCCGTGCTGCGGCCGCCAGGGCAGCACCGTGAAGCTGTCCAGATCCGGACGCAGATACTGATCCGACTCGTGGATACGCACGAAGCCCTCGATGGAACTGCCGTCGATCATGATCTGGTTGTTGACCGCCTTCTCAATCTGCGAGGCGGTGATGGCCACGTTCTTCATTTGACCAAAGATGTCGGTAAACTGCATCCGAATGAACTTGATGTCCTCTTCGGTCACGATCCGGACGATATCTTCCTTGGTGTACTTCGCCATGCGCCGACTCCTCGTTTCCTTGCATATTTCCGGGCGACGGACATGCAAAAAGAGCACCGTCGCTCGTTTGATGGCCGATTATAGCACGGTCTAAACCGGCCTGTCAATGTAGAAATGAAAATCGGCAATAAAATTATTGCAAACTTTTCGGCTCTTTGCGCGTGCTGCGTCAAAATGTGCAAGGATTAAGATTTAAAGTTTCAGAAACTTATGCTTGACAGCGGCGGCTGCACGTGATAAGATACCAGCCATAAAACGAAATACCAAATGCGATGACGGAGAAAAGTACCGGGGAGATGCTGTCACAGAGAGCGGGCGCTGGTGGGAATCCCGCACGTGCATCCCGGGGAAGAACACTCCATAGCAGCGAATCGAACGCCGGAAGGCCAGTAGAGGAGACGCGACGGCGGCACGTTATAACCGCACGGGCTTAGTAGAGCCTTAGGAGAGACCGCTTCGGCGGTAAATCAGGTGGCACCACGGATTGGCGGCAATTCGTCCTGAAATATTCAGGACGGGCCGCGCGAAAATTCGGAGGTGCATTTTTTATGTGTTCGATCATGGGTTTTGAGAAGCGAAGCGTCCCCTTCGAGAAGATGCTGGAGGCCTTCAGCCAGAGCACGTCCCGCGGGCCGGACATGTCCCGCGTGGAGGAGGCGGGCCAGGGCTGGCTGTGCTTCCACCGGCTGGCCATCATGGGGCTGACGGAGAGCGGTATGCAACCCTTCGAGCTGGACGGCGACATGGTGGTCGCCAACGGCGAGCTCTACGGCTTTCGCCCGGTCAAGGACGCGCTGTCCGAGAAATACGCGTTCGAGAGCGAATCGGATTGCGAGCTTTTGCTGCCCCTCTACCGTGAACAGGGTCTGGACATGTTCAAAAACCTGGATGCGGAATTCGCGCTGATTCTATATGATTCCAAAAAGGATGTCCTCATCGCCGCGCGGGACCCCATCGGCATCCGCCCGCTGTACTACGGCCGTCTTGCGGACGGTTCGATGGTCTACGCCAGCGAGCCCAAAAACCTGATGGGGCTGGTGGATCAGATCCTCCCCTTCCCGCCGGGCTGCTACGCCGTGAACGGTGAAATCACCCGCTACGCCGACATCGCCCGGGCCGAGGCATACTTCGACACCGGCGTCGAATCGATCTGCGAGGGCATCCGCACCCGGCTGATCGCCGGTGTGGAGAAGCGGCTGGACGCCGACGCACCGCTTGGTTTCCTCCTCAGCGGCGGCCTGGACAGCTCCCTCGTGTGCGCAATTTCCGCCAGGCTTCTGAAAAAGCCCATCCGCACCTTCTCTGTCGGTATGGATGTGGATGCCATCGACCTCAAGTACGCCCGCGTGGTGGCCGACTATATCGGCAGCGAACATACGGAGGTCATCATCTCCGAAAAGGACGTGCTGGAGGCGCTGCCAAACGTCGTCAAGCTGCTGGGCACCTATGATATCACCACCATCCGCGCCTCCATCGGCATGTACCTGGTGTGCAGGTACATCCACGAGCACACCGACGTGCGGGTGCTGCTCACCGGCGAGATTTCCGACGAGCTGTTCGGCTACAAATACACCGACTTCGCGCCCGACGCCGAGTCCTTCCAGCGGGAGGCCGAAAAGCGCATTCGTGAGCTGCACATGTACGACGTGCTGCGTGCCGACCGGTGCATCTCCGTCAACTCCATCGAAGCGCGGGTGCCCTTCGGCGACCTGGATTTCGTTCGCTACGTGATGTCCATCGACCCCCGGCGCAAGATGAACACCTACAAGATGGGCAAGTACCTCCTGCGCCGCGCCTTCGAGGGGGATTGGCTGCCTCTTTCGATCCTTTACCGCGACAAGGCGGCCTTCAGCGACGCGGTGGGCCATTCCATGGTCGAGGACCTCAAGGCCTACGCCGAAGCGCGGTATTCCGACGCGGAATTCGCGGCCGGAGCTGCGAAGTACGATTTCGCCATCCCCTTCACCAAAGAGAGCCTGATGTACCGGGACCTTTTCGAATCCTTCTATCCTGGGCAGGCGCGGATGGTGGACGACTTCTGGATGCCCAACCGCTGCTGGGAGGGCTGCAACGTCAACGACCCCTCCGCCCGCGTGCTGGCCAACTATGGTGCCAGCGGGGTGTGACGCCGCGGCGCGCCGCACCTTGCACGAAAAGAAGAAAGACTTCGCGCGCTCCTGAACCATCCGGATTTTCGGGGCCTCCCGCCGGCCCAAAGAAAGGTTCGGGCCGCCAGTACCCGCTACTGGCGGCCCGAACCTTCCCCTAACGTAAATCACCGGGGCCGGTATGGCTTCGGGAAACGCACCGCCGCTTGGCCGTCTTGAATATACATTATCCGCACAAAATGCTATGGCCCAACAGCCGTTATTCGAGTTGTTTCCATTCCAAAAGTGCATTTACTTGAATGTTTCGACTGCTTATTGCCGCATATTTCGCAATTCTGAATTGCATATTTATTCAGTTTATTCATTTAACAGTGCGCTCCCTTCCCTTTTTCATTCAATTATGCTATAATGGTTCAGAAAACGCACGAGGCAGTGCGCGCCGGAGGCCATCCCCGGGCGCACGAAGGACGACGACGCCCGCCCCGCGCAGCCTTTATAGACATCTTGCGCGCTGCGCGGGCGAAGACGCTCGTTCGGCGCGCGCCATTTTTGGAAGGAAGGTGCAAACATGCTGGAAAACACGGTGGTTCCGGGCGCCTCGACGGGGCTTGAATGGTTTGCGGAGGGCGAGACGGTTTCATCCTTTTCCCCGGTGGACGGAAGGGTGCTGGGCGGCGTGCGCCAGGCGACCCAGGCCGATCTTGCGCGGGTATTGGACGCCGCGGAGGCGGCCTTCCCCATATGGCGCGCGGTTCCCGCGCCGCGCCGGGGCGAGATTGTGCGTCAGTTTGGTTTGAAGCTTCGGGAGAATAAGCGCAGGCTGGGCGAACTGGTGTCGCTGGAGATGGGCAAAATTCTGCAGGAGGGCATGGGCGAAGTGCAGGAGATGATCGACATCTGCGACTTCGCGGTGGGCCTGTCCCGCCAGCTCTACGGCCTTACCATCGCCTCCGAGCGCCCCGGCCACCGGATGATGGAGCAGTACCACCCGCTGGGCATTGTGGGCGTGATCAGCGCGTTCAACTTCCCCGTGGCGGTGTGGTCCTGGAACGCCATGGTGGCGGCGGTGTGCGGCGACGTGACCGTATGGAAGCCCTCCGGCAAGGTGCCGCTGTGCGCGGTGGCGGTAATGAAACTCCTGGGCGAAGTATTGAAGGAAAACGACATGCCTGAGGGCGTGTTCAGCCTGGTGGTCGGCGGCGGCAAATCCGTGGGCGAGGCGCTCCTCCGGGACCCCAGAGTCAGTCTGGTGTCCTTCACCGGCTCCACCGCCGTAGGCCGGCACGTATCCGAAACCGTCGCCGCCCGCTTTGGCCGCACGATTCTGGAGCTTGGCGGCAACAACGCAGTGATCGTCGCACCCTCCGCCGACATGAAGCTGGTGGTGCCGGGCATCGTGTTCGGCGCGGCAGGCACCACCGGTCAGCGCTGCACCACCGTCCGCCGGGCGATCATTCACGAAAGCGTGTTTGAAAAGACCGCGGCGAGCCTTGCGGACGCCTACGCCAAGCTGAAGGTGGGCGACCCGCTGGACGACGCCAGCCACATCGGCCCGATGATCGACCGGGACGGCGTGGCGCTGTTTCAAAAAACCGTCGAGCGAGCCGTGGCCCAGGGCGGACGGCTTCTCACCGGCGGCGAGGCGCTGCCCCTCTCCTCCGGCTGCTACGTACGGCCCGCGATCCTCGCGATGAAGCCGGGCATGCCGATCCTCCGGGAGGAAAACTTTTGCCCGGCGCTTTATCTCATTCCCTACGCCGGCGGTGTGGAGGAGGCCATCCGAATCCAGAATGACTCGGCCCACGGCCTCTCCTCCGCCATCTTTACAAACGACCTGCGGGAGGCGGAGACCTTCCTCTCCTACGCGGGTTCGGATTGCGGCATCGCCAACGTGAACATCGGCACCTCCGGCGCGGAGATCGGCGGCGCCTTCGGCGGCGAGAAGGAGACCGGCGGCGGCCGCGAGAGCGGCTCCGACGCCTGGAAGGCCTACATGCGCCGTCAAACCTGCACCATCAATTACTCGAAAGCCCTGCCGCTTTCGCAGGGCATCGACTTCCGGCTGGACTGATCCATGAAAGGGGGCGCATCCATTGAAAACGCATCAGATTCTTCCGACGCTGAAGCAGTACATCCTGACCGACGGCTTCCGCCTGCTGCCGGATTTTGACCGCTCCAGCGGCTCCCACATTGTGGACCTCGCCACGGGCGAGGCGTATCTGGATTTTTGCACCTTTTACGCGTCCATGCCCATCGGTTACAATCACCCGGCGCTAAAGAGCGATGCCTTCCGGGAGGACGTGCTGCGCTACAGCGTGTTCAAGCCCTCCAACCCAGACTTCTACTCCGTGCCTTACGCGCGCTTTGTGGATCGGATGGCCTCCATGCTGCCCGAGGACATGCGGCGGCTGTTCTTCATTGATACCGGCGCGCTGGCGGTGGAAAACGCGATGAAAGCCGCCTTCGATTGGAAGGCGAAGAAGAACATCACCAAGGGCGCGCCCGGCGGCGCGGACAAGATCCTCTATTTCCAGCGCGCCTTCCACGGCCGCACCGGCTATGCCCTGAGCGCCACCGACTCACCCCACATCGCAAAGACGTTGCACTTTCCCCGCTTTGACTGGCCGATGTTCGAGCCGCCGGTGCGCCGCTTTCCGGAGGACCCGGATTATGAAAACCGGGCGGCGAAGTGCCTCGGGGAGATCGACGCCTGGTGCGCCGCCCATCAGGATGAGGCCGCGGCGCTGATCGTGGAACCGGTGCAGGGCGAGGGCGGCGACCGGCACATGGGAGCTTCCTTCTTCAAGGGGCTGCGCGGCCTGGCCGACCGGCACGATTTCCTGCTGATCTTCGACGAGGTGCAGACCGGCATGGGCCTGACCGGAAAGAACTGGGCGCACCAGCACTTCGGCATCCAGCCGGACATCCTGGTCTTTGGCAAGAAGGCGCAGGTGTGTGGCATCGCGGCGGGTCCGCGCATCGACGAGGTCCCGGACAATGTGTTCCGCGTGTCCTCCCGCATCAGCGGAACCTGGTGCGGCAATGCCATTGATTACCTCAGGGGTGCGCTGGCCATCGGCGTGATCCGGGAGGAGCGTTTGGTAGAGAACGCGGCCGCACGGGGAGAATCGCTTGTCCGCGGGCTTGAGGCGCTGACGGCGGAATTTCCCATCGCGTCCCAGGCCCGGGGCCTCGGGCTCATGGCCGCCATCGACCTCCCGGATGAGGAAACAACCCGGCGCGTCGTGCGCTACTGCTATGAAAAGGAAAAGATGCTGCTGCTCACCAGCGGTACCCGGACAATCCGCTTCCGGCCGGTGCTGGATGTGACGGACGGGGATATTGAGGACGGCCTCGCGCGCCTTGGACGCGCGCTGGCAAAGGAGGTGGCGGGATCATGAAGCCATTTACCGGGAAAGCCGCGCTGATCACCGGCGCGGGCGGCGGGATCGGCCGCGCGCTGGCGGGGGCGCTGGCGGAAGGCGGCGCGAATCTGGTGCTTTGCGGGCGGAACGTCGAGCGGCTCTCGGAGAGCTGCGAAATCGCCCGCGCCGCGGGCGTGGAGGCCATCCCATTCCCCGGGGACCTGACCGGCGACGGCTACCCCGCGGCCTGCGTGAAGCGGGCGACGGATCGCTTCGGTCGGCTGGACATCCTGATCAACAACGCCGGCGAAGTGCTCGCAAAGCCCTTCGAGGCCATTGCCCCGGAGGAATATGACCGCGTGATGGCCGTCAATACCCGCGCGCCGTTTTTGATGTGCCAGGCGGCGCTCCCGCACCTGAAGGCGGCGCAGGGCGCGATTCTGAACATCGGCTCCGTGGTGTCACACAAGGGTTACCCGATGCAGAGCGTCTATGGCGCGTCGAAGCACGCGCTGCTGGGGTTCACCAAGTCGCTGGCGTCGGAAGTCGCCGGGGACGGTGTGCGGGTGATGATGCTCAGCCCCGGCACGGTGCTGACGGACATGGCCTGGCGGGTACGGCCCGATCTCAACCCGGAGGAATTGATTCTGCCGGAGGAGATCGCGGAGCTGGCGGTTTTCCTGCTCACGCGAAAGACCGCCGTCATAGATGAGATTCAGGCGCACCGCCCCGGCAAGCAGCCCTTCGCCTGATCGCCCGGATTTCCGAAGCGTTAGAAAAAACCATCCCTCCCGCGCATAGGCTTATCAGCAGGGAGGGATTTGCTTTGGAAAGAAGCGTTTGCCCGCTGGGCGATACCTATACCGTGCGGCAGGGGGATACGCTGCAGAACATCGCGCGCAGCCTGGGCATCACGCAGCGGTCGCTGATCGCTCGGAACCCGCTGGTGGACCCACTGCGCCTTCAGCCGGGGCAGGTGCTTTGCGTGCCGGCGGCAAACGGGCCCGATACGCGCGCCGCGCCCGTTCCCGGGCCGCCGCAGCCCGCACCCCGGCCGGCGCCTCCCTCGCCGCAGCCTCGTCCTCCGCAGCCGCCGCGCCCCGCGCCGCAACCGCCCTGCCCGCCGGGATACCGGCAGGGCGCCGTGCAGCCGGGCGAACGGCTTGAGGACCTACTCGTCCGCTTTGATGTGTCCTACCGCGCGATGCGCGCCGCCAACCCAGCCCTTTCCGACCAGCCGCAGCCCGGCCAGCGCTACTGCGCGCCGCCTGCGGGCTCCCGCGGCTGCCGCACCTACACGCTGGCCCCCGGCGATACGCTGGAGCGGGCCGCCGCGCGGCTGCGCACCACACCCGGCGCGCTATTGCGCCTGAATCCGGCCATGGCGCCCCGGGATTTTTCCGGCGGCCGGGTGATCTGCATCGAATAAGGGTGTTGAAAAGACGCCGTCAGGCTTCTCTGTGCGAGAAATAAGCCCTGAGCGCCTGAAATCCCCCGATGTATTCGGGCCGCGCGCTGTCGAAAAGCAACGCTTCTCCCGGCATCCGTTCCAGTCGGCAGTCATGTACCACCGGCTGAGCCGGTAGTCAAGGCATCAAAAAAGCCCGGGGCGTTTTTAATGCAAGGGAGGAACCCTGCGTGCGCCTGAAATCCTGCGGGATTTCCGGGCGGCGCACTGACCCAATGTACAGATAGCGCCACCAATATGCGTACTGGTGGCGCTATCCCGTTCCCGGCGTACACGCCGCCGGGAACGATGGAAACCCTGCAAAGACTTTGTGGATGGTCTGAGGTTCCGGCGCACATGTCGCCGGCACCGGTTTCGTTTTGAAGGAGCGCCGGGAAAAGCCGCGGGTTCAATTCAAGGCGGCCTCGTTGTGCATCTCGATGGCGCGGCGGAACTGGGTTTCGAACAGCTCGTGGTAGATGCCGCGCATCGCCATGAGTTCGTCGTGGCGGCCGCGCTCCTTGATCTCGCCGTCGGTAAGCACCAGAATCTGATCCGCCGCCAGCACCGTGGACAGCCGGTGTGCGATGACGATGGAGGTGCGCCCCTTCATCAGCGCGTCCAGCGCGTCCTGAATGTGGCTCTCGCTGATGGAGTCGAGGGACGAGGTCGCCTCGTCTAGAATCAGGATCTTCGGGTCCTTCAGGATGACGCGGGCGATGGACATGCGCTGCTTTTCACCGCCGGACAGCTTCAGGCCCCGGTTGCCCACCCGCGTTTTGTAGCCTTCGGGCTGGGCGGTGATGAAGTCGTGGATGTTGGCGACGCGGCAGGCCGCCTCCAGTTCCTCCATCGTCGCGTCTTCCCTGGCACAGCGCAGGTTTTCTTCGATGGTGCCGTTGAAGAGGTAGGTATCCTGCGTCACCATGCCGATGCCGGCGCGGAGATAGGTCAGGTCGATATCGCGCACGTCGACGCCGCCGATTTTGACCGAGCCTCCGGTCACGTCGTACAGCCGCGGAATCATGTTCACCAGCGTGGACTTGCCCGCGCCCGAGGGGCCGACGATGGCGAACATCTCGCCGCCGGGCAGCGTGAAGTCGATGTCCCGGAGAATCTCAAGCCCCTGGGCATAAGCGAACTGCACGTGGTCGAAGCGAATGTCCGCCTTCTCCAGCGTGGGCTTTACGGCGTCGGGTTTGTTCAGGATGTTGTTCTTCCGGTCCAGATAGTCAAAGATGCGGGTGAAGAGCGCCATCGAGCGGGTGATGTCCACCTGCACATCCGTAAGGCTCTGCAGCGGCCGATACAGCCGGTTGACCAGCGCCACCGTGGAGGTGATGACGCCGACGCTGAGATTCGGGTCCATGCCCCTCAGGATCATGAAGCCGCCGGCGCAGTAGATGAGGAGCGGGCCCGCCTGGGAGAACATGCTCATCATCATCTTGAACCACTTGCCGGAGCGCTGCTCCCGCATGGTCCAAAGCGTCACATCCTCGTTGACCTTTTTGAACTGCTCGTAGTCCTTGTCCTCGCGCGTGAAGAGCTTGGTCAAAAGCGAGCCGCTGACCGACAGCGTTTCATTGATGATCTGGTTGAGCTCGTCCTGTCTGGCCTGGCCCTTGGCCAGCAGCTGCCAGCGGGTCTTGCCCACCTCCTTCGTGGGCAGGATCAGAAGCGGGATCGCCAGAATGCCCAGCAGCGCCAACTGCCAGCTCATCGAAAACAGCGCCACCATCGTGGTCACGACGATGGTGATATTGGAGAGAATGTTGGACAGCGTGCTGGACAGCACCGTGCTGACGCCGCCCACGTCCCCGTTCATGCGGGTCACGATGTCGCCCTGCTTTTCGGTGGTGAAAAACGCATGGGGCATGCCCTGCAGATGCCGGTACATTTCGTTTTTCATGTCGTAGATGATCCGCTGCGAGATCCAGATGTTGACGTAGCTCTCCAGCACGCCGATCACCTGCGACGCCACCAGCGCAACGCCCGCCATGATCATCAGTTCAATCAGCATCTTCATGTCGTGGCCGATCACCGCCTCGTCCACGATGCGGCCCGTGATGATCGACGGGAACAGGCCCAGCACGCTCGAAGTGATGATGGTAAAGAACACCAGCAGAAGCTGCTTCCAGTAGGGTTTCAGGTACGAAGCGATGCGCAGAAGCAGCGCCTTGGTGATCTTGGGACGATTTCTCTTTTCTTCTTCGGTCAAAAAGCCGCGCGGCAGCTTCGGCAATTGGATCTCTCCTTTCGGGCGGCTGCCCGGTATAGCGGGTACATTATTTCAATTATAGCATACATCCCGAGAAATATCAAAGAACCCGGGATTTTAAAGCGAGTGCGGATGAAAGAGGGGCTCCGCGAAAAAACCGGGCCTTCGGCTGCCGGGAAATCCCCGCACGGTTTCCCGCGCTTCCGGCGGCGCCAGTGCCGGTGAAACGAGGGTTCCGCGCGCCGCGTCAGCCCTTTCAGCCAACGCGCCGCACCCCGTGATCAACCGGATTCATATGATCCAGCGTGTTTCGGAAATCCGATATAAAATGTTGAAGATCCAAGGATGAGTGGCCTTATCCATAAATTCTATACGTTCGGCCACGGCGCCATGATCTCCTTTTGTTCGCTGGAGCGGTTGTCCACCGTCGTCACCGACCGGCGGAGTCTCCGGCCAAGTCCGTGGGGTTTCTCAAAAAGCACGGCATCAAAGTGCTGTGCGGGACCGAAAGCGCCGAAGAGGGGGTAACGGAGCGCGTGCAATCCCGTTAGACGTATCGCCGCACCCGCTCCATGTACGCTTTGTACGCCTCCCCGAACGCCATTCGGCACCACCGCTCCTCCGACAGAATCAGAAAGTGGGTGGATATCTGGAGCAGCAGGAACGCGGCGAGCATCGCCCACGACGCGGTCAGGAGCGCGCACCCAAGAAAATACAGCGCGTATCCCACGTACATCGAGTTGCGGGAAACCCGGTACAATCCGGCCTGACGGAAGCCGCCCTGCTGCGGCCTCGCGAAGTCGATCGTGGCTTTGGCCAAGACGGGCACGCCCAGCCCGTATGCGGCGAGGCCGGGGATGAAAAGGCGTGAGGCGGCGTCCACCCTCAGAAAAAACGGGAGCGCAATCAGGCACAGGCTGCTCAGTTGATACAGCCAGGCAAATGCCCGCTCGATCCCTTCAGCCGCCGGGAAGTGCGCGGCGCGCCGGAGCGCGTCGCCGCCCCAAAGCCCCATCAGCCCGTAGCGGATCAGCACGAGGGGAATCAGAATCGGCGCAGCATTCATGCGCCCTCGCCTCCCCTCATCCGCGCTTTCTTGTTGGCGTCAGCCGTTCATCAAAAAATCCAGGATGTTCCAGCCGGTGCCGGTCGCGGTCTTGTACAGCTCGGTATAGCCGCACTGGGTGCAACTGACGGTAAAAAACTTCTTGTTCTGGATGTCGAAGAGTTTGGCGAAGTTGCCGCCGGTCGCCTGAAACTGGTCGGACTCATAGTGGATCCCGCCGCATTTTGGGCACTTGTACTGAACAGAACTGCTATCCTTTTCCATTGCGCATCCCTCCCGCGCACAGTATATACCGCTCGCGGGCTCCGGTCAACGGCCCGGCGCGCCGCGTCATAGTTTTCATTTTCCTATCATTCATTCTCCGCGTTCCGCGCAGGCGCCGTCCGCCTGCCGGTCAGGGACGCACCGCCGAGGTCAACGCGCGAGCAGTCTCCCGTCAGTGCGGGACTGAAGTTGGCATAGCAGTATTTGCAGCCGTTCGGGCAGGTGTTGTACGCGCCGATGTCCACGCTGGCGGCGCAGCCGCACCCGGGGCGTTGGTTTTTGTCGGGTTTGGCGCAAATCGGGCGCCCGGAGATCTCCTCGAGGATCGCGGGGTCCACGCACTTCGCGCGGGCGATGCCCAGGCCCGAAAAATCCATCGGTTCGGCGCAGGCCCGAACCTCCATGCCGTATCCTTTTGCGATCGAGGCGACGGTCCCCGCCATCTCCAGCATGTCCGCTGCCCCTATCGGATTCAGGCCCAGCGCCGCGGCGTTGCGCGCGGTGTTTTTGTACATATCCAGGAAACTGATCGTACAGCCGCGCACGCACCCGGCGAAGCGCCGCGCCATTACGTCAAATGCCTCATAGTGAAATTCCTTCGAGTATTTTGCGCTCAGCAGGATCGGGTCGTACCGCCACACCACGCGGTGCGGCCCGATTGCGTCCGACAGACGGAGCACCGCGGGGATGACCGACTTCTCCTTATCCGGTACCCCCGGTTCCACGTCCGCCCCATAGGGCGTAACGGTCACCTGAAAATAGCAGGCGTACGCAGAGAGCGCCGCGAGGTGCTTATGCATCGGGGCGGGGTTCTTCGTCCAGAATACGAAGCCGTCCACATCCCCGGGCGCGAGCATAACCCGCCGGACCTGCCCGGCATTCCGGGGATTGGTCACGAGCACATACCCTTCCCGAATCCGGTTCATGAACCAGTCCGAATAATGCGCCGGGATGTCCGTCCGGCGGCTGGCGCTGACGATCATGCTCCGCCCCCTCTTCCGCCATCATACCCCCGGCACCGCCCCCTGTCAATTCCACTTTGCGGTGGACGTTCCGGGCGGCGCGTGCTATACTTGAGGCTGGAATTTTGTTTCCGGCTTGCGGGTAGACAAGGAGGGTTACGCGCATGAGGGGCGAGATGTACGCGCTGGTCAAGGCGCGCCCGGGCAAAGGGCTCGAACTGATGAAGGTCCCGATTCCGGAGGTCGGCTACGGCGAGGTGCTGATCCGCATCCGCAAGACCGCCATCTGCGGCACGGACCTGCACATCTACAACTGGGACGAGTGGAGCCAGAGAAACATCGTCCCGCCGATGACCATCGGCCATGAGTACGTGGGCGTGATCGAATCGCTCGGCGAAGGGGTCGAGGGGCTCAATGTCGGCCAGCGTGTCAGCGGCGAGGGGCACATCACCTGCGGCCATTGCCGCAACTGTCGCGGCGGAAACGCCCAGTGGTGTAAGTACACGGTGGGTGTGGGCGTCAACCGCAACGGCGCCTTCGCGCAGTACCTGTGCCTGCCGGCCAAGAACGTGGTGCCCATCGACGAGTCGCTGCCCGAAGAGGTGGTGGCGTTTTTCGACGCCTACGGCAACGCCACCCACACCGCGCTGCAGTTTGACGTAGTGGGCGAGGATGTGCTGGTGACCGGCGCGGGGCCCATCGGCATCATGGCGGCCGCCATCTGCAGAAAAAATGGCGCGCGTCAGGTGATCATCACCGATGTCAACGAATACCGGCTGGAGCTGGCCCGCAAAATGGGCCTTTTCGCCATCAACGTAGGGCAAAACGATCTGGGCGAGGTAATGCGCGCACACCACATGGTGGAGGGGTTCGACGTGGCGCTGGAGATGAGCGGCAGCGACCAGGCGCTCCATCAACTGCTGGATCACATGCGAAACGGCGGCAAGGTGGCCCTGCTTGGCATCTTCTCGAAAGACGCGCAGATCGACTGGAACGAGGTCATCTTCAAGGGGCTGACGCTGCAGGGCGTCTACGGACGCAAGATGTACGAAACCTGGTACAAGATGGCCGCCATGGTGGAGAGCGGGCTGGATTTGACGCCGCTGATCACCCACCGTTTCCACTTCGCCGACTTTGAGCAGGGCTTCGCCGCGATGAATACCGGGCGGAGCGGCAAGGTGATTTTGAACTGGGAGGCGTGAACCATGAAAACCGCGTTCGGATACTTTCAGAAGGCGCTCGGGGACATCGAAGCCGCGGGCACGATGAAGAGCGAGCGGATCATCACGACGCCACAGCGCGCGCGCATCAATACGACGAAGGCGAAGGGCCTTCTCAACTTGTGCGCCAACAACTACCTGGGTCTCTCCGATGATCAGGAGATCATCGGAGAGGCGAAGGACAGCTATGATCGCTGGGGATTCGGCCTGTCCTCCGTCCGGTTTATCTGCGGTACGCAGGAACTGCACCGGCAGCTGGAAGCAAAACTCGCGGAGTTTCTCGGCATGGAGGACTCGATCCTCTACTCCTCCTGCTTTGACGCCAACGGCGGGCTCTTCGAGGCGCTGCTCGGGCCGGAGGACGCGATTATCTCCGACGAGCTGAACCACGCCTCCATCATCGACGGCGTGCGTCTTTGCAAAGCGCAGCGGCTGCGCTATAAAAACAGCGACATGGCTGATCTCGAAGATAAGCTCAAGGAAGCGGCCTCCGCCCGCATCCGCCTGATCGCCACCGACGGCGTCTTTTCGATGGACGGGTACGTGGCGAACCTCAAGGATATTTGCGATCTGGCCGAAAAATACGACGCGCTGGTCATGGTGGACGACAGCCACGCGGTGGGCTTCATGGGCGAAAACGGGCGAGGCACGCCCGAGTACGCCGGTGTCATGGGCCGAGTGGACATCCTGACGGGCACCTTCGGAAAAGCCATGGGCGGCGCTTCGGGCGGCTACACCGCCGCGTCCAGGGAGATCGTCAAACTGCTCCGGCAGAAATCCAGGCCTTATCTGTTCTCCAACACCCTGGCGCCGGCGGTATGCGCCGCGACGCTGAAGGTGCTGGAAATGCTGGAGGGCAGCGGCAGCGCGCGGCAGCGCCTGATGGCAAATACCGCCTGGTTCCGCGCCGCGCTGAAAGAAAAGGGCTTCGATGTGCCGGAAAGCACCCACCCCATCGTGCCGGTCATGCTCTACGATGCCCGCATCGCCGCCGAGTTCGCGGCCCGCATGCTGGATAAGGGCGTGTACGTGGTGGCCTTCAGCTACCCCGTGGTCCCTCAGGGCAAGGCGCGCATCCGCACCCAGATCAGCGCCGCCCACACGCGCGAAGACTTGAAATTCGCGGTCAGCTGCTTCGCCGAGGTCAAACGGGAGATGAAACTTAACGCGTAATTCCATACTTAAAGGAGGAAACGCCAATGATCTACCGGCCGCTGGGCGCGTCCGGCCTCAAGGTCAGCGAGGTTGGTCTGGGCTGCGAGCACCTGCAGGACAAACCCCTCGCAACCATCCAATCCGTCCTGGACGAGGCTTTCGAGCAGGGCATCAACATCATGGACGTTTTCATGTCACAGCCTCAGGTGCGCATGGATCTGGGGCATGCGCTCGCCGGGCGCCGCGAGCGCATGCTGATCCAGGGTCACATTGGCGCCGGCTGGGTGGACGGGCAGTACTGCCGCGTGCGCAAGCCGGAACAGTACCGGCGCTTCTTTGAAGATCTGCTCTCCTTTTTGCGCACCGACTACATGGACATCGGCATGCTGCACTTCGTGGATACCCAGGCCGATATGGACCAGGTACTCGAAAGCGGCATGCTGGACTACGCGCTCCGGCTCAAGCGGGAGGGTGTCGTCCGGGCGGTGGGCATGAGCTCCCACGATCCGGTCACCGCGCTCAAGATGATCGAGACCGGCAGCATCGACGTACTGATGTTCTCCGTCAACCCGGCTTACGACGCCATGCCGCCGGAGGCCGAGGTGGAGGATCTGATGAGCCGGGACGCCTATTCGGGCTTTGACGCCTTCATCCCCAGGCCGGAGCGGGTGAAACTGTACCGCGCCTGTGAAGCCCGGGGCGTGGGCGTGACCGTGATGAAGGCGCTGGGCTCGGGGGCGCTGCTCGACGCGCGCCGCTCCCCCTTCGGCACAAAACTGACGGTGCCCCAGTGCGTGCACTACGCGCTGACGCGTCCCGCCGTATCCAGCGTGCTGGTGGGCTGCAAGACGCCCGCAGAAGTGCGCGACGCCGTGGCCTACGAAACCACGCCCGAAACTGAACGCGATTACGCGCAGGCGCTCAGCCGGATGCGCTTTTCGCCCGGCGGACAGTGCATGTACTGCAACCACTGCCTGCCCTGCCCCTCTGAAATCGACGTGGCGCAGGTCATGAAATACCTGGACCTGGCGGAACTCGGCGACGAGGCCGCCACCGTCCGGGCGCACTATCTGGCGCTAAACCATCCGGCGGGCGAATGCGTAGCCTGCGGCTCCTGCGAAGCCAACTGCCCCTTCGAGGTGCCCGTCATCCGGCGGATGGAGCGGGCGCGCCAGGTCTTCGGCGCGTAAGCGCGCGGACCGCCCAGAGCATGCCAAAACGCGCCGGGGAATCGCGAAAGCGAACACCCCCGGCGCGTTTTCTGCGCGCCCGCCAGCCGCCGGCGATCAGGCCCCCTTTAACCGGCGCGCGGGCCGGTCCGTCAGCGCAGCGTGGTCGCGTTGCGGACGATCTTCTCCACCTCAGTTTTGAGCTGATCCGCACTGGCGCCGGAGCGCTGCTGCTGTGCCAGCTGCTTGATGGCCGCCACGTCCTGGGCTTCCGCCGTCACCGCCACCACCTGGATGCTGGGGTCGGCGGCCATGACCTCGCCGGCAATCATGTCGCGAATGCGCTGGGTCATCTCCCCCTTGTACTGGGCGGTGAACACCACGCCCACCAACGCGGTATTGCCGCTGGTCACGATGCTGCTCTCCTGGATTTCGGAGAACATGTTGATCCGGTTCTCGATGGTGGTCGCCTGAGTGGCCCAGTCAAACTGCTGGCCAAGCGACATCGTCTCGCCGGGCAGCGGCGTCGAGCCAGGCATCAGCGTAGCGCCCATGAGCCCCGTCGCGCCGGGCATGCCGGTCACAAGCGGCACGGGCGTGGCGGTGGGCGTCACCTCAGTGGTCGTTCGGAAGCATCCCGCCAGCGCCAAGCTGAGCGCGGCCATCATCATAAGAAAGAGCAAACCTTTTCTCATACCGTTCATGAAGAACCCTCCCTTGCGCCCATATTTTGCGCGTTGCGGGAGGATTTATGCAATCAAACCGGTTTTTCCATGGCGCGCGCAATGGACGCTTCATACGGCGGACTCAATACGCCCGCCTCGGTGACGATGCCGCTGACGAGCGCGGCGCTCGTCACATCGAAGGCGGGGTTGAAGGCGTCAACATCCGCCGGCGCGGACTGAATGCCCTGAAAAAAGCGCATTTCGTCCGGATCACGCATTTCGATGGGAATCGACGCGCCGGAAGCAATCCCCATATCGATGGTGGAGCGCGGCGCGGCCACGTAAAAGGGGATGCCGTGGGCATTCGCCAGCACCGCCACGCCGTAGGTGCCCACCTTGTTGGCCGTGTCGCCGTTTCGCGCGATGCGGTCCGCACCGACGACCACAAGCTGGATTTTCCCCGCCGCCATCAAAACCGCGGCCATGCCATCGGACTGGACGGTCACCGGGATGCCGTCCTTTTGAAGTTCCCACGCCGTCAGCCGCGCGCCCTGGAGCAGCGGCCGCGTCTCGTCGGCGTAGACGCGCACCCGCTTGCCGGCCTCCGCGGCCGAGCGGATCACGCCCAGCGCGGTGCCGTGTCCGGCGGTGGCCAGCGCGCCGGCGTTGCAATGGGTGAGGATGCCGTCGCCGTCCGAAATCAGCGCCTGTCCGTAGGCGCCGATCCTGCGGTTGATCGCGGCGTCCTCGCGTTTCATCTGATCCGCGAGCGCAAGCGCCGCCTCCGCCGCGCCTTCCGCGCCGCCGGCCGCGTGGGCGCGTTCGATCTCCGCCATGGCCCTGTCCAGCGCCCAGAACAGATTGACCGCCGTGGGCCGGGTGTGCGCGAGCCGCCGACGATCCTCGCGCACTTTGGCGAGGAAGTCCGGCTGCGGCCGGTTCAGCCGCGCCGAAAGCGCCAATCCATAGGCCGCCGCCACGCCGATGAGCGGCGCGCCCCGGACGCGGAGGCGCTTAATGGCCTCGGCCATGGCCTCGACCGTCTCAAGGCGCAGATAGACCTCCCGGGCCGGCAACAGCGTTTGATCCAGAATGACCGGCACATTCCCTTCCCAATAGATGGTTTCCATCAGTCGTCCTCCCTGTAGAAGCAGGAACCGCCGATGAACTCCCGCAGGATGGAATTGGGCGGGATTTCGTCCTCCACGTCGGCGGTCTGGATGTAGTTCAGGAATTTCACCAGCGACCTGGCGCGGGTGAAGTGGGGGCTCTCCGGCGGGATGTCGCAGAGCAGCGGATAGACATACTTTTTCAGAATCGGCAGTTCGTACACCAGCGAGGTGTTGAACATGATGTCCGCCTTCTCCTGGTGCGGGAAGATGTAGTTGGCCTCGCCCCGCCGGACGGAAGGCCACATGGCCAGCGTATCCTCCGGCGTGGTGCCGCGGAAGTTATGATCCCGCACCAGGCGGCGCAGAAGCCGGGCGTCGGTGGTTCGGATGCGGTTGTGGTCGTCCAGGTTCAGCGTGGTCAGCGCGCTGACATAGATCAGGAACTTGCTGCCGCGCGGCACCTCGCTGGTGAGCCGCTCGTTGAGCGCGTGAATACCCTCCACCAAAATCGGCTGGCCGCGCTCGACGCTCACGGCGCGCTTTGCTTCCAGCCGCCGGCCGGTGGGAAAGTCGAAGGTGGGCGCGTCCACCGCCTCGCCCTGCATCAGCCGCACAAGGTGCTCGTTGAACAGCGTGAGATCCAGCGTATCGATGCGCTCAAGGTCCACCTCGCCGTTCTCGTCCACCGGAATTCTTTCCCGATCGATGTAGTAGTCATCCAGCGACAGCTTGTAGGGCTTGAAGCCCCGGGCCTGCAGCACAATCCTGAGCCGGTGGGCAAAGGTGGTCTTGCCCGAAGACGACGGCCCCGCGACCAGAATCAGCTGCGCACCGCTCTTTTGAAACTCGTCGGCGATCAGGTTGATTGACCGCTCCTGCAGCGCCTCGTTGATGCGAATGAACTCGCGCAGGCGGCGGCCGGCAATCATCTCATTGAGGTCGGCCGCGTTCTCGCAGCCCAATATCTCCGCCCAGCGGGAGGATTCGTCAAAGCAGCGCATCAGCTTGGGCTGATCGCGAAATTTCGCCGGGCGGTCCGGGTTCAGCGGATCCGGCAGCGAAAGGGCCAGCCCCGGCATGTAGAAGTCCAGCTTAAACACCGGCGTATAGCCGGTAGAGGGCGCCATTTCGCCGTAGAAGTACTCCAGCATCTCGCCACACTTGTAGAGCTGGAAGTGTTCGAAAGGGCGATACTTTAAAAGCTGCACCTTGTCCATTTGGCCCTCGCGCTCGAAGTAGCGGATGGCCTCGGCCCGGGTGATGACTTTTTTTTCAAAGGGCAGGTCAGCAGCCACCAGTTCCCGCATCCGGTTTTCAATCTGCCGGACCATGGCGGCGGTCAGCATCACGCCCACCAGCCGCGCGTACAGCCCCGTCTGCGTGGTGTTCTCCATGCGCACCCGTACCTCCGGAAACAGCTCCCGGATCGCCAGCAGCAGCACAAAGCGCACCGACCGCTCATAGATGCGCGCGCCCTCCTCATATTTGTATGTCAGCGTCTCCACTTGGACGCCCTCTTCCGCCCGGGCGCTGAGCGGCAGCGTTTTGCCGCGCACGCTGACGCCCAGCACGCGCCGGGGGGCCTCCGGGTCAATGAGCGGGATCAGATCACGGTATTGCGCGCCCTCCGAGGCCTCCACCGGGCGTCCATCGATCAGAACAGTCATGTCGCACTCCCTTCCGGAACATCCGAGTTTCATCCGAATTTCGTTCAATTTTACATAATTCGACCACCAGAAAATTAAATTTTGTAGCTTATCTATACTTATGGTCAACTTTTGTGACTTTTTTATCACGACAGACCGCGGTATAATTGATCTGTTGGCATTCAGTAACCCGACGAATGGGAGGTCCTAACAACCAGAAGCCCTTACGAACAGGAGGCGCGTCCATGCCCGTTATCCGCATCATGCTCGTAGACAGCAACAACACTTTTGTAAAGAGCATGCGGGACTCCCTGCAGCAGGAAGACGATCTGGAGGTCGTCGCCACCGCATTCGACGGCTCCGAAGCGCTCAGGACCGCGCTCACCGCGCGCCCGGACGTCATAGTCACGGGCCTGGTCATGCCGGTGCTGGACGGCTTCGCACTGATAGAGGCGCTTTTCAAGGCCAAGCTGGGCATCCGCGTCATCGTGCTGACGGAGCTGACGCGGGACTGTTTCATCCGCCAGGCGATGAACCTCGGCGCCTGTTACTACATGATCAAGCCGGTGGATCCAGCGGTTCTCAGCAGCCGTGTGCGCGACAGCATGAACTTCGAGGACAGCGGGCCGCTGACTTCGGTCGTTGGCAACCTGGAGGATTCAATCAACCCGCTGCTGGCTTCCATGGGCATTTCGCCCGGTACCGCGGGCCACCGCTACCTGCACCTGGCCATCACGATGGCCGCGCGGATGGAAAACCTGTCGGGCCGAATCACCACGGAGATCTACCCCGCCATCGCGCGAGCGTTCCAGACAGACCAGCGCAACGTAGAGCGGGCGATCCGCCACGCGATCCGGTCCGCCTGCGTACTGGGCACCGCGCCGCCGGCGGGCAGACCCACCAACGGAGAAGTGATCTCCAGGCTCGCGCGGCAGTACGCCGCAAAGTTCGCGCCCCGGTGAGTCAGGCGAATCCGCCGTCCACCCCCAGCACCTGGCCGGTAATGAATGCCGCGCCTTCCCCTGCGAGAAAGACGAGTGCCGCCGCCACCTCTTCCGGCTCGCCCAGCCGCCCGAGGGGCGTACGCTCCGCAAGGCCCCGGATGGCCTCGTCGTCCAGTCCCCGGTTCATATCCGTTCGGATCACACCCGGCGTTATACAGTTGACCCGAATGCCGGAGGGCCCCAGCTCCTGCGCGAGAGATTTTGTCAGCGTGATCACCGCACCCTTCGCCGCGGCGTAATGGGCCTCGCAGGAGGCGCCGGATACGCCCCAGACGCTTGAAACATTCAAAATACAGCCGTGCTTTCGCGCGATCATCTCTTTCGCCACCGCCCGCGCGCAGTAGAACACGCCATCCAGATTGACCGACATCATTCTGCGCCAATCGTCGTCCGATATCTCGTCAAACAGCCGAAATTCCGCGATCCCGGCGTTATTGACCAGCACGTCCACACTTCCGAGCCCCGCGCGGATCCGCGCGAAGGCTTCTTCGACGTCCGCGGCGCGGGAAACGTCGGCCCTGATCATCATCGCGCCGGTCTTTTCGGCCACACCGCGGGCCGCAGCGTCGTCGCTCCGGTAGAGAAACGCGACACGGTATCCCACCGCCGCAAAGGCGGAAACCGCCGCCGCGCCGATGCCCCTCGACCCGCCCGTGACCACCGCGACCTTCGGCATGCCGATCCCCTCCGTAATCTTCATTATACCACGCCGCGCATTCGGCCAAAACCCCGAATCGCGGCATTTTCTTTGCGCAAAGCGTATGTTTCTGCTATAATGCTAACTTGGGAGTGAATGCGCATGGTGCTACTGTCCCTGCAAGGGATTGGAAAAAGTTTTGTGATGAACCGCGTGCTGTCGGATGTCAGCCTGACGCTTAAGCAAGGCCAGCGGATGGGCCTGGTGGGCGTCAACGGCAGCGGGAAATCGACCCTGTTAAAGATCATCTCGGGCGATATGCTCCCCGACGAGGGCAGCGTATCGCTGATGAAGGGCGCCGAAGTAGGTTTTTTGACGCAGCAGGCCGACATCCTGGACGATCTCACCGTGTGGGAAGAATTGGCGCGGGTGTTTGATCCGCTCAAGCAGCAGGAAGCGCGTCTGCGCGAACTGGAGCACGAGATGGCGGAGAGCCACGCGGACGAAGCGCTCTTTCTCCGGCTGGCGGGCGAATACGCACATCTCATGGCCCGCTTCGAGGCGGACGGCGGCTACGAGTGGCCCAGTCGCATTCAGGGCGTGCTGGCAGGTCTGGGTTTTGCCAAAGACCGCCAGGAGCAGAAAGCCGCGTCCCTCTCCGGCGGCGAAAAGACGCGGCTGTGCCTGGCGCGCATCCTGCTCGCCCAGCCCGATCTTCTGATGCTGGACGAGCCCACCAACCACCTGGACCTTCGCGCCACTTCCTGGCTGGAGGAGACGCTGAAAAAGTACCGGGGCACGGTGCTTCTCATCTCCCACGACCGCTACTTCCTCAACGCGGTGTGCGACTCGGTGGCGGAACTGTCCATGACCCGGCTGACCCAGTACGAAGGCAACTACGATCAGTTCCTGGTCAAACGGGGCGAAGCTTTGGCCCGCCAGATGAAGGAATACGAAATGCAGCAGGTCGAGATCGCCCGTCAGGAGGCGATCATCGAGCGCTACCGCTCCTACAACCGAGAAAAATCGATCAAGGCCGCCGAAAGCCGCGAAAAACGGCTGGAGAAGATGGAGCGGGTGGAAAAGCCCGTCAGCGAAAAGAAGGTGCGCTTTCAGTTCACCGCCCGGCGGCGCTCCGGCGACGAGGTGCTGAGGGTCCGGGGGCTTTCCAAGCGCTTCGGCGATCGGTCGCTGTTTCAGGATTTCAGCCTGACTGTGCGCGCCGGAGACCGGGTGGCCATCATCGGCCCCAACGGCGTGGGCAAGACGACGCTGCTGGACATCCTCGCCGGGCAGCGCGAGCCGGACGAGGGCACCGTGGCCTACGGCGCCAACGTGGATCTCGGGTATTACGACCAGCAGCAGTCCCAACTGCACCCTGAAAAGACCGCCATGGACGAGCTCTGGGACGACTTTCCCTTTATGCAGCCCGACCAGATCCGCGGCGCGCTGGCGCTTTTTCTGCTGACCGGGGACGACGTGTTCCAGCCTATCGCCACCCTCTCCGGCGGCGAAAAGGGCCGCGTGGCGCTATCGAAGCTGATGCTCCGCAAGGATAACCTTTTGATCCTGGATGAACCGACCAACCACCTGGACATGGACTCCCGCGAGGTGCTGGAGCACGCGCTCTCCGAGTTCACCGGCACGATCCTGACCGTCTCCCATGACCGGTACTTCATCAACAAGATCGCCAGCCGCGTGGTGGAGATGCGCGCGGACGGCGCCGACGAGTACCTGGGCAACTACGACGATTACCTGGACAAAAAGCGCCGCGCCGAGTTTCAGGACGCGGACGCGCCCGCCGGCGCCACCCGCACGGAGCTTGATAAACAGAAGCGCCGGGAGCGGCTGCGCCGCGAATCCAAAAAGGCGCTGGAGAAGCGGGTAACGGACCTCGAGGAAGAGATCGCCCGTGCCGAAGCGGAGATCGCGCTGCTGGAGTCGCGGATGGGTGACCCCGCCACCTATCAGGACGGCGGCGGCGAGCAGGTGGCGCGGGAGCACCGCCACGCGCAGGACAGGCTCTCCGCCCTCATGGACGAATGGGAAGCCGCCGCGGAGGTCGCCGCCGAGCCGTAGCCCCGCGCCCGATGCAAAATGTGGAAAAGCTGTCCGCATTCTAATCCCATTCTAATGATTCTGTCAGGACGCGCTAATTTCCGGATGCTATGATAATCCCGTCGCAAGGAAAGAGACAACAAAACGGAGGGAATATCATGGATCACTATGAAATGGTTGAAAAGCTGCGCGAAAAGGCGAACGTGTCCTACGAGGAGGCCAAGGCAGCGCTGGAGGCCGCCGACTGGAACCTGCTGGACGCGCTGGTGCTGCTGGAGAACCAGGGCAAGGTGACGGGCGGCACGGACTACTCCACCAAGAGCGAACCTCAGGACGACCGCTACAGCCACCGCCGCCGCCGCGAGCACGCGGGCCGCGTAGGCCGTCAGGTCGCGGCCGGCATCAACCGGCTGGGCCGTTACTTCGTGGTGTTCAGCCGCAAGGGTGAAACGCTGTTTGAACTGCCGGTTCTGGTTCCGATCCTGCTGATTGTCTGCCCGCTCACGTTCTGGATGGCGATCATCCTTCTGGTCGCGGGTCTGTTCTTCGGGTTCAAGTACACGCTGAAGGGCGACGCCGGCGTCGAGGCGGTCAACCGCGTGATGGACAAGGCCTCCGAGGTAGCCGATAACATCGTCAGCGAAGTCCGCAAGGAGACTGGAAACAACGACCGTCCGTAAGCCTTTCAGCCCAACCAACCCCGCAGGAGGCATATGGCAAAAATCCTTTTAATCGAGGACGAGGAGCGCATCGCCCGCTTTGTGGAACTGGAGCTGACCCACGAGGGCTACGAGGTGGCAAAGGCCTATGACGGCCGCGCCGGGCTTGAAATGGCCGAGAGCGGCGGCTACGACCTTTTGTTGCTGGACATCATGCTGCCCGAACTGAACGGCCTTGAGGTGCTGCGCCGCTTTCGCAAAAATTCAAGCGCTCCCGTCATCATGCTCACCGCGCGCGATGCGGTGATGGATAAGGTGTCGGGGCTGGATATGGGCGCGGACGACTACATTACCAAACCCTTCCAGATCGAAGAACTGCTGGCGCGCATCCGCGCGGCGCTGAGAAAGCGCGGTGCGGATGCGCCCGCGCAGGTTCTTGCCTGCGGACCGGTCCGGCTGGACGCGGCCAGGCGGCTGGTCACCTGCGGCGAGCGGGAACTCGAGCTCACCAACCGGGAGTTTACGCTCCTGATGACGCTGCTCGAAAACAAGTCCATCGTGCTGACGAGGGAGACGCTCCTCGAGCGGGTGTGGGGCTACGAATACATGGGCGAGACCAACGTGGTGGACGTGTACATCCGCTACCTGCGCGCAAAGCTCGACGAGGCCTGCGGCGTGAAGCTGATCCACACCGTGCGCGGCGTAGGCTACGCCATCAAGGAGCCGGAAGCATGAGCAGAAAGGACCGGGAAAAGGCGCGCGCCTCGCGCTCGGTGCGCCGCATCAGCCGCATGTGGCTCATGCGCCTCTTCACCGCGATGCTGGCGGCGGATATCGTGCTGATCGCAATCGCGGTAGGCGCCTTCTGCTACCAGGCGGAGAGCGCCTCCGGCGCGGGCTTCTCGCCCCTGAGCCGCCGCTCCTTTTCCGGCATCCGGGCGGACGGCCCCTTCTATCTTCGGTTTGACGAAGCGCAGTATCGCTTCGTCACGCCCGAGGGCGCGTCCGGCTCGGCGGACGCCGGCGCGTATTTCATCACGCTCCGGCGCTTCCTCGCGCTGGCGCTGGCCGCCCAAAGCGTGGTGTTTCTATTCCAGTGGGGCGGCGGCCGCAAAAGCGCCGAGCGGATGATGAAGCCCGTCCGGCAGATGACCCGCGCCGCCGAGCGCATCTCCAGCGAGCGCTTCGCCGCCGACAAGCTGCATTCCCTGGAGGACGCCATTGCGGGGCTCGCGCCCTCCGCCCGGGGCGTGCGCCTTAAAACCGGCGACCGGGATCTCGAGGGGCTGGAAGAGGCCATCAACAGCCTCCTGGGCCGCGTACACGAGTCCTATGTGGAGCAGACCCGCTTCGTATCCGACGCCTCCCACGAACTCAGGACGCCCATCGCCGTCATTCAGGGCTATTCCGACATGCTCGCCCGCTGGGGCAAGACCGACGAGCACATCCTGGAGGAGGCGATCGCGGCCATCCAGGCCGAATCCCGCAACATGAACCGGCTGGTGGAGCAGCTTCTGTTCCTCGCCCGGGGCGACAGCGGCCGCAACACCATTGCCTTCGCGCCCTTCGACCTTTCCAAAACCCTGTCCGAGGTGTGCGACGAATACCGGATGATCGACTCCGCCCACGAATTCTCCTTTCGCTCGAAAGGCGCGCTGACGGTCACCGGCGACGAGGCGCTGATCAAGCAGGCCGCCCGAATCCTGATGGACAACGCGGCGAAGTATACCGCGGAGGGCGGACGCATCCTCCTCGAGGTGGGATCAGAGGACGAAGCCCCCTCATTCAGCGTTACGGACGAGGGCATCGGCATCAAAGCCGAGGACGTCCCCAAAATCTTCGATCGCTTTTTCCGCTCCGATCCGGCCCGTGTCCGCAAGTCCGGCGGCGCGGGATTGGGGCTGTCCATCGCCAAGTGGATCGTGGACAGCCATGGCGGCTACTTCCAGGTACTCTCCCGCGAAGGCATCGGTACGCGCATGCGCGTGGTGCTGCCCCAGCCGTCGGGCGCCCGGTAGCGCCAAGCGCCGCCCGCGCAGATTGCGCGGGCGGCGCTTCAAAGCATCAAAAAACTCCCGGGGTTTTTTGCGGTGGCGGATAAATCGCTTTCCTTTTGGGCTTTCCCGCAGCGTGGCGCTGCAGCAATTGTGTTCTCACGCGAAGCCAGATGCATCCTCACTCCTCGCTAATACCCGTTCGCCTCGGCCCCGTAAACCGCTTGATCCTGTGTGAAGCCTTCAAATTCCAGTTGTTCGATCAGTCCGCTCCGGGAAAAGGACGCGAATTCCAGATAGGATTTGGCCTTCTTTGCGGCTTGTTCCTCCCAGTCTGCATTACATTGCTCCGCTCCGAACGCGGCCTGCCCGGCCGTAAACCCCTCAAACTTCAACTGCTCAACCAATCCATCGTAAGAGAAGGCGGAGAATTCCAGGTATGATTTTGCCTTTATTACGGCCTGCTCGTTCCAATCCGCCCCGCAATTGTCCGCAGCGTATATCGCTTCGTCATGGGTATACTGTTCGTATTCCAGTTGATCGATCAACCCTTCATAGGAAAAGGCCGTAAAGCTCAAGTAGCTTATCGCGGTCCGGAGGGCGTTCGACTGACCCAAGTCGGACCCGGCAAGCGCCGCACTCCCAAACGACAGCATCGCCGCGATGATCGCTATACACAGACATTTCCTCATAAACATATCCGCAGCCTCCTTTTGTATTTTTTATAGATTAAATTATATAAAATTAACAGCGCATTTGCAAGAAAATTTTCGTCATACCGGAGCAAACAGCCGCAGCTTTCGACAACAAAAAACAGCGACAGCTTCATGGATGTCGCTGTTTCTGGCTTGCCGGCAAGGCTACGATGCACATCAGCCTTCCCAACCCACCCATTGGAAATTTTACCGCCCCACCCTGCGGCGGATAAACCATGCCCTGAGGGGCAGGTAGGCTTCATAGAGCGCGGAAGACAGATGCAAAAGGGCCTTCGGTCCGGCGGTCAGCGAGACCGACGTCAGAAAGACGACGGTGAGCCCGATCAGCGCGCTCCACCGTCCCGGAATGAGGGCCATCGGGACGGCCATCACAAGCGCCAGCGCGGTCAGCCGCCCCGCGGCGCGCTTTCCTTCGGCCTCCTCGCGGCCAAGCGCCACGTTTGGCATTAGGAGCAGCGCCGCGTACAGCGCCGCGCCAATCAGCGTCCCTCCCATGAGGGCCGCGGGCAGAAACATCGCCGCGGCGATCAGCGGCTTACCCCCGGCGCGCAGCAGCGTGGAGAAATCTTCCCCTCGGGGCCGCGCGGCGCGCAGGTCAAACCTGAGCGCCAGCGAGAGGCGCAGAAACGCCAGAGCGCTGCCCGCGGCCAGCGGCATCAGCGATCCCGGCAAAACCAGCAGCGATCCGGCCAAAACCGCCGCGGAGGAAAAAAGCCACAGAGCCAGCACCGCGCCCGTGAGGCGCCGCCTGTCCGCATCCGCCACCTTCCCCCGGATGAGCGCCGCCGCGCCGCCCGCACCCAGCATGCCCGAAAGCGTCAGCGCCCCGCCAATGAGCGCCAAAAAAGCAAACGCGCGCGCCTGCGCGAGAAAATCCATCGGCGTCACGCCCTCCTATTTGTGATACTTCTGACCCGAAAGGATTCGCTGGGCGCGGTAGAGCTGCTCCAGCAGGATCACCCGCATCAGCGTATGCGGGAAGGTGAGGTTGGAAAACGAGAGGCGCGCGTCGGCGCGGGAAAGCACTTCGTCCGAGAGCCCGTTCGAGCCGCCGATCACCATCACCAGCCGCCGCCCGTCCGACCAATCCTCCAGCATCTTCGCCAGCCCCACCGAATCCGGCGCGCTCGCCTTGATGCATAGCGCGACCACCCGATCCTCCGGCCGCAGGCGGCGCAGGATCTCCCGCCCTTCCTTTTCCAAAAGCTGACGGATCTGCGCCGGGGACGCCCTTTCGGGCTCTGGCTGGTCCGGCACCTCGACCACCTCAAAATTCCCGTAGCGCGTCAGCCGCTTCAGGTATTCGCGGCAGGCGTCCCTCTGCCAGTCCTCCTTGAGCCTGCCGACCGCGACGATGGAAACGTTCATCTAATACACCCGTATCATCTGCAGGAGGTCCAAAAGGTACATGGCGCCTACCGTCACCAACCCCGCCAGCAACACCAGCAGCTCCTGCCAGTTCAGCTTCGTGCGGTCGATGCGCTCAATCTGTTCAAAGGTCCTCCCCCGCTTTTCCCGGTGCCAGCCGGATACCGCCAGAATCGCCCAGAACACGCCGCCGTAAACCACCACCTGCAGCGCCAGCAGCATCACTCCCGCCATGCCGCCCACGCTTTCGTAGAGTGTCTGGCCGGCGGCGTCCGCCGCCGGCTGCTGCACCTGAGAGAGCACCACCAAGGCGGCGTTATGCACCGTATGGTAGATCATGCCGGCGTACAGCGAATCCGTATTGATCACCAGATACCCAATGGCAAAGCCAAGGACGATCTGCATGGGCAGCCCCAGGATGGAGCCGTGGAGCGCGGCGAACAGCATCGTCGAAACCACCAGCGCGTACTTGGTGCCGCGTCGCTCCCACGCGCCCAGGATGAAGCCCCGGAACAGCAGTTCCTCAAATACGCCGGGCATCATGCAGCTGGTGATCACCAGCATAGCCAGCGCGCCCGTCGTCTTCGCCACCGGCAGCGACTGATCCACCAGCCGCGCGCCCAGCCCTTCCAACGCCAGCATCCACAAAGAACCCAGCGCCAGCGCCGTCATCACGCCTGCCAGCGCCGCCAGCACGCTCACCATGGCCATGCCCGGCGTCAGCGGGTTCAGCCGCATCGAGCGGGCGACGCCCTCGCGCCGGAAGGCGTATAAAAACACCGGAAGCCCGATCAGAAACGGATAATAAATCAGCGACGTCGGCGTGAGCAGCGCCTGATCCGTCGCCTTCAGACCCATCAGGCCCATCAGCGCCGCCAGAACGACCGATAGAAACGGAATACCCGCCGCCGCCAAGAGATACAGCGCGTTGGCGGAAAGAATCGCAGGGCGGCGCGCCCAGAAGCGGAAATCCCCGTCCTCCAGGTGGTTCAGGTCAAAACCAGACAAACGGCATCCCCTCCGTTCTGGCAAAGCGGCTGCCCTCCGCCGGGAGGGTGTAGACGCCGTTGGGCTCGTTTCGCCGGGCCACGTCCAGGCCAATATCCACGCCGGGGCGGATGCCCTCGGCCTCGAGCGCGTCATGCACCGTGCGCAGCGCCAGCTCCGGGAAGTTGTTCTCCCCCGACAGGTGCCCCAGCACGATGTGCCCCACGCCCGATTCCGCCAGCTTCACCGCGGCTCGGGCCGCGTCCTCGTTGGACAGGTGGCCGTGGCTGCCCAGAATGCGCCGCTTGAGCTCATAGGGGTAGCGCCCGGCCTTGAGCATGCCGACGTCGTGGTTGGACTCCAGCAGCACCAGGTCGCACTTCGTGACCGCCTCCAGCCATTCGCCCTTTAAATGGCCGATGTCGGTGGCCACCGCCACGCGCCGCCCGAAGGTGGACATGCAGTAGCCCACCGGTTCCGCCGCGTCGTGCGGCAACCGGAAGGGCATGACGCTGAGGCGGCCGATGTAGAAGTCCTCCAGCGCGCGTACTTCCCGCACGTTGGAGGGCGAAACGCGGCCCAATTTGTCCGCCATGGCCGCCCATGTGCCCCGGGTAGCGTAGAGCGGGATGTCGTACTTTCGGGACAGGATGCCCGCCCCCTGCACATGGTCGGAGTGCTCGTGGGTGATCAGGATGCCGTCCAGCATCTCCGGGGTGACGCCCTGGGTCTTCAGCGCGTTTACAACGCGGGTGCCGGAGACGCCCGCGTCAATCAGAACGCGCGCGTCGCCCATCTCCACGTAGATCGCGTTGCCGTTGGAGCCGCTGAAAAGCGGTGAAAATCGCATCTGCATCGGTCAACCTTCGTTCAAAAAATCGAGGAGCGCCCCGCGCACGGCGTCCACGGTGGTCAGCGTCATGATGTGGCCGCGAAGCTTCGCGCAGCCCTTCGCCCCTTGCGCATAGGCGACGGCGTGGCCGCGCATCTCGCGTACGGCCCGCTCCTCGCCGTGGAGAGCGGCCAGCATGTCCAGGTGTCGCATTGCCATTGAAAGCCGCTCGCGGATCGACGGCGGCACGCATTCCTCACCCCGCATCGCCTGCGCAATCTCGCGGAAGATCCAGGGGTTGCCCCGGGCGGCGCGGCCCACGGCGACGCCGGCGCAGCCGGTCTCCCGCAGCATGAGGAGCGCGTCCCGCCCGGAGGAAATGTCGCCGTTTCCAATCACCGGTATATCTACCGCGCGGACAACCTCGGCAATCACGCTTTGGTCCGCCCGGCCGGAATAAAACTGGTCCCGGGTGCGGGCGTGCACGGTGACGGCGGCAGCCCCTTCCTCTTGGGCGATGCGCGCCATCTCCGGCGCGTTGACGTGACCCGCGTCCCAGCCGGAGCGGATTTTGGCCGTCACCGGCAAATCGGTGGCGCGCGCCACCGCCGCGATCACACGGGCGGCGGTGAGCGGCTCTTTCATCAGCGCGGAGCCCTCGCCGCCGGACACAATCTTGGGCGCGGGACAGCCCATGTTGATGTCCACAAAGGAAAAGCCCTGGTCGGAGAGCCGCCGCGCAGCTTCGGCCATGGCCGTTTCGTCCCGCCCGAAGAGCTGTACACCCACCGGCCCTTCGTGCTCCGCGTGCAGGAGAAGCTGTACCGCGGCGCGGTGGCCGGGGCTCATCAGATAGCCCTTTGCGCTGACCATCTCCGTGGTGGAAAAGGCCGCGCCCATCTCCCGGCAGATCAGTCGGAAGGTAACGTCGGTGACGCCGGCCATCGGGCAGAGGCCGGCGCCCTCGGCGAACGCGCGCGCGAGGATCATTGCGGCGACAGCGTGGGCGCGGGCGTAGGCTCCGGCTCAAGGATGATCTGCGTCTGCTTCATGCCGGCGATCTTCCACTGGCCGTTCACCCGGTAGAGGGTCATGCTGTAGCGCCCCCCCTGCCAGACCGGCGGCGTGCTGGTGAGTACGCCCGACTTGACCAGCGCGGTCTTGCCCGACACCACGCTGCCGTGGATCACCGGCACACGGTAGACGATGGTCGCTTGGGCGGTGTCCTCCCAGGGCCAGCTCCAGATCCACTCCAGCTTGACGCTCGACTCAAAATCGGTGATCTTGTAGTTCACATAGGGCGACTGGCTGGAGAGCCCCAGCGCCAGCGCCTCGTCGCTCTTTAAAAAGTCCGCGCGGAAAAAGCTGTTGAGGGACTCAGGGTCCTCCCGCGTCAGGATGACCTCGGTGCGCTGGCGCATGCCGTCGCTGAGCAGGATGTAGATGTTGGACGCGTTCATCGAAAGGTAGAACGCGAGGATCAGAACCGACGCGATCACGCTGAAGATCAGAAGGCGCGACGCGATATACCACAGAATCCGGCGGATGTACTTCACTGCAAGAACGCTCCATTTCAGCTGCTTCCTTTGGGGATGCGTGGGATTAACTCATCCGGCCCTGGCCGCGCGGAGCGCGTTGCTGTTCAGGTAGAACCGGAGCACGATGCGGCTGCCCTGGCCAAACCGGACGCCCGAAAGCCCCTCGGCGGCGATCGCCGCGCGCGCCGCCTCGTCCAGCGCGGAGGTCTGGCCAAAGTATTCGAGAATGGCCCGCGCGCGCCGCCCGGCCAGATCCTGCGCCTGCGAATCCCCCGAGGGCGCGTAGGCCTCCACCGAGATTGCCGAGACGCTTTCCCCCTGCAGCACCCCGTACCAGGCTGGCAGCAAACGGTCCATCAACGCCTCGCCCTCTTCCGCCAGCGCCGCGGCGGCATCCTCGAAGAGCGCGTCGGCACCCACCGTCACGCCGCCCTCCGAATCCACGGCGGCGGAAACGCCCGCCGTCTGGAACGCCGCCCTCAGCGCCGCGGCAATGCGGCCCCGAGCGCCCAGCGCATCGTCCACCGCCTTTTGAAGCTCCTCATAATCCTGAAGCCGCGCGTCAAAATTCGACTGCTGCGCTTCGAGGCGCTGCTCGCGCGTTTCAAGGTCCGCCTGCGCGGTTTCGAGCGCCTTTCGCGCCTCGTCCAGCGCCTGCTGCCCTTCGGAAAGAGCCTCTTGACCGCTTTCAAGCGCGGACTGATCGTCCGCAAGCCGCCGCTGATCCGTCTCCAGCGCCTTTTGCCCGTCCACGAGCGCCGCTTCGCCCGCCTCGAGGGTTTCCTCTCGCCCATCCAGCGCGGACCGGCGCTGATCGAGCTGCGCCTCCAGCCGGTTGAGCTGCGTCTGCATGGATGAGAATTCCTCCGCCTTGCGGGCGTTTTCACGCTGCTGCTGGTAGACGCCAAACACCAGAACCACGGCGACCACCACGATCACCTGCGCCATCAACGCGCCCAGCGGAAGGCTCTTCGGCGCGCGCCTTCGACCTTGCCGCATGGTCAACGCCCTCCGTAGGCGCCGATGTGGTCGACAGCGTCCTCCAACGCGGCCTGCGCCAGGCGCAGCGCGTCGGTGAGCCGGTCGGCCTGCCCGGCGTAGATGGCGGCGGTGTCATCCAGAAGGTCCGGCAGCCTGGCCAGCGTGGTCTTGATATTCTCCATCAGCCAGTTGAGCTGGTCCGTGGCCTTGCCGGCGTTCTGGAAGAAGGCGCCGTAGGCCTTCTCAAGATCCCGCGCGACGCCCGCGGACAGCGCCTGGTGTGCCTGGGTAAGCGCCTCGCTGGACTTCTTCAGTTCCTCGGCGGCCCGGTTCATCGCCTGGCTGGCGGAGAAAGTGTTGTCGGTGGAAACCTTGGCAAACTGATCCGCCGCCGTCTGAAAGCTGGTCAGCGCCCGGGACCACTCGGTCTGCAGCTTGCCAACCGACAGCAGGTAGTTGTTCTGCTGCCGGGCGACGATCTCCAGGTGCTCGACGTTGGCTGCGATGCGGGAATAGCCTTCCTCCACCATCGCCTGCGCGCCGCCCAACCGGGTCAGGTAGCCGTCAAACTTATCGATCATATCCTGCGAAGCGCGCTGCGCGTCCGCCATATCCCGGGATACATGCGCCATGCCGTCGGCCGCGCGCTTCAGGTCATCCTGAATCTGCTGGTGGCTCTTGCACAGGCCGTCGATGGTCTGGGACAGCTTCTCCATGCCCCCGCCCATGCGTTCGTCCAGAAGGCCCACGAACCGGCTGACCAGCGCGTCCACGCCGCGTACCTGTTCCCGCGAGGCAGACTGGGTAAAGCGCTGCATTTCATCCGTCATCGGTTCGACGGCCTTGGCCATCGCCTGCGCGAAGCGGTCGGCCAGCTTGCCGGAGATATCGTCCGCCAGCAGCTGAATGCGGTCGGCCTGCTCCCGCTGAGAGAGCGCGGTCTGGGCGGCGGGATCCACCTGGGGCGTCAGCGCGTAGCGCGCCATCGCGTCGCAGAAGGCGCCGAGCATGCCTTGAGCGCTGCTCATCGACGCGCGGTAGATCACCGAAAACAGCACCGCCAGCGCCGCGCCCGTGATGGCGGGCGCGAGAGCGCCGCGGACGGCAAGAAGCATCTGTTCCATGTCGGATGCGCCGGGCAGTCCCTGCCAGAGGCCGATCAGCGTACCCAGAAAGCCCAGCGACATCATGATTCCCGGGGCAGACTCAGCCAGCGCCACCGCCTGGGGCGGGCAGACCTCGTCCTCGCCGATGAAATCTTCCACTTTGGCGGAACCGCCGAACCGCTCCTCCAGAAAGATCTGGTTTTTCAGAAACGCGCTCCAGCGGGCCTCAAAGGCTGCGCCGAGGAAGCCCTCATCCCGCCAGGACCTGCGGGCCTTGTCGCCCTTTTTGAGCGATCGCGTACCGCGATAAAGCGCCTGCCTGGCAGCCGAAAGCGGCGCGATGGCACGGATCAGGCCGTACACGAACACCGCCGCCAGCAGGATGTAGAGGATCAGGTTGATCCCGCCGGACAGGAAAAAAGCCTTCAAACCCGTATTGACGGCTGCGAGCACCCTCATCCCTCCGCTTTCCGGCCGATGATGGCAGGATTTACTCTATCTGACGCGCGCGCGCGCCGCTTGGTTCATTTCCCAGCGGGGCCGACGCCCGGCCGACCCACGCAGTAATACTCGACGCCGGCGGCGGCCATCCGCGCCGGGTCGAAGAGATTGCGCCCGTCGTAGACCAGCGGCGTACGCATCTGACGTTTAAAAATGTCCGGCTCGAGGGCGCGTACCTCCGGCCATTCCGTGAACGCGAAGCACACATTGGCGCCGACAAGCGCATCCTCCGGCGATTTCTCCGCAAACACCCTGCCCGGGAACCGGCGTTCAAAGGCCGCGGCCGCGGCGGGATCGAAAAAGTGAATGATCGCGCCGGCATCCAGCAGCTTCTGCACGTTGTCGATGGACGGCGCCTCCCGGAGATCGTCGGTGCCGGCTTTGAACGCCACGCCCAGTACCGCCACCTTCAGGTGATCGAAGGTGATGAGCCTGCGGCAGGCCTTTTCAAACAGCACGGTCTTCTGCGCCTCGTTGACTTCCACCGCCGCGTCCACGGTGCGCAGCCGGTAGCCGCACTGCCGGGCCAGAAAGCGGAGCGCCTTGGTGTCCTTGGGAAAGCAGCTTCCGCCGTAGCCGACGCCCGGGTTTAAAAAACGCTTCCCGATGCGTTCGTCGTAGCTCATGCCGCGGGCCACCTCGGTGATGTCCGCGCCCACCAGTTCGCACAGGTTGGCGATGTCGTTGATGTAGGAAATCTTCAGCGCCAGGAAGTCGTTCGAGGCGTATTTAACCATCTCCGCGCTGCGGCGGCCCACCGATACGATCGGAAGGCCAAAGGGTTCATAGATTTCCTGCATCATCCGCTCCGCCGCGTCGCTCTTCGTGCCGATGATGATGCGCTGCGCCTTCAGCGTATCGTGTACCGCCGTTCCCTGAGCCAGAAATTCCGGGTTCGACGCCACTTCCACGCGGACGTCGTGGGTCAGGAAATCATGGATGAACTGCTCCACCTTGTCGTTGGTACCCACCGGTACGGTGGACTTGACCACCACCAGGCAGTCCTTCTCCACAGTTTCGGCGATCTGGCGCGCAACGGTGGCGATGTGGGAGAGGTTGGCCGAGCCGTCCGGCTGCTCGGGCGTACCCACGCCGATGAAGATGGCGTCCGCATCGCGGTAAGCCGCCTGGTAGTCGGTGGTAAACCGGATGCGCCCGGCGGAGATCACCTCGCGCATCAGTTCCTCGAGGCCTTCTTCGTAGATGGGCGACTCGCCCGCGCGCATCCTCTGAACCTTCGCCTCGTCCACGTCGACGCAGGTGACGTAGTGCCCCACGTGCGCAAAGCACACGCCCGCCACCAGCCCCACGTACCCCGTGCCCGCCACGGCGATGTTGTAAGCCTTCATGTACCTTCTCCATTTCTCGGAAGTATTCCACATCGATGAAGATATTATAGCATTCTTCCCCGGGGATTACAAACAGAAAAGGCGGCGCTCCGCGAAGGGCGCAAGCCCCGGCAGGTTTTTTGACGCGGAGGAAAAAGCCGTGCGGGAGCCAATCTCTTATGCTCCCCGTCAGCCCGCCGGCCAAAGAGAACGCTTCTTCCGCCGGCGCGCATATTGTCGGAAGAAGAAACAACGTACCCTGCGCGCATGCCGCCGGGTACAATTCACGCCTTTATGCGATGGATGTCCATAGAACAAGGGATCCCGCGCCTTGCGGCGCGGGATCCCGGAAGATGGACGAGAGTTTAGGCGGAGATCAGGTTTTTCAGCGGTACATAACCCACCTTGCCGTTCTTGACCACCCGGATCAGGCCCCAGTTGCCAGACTTGGCCAGCAGTACAACGGTGTACTTGCGCGTCAGCGTCCCCTTGACTCCAGACTTCGATGCGGCCTTTTTGTAGACCTTGATGCCCTTGGAGGAACTGGCCCGGTAGATCTTGCCCACGTCGTAGGTACGGTAGTACTTGAGGTTCGAAGGAAATACGTATCCGCTCAGGCCGTTGGATGTCTTGATGCGCCACCAACTGTTCTTGGTGCTCAGATGGATGACCTTCTCACCCTTTTTGAGCTTGCCAATGATGGCGGAGCCAGACTGCGGCTTTTCGCGAATGCGAACGCCGTTTTCCGTCGACTTGTATATCTTGCCCTTTTCGGCCAGCGCGTTCAGCGGCGCAAGCGCCATGGACGCGATCAGCGCCAGGCAAATCAGCCCAAGCACACTCTTGCGGATTTTCATGCGATCCCCTCTCTTCCGCCGGTCGTACAAATTCGTCCGCTAGATTTTATTGTACCACAGCAAAGCCTTGCTTGTGCATCCATAGGGTTACAAATTTATTACGCAACCATCATGATTTATTTGGGGTCTTTGGGATCGCCGGGCTTGCGCCCGACGGTGCCGCCCGTCACCTCGCTGGCGCCGCGGGCGAGCCTGCGCTTCATGCTGTCGAAGGTACCGGTCGCGGCCAGCGCATAGAGAATTCCGGCGACGATGACGCCACCGATCAACCATAAGACGCCTTTCCCAGCGGATTTGTTCCCTTGCTGTACATTTTCTTCCGCTTTTGCCGTTCCGCCGAACAATACCTGATCCAGGACCTTCGCCATCGGCTCCGTGGACAGAACCGCCCGCTCCTTGCTGGTGGTGTGGGTGCCGAACTCCAGCAGCACCGACTGCGGGTAGAGTTCCTGATTATAATTGCCCTTGCCGATGAAGATGTCCTTGACCAGCCCCGGGTACATCTTGTCGGCGGTGGCCTTGATCTGCTTGGCGAAATTTCGGTTGGAGTCCGCGTTGGGGTTGGAGCGCCCCACCTCCAGCCGCACCTTGGTCATCTTCTCGCCGCCGATGGTGTCGTTGTATTCTCCCGGGTCGGGGATGCCGTCCCGATGAATGTCGATCAGCGCGTCGGGCTGCTTTTTCAGCAGTTCCTCGGCGGTCTGACGGGACCTGCGGTAGGCGCCGGCGTCGTGGGGCAGGTGGCTGGTTTCGTCATAGACCACCTGAACGCCCAGCTTCTCGAGGTTGCCCTTGAGCGCGTTGCCCACGTCGAGAATGCCCGCCGCCCTCGTCTTGGAGGACGTGCCGTCGGAAGGCTCGTAGGATTCGTCGGTGTGGGTGGAATACATGGCCACGACCTTCTTGCCGCCGCCGG
The DNA here is from genome assembly GCA_023421395.1 of Bacillota bacterium. GTDB lineage: Bacteria > Bacillota > Clostridia > Christensenellales > Aristaeellaceae > JAEZHK01. The sequence goes on along the minus strand of JAEZTL010000029.1, from coordinate 27,110 downwards.
ACGCCGAGGGCGACGCGTTCGCCGCTGCCGTCGTGCCGGGAGAGGCGGCAGGGGTCGCCGAGGCCGCCGCGGCGTCCGAGAACACCGACTGCGTCTCAATGCGCGCCTCGTATGTCTCGACGCCCACGTAACTGGCGGTGGCGGTCAGCATGGCGTCGTCCACGCTGGTCACGATATAGAGCTTGTCGTTCCCCGCGATGTACTCGTCGTCCGCGTAAACCTTGCCGGCGTAGGAAGTCAGGTACGCGCCGCTCTCGTCATAGATGCGGTAGACGACGTCGTCCTGATACTCGTACTCCTCTGCCAGTACCGGAATGGGCATCAAAAGCAGAATGATCAGCCCAAGGGCGGTCAGCCGTTTCATTTCCCCTTCTCCTCCCCCGTATGAGCGCCGCGCATCGCGCGCTCAATCAATTCTCCGAACAGTTCGGCCAGCAGCACCGCCAAAACACCCGCGATGACCACGGCGTCAAACGCGCCCGCGCCGCCCAGGATCAGCGCCTGATCAATGCCCTGGCTCCAATTGATCACCGCCTGCGCGGTATCCGCCAGCATCACGCCCACCACGCCTGCCACAAAGGACGCGCGCCGGGAACGGCCAAACACATAGGCCACCACCGCGGCCGCGATGCCGTACAGGTAGTTGGGATCGATCTGCGTCCGCTCCGGCTCCGCGGGCAGGAAGCGGCCCAGTGCGAATACCGCCGCGCCCGCCAGCACGGCGGCGATCAGCGCGCGCCACTTCTCCCAGGCGCTGTCTGCCCGGACGATCAGGTAGATCGAGAGCGCCAGGGGGATCAATGCACCGCCAATATTGAAGGCGAAAAGCGGCGTCAGCTGGATATCGGGAATGATGCCGCCTACGATGATCAGCGCCACGAACAGCATCGCCTGCTTGTCGGTGAGCCTGAGCCGATCCAGCGCGCGCTGACCAACGCCGAACATCACCAGAATCGCGACCACAATCAGCAGAATAAAACCAAAGGACATACCATCACCTCTCGCGTGACAGTATGTCCACCGAATGACCAAACCATCCAATGCAAACCAACCGAAACCGGACAAAACGCGCCTTGAAAGCCGCGGCCCTTGGAGCCTTCGGTCCTGCCCGCCGACCGGCGCGGCCGGCACCGGAACTGAAGCGACGTTCCCGGCGCACACGCCGCTCGGAGCAACTTGAAGATTTACGGGCGCTTTGCCAATGGCTTGACCGCTCAGGTTGCCCGCGCCGCTTGCGGCGCCTCTAGTCCGCGCTGCGTATCGCGGCCAGCGACGAAAGCCGCGTGGCGCGCTGCGCCGGATAGAAGCCGGAGCCGATGGAGATCAGCACCACGAATACCCAGGTACCAAAAGCCAGCGCCGGCGGGATGATCGAAACCGTCGCGCCCTCCTGCGTGAACATGTCGCCGGACTGCATGATGCTGCCTGCCAGCCGCTGCAGCGCCTCCACGGTGTTGAGCGCGTAGCTGAGAAGGTAGCTGACCACCAGCCCCAGCGCCCCGCCGAACACGCCGATGTAGGCGGCCTCGCTCAGAAACATCACGCGGATGTTGCCGAGCCTGCAGCCCAGCACTTTCATCACGCCGATCTCGCGGGTGCGCTCGTAGATGGACATCATCATGGTGTTGGCGATCGACAGCGCCGCGACCAGCAGGGAGATCGCGCCGATGAAACCCAAAAACGCCTGCATGGTCTGGATCTGCTTGCGGATGGTATTGACCCACTCCATAGGGCTGTAGTAGCCAACGCCCAGTTCCATCAGTTCCTTGGACACGTCCTGCACAGCGTCCACGCTGTCGACAAGCACGTACACGGTGTCGTACTTGTCCAGGCTGTCCACGCCCATGTCCTTAAAGAGCTGCTTGTTGTCCTTGTAGAGCTTTTTGAGCCAGTTCAGGTTGACCACCGCGCCGTAGCCGTAGGTCATGTCATTGATGTCCGCGGGCAGGATTCCCACCATGCGGGCCTTTACATCCTTCGTCTTGATGACGGGCTCGTCATCCGTGGAAGCGGAATCCTCGTCGGTGACCTCCCAGCTCATGGTCATGGTGTAACTCTCGTTCAGCCAGTTGACCTTGGGCAGCGGCAGCTCCTTGCCCTCCATCAGCAGCGTGTACACGTCCACGTAATCGCCGGGCGAGTCGGGGTTCTGGAAGTCCAGCATGCTGATCTCCGACATGATGAACTCGGCTGTCGCCGTGGTCGCGGAGAAGAAGTGACCGCTCTTGAGTTTCACCATCTTTGCAAAGTCCCTGGGCAGCACGCCCATCAGCATGGTGGGGTTCTGCCGCTTGCCCACCTTGAGCGTAAAGTTGATGCCCGAATACAGGCTGACCACCGGCGTGACCGCGTTGACCCCGTTGATGGCGCGAATCTGGCGGATGACGTTGTCATTGATGGTGGAGATACGCTTGCCGCTGACAGACGTGCCGGTGTCAGAATAGCCGTAGTTGGGATACACCTGGATCATGCGCAGGTTGGTGGCCGATTCCAGCGCCGCCATCTGCGTCTTTTCCGCGCCGTAGCCCAGCGAAATGGTCACCACGATGGCGGCCGTGCCGATGACCACGCCCAGCATGGTCAGCGCGCTGCGCAGCTTGCGCCGCCGGAGGTTCTCAAGCGCCGCGGACAGGATGTCAATCCATCTCATCGTCTTCGAATATCCTCCTGCGGCGTCGGCGCGCAGACATGGCGATGGAGAGGATCACGGCCAGGAGGATCAGGCCCACCGCGGCGTACAGCCACAGCGGCAGATACTGCATGATCTGAGCCGCCGAAGGCGCCTCGGGCGCGGGGGTCTCCATGTCGTAGTTGTAGTCGCCCTCGCCGTAATCAATATCCTCCAGCGCGGCGACGCTGAGGGAGAAGGGCCTCGTTTCGGTAAAGACCTCGCCCATGGCGTTCTCATAGGTCACCTGGACGGAACCGTTATACTGTCCAGCCTCTACGGGGGTGGCCTCCAGCTCCGCCGTCTTGGAGGTGCCCGGGTCCATGTTGCCGCCGAAGAAGGACTGCCCGGCCGCCAGATTGGGATTGTCTGAAACCACCTTGGCGGTCACGTTGTAGAGCACGGTGCGGCCCAGGTTGAAGATGCCCAGCGAAAGCTGCGCGCTGTCGCCCGCGGTGGGCATGGTGGTGGGCAGTTGCAGTTCGTCCAGCTGCATGCGCTGCACCTGGGCGACCTTGACCAGTACCGACTGCGTCGCGGTCAGCGCGGTCAGCTTTTTGTCCTCGTAATCCATGGCCAGTTCGACCTTGACGTTCTCGTTGGCCAGTTCCGGGCTGGCCTTGACCGCCAGCCGCTGCTCGAAGGACTCGCCCTTGTCAATCCTGGCGATGTAGACGCTGTTGGAGCCGCCGGCGGGCATCAGCGCGTCTTCCTCGGTGGTATAGGTCAGCTCGACGTTCTGCACGAAGTAATCGGAGGAGGTGTTCTTCAGCGACAGCACGATGTCGAAGCTGTCCCCCGCCTTGGGGCTGAGCGGGTCCGTGGTAATGGCCTCCACCACCAGCTTGGCCTGGGGCTTCTCGGTGCCGGAGGTAGTACCGCCGCCGCCGTAGCTGCTGCCGCCGGAGGAGGATGTCGCGCCGGTCACGCGCACCTGGGTGGAGAAGGTCATGCTGCTGTACTTCGCCTGGCCCTGCATCTTCCAGTAGAGCGTGCCCGTCAGCGTATAGTAGCCGTTGGTGGCGGAGGATTTGACGGTGATGCCGTCAAACACCGCGTATCCCTGGTTTTCGCCGCCCTTTACCACGTAGGCGGGGGAAAGGCTGGCGGCGGTCACCGGATCGTCGCTGCCGAAGGCGTCCAGCTGGATGTACATGTCCTCGACGCCCTTGCCGGAGAGCTCCTCCTGGTTGAAGTCCGAAGGGGCCTCTTTGCCGGTGTACTTTTCGGCGCGCTTGCCGGTATCCGCCAGCGTGTCGCTGTAGACGGGAGCGCCGTCTTGGCCCAGTTGATAGGAGACCGGCAGCGCGATGGTGATCGAGCCCTTGGGCTTTCCGACCGGGAACGAGCGGGGCGTTATGGCGATGATTGAGGTCGGCTCGTACTCCGTCGTGGCGGTCACCCGGAGCTCTCCGGTCCCTTCATTATAGGACGCTTCCTCTTTCCACCCGGTGAACTCATAGCCGAGGTTTGCGTGGGACTTCGCCACGGTTTCCGCCGCGTCCTTGTCCGTTCCCAGATCCGCGCCGTCAAAGCTGTCTTTATAGGCAATCTGCGGTTCGCTCGAAATCTCCGAGTAGAGCGCGTTGTAGGTGGTATTCTGCGTCATCACGGCCAGCTCCGGGTTCCAGCCGGAGAACCTGCTCCAGCCGTCGCTGGTTTTCTTGACGGGTTTCTCCCCCGCCACATAGTCCCCCGGGGTCGAGGGCGTCATGCCCGCCTCCACCGTAGAGGTGGTGATGGTGCTGCCGTCGAAGTCCACGAACGTGGCGGTATAGCTCGCCGCGGCATCGGTGTCGCCGGTGTCGGGCGTCTCCTCCTCTGGCGTATCCTTCGCCGTAAGGCCCGCTGACTTGGCGGTGATCTCCAGCGCCTCTTCGGGCTGAGCGGGCGTCTCCGGCGTCGCGGTCGGCTCGGGGGAAACGGTCGGCTCGGGGGAAACGGTCGGCTCAAAAGACGCGGCCGGTTCCAAGGTCGAAGTCAGTTCGGCGGCGGAGGCATCCGGCGCGGCATACGCCAGCGACTTCCGGGCGACCGGTTGGGCCGGATCGGCCTCGGGGGTGGCGGGAGGCTCCGGCGAAGCCGTAATCTCCGCCGCGGCGGCGGGCTCCACCGGCTCGGGCGTTTCCGCGGGCATCGGGGTTTCGACGGATTCCGCCGTTTCGGCGGGGTCGGCCGTCACATCAGGCTGCGCCGTTTCGGTGGGCCGCGGGCTCGCGGTTTCCTCGGGACCGAGGATCTGCGTCACCGGCTCGGCGCCGGCCTTCGCCTGATTGGCCGTCAACATTTCCGCGTCGTCGAACCCGGCAGTCGCCCCCGGCTGGGTTGTGCCCTCCGGCTGAGCGGTTCCCTCCGGCTGGGCCGCGCCCTGGGGCACCTGGGTTTCGGCCGGACCGCCGATGGTCAGTTTGATCTCGAAGGGGAACTCATTGTCCAGCTTGGTGCCCTTCAGCCGCCACACAATGGTGCCCTTCAGCGTATAGCTGCCGCGTTCGGCATTCGCGCGGGCCTTGACGTTGCCGAAGGTCGCAAAGCCGCGGTTGACGGGCTCGCCGCTCGGGACGCCGTATTTCTTCTTGCTGTCCTTGAGCGAACGCATCACATAGACGGAGCGGTCGCTCTTGGCCGCCTTGAGCGGCGTGCCGGAAAGATCCAGGTCTACGCGGATCCACTCGATCCCCTGGCCGGCGAGGGCCTTCTGATCGTACTCGCGAATTCCCCGCTTCGCGTCGTAGCCCGTGCGCTTGCCGTTTGAGAGGGTGTTGGAGGCGATCTCATCGCCCGTGAGCGCGTTTTTAAACGCCACGGGCAGCATGAGCTTCAGCGCGCCGCCCGGCGCCGCCGAGGCCGCATCAAAGTCGCCCGGGGTCATCTGGTGCAGCGAGACGTACCGCGCCGTAACGGTGATGTTTTTGCTGACGGCGGAAAAATCCCTGCTCCAGCCGGCGAACTGGAAACCCAGATCCGCGTGGTCGGGGGCTTCCGGCGCGGCGGCGGACTCGCCCTTATTCACGCGCTGGGTTTCGCCGACCGCTTTTCCGGTGACCGCGTCGACGAATTTCACTTTATACTGCTTGACTTTTTTTCCGCTGGCCGGGGTTTGGGTGGGTGCGGCGGCAACGCTCTCCGCGGGCGCGGCGGTCGCCTCCGCAAAAGCGGCGGAAAGCGAAGGCGCAACGAGCGTCAGCGCCATCATAAGGGCCAGTATCAACGATTTTACCCGTTGGCTCGTCATGGGGGAAGTCCTCCTTCATGCCCGGGCGGGAGCGTCCGAAGCGCTCCGGGCCTGGGTTTCGCCTTCCGGCAGTTCGATCACGGTGCCATCCGGCAACGTCTCCACAAGCGCGATTTCCCTGGGGTTTTCCTGCAGAAGATTTTCGATCACGCGGCCGTCCAGAAGGCGCACCACCCGGTCGGCATATTCGGCGATCTCGGCGTCGTGGGTGACCATGATCAGCGTGGTGCCACGCTCCCGGCAGACGGAGCGGATCAGCCGCAGGATCTCCCGCGAGGTCCTGAGGTCCAGATTGCCGGTGGGCTCGTCCGCGAACAGAATCTTGGGCTTTGTCACCAGCGAGCGCGCGATGCCCACCCGCTGCTGCTGGCCGCCGGACATCTGGGTGGGCATGTGGGCCATGTGGCTGGTCAGCCCCACCAGATCCAGCATCTTGCGCGCCTGCCTAAGCCGGATGTCCCGGGATACGCCCTTGTACATCAGCGGCATGGCCACGTTGTCCAGCGCCGTGTGGGTCGCAAAGAGGTTAAACTGCTGAAACACGAAGCCCACGTTGTCCAGCCGAAATTTCACCAGTTTGGACTCGTTGAGCCGGTCGATCTGCTTGCCCGCAACGCGAATCTGGCCCTTGGTGGGCTTTTCCAGTCCCGCGATCATGTTGAGCAGCGTTGATTTTCCGGAGCCGGAACGGCCGACAATGCAGCAGAATTCACCGGGGTAGATGTCCAGCGAAACTTCGTCCAGCGCCCTGAGCCGCGTGGAGCCGATGGTATACACCTTGGTCACCGCGTTCAGGCTGATCATGGGCGCGCCTTTTGTTTCCGACAACGCGTTACGCTCCTCCCGACCCGGCCCGTCCGACGCGCGGGCGGCGTTCGGGCTCATTGTAGCACACATCCCGTCGGATGACAATTCAGGGGATTAGACTATTGTGACTGACAAAATGTTGCAGCGCGCATTTTTTGGCGTGTCCGACGCATACTAGACGATCGAAGGAGTTGAAAGCATGTCCATGATCGAATGCGGCCATTGCAGGCGCACGGCCGACGCCCGGACGATGAGCGAATGCGCGCGCTGTGGCGCGATGATCTGCGAGAACTGCCAGAAGAGCGGCGAGGATTGCGAATCCAGCTTGGACATTCCCTGATATTCCCGATGCGCAGCGCCCCTTTCAAGCCGTGAAAGGGGCGCTGATTTTTTGACAAACCCGGCCGGAGCTTCCCCCGGGCGGTCAAGGTGCGTGAAGATTTTGAAATAGAAGGCATTCGAAGATCACCGGCGGCCGCATCACGCGCCCTGCCTGCGCGCGTGATGATTTCGAAACAGAAGGCCCGCGAAGAGCGTCCGTCATGTTTTCGAAAGGGTGATCAGCTGAATCTCCGGCGGGCAGAAAAGCCGGAGCGGAATCCTGCTTGAGCCAAGGCCCGCCGACACCACGGCCACCGTCCCCGCCTCCCGCACGACGCCCCGGGCGGCGAAAAGCCGCTGTCCCCGGCGCACACGGTCAAAGCCCAGGTCGTACAGTGTCCGGCCCCAAAGGCGTATCTGTCCGCCGTGGGTGTGGCCGCACAGGATCAGGTCCGGCGCGGGCGCGCCTTCAAGCAGCGCCTCCAGCGGCACGGGCGAGTGGGATAAAAGAATCCTCAACGCCGCCTCCCTGTCTCCGGAGAGGATCGAAGCGTCCGGCATGCCGTAATAGTCCTCATCCAACCCCAGAACAATCAAACCGCTCAGCGGCGTCCAGCGCCCGTTGACGAGCAGCCGAACCCCCGCCCGCTCCGCCAGACCCCGAAGTTCCTCCATCGCGCCGCGGAACGCGCGCCGGTCGTTGTTGCCGACAACGCCAGCCATGCCCAGCGGGGGTGCGAGCGCGCCGATTTTTTCAAACAGCGCTCCCGCGCCGCGCCGCGTCTCCGCGAAGTCCCCGCCCCACAGCACCATGTCGGGCTCAAGGGACGCGATCTGCGCGATCAGCCGCCGCTGCCCCTCTGCCGGAAACGTAAACCCCGCGTGCACGTCAGAGACAAAGAGAATCCGCGCGCCGTCAAGCGCCTCCGGCAGGCGGGGAAAGGTCAGCTTCAGCCGCTCGACCTTCGCACCCTCCGGCGGTAGACCGCGAAACCACACTTGCTCCGCCTTCACAAAAGCACCTCGTTCAGGCGCGCGGCCAGCGGCGACGCGCTCCGCGCCTCACCGAGCAGGTTCTGGTAGAAGTCCCGCGCCGCCTTCGCCCGGGGAGCGGCCATCGCCCCGGCCTCGGGGGTGAAAAAACCGCCGTACAGCCGGGATAGCTTATACACGTACTCGTTCATGAAGCCGGGCTCGTCTTCGTGACCGTCCATCGCCTCGCCCCGGCCGTCCACGCGGTAGAGCGGCTCGCCCATCGCCCCCTGATAGAGCAGCGTCCGGGCAACGCCCATCGCTCCGGTCACATCCAGCTTGTCCGCGTCATAGAGGATTTTCGCCTCGATGGTCTCGGGCGGCGCGTCGCTGCGGAACCGGTGCGCGCGCACCGCGTCAGCCACGCGCCCGGCCCGCGCCGCGTCCCAGCCGAGCGCCAACAGGTGTTGAAGCGCCATCTCCGCGCCCGCCTCCGCGTGGCTGACGCCGGGATTCCGGTTCTGGACGCCGCGACCGATGTCATGCAAAAGACAGGCGGCGACGAGCACGTCCAATTCCGCCTCCGGATGCGCCTTCGCGATTTTCAGCGCGCTCCCCAGCACGCGGTAGACGTGCTGTGTGTCGTGGGCGCTGTCTTCCATATAAGACAGCATGATTTTCTCGATCGTCCCGTAGCCTTCGCGGGTCATGGCTTCACCTCCGATCAAAGTATAGTTTGCCCCGCGCGGGGTGTCAAGTTTTAACCATTTTTTCGCCGCGAGCCGCGCGAACGCGTGTTATAATGCTTGAAATGTCTGAAAACGCGCCAACGGGGGTGGAAGAATGCGCCGCGAACTCTGGATAAAGGCGCTTGTCGGCACGCTGCCGGTGCTCTTCGGCTACGTGCCGCTGGGCATGGCCTTCGGCTTCATGATGTCCGCGGCGGGTTACGCCCCCCACGTTTCGCTGTCGATGAGCGCTTTCGTCTACGCCGGTTCGGCGCAGTACCTGGCCGTGACCATGTTCACCCAGAACGCGTCGCTTCTGACGATGTTCGCGCTGGTGTTCTTCCTCAATATCCGGCAGATGGTTTACGGGCTGTCGCTGCTGGACTTGTTCCGGGACGCGGGGCCCTGCCGGCCCTACCTGATCTTCGCGCTGACGGACGAGGTCTACGCGCTGCTTGTGGGTGCGGATCTGCCATCCGGCGCGGCGCGAAAGCCCTATCTTGCGCTGGTGACGGCCCTCAGCCAGCTCTACTGGGTGGCCGGCACCGCGCTGGGCGCGCTGGCGGGGGCATTCATTCACATCAATACAAAGGGCCTGGATTTCATGCTCACGGCGCTGTTTCTGGTGCTGACCATCGACCTCGCCCGCAAGGTCCGCGTCTGGGAGCCCTTTGCGCTGGGCGCGCTGGCGGGCGTGGCGGCGCTGGCGCTGGGCGGACAGCATCTGATGATGCCGGTGGCGCTTCTCATCATTTTGGCCTCCCTGAGCCTGTTCCGCAACTTTTTTGAAGCCCGGCTGGGCCGGCGCGGGGAGGTGCGGGCATGACGCACGGGCCGCGGCTCGCCCTTGCCATCGCGCTGATGGCCGCCGCCACGGCGCTGACAAGGTTTCTCCCCTTTCTGGTGTTCGGACGCGGGCGCAAGCCGCCCAAGGCCATTGAATACCTGGGCCGCGCGCTGCCGCCGGCGATGCTGTCACTCCTGGTGGTCTACTGCCTAAAGGGGATGGACTTCACCGCCCCGCCCTTCGGGCTGTCCGAAATCATCGCCTGCGCCGTGGTGGCCGCGCTGCACCTGTGGCGAAGGAACGCGCTGATCTCAATTTTCGGCGGCACGGCGGTGTACATGCTGCTGGTGCAGATGGTATTTGTGTAACCCGAAGAAAAAAGAACGGGGCGCTCGCGTTGGCGGGCGCCCCGTTCTTTGGCGTTTTTTAGGAGACGACGATCTTCGTCTTGGCCGGGCAGTTCTGGTAGATCCACTTGGCGTCCTCCACGCGCAGGCGCACACAGCCGTGGGAAGCCTGGCGGCCGATGTTGTGCACGGAGCCGTAGGTCGCGGAGCCGCCCTTGTTGTTGTAGAGCACCGAGTGGAACATGATGTCCCCCTGGATGTAGTAAGCGTACTGCGCCCAGACGAAGAACTCCTTGAAGTAGTGCCAGCGGGCGCCCGGGCCGGTGGAGGCCTGGTAGGTGCCTTTGGGGGTGGGCGTCGCGGGGAGGCCCGTCGAGCACTTCATGGTGCGAACCAGCACGGTGTACTCCTCGTTGGCGTCCGGCGCGTAGGCGTAGACCCGCTGCTTGGCGATAGACACCTTCAGCATGTAAGGCTTAAGCGCCTTCTTGGCCGAGTCGGAGAACAGTTTTTCCAGCGTCTTTTTGTCGGCCTCGCCGGACTGGCTGATCTTGTTGCGCTTCTGGAATTCCTTGATCGCATTGGCCGTGGCGGGGCCGTAGCCGCCGTCCGCCGAGGTGTAGAGGTACTCCAGATCGTAGAGCCTGCGCTGCACGCGCTTGACTTCCTCGCCCGCCGCGCCGCTTTGCATGGCGCCGGGGACGTCCGGGAAGCTTTCGTCGTAGAACTTGTCCAAGAGGATCGGATCAGCGATGCCGTTGACCACGGTGGCCAGCTGGCTGGCGTCGATCTTGATCTCGGCGGCGGGGGTGCCCTGCGCCATCGCCTCGGCGGTGAGTTCCTCGCGCTCCTGAGCCTGGAAGTAGGCCTGCAGGTTCTCCACGGCGCGCTCGGTGGCGGGGCCGTAGCTGCCGTCGGCCGAGCCGATCATGAATCCCAGCATGTGCAGCCGCTGCTGCAGCTTTTTCACATCCTCGCCGGAGGCGCCGTCCTGCAGCATCGGGTGAGCGGGCAGTTTGGCCTGGCCGGAGTAGACCAGCTTCTGCAGCGCCACGTCCGCCATGCCGTTTTGCTCAAGCCCGTTGTAGTACTGCATCAGCCGCACGCTCAGCTGCATGCCCGGGCCGTAAGAGCCGTCGGGCGAGCCGATCAGATACCCCATGGCGGACAGCCTGCGCTGCAAACGCAGCACCTCGTCTCCCTTGTCGCCGTATTTCAGGTCGATGCGGGCGGTGGGGAAGTCGTCCGACATGAAGAAGGACAGGACCGTCGAGTCGGCGACGCCGTCCACCTGAGTGACGGGTGTGGGCGCAGGCTCGGGCGTGGGCGCGGGGGTAGCGTCCGGGTCGGGGGTAACGCTCGGGTCGGGGGTCGGGGTGGGCGCGGGCGTCGGGGTCGCCTTGGCGTCGATCTCGTCCTGCTCCAGCCAGCGAATGTACTGCTCCATCGCGGAGACCGCCGCGGCGGTGCCCTTGCCGTACTGACCGTCGGCGGAACCGGTGAGGAAGCCCAGCTGGATCAGCTTTTGCTGAAGCGCGCGGGCGGCGTCGTTTTTCGAGCCGCGCTGAAGCTGCTCGAAATAGGGTGTGGTAACCGCCACGTTGGTGAGGTAAATCTTTCCGCCCGTCAATGTTTCGGCGGAGGTGTCGAGGGCGCCCTTCACAGCCGTCTGAATCGACCCGGAGAGCTGCTCCGCGGTCATACCGGAGCCGGAAGCGACCGCTTCCGAAACCGCCAGCGCAAAGCGCTCCGTGAGTTCGGACCAGGCGGCGTCCGCCGGCGCGGCGGCGAGTGAAAACGTCAGTTCGGTGTGAACCGACTGCCCGTCAAGCTGGTTGTCAAGCGTCATCCGCTTTTCGGTCAGGGCCGTCCCCTCCGGGACGTCCGGCGCGGCCTTCACCTCCGCGCTGTCGGGCTCGTAGGCGCCCAGAAGGGAGCCGTCGCCGCGCTGTGCCTGGACGGTCAGGTATGCGCTCAGCGTCAGGGCCAGGCACAGTGCAAGGGCAATTATGGCGTGGATGCGTTTCATGTCATTCCTCCGGTCTTGTTTCATTGTTTCCGTCACAATTACAGACGGGCACGGCGGCGGGTTTGTTGCCCTTCTCCAGTCAAAAGCGGCATAAAGTTCGCTGAATATTTTTAACAGTTGGCGCTTTCAAAACGCCCTTCCATAATGTATAATGTTTTGGTGTGACTGTGAATCATAGAATCAGCAAATCCGGGAGGAGATTGGCCATGGCGATCATTGATAATATCATGCTGAAGGCGAAGGCGGACGTTCGCCGCATCGTGCTGCCCGAGGGCGAGGAGAAGCGCAACATCGCGGCCGCTGCGAAGATTGTAAAGGAAGGCCTAGCCCGCATTACCCTCGTGGGCGACCCGGCGAAAATCGCCGAAACCGCCAAGGCCCTCGGCGTAGACCTGAGCGGCGTCGAGACCGTGAACCCCGCCTCGAGCGACAAGGCGAAGCCTTACGCCGAGGCGCTTTATATGCTGCGCAAGGCCAAGGGCATGACGGAGGAAGAGGCCGCCCAGAAGATGGCGGACCCGATGTACTACGGCGTCATGATGGTCAAGACGGGCGACGCGGACGGCCTGGTCTCCGGCGCGATCCACTCCACCGGCGACATGCTGCGTCCGGCGCTTCAGATCATCAAATCGAAGCCCGGCATCAAGACCGTGTCCTCCTGCTTCCTGATGGAGTGCCCCGACAGGGCCTACGGTACGGACGGCGTGATGATTTTCGCAGACTGCGCGGTGATCCCCTGCCCCACCGCCGAGGAACTGGCCAACATCGCCGTGGCCGCGGCGGACTCCGCCCGGAGCTTGGCCGGCATGGAGCCCAAGGTGGCGCTCCTCTCGTTCTCCACCAAGGGCAGCGCCAAGCACGACCTCGTGACCAAGGTGCAGGAAGCGACCCGCATCGCCCGGGAGCTCGCGCCCGAAATCAAGCTGGACGGCGAGCTTCAGGCCGACGCCGCGCTGGTGGAATCCGTGGGTCAGCTCAAGAGCCCCGGCTCCGAAGTCGCGGGCCGCGCCAACGTGCTGGTGTTCCCGGATCTGCAGGCGGGCAACATCGGCTACAAGCTGGTGCAGCGCCTGGCGGGCGCAGAGGCCTACGGCCCGGTGCTGCAGGGTCTGGCAAAGCCCTGCAACGATCTCAGCCGTGGCTGCTCGGTGGACGACATCGTAGCCACCGTCGCCATCACCGCCGTACAGGCGCAGCAGCTCTGACAAACGCCTTCACTCAGGAAACGTGCGGCGGACGGCTGTCGAAATTCTCGCGCGCCCAGCGCGCACAATAAGAAAGGGTTTGAATCTCCCATGAAAATTCTGGTGATCAACGCGGGTTCCTCCTCCCTCAAGTACCAGCTGATCGACATGCAGGGCGAAGCGGTGCTGGCCAAGGGCCTGGCTGAGCGCATCGGCATCGAGGGCAGCAAGCTGACCCATCAGTACGGCGATGAGAAGTACGTGGTCGAACAGCCGATGAAGAGCCATACCGATGCGATGCAGCTGGTGCTGGAAGCGCTGATCGACCCCAAACACGGCGTCATCACCTCCATCTCCGAAATCGGCGCGGTGGGCCACCGCGTGCTGCACGGCGGCGACAAGTTCACCGCCTCCTGCGTGATCGACGAGCCGGTGGAAAAGGCCATCGAGGACTGCATCCCGCTGGGCCCGCTGCACAATCCCGCCAACCTCATGGGCATCCGCGCCTGTCAGCGGGTCATGCCGGACACCCCGCAGGTGGCCGTGTTCGACACCGCCTTCCACCAGACCATGCCGGCCAGGGCGTATCTCTACGGCATCCCGATGGAATACTACAAAAAGCACGCCATCCGCCGCTACGGCTTCCACGGCACGAGCCACCGGTTCGTATCCGGCCGCGCGGTGAAGCTGACCGGCGCGAAGAAGCTGATCGTGTGCCACTTGGGCAACGGCTCCTCGCTCTCCGCAGTGGTGGACGGCAAGTGCGTGGATACGTCCATGGGCCTGACGCCGCTTGAGGGCGTTCTGATGGGCACCCGCTCCGGCTCCCTGGACCCGGCGGTGGTCTCCACCCTGGCCGTCCGGGAGAACATGACCGCCGAGCAGGTGGTGGACATGCTCAACAAGAAGTCCGGTCTTCTGGGCGTCAGCGGCCGTTCCAGCGACATGCGCGACGTGGTCGCCGGAGCGAAGGAGGGTGACGAGCGCTGCAAGGTCACCCGGGAGATGTGGGCCTACGGCATCCGCAAGACCATCGGTTCCTACGCGGCGGCCATGGGCGGCCTGGACCTGATCGTCTTCACGGCCGGCATCGGCGAAAACGACTGCGCGGCCCGCACCGAAATCTGCGAAGGTCTTGAGTTCCTGGGCGTTGAACTGGATCCGGCCAAAAATAGCGGCAAGCGCTCCGAGGGCGAGATTTCGAAGGACGGCTCCAAGGTCAAGGTGTGGGTGATCCCCACCAACGAGGAACTGGCCATCGCTCGGGATACGCTGGAACTTACGCAAAAATAATTTGACAAATCTGTCTCGTGATTCTATAATAAGCTGGTTAGTCCCTGCGAGGTGATTGCCCCATGATCGATGTCTCGGCTGCGCTCAAAAACCCTGGACAGGCCTATCCGTTCGAATGCGCATTGGCGCTCGAGCCGATGGACGTCCTGAGCGATGAAGTGCTGCTGTCGGATATCCTCCTGAAGGGCGAAATGACCGGCACGGGCGAATCGGTTTCGGTCCGGGGAACGGTACGGGCGACGTTGACCGCCCACTGCGCCCGGTGCCTCCGGGAAGTCTCGCAGCCCCTCAAGGCCGACATCGAAGAGGTCTTTGTGCGCGAGAGCGATCCGGAGAATCCCGACCAGCGCCTGCTGGAAGGCCACGAGATCGATCTGACCAGCCCTGCCCGGGAATCGCTGCTCTTGGAGATGCCGATGCGGCTGGTGTGCCGGAAGGACTGCCAGGGCCTCTGCCCCGTCTGCGGCGCGAACCTCAATGAAACGCCCTGCGATTGCCCGAAGGGTCCCGTCCGGGAGAATCCCTTTGCGGCACTCAGAGAACGAATTCCCAGCGACGACGAGGAGGTGTAACCATGGCCGTACCGAAGTATAAAACGTCAAAGGCGCGCAAGCACTCCCGCCGCGCCGCGAACTGGAAGCTGAGCGTGCCCGGCATCGTCAAGTGCCCGCGCTGCCAGAAGATGAAACTGAGCCACCGCGTGTGCAAGCATTGCGGCTACTACGATGGGCAGAAGGTCATCGACATGGAGAGCGAAAAGAAGCAGGCGAAGTAAAGTCCTTATCGAGCCCTCGTCCTTGGACGGGGGCTTTTCCTTTGTTTCCCCTTCGGCCGCCGGTTTCCGGCGCGATCGCCATCAACGAAAGGATGAACGGCATGAAATTTCCCAAGTGCGCGTGCGTTGAAACCCTGTACCTGGAGCTTCCGTTCCTTGACCGCTTCGAGGCCGCGAAAAAGGACGGCTTTGACTATGTGGAGTTCTGGGGTTGGCGGGACAAGGATCTCGGCGCGGTCGCGGCCGCGGCGCGGGACGCCGGCGTCGGCATCAGCAACTTCAACGGCGGCCAGGATTACTCGCTCATCGATCCGTCTCACAAGGAGCGCTACCTGAACCAACTGAAGGAATCGGTGGACGCGGCGCAGCGTCTGGGCGCGCGGGCGGTAACCCTGCTCTCCAACGCGCTGGGCGCGGGCGGCCGGGCCGCCAGCAGCTACTCGGAACTGTCGGAGGCGGTAAAGCTCTCGACGCTCTACGCCGGGCTGACCGAATGCGCGAAGATCGCCGAGGACAGCGGCATCCGAATGAACCTGGAGGCCCTCAACACCGCCACAGACCATCCGGGCTACTTCCTCACCCACACTCAGACCGCCGCGGAGCTTACCGGGCTGATCGGCTCCCCGATGCTTAAAATCCTCTACGACGTCTACCATATGCAGCTCAACGAAGGCGCGCTGTGCGACAATATCGCCCGGTTCGCCGGGCAGATCGGCCACGTTCACGTGGCGGACGTCCCGGGGCGGCACGAACCCGGCACGGGCGAGATCCACTATGAGCGCGTTTTCCGGCAACTGGAGGAGAGCAGCTACGACGGCATCATCGGTTTCGAATTGTTCCCGCTGACCTCTACCGCCGAGGCTGTGCGCGCCATCCAGCACTTCTGATCTTCGCCACTTTTTCGCCATCTTTCCCCTTGCGGCCATTGACTTTATGCATATTTCGTCATAAAATGACATTGGCTTAATATTTAAGGGGAGGGGTTTCCATGTATGCCAACGTCGGGGGCAAGATCAAGGGCCTCGCAAAGGTTATGGCATGGGTCGGCATCATCGCTTCGATCATTCTGGGCATCTCCACGATGGTGATGGCGGGGCAGTCTTACTACGCGATGCCGGGCATTCTCTCAGGCCTGGTGATTATGGTGCTTGGCTCGCTGGGCGCATGGATTTCGTCCTGGGTGCTGTATGGTTTCGGCGAAGTGGTTGAAAAGGTCAGCGAGATCGCTCGCAACACGTCCGTCTCCCGCTGATACGGTCTAGGTCGGGGTTAAAAAGCCGCCGCGCCGCAAAAAATGCGGCGCGGTGGCTTTATCGTTCTGTCAGGGATCAGCCTTCCAGGCTGAAAACCGCCGTCACCGTGGCGCTGACGGTCACAGACCCGGTATCTACCTGGGTGGGCGCACCTTCGCCCGCGCCGTCGGCAGCCGCATACTTTGCGTTAACGTAGGGGCCGTAGTTGTAGGTATCTCCCTCCGCGAGGGTCTCCAGCGCGCCCAGCTTCAGACCGGCGGCGGCAGCCAGCACTTCCGCCTTTTCGCGGGCTTTCTCGACGGCCAGCTTCAGCGCCTGATCATAGGCGGCGTCGTTGTTCTCCGCGGTGAAGGCCACGCCCTGCAACTGGTTGGCGCCCGCGCCCAGGGCCGCATCGATCAACGGACCCACGGCATCCATGTCCGCGGTGGTGATGTTGAGCGTATGGGAAGCGGTATAGCCGGTCAGCTTCTGGGTATCGCCGGAGTAGTCGTAGTTGCCCCAGACGCTCAGATCGCTGACGGAGATGTCCTCCTCCTTGGCGCCCTCCTTGATCAGCGCCTTCTTGACGGCCGCGATCTTCTTATTGACGGTGGCCTGCGCCTCTACCGCGCCCTTGGCGGTTTCGCTGACGCCCAGCGTGATGGTGGCGGTATCCGGCTTGATGTTGATGACGCCCGTTCCGGACACGGTCACCTGGGCGTTTTCCGCCAGCGCAGAGAGGGGCGAGAGCATCAGGACCAGCGCAAGGCCCATGGTCAAAATCTTCCAAAGCTTCATGAAAATCACTCCTTTTGCCTGTTTTGTGGTACAAAAATGGCGCATGGCATTATGAAGACATGCGCCACATGGAAACCCTTTGCTATCTGCGCCGCCTGGCGCGCACCACCTTGACGATCACCACGATCAGCACGATCAATGGGATCAGAATCACCAGAACCGGCGCCAGCGCCGCCAATGTGACGGCCATGTCCTGCAGAAAGCCGCTCAACCAGTTGACCGAATCGAAGAACCCGGTGCGGATGCGCTCCATCAGCGTGTCACCCACAGGCTGCACCTGATCGCGCACGGCCACTTCGGTCATGTCAACGCTTACCTGGGCGTAGTCGGCCTTGCTCTCCCAGCCGCGGATGCGGCCTTCCAGCGAATCAATCTCGGCCTGCAGCTCGTAGAATTTGTCTTGAAGCTCCACGACGGCGCTGAGGTCGGTAGCACCGGTCATGAGCTTTTCGATCTGCTCCCGCTGCGCCTTCAATGCGTTCAGGCGGGCGGTTGCGTCGTAGTAATTGGCGGACACGTCCTCCGCGGAGCGGATCCTGCTGGTAACGCTGCCGATCACGTCCAGGCTGGTCAGAAATTCGTCCAGCTGGGCGCTGGGCACGCGGATCATCATCATGCGCTGGCGGCCGCTCGCCTGGCCCGCCTTGATGGGCTGGCCGGACAGGCTGTCAGACTCGTAGTAGGCGTCGTACTCGCCCACGAGGTTATCGACGCTCTGGCTGTCGGTGTCAAAGGCCGTGGTCTCAATGGCGTAGCCTGCGGAGCGGATGACCACCTGCGCGCGCTCGGATGTCGAGTTCTGGATCACCTGCTGATCCGCCATCTCAGCGGAGTCTGCAAGGGTACCGTCCGCGGTGAGGCTCAGCGTTCCGGAATCCGCCATTCTTTCTTCCAGAGGCGTGCCGTATTCCACCGGGCTCGAGTACGCCGCGTTCGCGGGCGCCTTGGCCATCAGATCGTCAATCTGCGCGGAAGGCGCCGTGACGCCCTGATTGAATACCGCCGTAGAGACCGTGAGGAGTGTCAGCGCCGCCGCGATCCAGCCCATGCCGCGCGTCCACGCACCGACTCGGCGCGTTTTTTTGCGGCTCTGCGCTTCGGCCCGAACAGCTTTCCGCCAGGCAGCCTGCGCGTCCAGCGGAACCGTCAGCCCTTCGTCGAGCTCGGCGCACATGGTCAGGAGCCGCGTCATCGTTTCCAGCTTTTGTCCGCAGGCCAGGCACGATCTGGCGTGCTCGTCCATCCGCTCACGCGCTTCCCGGTCGAGTTCGCCGTCCAGGTGCGCGTTCAGGTTTGATTCAAACCACCGGCAGGTTTCATGTTCGCTCATGCGCTTCCCCTCCTTTCCGCCAGTTAGACCGGATACCGGCCAAAAAGTTCCGGCTGCCGGACCAGCACTTCCCGAAGTTTTTCCCGGCCCCGGCTGATGCGGGATTTGATCGTACCCACGTTGGCCTCCAGCATTCTGGCAATTTCATCATAACTGAACCCCTGCACGTCGCGCAGTACGATGGCGGCGCGCATGTCCTCCGGCAGATCGGCAATGGCCTTTTCCAGCATTCGCCGCTGCTCGGCGGCGATGGAATGCTGTTCCGGGGTTTCCCCATCGTCGGCGGGCGACCAGCCGGTGTCCAGCAAAACGTCCAGCGACGTGGCGGTGCGCAGCTTTCGCCGCCTCAGTTCATCGAGGCAGGTGTTCATCGTAATCCTGTACGCCCAGGTGGCGAAGGAGGATTGACCTTTAAAATTTGACATGGCCCGGTAGATGCGCAGCATCGCCTCCTGGAGGCAGTCCTGCGCGTCCTCCCGGTTGCCGCACATCCTCAGCGACACCGCGTACATGCGGCTTTCATGCGCGCGCATCAGCAGTTCAAACGCGGCTTCATCGCCTTGCGAAGCCCTGCGGACGAGATCGCGCTCATCGGGCGCATTCTGCAAGCCGATCACCTCACTTCCACCTGCTATTATACACATTGCGCGTTAAAAAACCAAATGTGGCCGACATTTTCCAGCCGGTCTATTTTTTGACGCATTTGAAAGGCTCCGGTTGCACGTTTTCGACCCCCCCGGCAAATTTCCCCTCAGGACCGCAAAACCATCCTCCGGGCCGGGAAATTTCTCTGCGCCCCTTGCTTTTTGCCGCATAATCTTTTATAATAAAACCCGCATCTCGCCGGAATGATGGAATGGCAGACGTGACGGACTCAAAATCCGTTGGTGGAGACACCGTGCGGGTTCAAGTCCCGCTTCCGGCACCAAAGAACCCCAGCATTTGCTGGGGTTTTCGCTTGTCTCCTGCTCACAGCCACAGGATCGCCCTTTCTGTCTGCCACATCGCTGCCACATCAGGATTTCAGTTTGATTGCAGAAGCCATGGTTTTCGACGCCGCAATCTTCTGCTCTTCAAGTGTGTGCGCGTAAAAAGTGACCGTCGTTTGGGGCGTGGTATGGCCCAGAAGATCGGCCACGGTGGCCACACTGTGCCCCGCGCGCAGCAAGAGCACGGCGTTTAAATGCCGCAGGTCATGGTATCTGCAGATCCCATTCATGGCGTTGGCAAGCGCGTTTGCATCCATCGGACGACCATCTTCATAGACGCTCACGTAGTCAGTCTTCATATAGACATCGCCAAAGAGCAGTTGATTCTTCTTTTGTTGGGTCTTCGCCGATTTTAGGACCGCGACAAGTTCCGGTGAGATAGGAACGGTGTGGTTCTTTTTTGCTTTCGTATAATCTCTTTCAATCCATCCGGGCATGCCGGGCACTTCGTGCGTGCTGGCCTTGAGTTTGATTTTCTTGAGCCGCTCCTCTCCTATCCGCTGTCTTACGCGCCGAACCACAATCTTCCCCTTCTTAAGGTCCACAGCATCCCACTTTAGCCCTAAGACTTCTGATTGGCGCATGCCGGTCACTAAGGCGATCACAGTCGGTAAATACAGAGACTGTCCAGCTAGTGCGTCAAGCCGTGCTTGAACCTCCATCAGATCGGGCATTTCCGGTTCCTGACGGCTGGAAATCGGTCGGTCAACTCGATCGCACGGATTGGACTGCATCAACCCATCCCTTACTGCAATGCTAAATGCCCGGTGAAGTAGAGCGTGATGCCGCTGAACTGACGATGAACACAACGCCTTCTGGGATAGCGGGTGTTCGGGATCAGCCAATCGGTCATAGAATTTTTCGATGGCTGACGGAGTGATTTTCGAAAGTAGCACGGTTCCGAAGTGCTTCTTGCAACGATCGACAATACACTGATAGGTTGCAGCTGTTGTTGCTTCTACGCGCGCCTTGTACGTCTCAAACCATTCATCCATCCAAGCATCAAACTTCGTCGTTGAAGCCTCGTAGGGCCGATCCTTATCCAATATCTTGGCAAAGTCGTTGGCCTCATTTGCCCGGTCGAAGTGCTTACGACGCTGATGGCGACGGCCTTCAGCGTCGTACTCATCCCAGCGTACTTCATAACTGCCCTTGTCTAGTTTCTTGATGGTTGCCATAATGCTACCTCCCACGGCATGGAATCACAAACCGTGCGCCCGGGCAAGCCGGTGCTGGTCGAAAGCAGAAATAAAATCTGATGTGCTTCGTTTTTCATCGAGGCTGAAAGCGGCGAAGATCTTTGACCAGATGTCCGGGTCTACGTACCGATTTTCTTGCCGCAGCATGCTGGCAACGATGCGTGCGGTGGACATCGACACACCGCACAGATAGCTGATCTCAAGATAGTTCCTGGGCTGGAACACCTCGAGCACTGGCCGGGGGCACAGAAGGTGCTGCGCGAAAATGTTGGCTTCCAACTCGGCCACGTATCCGCCGTCGTCGGGGTGCTTAAGTACGATGTGCGCCAGTTCGTGCGCCAGCGAGAAGCGGAACAAACCGCTGCCAGGCCGCATCTCCTCGTCGTTCCACAGGATCAGGTTGTGGATCTGGCCGCCGGCGATCCGACGCAGCGTAAACGCCATGAGGCTGGGGCCATCGCAGAGCGGTTCGAAGTCATCGAACTTGTGACGCGCCTCTCGGAAGGATAATACCTGAGTGTTCCGGCAGCGGCGGCACAGATCCGCAACATCGACCGGGAGCGTGTCAACGCCGGTGGCCAAGAGGGTGCGGTAAGCGGTACGTGTGGCACGGTGGTAGTTGGGTCGGTACACGAGATCGCCTCCGTAGACAGGATGCGACCATTATACCGAACATGTGTTCTTATTTCAATGTAGTGGGGCGGATTTAATCGGGCGTTTGGTTACGCAGGGGGCTGTCATTAATCGCATTCTGGTTCCTCCTGCTGATCGCAGTCACATGCACGCTGAACAGCGCTCACTTTTCGCGCAAGTCTCTCTTCCTTTTTTCTATCCGGATCAAATTTCAGCGTGGTTAGACCGTCTATATGTTCATTTAGGTCGCTGCCAATAGATCTCCCCATGGAATTTAAAACAAAGTCGATTCCTTCACGACGCGCCAACTTTGCCGCAGGAACAAAATCACTATCACCGGCAATTAAAATCACTTTTGTGACCTGTCGTTTGTATGCCATGGACGCGATATCAAGGCCGATTCGCATGTCTACCCCTTTTTGCTTGACGCTCAGTACAAAGTGGTCTTCGGTTAGTCCGTCAACCGTAATTGCCCCACTGCATAGCTTCTTCACGGTATCAATTGAGAACGTGTAGCCAATATCGTTATCCGAAAGCCTGCCAAGTCGAAGCGCCACTTTGCGCTTATTGCGAAGTTCTTCCTGAAACGCTGTCATCCAGGCGTACAGCGGCTCCTTCTTCATGGATTTGTCTTTTTTCAAAAGAGGATGGTAAACGTTTCTGTCCATCGGCGGGCAGTCGTAGTAAAAGATACGGTAGAGTTTATCACGCACAAATACACCACCTTCGAAGTGATTCAAGTGGCATGTGCAGTAACGATGGAGTATGTCGGCGCTGTCCTCCGCTGAGCGCTCTCCCCATAGTGCCTTTGCGCGTCTGGTATAGAAGCCTCCATCAACGAGAATTGCCACAGTATCCATACGTCCGCCTCGCTTCCGTATGCAAAATAAAAGCCCTTAGCTTCGGCACATCCCTGATTGCGGGAGACCTACTTGCCAAGGGCGGATTAACGTGTGAACGCGGTTCACACAGTAATACTATGCCCATTGGCCGCAAAAGTCAAGCGATTCAGAAAATAATTAACGTGTTTGGTATCTTCGCGTCACAAGGATAGCTATTCTCTTACTCATTTAACGCCTGTTCAAACATCACCCGCACCACGCCGATCAGCTTCTGCTTTCCATCGGGCAACGCTATGGCATGTTGGGTTCGGCTGGTTGCTGGTCTTCACCTTCCACCGCCGCCAACCTTTCACGCTCCCGCGCTATGTCGTTCTGATATTGCGCTTCATCCAATGGAGTGGCGGGTAGCCCAACGAGAAATAGCAAGACAATAAAACCGAATAAAAACCCGAATGGCGCGTACACCCAGGCACGGTATCCCTTCTGTTGCGCCAGAACACCACAAAAGAACGCGCAGACAACGGCTCGGACTATGAAATAAAGTAGGACCCAACGCGCAAAACTGCCGATCTGCTGTCCAAGATTATACGCCACCGTATCAATTTCTGCCACGCTCCCGCCTCCTACTCGTCAAACGCCTTTTCGAACATCACCTTCGCCATGTCGATCAGCTTCTGCTTTTCTTCGGGCGTCATCTTCCGGGCCGCCCGGGCGAGGATCTCTATCTGCACGTCATCGGAGGCACCGGAGGCCGGGGCGGGGTCGTCGGTTTTGCATTCAAGGTATTCGACGGACACATTGAAGTACTTCGCAATTTTGACAAGCGCACCGTAAGACGGGCTGGATACCCCACTCTTCCAGTTCCCGATATTTCCCTGGGTGATTCCGACTGCCTTGGAGAGCTTGTATGCGCTCACCCCTCGCTCTTCCAGCAACGCGAAAACTCTGTCTGAGCTTGTCATGGCTTCACCTCAAAATTTACTTCTTAAAAAGTCCTATTCTCCGCTTGACATACTTCATAATATGAAGTATACTGTCCCCATACCAACCACGTTGACCACCAAAGGAAGGAGAAGACCATGGAGCACAATCCCGCAACCGCGCCTCTGATCCTCGACTACGAGCGCATCGCTCGCGCGGTGATGGACAGCATACCTAGTCCGCCGCCTGCTCCGACAACCACGAATGGTACAGGCGAAGGACACGATCCGTGTACAGATTCGCCAACTCAATCGTCATGATGGCTACGTTCGTCGGGTCGTAAGGCCTCCCCGCATTCTTCCTTCCTCTTGCCAAAACCTTTGCCGCCAATTCCTCACGAACCGCCTCCATTGCTGGGGCAGAAGAAACAAGAAAGTCATCGTACGTCTTCATGTAAAACCTCCCACCGCTTCAAAGGCTGACACACCACACCACGCTAACTATACCATAACGTGTTCGTTATTTCAATGCCGAAAGGAGGTGATTTCTTGCACCGCACCACGCCGCGCACGGAGTTCGGCGAGGAAGTCGCGCGCTACGCCTTCGAGCGCGGTATCCCATTCACGGTGGTCGCCAAGGAGGCGGGTGTACCTTACGAGAGCCTCCGCTCCGTGATGTTTGGCCGGGCGCCCGGCACCGCGCTTATCCAGACTGTCCGCGACTACATGGCCGCTCACCCGGTCGCCTCCTGATCTCTGGTGGCCCTCTCGACCGCATCTCTCGACTCCCCCCTCTCGACACACAAAGTGTACCACGAAAGGACGAGCCTCGACATGGCTGAATTCACGTATCTGGACATTCGGAAAGCGCGAGAAGCGCGGAAAATCCCGAGGTGGCAGCTCGCCAACCAGCTGGGCACATCAGAAGACACCCTGGAACGCTGGGAGACCGGCAAGGCGATCCCCCATCCCAACGACGTGAGCCGGATCGAGCACGCGCTGAGCGCTGAGGGCGAAATGCTCTGGTATCGGTGGATGTACTCGAACATCGACAGCTTCCGCGAACGTAACCCGGCCCAGGTGGTCAGCGAGCTGCTTGCCGCGGTGGTCAGCGTCCGATACGAGCTGGCGGATGTACAGGCCCTCCATGACCAACTGGCCCGTGATGCCATCGACGGCCACATCGACGATCCCAAACTGCGTACCCAAGCCCTCAAGGAGATCTCGGAAGCCCGGGCGGCTCTCAACCGGCTTCAAGCCCAGATTCGGAAAGGAGTGACACGTATGGAAGAGAAACTAGCCCGGGTGATCGCAGACATGCTGGCGCCGACGATCGCCGAGACCGTACGCGAAGCCATCCGCGAAGTGGCACCTACGGCCGCTACGCCGATCACCGTGTACACGGTAGAAGAAGCTGCTGACCTAATGCGCACCAGCCGCAATCAGATCCTGGCCTACATCCGCAGCGGTAAACTGGCCAGCTTCAAGCTGGAACGTGATAGCCGGAAGAATTTGATCCACTCAAGCGATCTGATGGCTCTGGTGGAACGCCTGAAACAAGCAGGGTAAGGCCGCCAGACCGTCCCGCGTGAAAGGAGAGCCGACTGCTGCCATCAACGCGTCACCCGCCCGGCTCCGGGCAACACCACGACCGATCAACGGAGGTGTTTATGGTGGACAGGCCCTACATCTATCTGATCTCCTGCGCGGACGGCTACAGCGACTTCATGGCCTCCGACGTACGGCTCAACCCCTCCCGCTATCCCGAAGAACTCATCCGTGAGATCCCCGACGAGGACAACGTCATGCGCCCGGTTGAGAGCGTGGCGCTGCTGTTCCCGCCCCGACCGACGAAGAAAGTGAGGCGGACATGACGGACCCCTACATCGACTGGATCGACATCCGCGACAGGAAGCCGACGGTCACCGGTCTGTACCTGGTCTGCAACCCGAACCCAACTCCGGCAGAGCCGTGGTTCGACAACGCTGAGTGGTACGCCAAGGGCGACAGGATTTATCTCGACCTGCCGTGCGGGATGACTGAACTGGAAAGGCTCCAATCGGTTCTCCACGACGAGTACACGTTCTTCACGCCGAACGAAGGCTTCTGGCACAACAATGGCGACAAGGCCTGGGAGTTGAAATCGATCACGCATTGGGCACACCTTCCCAACCTGCCGGAAGGCTACGAAAGGACGGAGGATATCCCATGACACGTTCCAACACCCGCGCCCAGCTCCGCCGCGACCGGCGCTGGCGCGCCGTGATCCTCGCCGCCTGCTGGCTGGCCATCGGATTCAGTGTCGGCATCATCGTGACGCTCAAGGCGGTGGGGTTCACGTGATGAAGTGGATACTCAATCTGCTTAGGGGGTGCATGATCTCATGGCGATGAAATACCCCGTCTACCGGGACAACGACCACTACTACACGATCTGCCGGAACGGCCCCGGCTACGGCATCACCATGATCCCCATGGCCCAAGGGCTGGGCGGCGCCAGCCACGTCATCGTCACGCCGCAGACCCGGCAGCTTTCGGGCGCGCTGGCCTACCTGCGCGACATGGCCCGGCAGGCCCGGATGCAAAAGTGCCCCGCCGACGTTGCAGCGCCGGACAGGGCAAGGGACACGAACCACCAAGATTCTAACATACCTTCCCCCAAGATGCAACCGGTCAAGCGGCCGGGGAACAGGAGGATTTCGTGATGGCCAGTATATCGAAAGAAGTGTTTTCCCAGATCATCGACCTGTCGGCGCGCGACGTGCCGCCCAAAGATATCGCGGAAAGAACCGGCCTGGATCGTCAGACCGTGTATCTTATCCGAAGCAAGTACCCAAATGCAATCGGCAAGCGGCGCACCGAATTGGCCGCGCGCGACGTTGAGCTGAGACAGGAGCTTACCGCCGACCAGGCGACGGACACCATCATGAATATCATTTCAGGCCCGGTGAAGCCGGGGCCGTCCGCGGCGCTACAGCAGGTTCTCGAATCACCAGAGCCGGAACCCCTTCCGGAAGCCCCCGCTATGGCCGCGCACATGCTGCCCCGGGCACCCGATCCCACCAAGATCCTCCGCACCACGCAGCTCCGCTTCTCCGGCGCCAGGCACCGGTACACTGTCACCGGCACGCGGATCGGCATCGACGGCGGCGCGTTGATGCTAGACATTGGCGAGATCGACGGTTTTGTCGCAGAGCTTCGCGAGATACAGCAGACAATCAGCGGGAGGTGATTCGATGTACCTGCCACCAAGGCTTCCGAGAGGCGAGGCAAAGGAACTGCTTCAGTGCATGGCAGACGGGGACAAGGCCGCCCGCGATAAGATCATTGAGCACAACACCCGGCTCGTCTTCCACATCGCCAAGAAGTATGCTCGCTCGCAGGACGACTACGACGAACTCTTTTCAATTGGCGCTATCGGCCTGATCAAGGCGGCGGACTCCTTCAAACCGCGCCTTGGCTTTCAGTTCGCCACCTATGCCGCGCGCTGCATCACCAATGAAATCCTGATGGAGTTCCGAAGGCGTCGCCAGCGAAAGGACGAAGTTTCACTTTCCGCACAACTGCCGGGCGTCGAGGATTGCACGCTCGCGGACCTGCTCCCCGACGATGCTCCGGCCGTACTCGACACGGTAATCTCGCGCGAAGCTTCTACTGAAGCCGCTGTCGCGCTGGCCGGGTTAAACGACGAAGAGCGATACGCCGTGATGGCGCGGGTCGGCATGGTCGGGATTTATCCGCAGACGCAACAGACCATTGCCTTTGCCTTGGGCTTGTCACAGTCCCACGTATCCCGCCTGACCGCAAAGGCCCTCGGCAAATGCGCCGTTGCGCTGGAAGGGAGGATGGCCACTTGACCCCGTCTGTTTCCCCCGCGATCCGCCATGCGCACCTGGTGCAGTGGGTCGTCGGCCGACACTTCCGTTGGTTGATCAGGTATGGATACGACTTCGAAGATCTGATCCAGGAGGGCTACTACGCCGTGCTGGTAGCGGCGCCGCTGTACGATCCGGCAAAGG
>JAEZTL010000055.1 GCA_023421395.1 Bacillota bacterium | reverse complement strand
CCCCCACGTCGGTGTTTTCGCGTCAGGCCGGAGCGATCTCCTCCACCAAGTCGTCCAGCATCGCCATCACCAGCGGCTGACCCTTCCCAGCCTTCAGCTCGATCTTGACCCACTCGGTATTCAGCTTTGTGGTCTGTCCGCCCTTCTGCGTCACCAGGAAGTCGAAGGGCTCACGGACCGGCAGAACGCCGGCGATTTTTTCGCCGTTGGCGCCGTTTTTGAGGAAGGTAAAGCACTTCACACCCTTGCCGCCCCGGGCCTGCGGGTCGAAGTCCACCATCAGACAGCGCTTCATGTAGCCGCGGTCGGTGGCGATCAGCGCCTCGCCTTCGGGTGAATCCATGGCAAAGGCGAAGGACACCCTGTCACCCGGCGAAAGGCCGATGCCCTTGACGCCCGCCGTGGCACGGCCCGTTGCGGGAATTTCCGCCGCATCAAAGAGGATCGACATCGCGCGCTCGGTGACGAGCAGCATCTGGTTTTCGCCGGATACCCTCAGAACTGCCAGCAGTTCGTCGCCCGATTTCAGGTTGAGCGCCGCGAAACGCGCCTTCCGGACCGCGTACTCGGTCAGCGCGCTGCGCTTCACGAGCCCGCCTCGGGTGGCGAAGATCAAATCGCCGGCGTAGGCGTCGTCCGGCAGGGCGAAGGCGGCCACAAGGCCTTCTTTTGCGTCGTAACCCGCCAGGAGGCCCGTCAGCGCAAGGCCCCGGTCCTTGGGCCGCACCTCCGGCACCTGCGAAACCGGCACAGGGTAGCACTGTCCCGCGCCGGAGAAGAACAGGATGCGCTGGTCGGTCATCGCGCGAAGCAGCATGCGCGGCCGTTCGGAATCCTCTGCCTGCGCCTTCTCAAAGGCCTTGGGCGTCAGCCGCTTGACAAAGCCCGCCCGCGTGACCACCACCACAGCCTCCTCGGCGACGGGCTTCTCCTCTTCGAAGACCTGGGGCTCGTCGGGCCGGTCTGTGAGAAGCGTACGGCGCGGGTCGGCGTATTTCGCGCGAATTTCGGTTAGTTCCTGCTTGATCACGGTCAGCAGCTTCTTTTCGCTGCCCAGAATGCCCAGCAGCCGGTCGATCAGCCGCCTGATTTCTTCATACTCCTTGCGCAGCGATACGATTTCGAGGTTCGTCAGCCGCTGCAGGCGCATGTCGAGGATGGCCTGGGCTTGAATCTCCGTCAGGCCGAAGCGTGACATCAGCTTTTCCCGAGCTTCCTTGGGCGTGGAGGAGGCGCGGATCAGCCGGATCACCTCGTCCAGGTTGTCCACGGCGATGATAAGCCCTTCCAGAATGTGAGCGCGGGCCTTCGCCTGCTCCAATTCGTATTTCGTACGCCGGGTGACCACGTCCTTCTGGTGGCGGATGAAGTGGCCAATCACTTCCTTAAGCCCCATTTGCACAGGCTTTCCGCCCGCGATGGCCACGATGTTGACGCCGAAGGTGGTTTGAAGGTCTGAATACTTATAGAGCATCGCCAGCGTCTTGTCCGGGTCCACGTCGCGCTTGAGCTCGATGACCGCCCGCATGCCGGTGCGGTCGGATTCGTCCCGGATGTCATGAATGCCGCCGAAGAGCGCCTTTTTTTCTTCGCTGAGCTTTAAAATCTTCTCCAGCATCGAGGACTTGCCCACCTGATAGGGCATTTCGGTGATCACCAATAGCGAGCGCCCCGAGGGGCCGCTCTCCACATGCACCTTGGCGCGCACCTGCAGCTTGCCGCGCCCGGTTTCGTAGGCCTGCCGGAGCTCACCGTCCTTCAGAAGCACGCCGCCGGTGGGGAAGTCCGGTGCGGGGATGAAGCGCATCAGCTCATCCACGGTGATGCCGGGGTTGTCGATCTGCGCGATCACGCCGTCGATGGCCTCGCCCAGGTTGTGGGGCGGGATGTTGGTGGCCAGGCCCACCGCGATGCCGCTGGCGCCGTTCACCAGCAGGTTCGGGAAGCGGCCGGGCAGCATGTCCGGCTCCTTCTGCGTATCGTCAAAGTTCAGGTGGAAGCCCACGGTGTCCTTGTCGATGTCCCGCAGGAGCTCCATGGAGAGCGCGGTCATCTTGGCTTCTGTGTAGCGCATCGCGGCGGGGCTGTCGCCGTCGATGGAGCCGAAGTTTCCGTGACCGTCCACGAGAAGCCCCCGCATCACGAAGGGCTGTGCCATGCGCGCCAGGGCGTCGTAGACCGAAGTGTCGCCGTGCGGATGGTATTTGCCCAGGCAGTCGCCCACGATGCGGGCACACTTGCGGTGGGGCTTGTCGCTGGTCAGACCGAGCTCGTGCATCGTAAACAGGATGCGCCGCTGCACCGGTTTGAGGCCGTCCTCCACCCGGGGCAGCGCGCGCTCCAGAATGACGTACTCAGAGTAGGGGATCATCGACTGATGCATCACATCTTCCATCGCGCGCTGGATGATGGTGTCGCGGGGCGGATCAATTTTGCTCAATGTGCTTCACCCCCGATCTCCACGCGCTCGATGAACTTGTCCTCGCGGTTAAAGTTGGCGTGCAGGCTGATGTACTCCCGGCGGGGATCCACCTTGTCGCCCATCAGCACGGTGACCAGGCGTTCCGCCTCCGGCGCGTCCTCCAGCGTCACCTGAACGAGCTTGCGGTTCTCCGGGTTCATGGTGGTCTCCCAAAGCTGCTCGGGGTTCATCTCGCCAAGGCCCTTGTATCGCTGCAGCGTGTAGCCGCGGCCGATCTTTTTAATGGCTGCGTCCAGCTCCCGGTCATCGTAGCAGTAGAGAGTGTTCGCGCCCTTCTGACACTTGTACAGCGGCGGCATGCCGATGAATACGTGGCCTTCTGTGACCAGTTCCCGCATGTACCGAAAGAAGAAGGTCAGAAGGATCGCGCGGATGTGCGCGCCATCCTGATCGGCGTCCGACAGAATGATCACGCGGTTGTACTTGAGGGTTTTCAGGTCAAAGTCCTCGCCGATGCCGGTGCCCAGCGCGGTAATCACCGAGCGGAACTCCTCGTTGGCCAGGACCTGGTCGATGCGCTTTTTCTCGACGTTCAACGGCTTTCCGCGCAGCGGCAGGATGGCCTGAAAGCGCCGGTCGCGGCCCTGCTTGGCGCTGCCGCCGGCGGAGTCGCCCTCGACGATGAAGAGTTCGTTTTTGGACGCGTCCCGCCCGGTGCAGCTGGAGAGCTTTCCCACCAGCGGCGCGGCCTCCAGCTGATTTTTCTGGCGGGCCACATCCCGGGCCTTCCGGGCGGCTTCGCGGACCCGGGCGGCCTGCACCGCCTTTTCGATGATCCGCTGGCCCAGATCCTGGTGCTTCAGATCCTCGAGGTACAGCGCCAGCTGCTCGGTGGCGATGGCTTCCACGATGGGCCGGACCTCCGTATTGCCCAGCCGGCCTTTGGTCTGCCCTTCAAACTGGGGCTTCTGCACGCTCACGGCGATGACCGCGGTCATGCCCTCGCGGAAGTCCTCGCCGGAGAGATTGTTCTCTTTCTCCTTCAGGGCGCCGAGCCTGCGGGCGTAGTCGTTAAATACCTTGGTGACGGCGGCTTTGAAGCCCGTTTCGTGGGTGCCGCCCTCTCCGGTGGGGATATTGTTGACGAAGGAGAAGATATTTTCGGTGTAGGAATCCGTGTACTGGATCGCCACCCGGAGCACGGTTCCCTCCTTCCGACCCTCGAAGAGGATCGGATCGCCGATGGCGTTTTTGTCGGCGTTCAAGTACTTCACAAAGTCGGCGAGGCCGCCGTCAAACCGGTATTCGACGGTGCGCTTCTCCGCGTCCTTGATCCGCTCGTCGGTGAAGCGGAAGGACACGCCCTGATTGAGGTAGGCAAGTTCCTTGATGCGCCTGCGCACTTGATCGCCGTTGAAGGTGGTTTCCTCAAAGACCCGCGGGTCCGGCTTGAAACAGACGGCGGTGCCGCGCTTTCGCGTATTGCCCAGCTTTTCAAGCGGCGCGACGGGCCGTCCGGAGATGATCTTTCCGGTTTTTTTGTCCTCCACACTCTCAAAGCGCTGCTGATAGTGGCTGAAGTCCTGGTATACATCCACCACCAGCCACTCCGAAAGCGCGTTGACCACCGACGCGCCCACGCCGTGCAGGCCGCCGGAATAGGCATAGTTTTTGTTGTCGAATTTGCCGCCCGCGTGCAGCTGGGTATAGACCACCTCCACCGCCGATACGCCCAGCTGCGGGTGGATGTCCACCGGGATGCCGCGGCCGTTGTCCGTCACTTCACAGCTGTCGTCTTTTTTGAGGGTGACGCTGATTTCCGTGGCGTAGCCATTCATCGCTTCGTCAATGGCGTTGTCGACGATCTCCCAGATCAGGTGGTGCAGCCCGCGGGATCCCGTGGAGCCGATATACATGCCCGGTCGCATCCGGACCGCGTCGAGGCCCTCGAGGATCTGTATGTCGCTGGCCTGATATTTTGCCATGCGAATCCTCCCGAAAAAATCTTTTACGGAACATTATACCATATATGGGACGGCGAATGCAAACGCGAACAGCATGTTGTATTTTGCGTCAAAACGTGCTATCGTAGACGCGGGTGATGGACGTGAACCGGATGAAGCCGGCGCTGCCGGAATTATTGCGCCCGGCCGACCTTGCGGAAGCGGCCGCGCGCGCGGCCGCCGAGGGCGAGGAAGCGGAGGGCCTTGCTTTTGAAGGCGTCGCACTCAGCGGCTTTCAGGCGCGGCGGCTGGAGTTTTCCGGCTGCACGTTTGTCCGCTGCCGGTTTGAGGAGATCAGCGTGCGCTGGCTCAGCTTCAGTGACTGCCTCTTTACCGGCTGCGATTTTTCAAACGCCGCGCTGAAGGGAGCGGCCTTCCGGCGGGTGGAGATGCGGGACTGCCGGGCCGTGGGATCGGAGATGGCCGACGCCTGGATCGCCCACGCGCTGATTTCGTTCTGCCGGATGGACTATGCCGGGTTCGGGAAGGGCAAACTGGAAAGCGTCCGGTTTGAGGACTGCGACCTCAAGGAGGCCTCCTTTTCCGGCTGTCAGTTCAAGACGGTGGAGTTTGAACGGTGCGTCCTTACCGCGGCGGAATTTCAGAACGCGCCGCTCAAAGGCGTCGACTTTCGCACCAGCCGCATCGATGGCATCAAGCTCTCCGGCGGGGAGCTCCGCGGCGCGATCGTGTCGCCGGAGCAGGCGGTGGAACTTTCAAAGCTGATGGGCCTCGTCGTGCGATAGGCAGATTCGTCGCTCCCGTCCGGTCATGACGAGGCGGGACAGGCGCATAAGGTTGCCCGAGGGGGGAATCGGATGCGCAAGGCGGTCAATCTGTCGGCGGCGCTTTCCGCCGTGGCGGCGATGGTTGGCGCGGGGTTCGCGTCGGGCCGAGAACTGGTGGTTTTCTTTGCGGGACAGGGCGCGGCCTCCTGGCTGGGGGTAGGGATCGCCTGCGTTGGAGCGGGATTTCTGACCGGCGCGATCACTTCGCTGGCCCGGCGCACCGGAAAGCGGGATCTGCCCGGCATCTTCGCGCGGACGATGGGCCGGGGTTCCGGAATTGCGATGCGGGCGGTGTATTCGGCACTTTTGGTGTTGTGCGCGGCCGCGATGCTTTCCACCGGCGCGACGCTGGGCGCGCTGACGTTTCCGGTTCACGGCGCGTTTCTTATGGGGACCGCAATCACGTTTTTCTGCGCGCTGGCGCTGACGCGGCGCGGCGCGCTGAGCGTCGCAGGCCTGGTGCTTGTCGCCGGGATGGCGGCTTGGTATCTGGCGCTGGGCGCGGGGCAGGGCGGTGGAGGTGTGCGCGTAGGCGGTTCGGCGGTGATCTCGGCGGCCTCCGGCATGATTTACGCGGCGTTTAATGCCACGGTGGCGGCGGGTGTGATTTGCCTGAATGCCACGGAGGAAACGCGCCCGGTGCGGGTTGGCCTGTACGCTGGGCTTCTGCTGGCTGTGATGCTGGTTCCGGCCAACTGGGCGCTATTGCGAACCGGCGTGGATATCCGGCAGATGGCGCTGCCTTCGGTGGTGATGGCCCAGACATGGGGTGTCAGCGGGTACTACCTGTCCATCGCGGCGCTGTTTCTGGCGGTGGTGACCACGCTGTCCGCGGCGCTGTCATCGCTGAGAGCCGTGCTTGAGGAAATCGGGCTGAGGCCGGGGCAGGCGATCTTCTTTGCCTCGGTCGCGGCGCTGATGCTGTCCCTGGCGGGGCTGACGGCGCTGGTGGGCGTGGGCTACCCCGCGGTGGGTTTCGCCTGCGCGCTGATGCTGCTCATGCTGATTTCCTACATATGATGGTCATACGGAGGCATTCATGCGTTATTGGATGTGGCCGCGCAGACTGCGCTGGCAGAAAAAACCGCCCAGAGCCGCCCGGGTGGTGCGCAAGCGCCGTCCCCACAGGACGGCCCGCGATCGCCTGCGGGAATTCGGCCTGAACAGATTTGGCTATCTTTGGTTCATTCCGGTGCTGGTGGCACTGATCATCGTGGTGGCGCAATTCCGCGTTCCCAAGACCACCACCATGCTGGTTCAGAGCGCGGCCGCACAAAGCGAAACGGGCGAGTCAGGCATTTGGGTCCGTTCCGCGAAGTACCGCACGTCGATTCCCGGCGGGTACCGCCTGGCGGTGGACGTGGCCTGGCGCGCGGCGGGGCAGACGCCGGAACTTCTGGTGGAGTTAATGCTGCGGGATGGCACGGGAAGCGCCGTGGCCAGCCAGACATCGGTGGTGGCGGCGGGCGCGCTTTTCGGCCAATCTCCGCTGACGCGGTCAGAACTGGATATCCCGTATGATTTGCGCGGCGCATACCGCATGAGCGTGCGCGTGTCGGACGCGGAGGGGCGAACGGTGTTGGAGGAGACTGCGCTGGGCTTCGTGACCGTATATTGACAGCGGGCGGCGGGCTTATCTGCGGTACGGTTTTCCGGCCGCACCTTTTTATTGAAATTTAATCCGGAAAAACATTGACATGCCCAGCGCATTTCCTGTATGATAAAACTTGCGTCGATGGGATCACTAGCCCCGAACCCGTCGAATGCGGGCGAACCCCGCGCTGACCTCGCGGAAGACGCCAGGCAAAACAATGGGGAGGAATCCACCTGTGAACACCTTCATGGCAAAGACCGGCGAAGTAGATCGCCAGTGGTATGTCATCGACGCGACCGATCTGGTGCTGGGCAGGCTGTCCACGCAGGTCGCGCTCATGCTGCGCGGCAAGCACAAGCCCACCTTTACACCCCACATCGACACCGGCGACAACATTATCGTCGTCAATGTGGACAAGATCCGTCTGACCGGCAAAAAGCTGGACCAGAAGTTCTACCGCCATCACACCGGGTATCCGGGCGGTCTGAAGGAAACCAGCTACCGCGTCCTCATGGCCACCAAGCCGGAGTTCGCGCTGAAAGAAGCCGTGCGCGGCATGCTGCCCAAGGGCCCCATCGGCTACGCGATGCTCAAAAAGCTGCATGTGTACCGTGGCCCCGAGCATCCGCATCAGGCCCAGAAACCCGTAGAATTCAACGTGAAGTAAGGGAGGAGGACGAAACATGTCTGAGGTTTGCTACACCGCCGTCGGCCGCAGGAAAAAGGCCATCGCTCGCATTCGTCTGATTCCCGGCGAAGGCAACATCACCGTCAACCGGCGCTCGCTCGACGAGTACTTCGGCCTTGAAACGCTGAAGATGGCCGTCCGCCTGCCGCTGACGCTCACCGATACGTTGGCCCGCTTCGATGTGCTGGCCACCGTCAACGGCGGCGGCTACACCGGCCAGGCTGGCGCCATCCGCCATGGCATCGCCCGTGCGTTGGTCAAGGCGGACGAAGAGCTTAAGCCCGCCATCAAAAAGGCCGGCCTGCTTACACGCGACCCGCGCATGAAGGAGCGCAAGAAGTACGGCCTCAAGGCCGCCCGCCGCGCGCCCCAGTTCTCCAAGCGCTGAGCCACTTTACAAAACATACGGCTTTCCGCCGACGGATTTTTCCGTCGGCGGTTTTTGTTTGGGAACAGGGAAAACGGCCCGAATCAAAATCCCAAGATATTGATCGCGACATTTTTTACATTTCTGCCTAAATAACCCCAAATTTGCGAGCGTTATGGTTAACAAATATTGCTATTATTTGCCACTGGTGTTATGATTGAATTGCCAATAGGCGCAAAAAGCATAGTTCGCGAAAACTGGCAACGCGGTACCGCGAGTCTAAAGCTGTTGCCCGGTATGACAGCCGGTTGCCGCATATTGGCGCGTATCCGCTGTGGCGCAATGGCACGGAACAGCAAGGACGAGAATCTGAGGAGGGGTTAAGATTGGGAAGGAAGAGGCTGAAGTTTATCGCTCTGGTTCTTATCGTTCCGGTTCTCCTGTCCATGACGATGGTGAGTGCGCTCGCCGCACCCAAGAACAATCTGCCCGGAAAAACGATCATCATCAAGAATGTTGAACAGCTTGAAGATGCGATCGCGAATCAGCGGGATGGACAGAAGTGGATTATCCAGAAGGGCGATTACGACTTGACGCCCAATCGGACGATCGTCGCGGGCAATCAGACTGGCTGGTATTTCCCGATCGTGGCGAACAACCTTACCATCCTAGGCGCTGGCAAGCCCAGAATCTTCAGCAGCTACTATAGCGCGAACAGCGCGTGGGCCACGCAGGATCTGGTCTGCGTGTTTGGCGACAACTGCACCCTGGAGAACCTGACGTTCATGCAGAAGATGGAGGTCAACAAGACCGTTGAAGTGGTTGGCGATGTCAGCTTTACCATCAAGGGTTGTTCATTCATCCCCAACCAAGAAAATCCCGGAGACGGCGGCTGCCTGTACATCAATGGCGCCGGCGTCGATGGAGAGAAGGCCATTCGCGTGATCGACAACTATTTTGATTACAGCCTGATTGCGCTGGATGGCGTTTCCGCCGGCAGTGTTTTGATCTCGCGCAATACCTTCCGGCACATCCTGGATGGCGTTTACGCGATCGGCAACGTCTACTGGGGCAGTCAGGACAGGATGACCACTCAGTACAGCAATGTATACGTCAACAACAACCGTTTTATGGACGTTGCGTCCGGACAGTGCGTCATCAAAGCCCGGTTGAACGAGAGCTTCTATCTCAATACCAAGAACAGGGTAAACGGCAAGAAAGTGAAGCCGTCCACGTTCCAACAGTACATTGTCTTTGGCAATACGCCCGGCAGTCACTATCAGGACTGCGTCAACGCAAAAGTGTACGTCGGCAAGACGCTGTTTTCCCTGAGCTGATCCGTTTGTGAATCTTTGATCGCGCGTTTGATTTCCGCAGAGTAATTCGAGCCCTCTGAATAGAGGGCTCGAATTGCGTAGAAACGCGCCGGTAGCCGAAGTTGGGTCTCACGGCTTGAGGGATTTTTCCGGCGTGGAAACGGCGCGCAGGAAGTCCTTCGGGATATGTTCTAACGTGAACACAGCGCCTTGACAAGCGAAGAGCGATGCCGACCGCCGGAGCAAAACCCTCAGCGCCGCATTTTGTACCAGGCCATCTTCAGCGCGTCGTCGATTTCCAGGTCGCGCTCGCCGGCCATAGACTCCAGGTGGTGGGTCAGCTCGTGGTGGAGCACCTCCCGCAGCACCTCCCGCAGCCGCTCTGGCGTCAAAACGCCGTGGGTGCGCAGGATGGAGCCGTAATAGATTACCACGGTGCGCCCCATGGCGTAGCTGGTCGAGTACTCGCCCAGGATGTACAGATCCTCCGAGCGGGCTTCGGGGCTGAGCCTCACATCGGGCAACAGCAGCACGCCGCCGTTGAGCCGTGTGAAGATCGCTTCCGGAAGCTCCGAGATCAGCTCATCCAGCATGCCCCGCGCTTCATCCAGCGGGATCATCAGGCCCACCACATCTCGCCGGTGCCTTCAAAGATCATCACGTTTTTCAGCATCTCGATGGCCTTCTGCAGGCCCTCGTTCTGGGACATCAGGCTGTCCTCGTGCTCAATGGAAATCGCCCCATCGTAGCCCACCATGCGCAGCGCGCTCATCATGTCCTTCCACACCTGATGGCTGTGGCCGTAACCCACGGAGCGGAAGATCCAGGAACGGTTGAGCTCGTCGGCGTAGTGCTTCGTATCCAACACGCCGGTGACGGCGGTGTTGTAGGGATCGATCCTGGTGTCCTTGGCGTGGAAGAAATAGATCGCCTTGCCCAGCTTCTTGATGGCGGCTACAGGGTCGATGCCCTGCCAGAACAGGTGGCTGGGATCCAGATTCGCGCCGATGGTGTCGCCCACTGCCTCGCGGATGCGAAGGAGCGAGTCCGGGTTGTAGACGCAGAAGCCCGGGTGCATCTCAAAGGCGATCTTCTTGACGCCGTGCGCCTTGACGAATTCGACTTCCTTCTTCCAGTAGGGGATGAGGACTTCTTCCCACTGGTATTTCAGAATATTGGAGAAATCGTCCGGCCAGGGGCAGGTGACCCAGTTGGGCGTTTTGTCCTCGGGCGAACCGCCAGGGCACCCAGAGAAGGTGACCACCGTATCAACGCCCAGCTTTTCCGCCAGCAGCACCGCGTCCTCAAAATCCTCGTGGAACTGGCGCGCAACCGCCTTGTCCGGATGCACAGGGTTGCCATGGGTGGAGAGCGCCGCGATCTCCAGGTTGTACTTCTTGATGGTTTCGGTGAACTTGCGCAGCTTGTCCGCGTCGGCGAGCAGCTCCCGCGGATTGCAATGCGCCTTGCCGGGAAAGCCGCCGCAGCCGATTTCCACCGCCTGAACGCCGGATTCCGACAGATACCGCAGCGCATCGTCAAAGGGACGGTCCTGCAATACGACGGCAAACACACTCAGCTTCATGGGAGACCTCCTTGTCGTCCTTTTAATTCCTGATAGATACTATTATATACGATTGGGACGCCCTGTCAATCGCGGCAGGAAACGTTTCCGAAGCTTTGCGCCGCATGGTCGGCACGCCCGGCTTGCGCGATGCGCTTTCGGGCAGTATAATGGTTTGGAATACTTGCCTGCGGAGGTTTGGATGGGTTTTTTGATGCTGGCTGCGTATCTGAGCCTGGGCGTACTGGCGGCGGAGGGGCTGTTCTACGACAGGCCGCGCGACGCGCGGCTGTACCTTGGCCTGACGATGGGCCTCATCCTGATGATGTGGCTGCCGTCCGTTTGGGCGTTTGCCTTCAAATTCACTAAAACCGCCCAATGGTGGGCGCTGGGCAGCACGGCCGTGATTTCCGCCTCACTGTATCTGTCCGGGAGGCCCTGGCGCGCGGGTCGGCCCCGCGTCGCAGGCATGCCGTCCGGACTCATGCTGCTGATCATCCCGTTTCTGGTCTTTTCATTCTACCTTCAGTGCACCCATACCCTAAGGCCCGTTGACGGCGCGATGAACGTGGGGCAGTCCACCTACGGCGATCTTTGCCTGCACCTTGGCATCGCCACAGGCCTCCGGAACGCGGCCTATCCGCCGGAGTACACGCTCTTGCCGGGCACCATGCTGGGTTATCCGTTCCTGTCCGACGCGATGGTGACGACGATGCTGCTGTTCGGCGCGCCGCTTCGCTGGGCGTTTATTGTGACGGGCACGCTGATGATGGGCCTGGTGTATTGGGGATTCCTGCTGCTCACATGGGAACTGACCAGAAGCCGCCGGGCAACGGTAATCGCATTCTTTTTACTGTTTCTGAACGGTGGACTTGGGTTTCTGTACACCTTCGACGGCGCCTTCCGGACCGGATGGGCAGGGCTAAAAAACGCGCTTTTCGGCTTCTATCAGACGCCCACCAACATGCCGCCTCTCAACCTGCGCTGGGTCAACGTGATCGCGGACCTGATGATCCCCCAGCGGACGCTGCTGGCTGGGTGGACGGTGGTCATCCCCGCGCTGATGCTTCTGACACAGGCGGTGCACCGGCGCACGGACACGATTTACGCGGAGCCCCTGGGACCGGTCGTGGTGGTGACCGAATCCTCCGGAGGCGTGCGGGATTTTGTGGTTCTGGGCGTCTGGGCGGGGCTGATGCCGATGATCCACACCCATTCCTTCCTCGCGCTGGGGCTCTCCAGTCTGGGCGTGATGGGATACCTTCTGGCAAAGTCCAGGCGGAGGATGGAGGTATTGGGGCGGTTCGCGCTCTTCGGTGCGTTGACGCTGATTCTTGCGCTGCCGCAGCTTCTCACTTGGACGTTTCCGCAGACGGCCGGCGGCGGTTCGTTGAAATTCCACTTTAATTGGGTCAATAACGACGGCGGGCTGATCGACGGCTGGCTGTGGTTCTGGATCAAAAACGTAGGGCTGGTGTTCCTGCTGTTCGTACCGGCGGCGCTGTCCGGGAACAAGCGCGTCCGGGCGCTCTCCGTGGGCGCGCTCACGGTATTCGTCACGGCGGAGCTGATCCTCTTCCAGCCCAACCCTTACGACAACAACAAGCTCTTCTACGTGGCGTTCATCCTGATTCTGCCAATCGCGGCGGCCTATGTGGCAAAGCTCTACGAAAGACTCTCCGGCGTCAGAGGCCGCGCGCTGCTCCTGGCGGCGTTTATGGCGGTGTCCACGCTGTCGGGATGCGTGACCCTCGCACGGGAGGCGATCTCCGATTACGAGCTGTTCAGCGCGGATCAGGCTGAAGCCGCCGACTTTGTCGAGGTCAACGCGCCCGGGGATGCAGTATTTTTGACCGGCGGGCAGCACAATAACCCCGTATCGGCGCTGACGGGCCGCAAGCTCGTCTGCGGCACCGGTACGTACCTCTTTTTCCATGGCGTGGACTACAGCCGTCAGCAGCAGGCCGCGCGGGACATGTATGAATCGCCCGCGGCCAACGCAGCGCTCTTTGACCGTTATGCCGTGGATTACATCTACGTCTCCGCCTATGAGCGTTCGGACTACGCTGTCGACGAGGACTATTTCAGCGAGCACTTCCCGGTATGGTTCCGAAACGACGAGGTGACGGTTTACGCCGTGTCCGCCAGAGCGCGCCAAAACGGGTAATTTCACCCCGCGCGGGCAACTTTCATCCGATTCCCTTCGTCCTATAACCGAAACAAATGGAAAATCAGGAAACATTCACGCGGCAAAGCGGGGAGGATTCGATATGCGCACGACCAAATGGATCAAATGGGCGGCGGCCGGGCTGATGGTGGCCCTCCTGGCCGGCTGTTCGTCGACGCCCGACAGTGTGGAAGACCCGCTGTCCTTTGACGTCGACGCTCAACTGCCCTTTGTAACCGCCGCCCCTGAGGCGGTGGCCGAAACGCCGACGCCTCAACCCACCGAGCCTTGGGATACCTCCGCGCCCACGCAGGACTGGCAAAACGACCATACCGCGGACCTGGGCGACACTGAGGAGGATCTGGTCAACGACACCACCGTGGTCTACCAGCAGCTCTCCACCGGCGACAGCGGTTCTGACGTTGAAAAGCTTCAGCAGCGGCTCAAGGAGCTCAAATACTACACCGGATCGGTAGACGGCCGGTACGGCTCTTCCATGACCACCGCGGTCAAGCGCTTCCAGTCCGCGCTGGGTCTTGATACCACCGGCATCGCCACCGCAAACCTGCAGCGGATGATCTATTCCTCCGCCGCGCCCACCTATACCGGAAATTCCTTCACCGATACCGACAACACCATCTCCTTCGGCGATACCGACGATCAGGACTACGCGGCAACGCCCACCAAAAAACCCTCTTCCTCGTCGTCCTCTTCGTCTGGTTCATCCGGCTCGTCCTCAAGCAGTTCCGGTTACTCCACCCTCAGTTACGGCGACAACGGCACCGGCGTTCGCAATCTCCAATCCAGCCTGAAGACGCTGGGCTACTATAACGGCGCGGTGGATGGCGTTTACGGTTCCGGCACCGTGGCCGCGGTGAAGCGGTTTGAGCAGGCTTACGGCAAGACGCAGACCGGCATCGCGACGGTGGCGCTTCAGACCAAGCTGTTCTCCGGCGACGCCAAGCCCTATTCCGAGCCCACGCCCGCGCCGGCACAGGGGGCTTCTTACGTGACGCTGTCACCCGGCGACACCGGCGACCGCGTCAAGCAGCTGCAGCAGCGGCTCAAGGAGCTGGGCTATTTCACCGCCAACGTCGGCGGCAACTACCTCACCGAGACCACCAAGGCGGTAAAGTCCTTCCAGGACGCGTTGGGCTTGGAAACCACGGGTGTGGCCACGGCCTCGCTCCAGCGCAAACTCTTCGCCTCCAGCGCCCCGGCCAACACAGATAATTCCGGAAGCTATGTGAAGCTGCAGAAGAACGATACCGGCGCCTGGGTCACCGCGCTTCAGAACAGGCTCAAAGAATTGGGATACCTGAAGAGTTCTGTCGACGGCGTGTACGGCTCTTCCACAGTCACCGCGGTCAAGCTGTTCGAGCAAGCCTACGGCAAGACGCCCACAGGCGTTGCCACCGTGTCGCTGCAGAAGACGCTCTACTCTGACGATGCCAA
The DNA here is from genome assembly GCA_023421395.1 of Bacillota bacterium. GTDB lineage: Bacteria > Bacillota > Clostridia > Christensenellales > Aristaeellaceae > JAEZHK01. The sequence goes on along the minus strand of JAEZTL010000055.1, from coordinate 80,293 downwards.
ACCCTACGCCAAGGCGACGCCCACCCCCGAGCCGGAGTACATCGAGCTCGAACAGGGCGATAAGGGCCTCCGCGTGATGGCGCTGCAAAACCGCCTGATGCAACTGGGCTATTTCTCCGGCGACGTGGACGGAAACTACGGCTCCTCCACTGCCGGCGCAATCAAGCTCTTCGAAAAGGCTTACGGCAAGACGGCCACAGGCGTTGCCACCGTGTCGCTGCAGAAGACGCTGTTCTCCAGCTCCGCCAAGCCCTACAGCGGCGCCACGCCGACCCCCGAACCGGAATACGTGGAACTTAATCCCGGCGACACCGGCTCCCGTGTGAAAAAACTGCAGAGCCGTCTCAAGGAACTGGGCTACTTCGACGGCGATATCGGCGGCAACTACCTGGAGAAGACCACCAAGGCTGTCAAGCTGTTTGAAAAAGCATATGGCAAGACGCCCACAGGCGTAGCCACCGTGTCGCTGCAGAAGACACTGTTCTCCGATTCCGCCAAGCCTTACGGCGGCTCCGCGACGCCGACGCCCGAACCCGAATATGTGTCGCTCAAGCCGGGCGACAGCGGCACCCGCGTCAAACAGCTGCAGACCCGCCTGAAGGAACTGGGCTACTTTAGCGGCAACATCGGCGGAAACTACGGCGAACTGACCACCGCGGCGGTCAAACGGTTCCAGAAGAAGATCGGCGCGAATCAGACGGGCAACGCAACTGTGGCGCTTCAGCAAAGGCTCTTCGCCGACGACGCACCCACCTACAAGTCCTCCGGGGACACGTCCCCCGATACCGGTGCAACCCTCAAGATCGGCTCCACCGGCGACCAGGTGACGCTGCTGCAGAACCGGTTGATGGATCTGGGCTATCTGTCCGAGGATGACATCGCGCTGGGCAAGTATGAAAAGTCCACCCGCGATGCGGTAATTGAAGCTCAGCTTGCCCGCGGCTACGAGTCCGACGGTACGGCTGACCCCGACTTTCTGACCTATATCTACTCGGACGAGGCGTATGACTACATCGCCGCCGACGAGGAGGAAGGAGGCTGAGCCCTCCTGTCCCCGAAGGAATCATACCGCTTCGGATAGTTGAATAACCTTGCGCTATTCTAAGATCGTTCCCGGCGACAGTCGCGCCGGGAACGATCGGTATTTCCGCCCGCGTAATGCGGGCGGAAACAACACCATCCTTCAGCGCGTGCAGCCCCTTGCCCCCCACATCGATAAAACCGCAGGCTTTCTCGATGGCCTGAAGCCGCCCGCTTCTACGGGCGGCTTCTTTTGTATGCCGGTGTTGCCGGAATTCCAACCATATGGTAAAATATTGGAAAGCCTTTTGGGAGGGCGTGGGCAAATCTCGTTGAAAGGCAAAGGGCGTATGTTGTACCGACTGATGCTTGTGGACGACGAACCCGAAATCCGCGAGGGCATGAAGGAGATCGTCGACTGGGAGGCTTGCGGATTTCAGCTGGTCGCCGAGGCCGACAACGGACTGGACGCGTTGCAGCTCGCCGAACAGACGCGCCCCGATCTCGTCATCACCGATGTGCGCATGCATTTCATGGACGGCCTGGAGATGGTCGAGCGCATGCGCGCATTTCTGCCGATGGCGCAGTTCATCGTGGTCAGCGGGTACGACGAATTCGAATACACCCGGAAATCCATACAAATCAGGATAGCCGATTATGTTCTTAAGCCGATCTCCGCCGTCGAGTTCAAGGTGGTGCTGGAGCGAGCGAAGCGCGCACTGGACGAGGAACACGTCCGGCACAACAGCGTACAGGTAATGAACCGGATTTTCTCCGACAGTCTGCCGGTACTGCGCGAACAGCTTTTATGTTCGATGATGTCAGGCGGCATGGATGAGATGAGCGTTCGCGCCGCCGCCGCCCGGTACGCGCTGGATATTGACGCTTCCACGTATGCGGTGGCGGTAGTGCGCATCTCGCAGGGTTGCGAAAATTCGCTGGCCGGGGATGCCGAATTGGTGAGGCTGGCGGTGGACAGGATCGTCCGGGAAGTTTTGTCCGAGCGGATCGCCTGCCATGTGTTCAACTACAACGGCCGCGTCGCGGTGCTGGCGATGCTCAGGGCGGAGCAGTCCATGAGCGAACTGCTTGCGGTTCTGGATACGGCCAGCGCGGTCGTACATGATTATCTGGGCGCGACGGTGACGGCCGGCGTGGGGGAGCCCTGCCGGCATCTCTCCTGCATTCCGGAGAGTGCGGGACAGGCGTTGGCTGCGCTCAACCATTGGGCGCTGTTCGCCGACAGTCAGGTAATCTATATCCGGGATCTCAGCCCCGGAGACGGGGCTCCTCTGACGATGGACCCGCAGGCGCTGACCCAGCTCAGCGCCGCCATCCGTGCCCGGCATAAGCCGGAAATCACCCAGCGCGTTCGAGAGATGATGGCCCGCCTCCGAGGCGCGCAGATCCCCTTCGGTGTGTTTCAGACCTACATGCTTGAAGCGCTGACCACCGTTATCCAGACGGCCCGCGACATGCAGGCGGAAATCAGCCTGACCGGAGGTGCGTCGGGCAGCCTGGTTCGTGATTTTCTGGAAATCCGGGATTTGGACGAGGCCGAGTCGGCGCTTATCCAACTGTGTGAATCAGTCGCCGACGCGATTGGCGTAGGGCGCAGAGAGAGCGGTATGCGAGTCGCCCGGCAAGCGTTGGAGCTGATCACCCGGCACATCCACGAGCCGACGCTGTCCATCGAACGAATTTGCGAGGAACTCAAGGTCAGTCCCGCCTACTTCCGCGCGCTGATCCGGCGTGAAACGGGTCAGACCTTTCACCAGTATCTGACCGGCCTTCGCATGAACCGGGCCATGGAGCTTCTGGTTTCCACATCCCTGAAAACAGCCGAAGTGGCGCTTCAAAGCGGGCTGGGCGACGCGAGTTACTTCAGCTATTCATTCAAAAAACACTTCGGCGTATCGCCGTCGCAGGTTCGAAAGGAAAACGAGTAGCATGCTCCGAAGATGGCGCGAAGGCAGCCTGCAGACAGCGATCATCATTTCGTTCACGCTGATGGTGTCGGCGGTGCTTCTGACGGTGATGCTGGGTCTTGCCGCTCAGACGAAAAACCTGATCCGCGACGACGCGGTTGCGCGCACCCGCCAGACCGTCATTCAGGGCAAAGCTTCGCTGGGCATCTACGTCTCCGGCATGCTGGAGACGATGGCGCTGTTCAAAAGCCTGGTAGGGGAGGCTGCGGAGGTCCGATCGCAATCCCTGGCCGAGCACATGGAGCTCGTCAACCGCCAGCACTCGGACGTTTCCTGCCTGTCCGTTTTTTCCCAAGGGGGCGATGTACTGGCTTCCACCGAGGAGGCATTCCGCCCGCCTTACGCCATCCGCGACACCGAATGGTTTCAGCGGGCGCTCAAGGCCAGGTCCTCCACCGTATCCATCTCACAGCCCTATCTGCAGGACGCCTATACGGGGCAGTATGCCTGGGTGGTCACGCTGTCCACCCAGGTGCAGTATGTGCGCATGGGTCGGACGGAAACCGGCTTGATCGCAATGGACATCCGATTCAGCGCGTTTGAACACCTTCTCTCGGATATGCAACTGGGCGACAGCGGTTATGTATACCTGCTGGGCGCGGATTACGGGCTGATCTACCACAGCCAGCAGCCGCTCATTGAGATGGGCCTGAAGCACGAAAATATCGATCAGATCCGGAAGACCGTAATCGGGGACTTTTTCGATACGATGGACGGACGTGAACGCTTCACCGTCGTACAGACGGTGAACAATACCCGCTGGCGCTTGGTGGGCGTGGCCTACATGGACGAGGCGACGGCCGGCATGGGCAAGTCGATCAAGATGATCGTGACGTTTCTGGCGGCGGGGCTTCTGATGGCGCTGTCGGTAGCCATTCTGCTCGGGCGGCTGATCGCGAGGCCCGTGAACCGCCTGACGGACATCATGCGGGTGGTGGAGGGTGGAAATCTGGATGTCGAGATCCCACAGCACGGTTTTTCGGAAATCGCCAACCTGGCCAGCGCGTTTCGGCTGATGCTGGGCCACCTCAAACTGCTGATGAATCAGATTGTGCTTGAGCAGGAACAGAAACGGCTCTACGAACTGGACGCGCTGCAGGCGCAGATTAACCCGCATTTTCTCTACAATACGCTGGACTCCATCGTGTGGATGCAGGAGCGCGGGCAGAACAGGGATGCCATTTCGATGGTGACAGCGCTGGCCAGGCTCTTTCGCATCTCCATCTCCAAGGGCAAGAGCATCATCACCGTGGCCGAAGAAATCGAGCATGTGCGCAACTATCTGATCATCCAATCGATTCGCTTCAAAAGCAAGTTCACCTACGCCATCGACGCGGAGCCGGAGGCGCTGGCCTTGCGCACAGTCAAGCTGGTGCTGCAGCCGATCGTGGAAAACGCCATCGTACACGGCCTTGCTTTTTTCGCCGCCGACGAGGGACTTATCGCAATCAGCGCCCGTGTCGAGGATGCGCAGCTGGTGCTGCGCGTTCGCGACAACGGCCTGGGCATGAGCGCCACGCAGATGGCGGACGTTCTGAAGGCGCACAAAGGAAACGGCATCGGGCTTCGGAACGTACATGAGCGCATTGTGCTGACCTACGGCAGCCAGTATGGGGTGTCCATTCAGAGCGAGCAGGACGTCGGCACGCTGGTAACCATCCGGCAACCGGCGACGAAGGGGGAGGGCACGCCATGAAGCATCCGCTCTTGACGGCGGCAGCCGCCGCGCTTGTGGCGCTCGCGCTCATCGTCTGGGGGCTTTGGCCCGTTCCCGAACACCAGGCTTCCGAAAGGCCGCTGGTCGCGCTGGTACTCGATACCGACATCGGCGTCCGCTCTGCTGTCATTGACCGGGGCGCGCGGATGGCCGCGCGCGAATTCAGTATGGATCTGAACGTCGTAGCCGCGCCCGGCGCGAAGGTACCGGAGTGGCAGATCGAGCGTATGCGCGAGCAGCTGGATCTGGGCGCAAAGGCCGTGCTGCTGGTGCCCTCCTCCGCCGGAACCGTGGCTGAGGCGGTTCGCCTGTGCGATCAGCGCGACGCCAAGCTGGTACTTCTCGATGCCTGCGAACCCTGCCGGGGAGAAGCCTTCTACGTCGGCACCGACCACGCGTCCTCCGGGAGCATGGCGGTGGAAGCGATGCGTCGGCTTTTTGATCCAAAGCGGCTTCTGATCCTGTACCGGGACGACCAGGTATCCGGCGAGCGGCTTGCGGGCGTCCGGTCGGCCGCGCGCCGTGCCGGAATTCAGACGGTTGCCTGCCCTTCCAGGGTGGATGACAGCATCCCATGCCGCCTTTACATTCAATCGCTGATTCAACAAAACTTGGACGCGGACGCCATACTGTGCCTCGATGGCACGCTGTCCGGATGCGCGGCCGCCGCCCTCCGCAAACTGGACGCTCAACGAAAGATCGCGCTGGCAGGGTTTGACTGCGATCAGACGCAAATCGACAGCCTGCAGGACGAAACCATCCGCTTCACCATCCTGAGGCAATCTCTGGGGGTGGGTTATCTTGGATTTAGGCGCGCGGTGGAACTGATGCGTGGGACGGCCGCCCGCCGTGTGGAATTCGTCGATACGAAGCTGATCATGAGTGCGGACGCGCTGGATCCGGAAAATGTTGGGCTGATGTTCCCACTGCTCCGGTAACGCGCCAAGGAGGGAATCTATGAGAATTTTTGTGCTTCTGCTGGGACTTTTGCTGATTGCTTTGCCCGCATCGGCGCTTCCCGTCATCGGCGTGGAACTCTATCGATCTGACGACACGTTCGTTTCCAGCATGTGCGGAGAAATGGTGCAGGCCGCGGAAGGCCGCGCCGAACTGGACGTGACGGACGGCAAAAACGATCAGGCCATTCAGAACGATCTCATCAGCCGCCATGTGGCACGGCGTGTCGACGCGCTGGCGATCAATCCGGTGGACCCGACCGCTTCGTCGATCCTTTTGGAAAAGGCGCAGACCGCCGGGATTCCCGTTGTTTTTTTCAACTGTGAGCCCGACGCAGCAGACATGCCGGAGAGCGGCTGGTATTACGTGGGCGCACGGGCGGAGCAGTCCGGCACCATGCAAGGGGAGCTGATGGCCGCTTACTTCATAAGTAACCCCGGCGCGGATCTGGACGGGGACGGTGTCATTCGGTGCGTGATGCTGACGGGCGAGGCATTCCATCTGGATGCGCCCCTAAGGACCGAGTACAGCCTGAAGGCGTTCAAGGCCGCGGGGTTCAAGGTATCCCTGGTGGCGTCCGAGAGTGCCAACTGGCAGCGCGGCGAGGCGCGCGACATCATGACGGGCTGGCTGGCCTCCTACGACGGCATCGAGGCGGTATTCGCCAACAACGACGACATGGCGCTTGGCGCAATCGACGCGCTGAAGGCTGCGGGGTATTTTTCGGGGGGGAGGACCATGCCGGTGGTGGGGGTCGACGCGACGGAACCGGCGCTGGAGGCGCTGCGTGAAGGATCCTTGCTTGGTACTGTGCTCAACGACGCCGCCAATCAGGGCAAGGCGGTCGTCAACCTGTCGCTGGCGCTGGCCCGGGGCGAAACGCCAAACCAGGAAAACGTCGGTTATCCGGTGTCTAGCGGAAGGTATGTCTGGATACCTTACCGGAAGGTAACGCCCGAATCCCTCCGGGTTCCCGGGCCGAAGCTGCCGTAACGAACGCCGCGCCCGTGAGCGCGGGATGGGAGGCGGATTATGCTGTCCATGCTGCTCCTTGACGACCGGTCGGGGATCTCCGGCCGTCTTCCCGGATATTACGCTGAACACATCCTCTCTGGCCAGCTGGACCGATTCGAGTGCCACCGGGACGTGAACCTGATCTCCTTTGACTGGTACGACCTGCGCCAGCCGCTGGAAAGGCCATGCCGCGTCGTGATCTATTTTGACGCGCGGGACCTGGTGATGCTGTTTGAAAGCCAGGCCGCGCTGGATGCGGCTGCGGCGCTCACGGAACGCCTGCCGGGCGACGAACCCATCGCCACGGCCTCCGGCGAGCAGGCGCTCTACCGTTTTTTTCACGAGTTGATCCGGCCGGACAACGAGCGGCTCGAAGCGCTGGAGGAGGAAATCATCGCCGCAGAGGACGGCATCCTGTCGTCGCCGAGGCGGCAGATGATCCACCTGTTCGCGCGCTTCCGTCGCACGCTTTTTGTACTCAAGCGTTATTACGAACAGCTCAACACCATCTTTGAAGGGCTGGTGGAAAACGAAAATCATCTCATCGGGGAGGATAGCCTCAGGCACTTCGTGATTCTGGACGGGAGAATTGACCGGCTGTACGAAAATGTGCGCAGCCTGAGGGATTACGTTTCCCAGGTGCGCGAAGCGTATCAGGCGCAGATCGACATCGAGCAGAACAGCCTGATGAAGACCTTCACGGTCATCACCGCCATCTTTTTGCCGCTGACGCTGCTGGTGGGTTGGTACGGGATGAACCTCAAGATGCCGGAATTCGAGTGGGCGCACGGCTACGCTTTCGTGATCGCACTGAGCGCGGCGATCGTCTTCGTCTCGATCAGAGAGTTTAAAAAGCGCAGGTGGCTGTAAAAAAGCGCCGCCACGGGTGCGAAGCACGCGCGGCGGCGGGGCTGCGGAAGAAACGTCAGCGAACCAGGAATGTGACCAGCATCGGCGTCAGGTAAAGCGCCAGCGCCAGCGTCGCCAGCACCGCTACGCCCCACACCCACACCAGGATGCGGCTGACCAGAAAAAACGTGCCCGGGGAGCGGCGGCGGCGCTCGTAGGGGCGCCGGAACTTGATCCTGAGCAGAAGGTGCGCGATACCGGGAATCAGTGAGATTACCATAACGACCGCGCCCAGGCCCAGAATGCCGTAGCTTATCGACAGGTTCGAAAAGCGCACCGGATCCATTGCAAGGTAGGCGCCCAGGCCCATCGCCAGGAGCGCGATGACCGCCATCAATCCAGCCACAAAGCCGAGAATCCTCGTCGTCTTCATATCGTCCCTCCATCGGAGACCGGCGCACCCGGGCATCCGGCCAATGCGTTCAGATTTTATTATACTATATCGTTGGACGTTTGGCGCGCGAAAAGGGATGCGCGGATGTTAAACTTACGCGGCGGCAGCGGTTCTTTTTATCCAGTGCGGAGGGTTTTGGCAGGCGGAAGGATTTGTCCCCCGAGCGGCGAATATTTTTAGCATAGGGTCCGCGCCGTGCAGATGGCATGAGAAGGCCCAATTGCAGGGAGGTATGGCGATGACCAACCGGGAGATCCGTTCAAAGGCCTACGGCCTGTTTCGCACCCGCTACCGGGAGATGCTGCCCGCGATGGCGATCATACAGCTGATCAATTTTCTGCCGCAGATGGCCTCGGCGCTTCTACAGACGGGCGTGGCCTCGACCGCGGCGGTATACGCGCTGCAGGTCGTCCTGGCCCCCGTGACGGCGTATGGGCTCGCAAGGTACCTTCTTAAGATCGCGGACGGCGACGCGCCGGATACCGGCCTTCTGTTCGCGCACCTCATGGATTCCGGGCTGGTTCTCAGAATTTGGCTGGCAGCCTTGGCCTACAACGGGCTGACGCAGATCTACATCGCGGGAACGAACCTGATCACCGGAAATGCCTCCGGCGGGTCCGCCGGCTTTGCGCTGGCGCTGTTCGCCTTGATTTTGATCGGCATGCCCATATTCCTTTGGCTGACAATGCGCCTGAACCTGTTCCAGTACGCGATGGTGCTTGATCCCAACGGGCGACCCGGGGAATGGCTTACAGTCTCCTGGCGCGCGATGCGGCACAACGTCTGGCGTTGGTTCAGGCTGATGCTTTCGCTGATGTGGCCGCTGATCCTGATCCTTGCCATACAGATCCCGCTGGCTACGCAAATAAGGCTGATGCGCGAATCCGGCGCCGTCAGCCTTGATAGTGTTGCGGCCAAGCTGCTTCCTCCGCTGCTTGCCTCTCTTCTGACCATTTTCTTCTGGGCGCTCCCGATGCTGGGCGTCGCGGTCTTCGGGCGGGATTTGCTGGAAGGACGAGCAAAATCGGCGTACGTTGGGAAATGATCGCCCTCCTGCCCGCGCTTACGGATTCTGACGCGCGTTTTTTCGTCTGCGCAGCTCCCAAATCTCGACATAGGCGATGAACGCGAGCAGCGCTGCCAGGGTGAGGATCACCGCGGCAATCACGCCCGGGTACATGCCGGAGTAGGGGGGCGTCAGGTGCTTGACAAGAATGCCCGCATAAGCCCATATCAGCACCAGGCCATAGGCCATATCCTTCGCCCGATAGATCCGGGCCGCGCCGATCAGAACGCCCGCGATCAGTACTGCGACCATCCAGAAGGATTCCGAAAGTCCCCCACGATCCCAGCCCAGAGAAACCAGCAGCACCGTTGCATTCGCGATTGTCGCCACCGTGATCCAGCCGAAGTACACCGAGAAGGGCAGACGAACCAGCAGTTTTTCCCGCAGGGTCGGCGGGTGCCTGTGAAGCGCCTCCATCGTCACAATCAGCGCGATCAGCATCGACGCGATCATGACCATGGACAGCGGAATGTTGCCGTAGTGCCATGAAAAGATCCAGGCGATGTTTGCCAGTGACGTGACCGAAAAAAGCACCGAAACGAGCCGGAGCATCTTTTCATCGGAAGCACCCGCCCTGCCCCGGAAGATGCCCAGCTGATAGAGCACATGAACCGCGCCCAGCAGGTAGATCAGCCCCCAGATGGCAAAGGTGTATCCGGCCGGTGTGAATAGGTTTGGAAGCTGATCCGATATTTCGCCCGTCGTCCGCCCGCCCAGCGGCAGCACCTCCGCCAAAACGTTCACGACGATCATTGCAAGGAACGAAACCGAAACCAGCGTACGCACGGCAATATCCATCTTCTTCCCCATAAGCCTTCCCCCTCGCGCGATCTGGATACTTGTCATATTCTACCCGTTTTGCCGGTTGATTACGCGCAATAAAAAAAGGCGGTCTTTCCGCCTTCTCAGACCGTTGATATTGTTCGCCGCACTTTAAAACCATTCCGGGGCAGAGCGCGATTCGGCCGCGCTTTACCCCGGCGTGCATACTAATCGATAAAACACCTTCCCATGCCGGTTTGCCGCCGGAAGGTCATAAAGAGCGCAGCGGCGCGAAGCGCCATTTTTTCGAGGCGTAATATCTCCGGTGTTCAGTATCAGGAGATGAAGTACGACAGCGGCTTGGTGCCCATCAGCCGGTTGACATCCACGTTGCCGCCGATGCCCGGCACGCTTCCCTTGCTGGAGTACTGGTGGAGGTCGCAGTCAAAGTCGGGCGTTGATTCGACCTCGCCGGTATTCTTGCCGTAGTGGGGAATCCAGATGAAGTCGAACTTGGAGGTATCGACGTCATACTTTCGGTAGAGCTGATTCGCGATGTAGCAGCCCACCTTTCGAGCCCCCAGTTCCTTCAGCCGTGTGCCGAAGGCTTCGATGCTCGCGCCGGTCAGCACGGTTTCCTCCGCGTCATAGGCGTAGAACAGGGGATTGTACTTCTTCGCAAAGGAATAGGCCTTTTCCGCCTCACGCCGCGCGATTTCCGGCGTGGAGGCCATGCCGTAGTAGTACACGCCGAAGGGAATGCCTTTTTCCAGGCATTTTGCGGCGTATTCTTCAAACTTTGAATCGATTTCCATCTGCCCGGCCTTGGAGTGGCTCGCAGAATAGGTCACGCCGCAGCGCAGGATGACGAGCGCCACGTTTTTCTGCAGGTTTTTCCAGCTGGAGACGTTGTTCCAGCGGGAAATATCGACGATCGCGCCGTTTTTGTTGAGCGCTTCCGCCAGTACCGTGACGGTGAAGCTGGAAAGTTTGCCGTTCGCCGTCTTGGCCCGGATGGTGGTGGTGCCCATCTTCCTGCCGGTTACAACGCCGCTGGCTGAGACCGAGGCGATCGAGGACTTCGCGCTGGACCATTTGACGGACTGAGACGCCTTGTCCGGAGAGACGGTGACGCCGAGTTTCAGCGTATCCTTGAGCACCACGGTGTGGGCACTGCCGCTGATTTTGACGGATGTGGCGGCGGGCGGGACGACGGTGACTTTGCAGCTCCGCTGGACGCCGTTCGATGTTTTTACGGTGATGGTCGCGCTGCCTACATTCACTGCGGTCAGGACGCCGCCGTTTACCTTGACGACCGCCGGCTTGTCGCTGATCCAGTCCAGGGTATCATAGATCGCCGATGCGGGGGATACGGAGGCTTTCAGCGTGTAACTCTTGCCGTAGGCAAGGCTCAGCCTGGTCTTCGAAAGCGAGACGCGAGACACGGTGGAATGGCTTTTGTAGCGTGAAGAGAGCCTTGCCACTCCGCTTTTGAGCGTACTGGCTTTGGCGGAGGAGGAAAAAATCTGATAGGGCAACGAGGAACCCTTCTTGGAATAGGCGGCGCAGAAGGCCGAAAAAGCCTGACTGTACTGGGCGGAGGAGACGGAATTGCCGTCCACGGTGTAGACGGTTTTCCCCTTTTTTGTGGCTCGGGTCGTGCTGAATACGGTAGCCAGCTTTCCGACGGAAGAGCCCTCTGTAAAGGCCAGACGCGTGTTGGTGGTAACGCCGCCCGATACGCCGGTGATCGAGAGGGACAGGCACGGCTTGAGCGCGCCTGTCGCCCGAAGCGCCAGGGACATGGAGCGAACGCCGGAGAATGTGACCCCTTCAAAATCGAAGGCGTCCGCCGTCATCTTCGCGACCGCGCCGGAGCGCACCGTATAAACGCTCAGCCTGCTGGTGCGGCTCTCGCCATTGACCGATGAAAGCTGCAGCATTTCCGGCGTTCCGTCGCCCGTCAGATCAATCAGCGCCACGGCGCGGCGCGCCTTGAGCTGACTCTGTTGGCTCGAAAGCAGGTTCAGATAGAGCGTCCTCCAGTCCGTTTCCGCAGCCACGGCGAGTGGGAGAGAAACGAAAACGATCGTCAGGCACAGCGCCATAACCACGCCAATCCGCAGGGTGCGTCGCACGTCATCACACCTTCGTAATAATATACTTATATATGTAATTCTAATGTAATATATTGGCGCTGTCAATAGGTGGTTGCAATTTATACGGGATTGTGCGATACTTTGGACGCGTAAGGCGGCTTTCCGAATGAAAACTGCGCATTTTGTGGAGGAAAAGACATGAAATTGCGTCCGGCGTTCGCGGGCAGGCGAGCCATCCTCGCGGCGCTTTTTGCCCTTCTGGCGGCGACGGCGATGCTCACGGGCTGTTCGGGCGGCGACGAGCAGGGCAAGGAAAGCGCCGTGATCCTGGGCTTTTCCCAGCTTGGCAGCGAGAGCGGCTGGCGTATCGGGAATTCCCGGGACATCATCGCGGCGGCGGATCGGGCGGGCGTAAGGCTGATGTTTGAAAACGCCGAACAGAAGCAGGAAAACCAGATCAACGCCATTCGTTCGTTCATCGCCTACCAGGTGGACGTGATCGCCTTTTCGCCCATCGTAGAGGACGGCTGGACCAACGTTCTGACCGAAGCGCGGGAAGCGGGCATACCGGTATTGTGCACGGATCGCCTCATCAGCGGCGCCGACGCGGACCTGATCGTCGGCTTTGTAGGTTCGGATTTCTACGAGGAAGGACGGCGCGCGGGAAATTTTCTGCTGAAGAAGGCGGACAGGATGGAGGGCGATCCCCTTCGCATCGTGGAGATCGCCGGCACAGAGGATTCGACGCCGATGCGGCAGCGGGCCATCGGCTTCCGGGACGCGATCAAGGGCGATCCGCGCTTTGAAATCGTGGAATCCGTCTCCGGAGACTTTCTCAAGTCCAAGGGCAAGGAATGCATGCAGCGCATCCTGGAGGAAAGGGGCCACGACATCGACGTGCTGTACTCGCACAACGACGCGATGACGCTGGGCGCCATCGAGGCCATTGAAGCAGAAGGGCTCACGCCGGGCAGGGACATCATCATCATCACCGTCGACGGCGAGCAGGGGGCCATCGACCTTTTGAAAGAGGGAAAAATCAATTGCGTCGTCGAATGTACGCCCAAGATCGGCGACATTATTATGAGCCTTTCCAAAAAACTTGCGGCGGGGGAGAGCGTGGAGCGCTATACCTATTCGGCGGAAACCGTGTTTACGGAATTTGACGAAAACCTTCAGGACATCCCTCCGAGGGGCTACTGAGATGCGGTCTTCTTTTTTCGCGCGGTTCGGCGACTCCATCCGGGGGCGCATCACGCTGTCGATCATGGTGGTGTTGCTGATGATGCTGATCCCCGCCATCGCCTCGGTCAGCATGATGACCAGCTATGCCCGGCAGTATCACGACGTCATCACGCGGATGGACCGCATTTCATCGCTTTCACCGGTCATCAACGACGATCTGCTGGGCGAGATGTGGTCGATCGTCGCGGGGCGCGTCACCTTTGACGAGGGCGACCAGTTTCAGACGCTGGACGCCGTATGCGACGAGATGGACCGGCTGATCGAGGCGGACTCCGCCAGCCAGCTGGAGATGACCGTCGCCCGGCGCACGATGAACACGCTGCGGAAGTATATCGAGAACCTGGGCGAGCAGATGCTGGCCGGTTCCACCGTCGACGAGGACGAGCAGACCCTCGCCGAAATCCGCAACGTGGGCTCTCTGGTGGTGGACATGCTGGGCGACGCCATCACCGCCGAGATCGACGCGTCGATGGCCGCCAGCAATCAGCTGCAGCGCGTCGTCTGGGCGACGCTCTTCATTGAGCTGAGCCTCCTGCTGGTGGCGGGGGTGTTTGCGTTCATTGCGCAGCGCTCGATGGGCCGCGCCATCGGCCGCCCCATCGAGCAGCTCAAGGACTTCGCCGGCATGATCGCGGGAGGGCATCTGGACGTGCGCGCGCCGCAACCGGGTGTTTCCGAGCTCAGCGAGCTGACCGAGAGCCTGAACGCCATGGCCGGCAAGCTGTCGGACCTGATCGAGGAAAACAAGCGCGAACAGGAGAACCTCAAAAAGAGCGAGATGCGCGCACTGCAGGCGCAGATCGCGCCTCATTTCCTGTATAACACCTTGGACGCCATCATCTGGCTGGCGGAAGCCCGAAAGACCTCGGAGGTCATCACCGTCACCCGCGCGCTGTCCAACTTCTTCCGTATTTCGCTGTCCGGCGGGCAGGACTGGATCACCATCCGCCAGGAGGTCGAACACCTGCAGGGGTACTTGACCATCCAGAAGGTACGCTACCGCGATATTCTGGATTACGACATCCAGGTGGACGAGTCGCTCTACAATCTCACCATCCTGAAACTGGTCATCCAGCCGCTGGTGGAAAACGCCATCTATCACGGCATCAAGAACCGGCGCGGTGGCGGCAAGCTGTCGGTAGCGGTGGAGCGGCGGGGAAAATGGCTGTCCGTCCGGGTTTCGGACGACGGCGCGGGCATGCCGCCCGAGCGATTGGAAACGGTTCGTCAGGCCTTCGAGAAGAGCGGCGCGCCCGACACCGAGTCCGGCTACGGCCTTTTCAGCGTGGACAAACGGCTCAAGCTCTACTACAACCAGCCGGAGGGGCTGAAGGTTTCCAGCAAGCAAGGAGAGGGCACGACCATCGAGTTTTGTGTGCCGATCCAATATCGACGGGAGGATGAGCATGCATAAGGTGTTCGTGGTGGACGACGAGATCGTCATCCGGGAAGGACTCCGCAACAACTTCCCCTGGGAGGAGAGCGGCTTCCTGCTGGCCGGAGAGGCGCCCGACGGCGAGATCGCGCTTTCCATGCTGCAGGACATCAAGCCCGACATCCTGATTACCGACATCAAGATGCCCTTTATGGACGGGCTCATGCTGTGCCGCAAAATCGTGCGAACCATGCCTTGGATTCACATCGTGATCTTATCGGGCTACGACGACTTCTCTTACGCCAAGGAGGCCATTTCGCTGGGCGTCAAGGAGTACCTCCTCAAGCCTGTCTCCGCCCACGAACTGGGCGAGGTGCTCCGGCGCATCGCCGCCTCGATTGACGAGGAGCGCCGCCAGCAGGCGGACTACGAGGCCATGCGCAGGCAGTTGGACTCCTCCAGCCGTTTCATGCAGGAAAAGCTGCTGCTGGAGCTTCTTTCCGGCGCGGCGGGCGACGCGGTGCTGGAGCAGGCGCGGAAGCTGCGCGTCAATCTGCTGGCCCGGTGGTACCGGGTGATGCTGATCGCCACCGGCGAAGAGGACGACACGCTGCTGGTGCGGGCCCACGCT
This sequence comes from Bacillota bacterium, assembly GCA_023421395.1. Taxonomy (GTDB): domain Bacteria; phylum Bacillota; class Clostridia; order Christensenellales; family Aristaeellaceae; genus JAEZHK01. Next base: position 65,116 of record JAEZTL010000055.1, on the reverse strand, counting down.
CAGCGGTTGGCGGAGGGCTCCGGCGGTGCGGTCAACCTGTGCGAAACGGGCGGGCGCATCGCGGTGATCGTGCTGGGCGACAGCGCCGAAGATCTGGAAGAGCGGGCCTTCGCCTTCGCACAGGCGGTCAAGTACGAGGTGGAGCGCTCGGTGGGGGTGACCCTCCGGGTAGCCATCGGCGCCCCGGCGGAGGGAATCGACGGCGTGGCGAGCTCCTACGCGTCGGCCCAGAGCGTGCTGAGGGGTATGGCGGGCAAGTTCGACGGCACGCGCATCATGGATACGGTGGACCTGGGCATGCAGGTGGGCGCAAGGCTCATGGGGCTGGATGTCGTGCCCCTTTTTGAAAAGCTGCGCTACGCCTCCAGCCAGGAGGCAGAGGAGACCCTGAAGGCGCACTTCGACTCCATCGGTACCGTCGCGCGGCAGTCCGTCATCATGGCCAACTACCTGTACGTGGACATCCTGCTGGCCGCCATGCGCGTCATCCGCGAAAACGGCGGCGACCCGGTGGAGATCATTCCGGAAGCCGTACAGCAGCAGGCTGGCGCGCTGAAGACCTTCTCCGGTCAGGAGGACATGGTGGATTCCGCCCGAAACATCCTGCTCAAGGCGATCCAGTTCCGGGACAGCCAGACCATGTCCCGTTACGGCTCGGTAATCCGCAGCGCCTGCGCCTACATCGATCAGCATTACATGAACCCGGATATGACGCTCAGCGACGTGGCCAAGCATGTGGCGCTGTCAAACAACCACTTCTGCACTGTGTTCTCTCAGGAGATGGGCGTGACCTTCATCGAATACCTGACGGCGCTGCGCATGAAGAAGGCGCGGGAATTGCTCAAAAGCACCGACATGCGCTCCAGCGAGGTATCCGTGGCGATCGGCTACAACGACCCCCACTATTTCAGTTATTTATTTAAGAAAAACGTCGGTATGAACCCAAGAGACTACCGGAATTCGTGCAAAAGGTGAGAATCATAAAATTCCGACTTTTTGCCGGAAGATATTGACCGAATGGCAAGAGGGCGGTGGAACGTCAGAATATTTTTGACAAATCCACGGAAACCAGCCTGTTTCCCGTCCATGTTAAGTGTGCTACGATCTTTATAAGGGCGGTCGACCGCTCACATTTAAAAATGGAGGGACGACTCTTATGAAGAAACTGGTTGCTCTGGTACTGGCAATGGCGCTGGTGCTGGGCGTTGGCGCGAGCGCTTCTGCGCTGACGGTCGCGTTCTCGCAGATCGGTCAGGAATCCGACTGGCGTACCGCCAACACCGACGACCTGTGCAACGCCATCAAGGCCGAGGGCTGGGACCTGGTGTACGACGACGCCCAGCAGAAGCAGGAGAACCAGATCAAGGCGCTGCGTAACTTCATCTCTCAGGGCGTCGATTACATCCTCTTTACCGGCGTCGTGACCACCGGTTGGGATGAGGTCCTCAAGGAAGTCAACGAGGCCGAGATCCCGCTGATCCTGATCGACCGCATGCCGGACTGCGCGGATGACATCGAGTACGCCGCCGCCTTCGGCGGTGACTTCACCGAGGAAGGCCGCCGGATGGGCTTCTGGGCCGGCAACTACATGAAGAGCGTCGGCCGCGGCGATGAAGAGATCAACGCCGTCGTCCTCGAAGGCACCACCGGCGCCACCGCCGCCACCGAGCGCACCAACGGCATCAACGAAGCGCTTGCGAACTTCCCGAACATCAAGATCGTTGCTTCCCAGACCGGCAACTTCACCCGCGCCGAAGGCCAGGCCGTCATGGAGAGCTTCCTGAAGTCCCAGCCGGACATCGACCTGCTGTTCGCTGAGAACGACGATATGGGCCTTGGCGCCATCGCCGCCATCAAGGCCGCCGGCAAGGTGCCGGGCAAAGACATCATCGTGGTGGGCTGCGACTCCGTGAAGGCCGCGTTCGACGCGATCGTTGCGGGCGACATGAACGCCACCATCGAGTGCACGCCGCTCTACTCTCCGTTCGTCGTCCAGGCCATCAAGGACCTGGAGGATGGCAAGACCTTCGGCCGCGAAGTCCTGCACCCCGAAGAGTTCGCCTATGACGCCGACGGTGGCATCGCTTACACCGCGGACGGCACCAAGACCTCCATCAAGGCCGCGGACGTCATCGCCGATCGCAAGTACTAATGCCTATTGCCGGCTTATGTGAATGAGCCAAGACGGATGAGGGCCGGCCGCCCTCATCCGTCCTTACTATATCGATACGTCGACGCATTGTGATTGAGGGGATGATATTTTGCAGGACGTCGTTCTGGACATGTTGGGCATTTCGATCCAGTTTCCGGGCGTCAAGGCGCTGGACGGCGTGGACTTCTCGCTGAAAAAGGGCGAAGTGCATGCGTTGCTGGGCGAAAATGGCGCGGGGAAGTCCACGCTGATTAAGTGCCTCACCGGTGTTCATCACATGGATTCGGGCAGGATCGTGCTGGACGGCAGGGAGATCAAGCCGTCTTCGCCGCAGGCCGCCATTGACATGGGCATTTCCACAGTGTTCCAGGAGGTTAACCTGTGCCCCAACCTCACGGTGGCGGAAAATATTTTCATCGGACGCCAGCCGATGAAGCGTGGGCAGATCGACTGGAAATCGATCAACAGGCGCGCTTCCGAGCTGATGGAAGGCATGGGCATGGCCGTCGATGTGACGCTGCCGCTTTCTTATTACTCGATCGCTGTCCAACAGATGGTCTCCATCGCCCGCGCGGTGGACGTCAAGGCCAGGGTACTGATCCTCGACGAGCCCACATCTTCTCTGGACGAACACGAGGTTCAGCGGCTGTTCAAAGTCATGCAGGACCTCAAAGCCCAGGGCCTGGGGATCATCTTCATCACCCATTTCCTGGATCAGGTGTTTGAAATCTCCGATCGGATCACGGTGCTCCGGAACGGCCACTTAGTCGGCAATTACGACGCGGGCCAGATCACCAAGCTGGAACTGGTCACCCAGATGATCGGCAAGGACATGAACGAGATCTTCAACCTCAAGCGCGCGGAGCAGAAACCCGGCGCGAAGACCATGCTGGAGGCTGAGCACATCGGCATTCCCGGCAAGGTGGAGGACATCTCCCTCTCGGTCAAGTCGGGCGAGTTGGTGGGCTTCGCAGGCCTTTTGGGCTCCGGACGTACCGAGACGGCGGAAATGCTCTTCGGCGTCACCCGTCCGACGCGCGGCACAGTCAAGATGGGGGGGAAATCGCTGTCCCTGAAGGCGCCGCTGGACGCCATCAACCATAAAATGGCCTTCTGCCCGGAGGACAGAAAGCGGGACGGCATCATCGGCGACCTTTCGGTCCGCGAGAACATCTTTCTGGCGGTTCAGGCCAAGCGCGGCTTTTTGAAGCCCATGCCCAGGCAGGAGCAGCAGGCGCTGGCGGACAAGTATATTAAACTCCTGTCCATCGCCACGCCGGATGCGGAGAAAAAAGTTGGCGAGCTCTCCGGCGGCAACCAGCAGAAGGTGATTCTGGCGCGCTGGATGGCGACGGAGCCGGATGTGCTGATTCTGGACGAGCCTACCCGCGGCATCGACGTGGGGGCAAAGGCGGAGATTCAGCGCCTGATGCTGGAGATGTGCGAGAAGGACATGGCGGTGATTTTCATCAGCTCCGAACTGGACGAGATCATCCGCTGCTCTAACCGCATCATCGTCATGCGGGACGGCGCGAAGGCCGGCGAGCTGGAGGGCGAGAACTGTCAGCAGGCGGATATCCTGTCCATCATCGCCAATGAAGCTGCGGAGGTGAGCGCATGAAGCGCAAATTTGAATGGGAGGCCATCGTCCGCTCCAAAATTTTCTGGGCGGTCGTCGCGGAACTGGCCATCCTGCTGGTCAGCGTGATCCTCCGGCCCGACTTCCTGAAAGTCGTCATCAATCCGTCCACCGGCATGTTTTACGGCGTTCCGATCGACATTCTGAACCGCTCCGCGGAGATCACCATCATAGCCATGGGCATGACGCTGGTCATCGCGCTGGGGGGCACCGACCTGTCCGTGGGTGCGCTGGTGGCGGTTTCGGGTGCGATGGCGCTGAAATTCCTGCGCTGGGACGTGTTGGAATACCCTACGCCCGGCGACTACACCGTCATGCCCTACATCCTCGTCATTTTGGTGCCGCTGGCTGTCTGCACACTGATGGGCGCGTTCAACGGTTTGCTCATTTCGAAGCTTGGCATGCAGCCGATCATCGCGACGCTGATTTTGATGGTGGCTGGGCGCGGCATCGCCCAGATCACCACCAACGGCAAGCAGTTTACCACGATGTACACGCCGTTTCAGCAGATCGCGCAGGGCTATTTCCTGAAGCTGCCCATGCCGATCATCATCACCGCGGTGGTGATTCTCTGCGTGGCGCTCTTTACGCGCAAGACATCCTACGGCATGTTTGTGGAGTCGGTTGGCGTCAACCCCAGCGCCAGCCGCGTGTCCGGTCTTCAGTCCAGCCGGATCATCCTGATCGCTTTCATGATCACCGGTTTCCTTTCGGGCATTTCGGGGCTGATCTACTCCAGCCGTATCTCCTCCTGCGATTCCAACAACGCTGGCATCAACAACGAAATGAACGCAATTCTGGCGGTGGTCATCGGCGGCACCAGCATGTCCGGCGGCAAGTTCAGCCTGACGGGCACGGTGATCGGCTCCCTGATCATCCAGACGATCGTCACGCTGGTCTATTTCTTCGGCGTGGTTTCCGAGGCGATCATGGCCTTTGAGGCGATGATCATCGCGGTGGTCATCGTGCTTCAGTCCGAACCGGTGCGCAAGCTCTTTGCGTCCCGCAAACGCAGCCGCGCGGCGGCGACGGGAGGTGCTGTCCGTGCTTAAGGCGGAAACGAGGCGCCAGAGCGCGCTGACGCGGCTTTTCAACCCCAAGTACATCATGGTATTCGCGACGCTGGGCGTATTTCTGGTCATCTACCTCTTCGGTGCGCTGATGTACGGAGACAAGGGCTTTACCACCCTTCGAACGCTGACCCTCATGTTCTCCGACAACGCCTATGTGGGCGTGTCGGCGGTGGGCATGACGATGGTGCTGATCACCGGCGGCATCGACCTGTCCGTGGCCGCGGTGGCGTCGCTGACGGGCATGTTCATCGCCTACGGCGTCTCGGTATTGGGCCTGGACCCCTGGGTGTGCATCCTGTTTGCACTGGCGGTGGGCACGGCTCTCGGCCTTGTCATGGGTGCGGCGATCCACTTCCTGAACGTTCCGCCCTTTATCACCACGCTGACAGGCATGTTTTTGGCCCGGGGCGTTTGCGCGCTGATCAGCCGCGAATCCATCTCAATCGACAACCCGACGATCGACTATCTGGCCGGACTCAAGTGGTACATCATGCGCCTGCAGGACGGCGAATGGGTCAAATTCAAGCCGGTAGCCTACATCAACCTCAGCGTGCTCATCTTCATCGCGATGATCATCGTCGGCACGATCATCCTGCAGAAGACGCGCATCGGCCGCAACATCTACGCCATCGGCGGCAACGAGCAGTCAGCCAGGCTGATGGGCCTGCCGGTGGGAAAGACCAAGATTTTCGTGTACGCATTCAACGGCTTCTGCTCGGCGCTGGCGGGCGTGGTGTACGTGCTCTACGTAAAATCAGGTTGGAACCTGGCGCTTTCCGGCGGAGAGCTGGATGTGATCAGCGCCGCGGTCATCGGCGGCGTCATGCTGACCGGCGGCGTGGGCTACATGATCGGGACGATGTTCGGCGTGATGCTCAAGGCTACGATTCCCGCGCTGATCACCTTCGCGGGAAACCTGTCCTCCTGGTGGGGCAAGATCGCTACGGGCGTACTGCTGCTGATCTTTATCGTTATCCAGCGCGTCGTGGTCACCTACACATCCAGAAAAAAAGCCGTCTAGCGCGCGTTTTTCAAAAGCCCGGCGTAAATCGCCGGGCTTTTGTGGTATGATGAAGTGGGGAGGTTGCGATATGCGGTACGAATGGCTGGACGGGTTTCTCCTGAGCCTTCCCGGCGCGGCGCGGGACTTCAAGGCTGAGTGGCAGTGGGTCCGGTACATGGTAGGCGGCAAGATGTTTGCCGCCATGCTGGCGGACGGGGAAGGCAGGCAGGTGGTCTCTTTGAAGCTTGAGCCGTTCGAGGGGGAATTCCTGCGCGGTCAGTACCCGGACATCGCGCCGGGTTACTATATGAACAAGCGGCATTGGAATTCCATCCGGATGGACGGCGAGGTGCCGGATGATCTTCTGCGCGAGTTGGCGCAAAAATCCTACAATTTGGTGCGCTCCGCGCTCACGAAGAAGGAGCGCTTGGCGGCGGGCCTCTGAGCGGACCGGCCGCTTGTTGGAGGGGCGGGTTTATGCTACAATGATCCGGGTGATGCGCGTGAATGGGTATACGCCGCGCCGGGCAATGTCCGACGCGCTGATTTTTCTTCTGACGATGGCCGGCGCGGTGGCGGCCTGTCTCCCGCTGCGCCTGGTTCGGGATGGCGGCGTGTATATGCCGATGATCTTTCTGGCGGCGGTGCTGGTCACCGCGCGCTTTACCACGGGCTACTTATACAGCGCGGCGGCGTCGGTGGGCAGCATCCTGTGGATCAGCTACAACTACCGCCAGCCTTATTTTGAATTCGACTTTCTGTACGGCGACCTTGTGATGTTCGCCTGTATGCTGGCGGTGGCGCTTTTGACCAGCCGCATGACCCAGCAGATCCGGGAACAGGAGGGAGCCTACGCTGAGGCGGAGCGGGAACGCGTGCGGGGCAACCTGCTGCGAGCGGTGTCCCATGACCTCAGAACCCCGCTCACCTCCATCCTGGGGGCCAGTTCCGCCATTCTGGACAGCGGCGATGCGCTCACGCCCGAGCGGCGGCAGGAACTGGTCAGGGGGATCAGCGAGGATGCGGAATGGCTGATCCGCATGGTGGAAAACCTGCTGCTGATCACCAAGGTCGAAGGCGCCGCGCAGATTGTCAAGCGAAGCGAGGCCATCGAGGAAGTGGTTGCCGAGGCGGTTCAAAAATTCCAGAAACACTACCCGGACCGCCAAATCGAGGTGAGCGCACCCGAGGAGCTGCTCATGGCACCAATGGATGCGCTTCTGATTGAGCAGGTGCTGTTCAACCTCCTGGAAAACGCGGTGCTGCACGGGAAGGCCGGACACATTTCGCTGAAAGTCCTGCGCGCTGGCAGCGAAGCGGTGCTGGAAGTCCGGGACGACGGATGCGGCATCCAGAAGGCGGATGCGCAGCACCTCTTCGACGGATACATGGGGCGCGTGGAGCGTTCATCCAGCGATAACAGCCGCAATATGGGCATTGGGCTCTCCGTGTGTCTTTCCATCATCCAGGCCCACGGCGGCGCCATGGAGGCCAGGAACGTGCGCCCGAGCGGCGCGTTGTTTCGCTTCACCCTTCCACTGGAGGAGGCGGCCGATGGACAATAAACCATGCGTGCTGATCGTCGAGGACGAGCACAATATACTCAGCTTCATGCGCACGGTGCTGCAGGCCAACGGGTATCGCGTAATCGAAGCTTCTGACGCCGCGCAGGCGCTGGCGATGCTCCCATCCCACCTGCCGGATTTGATGATCCTGGACCTGGGCCTTCCGGACATGGACGGCATGACCGTGATCAAGTCGGTGCGCGAGTGGTCGAAGATTCCGATCCTGGTGGTGTCGGCCCGGGATCAGGAGCGCGACAAGGTGCAGGCGCTGGATCTGGGCGCGGACGACTATATGACCAAGCCCTTCGGCACCTCGGAGCTCCTGGCCCGCATCCGCACGGAACTCCGGCATGCGCAGTCCGCTTCGATCCAAGAGGAGTCATTCGCTTGCGGGGGGCTGACGGTGGACTTCTTCCGCCGCCGCGTGTTCCTGGACGGGCAGGAAGCGCATTTGACGCAAAACGAGTTTCGCATCGTGACGGTGCTGGCAAAAAACGCGGGGCGCGTGCTGACCTACGATACATTGATTGCCGAGGTCTGGGGCCCCAACGTGCTGGGAGACAACCAGATCCTGCGCGTCAACATGGCCAACATTCGACGGAAACTGGAAAAGAACCCCGCAACGCCCCGCTACATCATCACTGAAATCGGCGTGGGCTATCGGATGAACGAATTCTGAGCGGACGCGCGAACGAGATACGCGTCGGCGGTCGGCAGGTTTGATGAGCGCCGAGAGGGCAGGTGCCTTCTCAGCTTATAATCAAACCCGGGTGTGGGTTTGGCGCATTGGGCGTTTAGCGCGAGCAGTGGCGAGGGTGAGCGTTCGGCCGAATCGCTTCCCGCCGCAAAAACCGTACCGGCTTCGGGCAACGGTCCGGCGCCTGCTCGGACGAAATATGTCAGGGCAGGTTTTATCCGCAACGAAGCGTTGAATCTTGTCATCTTCTTTATGGCGAATCGGAGGCAAATGTGGTATAATCGTCCCCGTGTGATCGGAAGGCGGAGGCTCCGAACGCCAGGGAAACTGCCCGCCGCGGCGGGCGCGTGGAGGTATGGGGATGAAAGTCAACAAGAGTACGTTTTTCATCGTGCTGGGTGTGACGGTGGTGATCGCGCTCGTCGCGTTCTTCGGCGTTCACTTCCAGGTGGACAAGTACAAGTTCGACCTGCCCGGCGCGGGCGACATGCGCTTTGGCATTGACATCCGCGGTGGTGTAGACGCGGTGTACGAGCCTGTCGGGCTCGACCGTGTGCCGACGGCTGACGAGCTGGAAAGCGCCCGGGCGGTCATTGAAACCCGTCTGGACCAGAAGAACATCCTGGACCGCGATGTGACGGTTGACCGCACCAACGGCGACATCATCGTCCGCTTCCCGTGGAAGACGGGCGAAACTGACTTCGACCCCCAGAAGGCGATCTCCGAGCTGGGCGAAACCGCCAAGCTGACCTTCCGGGACACAGAGGGCAACGTGGTGGTGGACGGCTCTCACGTGACCAAATCGGTGGTGGCGCAGGATCAGGATACCGGCGGCTACGAAGTATCGCTGACCTTTGACGACGAGGGTAAGAAGCTCTTCGCCGAGGCTACCGCCAAGATGATCGGCAAGCCCATCTCCATCTATATGGACGAAGTGCTGATCACCTCGCCCACGGTGCAGTCGGCCATCCCCAATGGTCAGGCTCGCATTACCGGTACCGGCACGCTGGCGGAGACCTCCGACCTGGCGCAGAAGATCGCGGCCGGCGCACTGCCCTTCTCGATGGAGGCGCGCAACTATTCCACCATCAGCCCGACGCTGGGCGCCGGCGCGCTGAATGTTATGGTGTGGGCGGGCATTCTGGCGTTCCTTCTCATCTGTATCTTCCTGATTATCTATTACAAGATGAGCGGCGTAGTTGCCTGTGTGTCGCTTTTGATCCAGGTCAGCGGCGTGCTGCTGGCGCTGTCGATCCCGCAGATTACGGTGACGCTGCCCGGTATCGCGGGCATCATCCTGTCCATCGGCATGGGCGTCGACGCGAACATCATCATCAGCGAACGCATCTCCGAGGAGATCAAAGCCGGAAGAAAGACGCAGGGTGCCATCGCAGCGGGCTTCAAGAACGCCTTCTCATCGGTGTTTGACGGCAATATCACCGTCATGATCGTCGCGATCATCCTGATGGTACTGGGTTCCGGCGCCATGCTGTCCTTCGCCTACTCGCTTCTCACCGGCGTGCTGCTCAACTTCCTGGCGGGCGTCACCGCTTCGCAGTTGATGATGCGCTCGCTTTCTCAGTACAGGAAGCTCTCCGGCGAGCCGCTGTATACGAGCCTTTCTAGGAGGATCACGCTATGAATTTTTTCAGCTTCTATCAGCACCGGAAGACGTTCTTCCTGATCAGCGCCATCGTGATGATCATTGGCATCGTCGGTGTCATCGTCAACGGCGTTCAGCTTGATATCCAGTTTACGGGCGGCGCGATTCTCAAATACTCCTTTCAGGGAGAATTAAGCTCCGAAGAAGTTGCCACGGAGGCATCCTCAATCCTCGGCCGACTGGCCACCGCGCAGATCACGGAAGATTACGTCACGCATGAGCGGCGCGTCGTACTCAACCTTGCCGGAGAATACGGCATGTCCTCCGACGAGCAGGCCGATTTCCTGAACAAGCTCAACGAGAAGTTCCCGACAGCCCAGTTTGTCTCTGCCGAATCCTCGCTGGTGCAGCCGTTCTTTGGCCACCGCTTCCTTGAGCGCAGCGTGCTGGCGGTGGTACTGGCGCTGCTGCTGGTGCTGATCTATGAGTGGATCACCTTCCGCAAGATCGGCGGTCTGCTTGCGGGCCTCGCCGCGTTGACCGCGCTGTTCCATGACCTGCTGGTGGTTTTCTTCACCTGTGTCATTGCGGGCATTCCAATCGGCGATTCCTTCGTTGCAGTATCGCTGTCGATCGTTGGCTACTCGATCAACGCCACGATCGTCATCTTTGACCGCATCCGCGAAAACCGCAGGCTCTATCCGAAGGAGACCATCGAGCGGGTCGCGGATCTGTCCATGCGTCAGTCGATGATGCGTTCGATCAACACAAACGCGGCGGTCACCGTCTCGGTCGCGCTCATCTACATTCTCGCAACCCGGGCGAGCCTCGACTCAGTCATCGCCTTTGCGTTGCCGATGGCCATCGGCTCCATCAGCGGCTGTTACACGTCGACCTGCCTGGCTGGCCCGCTGTGGGTGATGTGGCAAAAGCATCGTGACAAGCGTAAGCCCGAGCCTTCCCAGAAACCCGCGACCGCAAAAGCCTAATAAGTTCCGGTTTAAAAGCCCGCCGAAACGGCGGGCTTTTGTGTGCCTACAATAGATACGAAAATCGACCCACGCGCAGGGCGGGGAAGGGGGGAGCGAACCGATCGCGTCCCGCTTTGTGAAATATGCTGCAGCCTTTCTTATCCCAATCCAAAACAAGAATGATTCGTCGAGGTGGGTCTACTTGCGCGGAACTGTGTGGCCTGTCGCTCAACATAGCGCTGCATTTCACACCGAAGGCGTATCCCGAAGGGTCGCCTCGCTTTGTCTCCTTGTTCCTCGTCAATAATCCTTCCCTCTTTGAGACAATTAATTTATTAGTCCTTCGGTTTCTCATGGAAAGGCTTTCTGTCGCTGTATGCTACTCGACCCATAAAAAACGTTCCCGGCGGCCGATCAGAAGCCGCCGGGAACGGAGGAGCCGAAAGCGCTGTTGCTCTCGTTGAGACAGTTATCCGTCAGGTGATCCTGATCGCAGCGATTTTCCCGCCGGACGCCTTGACCTGGAGCCTGCGGCTGCCCGCTTTGTAGGTATATACGGCGCCCTTTTTTGTGTACTTTTTGCCGTACATGCCGGTCATTTTGGAATAGCCCTGGCCCACCTTGAGCCCGCCGGCGGTGGTGACGGACTTGCCTACGATCAGGATGGACACGATCTTTTCCTTACGCAGCTTGGAACTGTACAGCGTCGTCACCCGAACGCCCTTTTTTTTGAAGGTGTAGGTGTAGGAAATAAGGGTGCCGTTCGTTTCGTTCAGCTTCCTCGAATAGCTGCCCAGCTTGGACTTCCACTTGGTGGACGTCTGGCCAATTCTATAGTTGACACCGCTGACCTTTATACCCGCCCGGGCCGTGGAAAAGGAAGCCGCGCCGGCCGGAAGGCTCAAGGCGAGGCATGCGGTGATCAGGAGCCAAACCATCATCCTGCGCTTCATATTGATTCCCCCTCATAAGTACACCATCATCATATCCGGGTTTTGGGAGGATGTCAAGAGAATCATGGCCGCGCGGTTTATCGAAGAGAATAGAATCGCACCTTTTACACGGACTGCATTGTGGAGGCGAAACCCGTCCAGAAAGCCGTGGGGATACGCTGACGATCACAGCGCCCGGAGTGGAGAGCGACTACGCGGGCCAAATGTATTTCACCGAAGACATGACCATCAAGGGTGTCTCCGGCATCGCGGCGTGCGGAATCAACATTGACGCGCTAGTAGCCGGCGTCAGGAAGATCAGCGCCGCCGGTATTCCAGTGGCCATGTTCAACCCGTCAACGGGCTCGAGGAATTCGAAGCATACGCCGATTCCGGCTACAACCGGTCTATTGGAAGCGGCAGGATCGCCGACTGGGTTGACGACGGTACCGTCAATGCGGTCCTCATCAAGTGCCTGCCGTCCGGCTGCACCACCCAACGCATGGGCAACTTTAGGAGCAGGTGCGCCGAGTCTCCTGCCCGGGCGTCAATGTCGCGGCCAGCCAGGCGGGCGACTGGAAGCGCGAAAAGGCATGAACGCCGCAACCAACGCGCTGCAGACGCATTCCAAGATCAACGTGTTTCTGCGGCCTGTCCGACGAGATGGCGCAGGACGCCGCCCAGGCTCGCCTGCAGGTCGGCCGCACCGACATCCTCTGCGTCGGGCTGGACGGCAATCACGAGGCCAAGGGAGCCGTCAAGCGCGGCGACTTGATCGCCACCCTGGAGGCAGGCCCGGTCGCCGTTGGCAAGAACGCCATCGAGGCGCTCGTCAAGGCCTTGTGGCGAGACCATGGGGAATAAGAGCATCGAGGCCGACACGCCCGCCGTCGACAGCTCCAACATCGGCCCGTTCCTGAAGTACACCGGGTTCGCCTTCCGAGCGATTTCCATTTGAGTGCGACGGTATGGCCGCCTATCTTGAGTGCGCCGGATTGTCAAGCACTTCCCGGGCGTGCTCGCGCGGTAGAATGTGGTTCTCGCGGTCGAGCAGGGGGAGAGCCATGCGCTCCTTTGCGCAAACGGTGCGGGCAAGTCCGCGCTGATGATTCCCGCCGGAGCCTGCCAGAAGCACGAGGGCGCTATTCTGATCGGCGGCCGAACGTCGAAATCCCCTCGCCCAGCCCCGCGCGGAAGCTGGGCGTATCAATCATCCATCAGGAACTCAATCTGATCCCGCCGTTCTTCGTGGCGGAGAACATCTTTCTCAGCCTCCTCAACGCTGGAACGGGCGGAAAGGTGGACTGGGGCGCCACGTTCCGGGAGGTCCAGCAATGCTGGACAGGCTGGAGGTGGCCATCGACGCCCGAAGGTGCCTCCGGAACTTGGGTACCGCCCAGATGCGGATGCTCGAGGTGCCAAGGCACCGTCCCTTCAATGGAAGATCCTCATCATGGACAAGCCGGCCGCCTCTCGGGCCGGCAAAGAGATGAAGATGCTGTTTTCGCTCATACAGGGGCTCAGGGCGTAAGGGGGGCGATCCTCTCCGTCTCCCAACACCTGTAAAGAGGTTCCGGAAATCGCCGACCGGTGACCATCACCGACGGGCAGCCCGTCTGCATACTGCCCGCATCCTTAACGGCCTTCTCCGGCCGCGCAATGGGGGTACCGCTGTACACGATTTTCATCGCGGCCGTGCTCCTCATCCTGTGCTGGCACAACCTCAAGCCCACGCGCGTCGACCGCAAGATGATCGCCATCGGCGGCAGCGAAAACTGCGCGAAGCTTTCCGGCATCAACCCGAACGCCTTCAAGCGGTTCGTCTACACCGTCGGTGACCTTTGTGCGGGGCTGCGTCAGAAATCGCGGTTTCGGGGCTGGATTCCGCGCTTATTACGCTGGCCGAAGGGCGGGAGATGGGCGCTATCTCCGCCGTCGTCATCGGCGGTGCCAGTTGAAGGGCGGCGAGGGGGGCTTCTGGCACGGTGATCGGCGTACTGACATCGGCCATCTCCGACGGCCTGATCGCCTGGGCGTACAGCAGGAATCGCAGCGGGTGGTCAAGGGGCCGATCCTCATCGTTTCGGCCATCATCGTCGTGATCCGCCGAAGGCAGTCTGAACCCGCCTGACCATATACCGAATCTTCCGCATGGTCTCGAACCACCCATGTGCAAGTGCCGATCCGCCGGCGCATTTTGCATGCCGGCGGCTTTTCCGCTTCCTTAAATAAGGTTTTTTGAAAGGTTTAACCCGGCCGCCGTGGAAATACGCGCTCCGTGCGGTATACTGGTAGAAAGAGAAAATGGCGCACGGAATAAATTTACAGAGATTATACATGAGTATACGGAATAGGCCTTGACTTTCGTGACTGATCGTGTATAATATACAGCAATTGACGAATATTTATGCAACGGAGCGTGAGTACAGTGAAACAGTACAAGAAAATCGTGCTGGCTTATTCCGGCGGTCTGGACACATCGGTCATCATCCCGTGGCTCAAGGAAAACTATGAAGGCTGCGAGGTCATCGCGGTGGCGGCCAACGTGGGCCAGGCGGACGAACTGGACGGTCTGGAGGAAAAGGCCCTCAAGACCGGCGCGTCCAAGCTCTACATCGAAAACCTGGAAAAGGAATTCGTGGTAGACTATATTTTCCCGACCCTCAAGGCCGGCGCAAAATACGAAGAGAAGTATCTTCTGGGCACCTCCTTCGCGCGGCCGATCATCGCGAAGAGAATTGTCGAGATCGCGCTCAAGGAAGGCGCCGACGCCATCGCCCATGGCTGCACCGGCAAGGGCAATGATCAGGTACGCTTCGAGCTGACCATCAAGGCCTTTGCGCCGACGATGCCCGTCATCGCGCCATGGCGCGTGTGGGCGCTCAAGGGTCGGGAGGACGAGATCGCCTACGCCGAGGCACACAACGTGCCGCTGAAGATCAGTCGGGAAACCAACTATTCCAAGGACAAGAACCTCTGGCACCTGTCCCATGAAGGGCTGGAGCTGGAGGACCCCGCCAACGAGCCCAAGTACGCGGGCAATATGGAAATGGGGGTCACCCCGGAGGAAGCGCCCGACGCGGCCGAGTATGTGACCGTCGACTTCGAGAAGGGCGTACCCTATGCGGTCAACGGAGAAAAATTGGACGGCCCCGCGCTCATCAAAAAACTCAACGCCATCGGCGGCAAGCACGGCGTGGGCATTCTGGACATGGTGGAGAACCGGCTGGTGGGCATGAAGAGCCGCGGCGTCTACGAGACTCCCGGTGGATCGATCCTCTACGAGGCCCACGAAAAGCTGGAGCAGCTGTGCCTGGACAAACTGACACTGCACTACAAGCAGAAGATGGCGCTGGAGTTCGCGGACCTCGTGTACAACGGCCAGTGGTTTACACCGCTCCGGGAGGCGCTCTCCGCCTTCGTGGACGAGACCCAGAAGACCGTCACCGGCAGCGTAAAGCTGAAGCTCTACAAGGGCAACATCATCTCCGCCGGCGCCACCAGCCCGTATTCCCTCTATGATGAGGAGATCGTCACCTTCGGCGAGGATGCGGTCTACGACCAGAAGGACAGCGCCGGGTTCATCACGCTCTTCGGCCTACCGATCAAAATCCAGGCGATGATGAACGAGAAACACAAGAAATAAGAAAACACATCGGCCCGGCGCACGCCGGGCCGAACGAAAAGGCGGAGGTTGGGCATGAAGCTGTGGGCGGGCAGACTTTCCGGCGAGGTGGACGAGCGGCTGACAAAACTCAACGCCTCCATCGGGTTTGACCAGCGGATGGTCCGGGAGGACATTCTAGGTTCCATCGCCCACGCGACGATGCTGGGCCACACCGGCATCCTCACCGCGCAGGAGGCGGCTTCCATCGCGCGTGGCCTTGAGGGCATCCTCGCGGACGTTGAAGCCGGGACGCTCCCGATCGATCCCGATGCCGAGGACATCCACACCTTCGTCGAGGGCGAATTGACCGGGCGCATCGGCGACGCGGGCAAGAAGCTGCATACCGCGCGCAGCCGCAACGACCAGGTGGCGCTGGACCTCAGGCTGCACCTGGCCCGGGAGATTGAATCCATCAAGGCGGGCGCGAAGGCAATGGCGGAGGCGATCGTCTCCGTGGCGGAAGGTCATCTCGAAACCGTCATGCCCGGCTACACCCACCTGCAGCGGGCCCAGCCGGTGACGCTGGCCCACCACCTGATGGCCTACGCGTCCATGCTGCTCCGGGATATCGACCGCCTCGGCGACTGCGGCCGCCGCACGCGGGTTTCGCCGCTGGGTGCGGGCGCGCTGGCGGGCACCACGTACCCCATTGACCGCGAGGACGTGGCGGCGCAGCTGGGCCTTTGCGGCGTCACGCTCAACAGCATGGACTCGGTGTCCGACCGGGACTTCGCGCTGGAGCTGATGGCGGACCTTTCGATCCTGATGATGCACCTGTCCCGCTTCGCGGAGGAGATCGCGCTGTGGTGCTCCTGGGAGTACCGTTTTGTCACGCTGGGCGACCAGTTTTCCACTGGCTCCTCCATCATGCCGCAGAAGAAGAACCCGGACATCGCGGAATTGGTGCGGGGCAAGACCGGCCGGGTCTACGGCGATCTTTTCGCCCTTCTCACCACCATGAAGGCGCTGCCGCTGGCCTATAACAAGGACATGCAGGAAGACAAAGAAGCGGTCTTCGATGCGGTGGACACGGCGAAACTCTGCCTTGAGGTGTTCGCGCCGATGCTGAAAAGCGCCGTCTTCCACAAAGAGACCATGCGCGCCGCCGCCGCGAAGGGCTTCCTCAACGCGACCGATTGCGCGGACTACCTGGCCAAGAAGGGTGTGCCCTTCCGGGATGCCTACAACGTGGCCGGAAAGCTCGTGCGAACCTGCATCGACAAGGGCGAGACGCTGGAGACGCTGCCGCTCGAGGATTACCGCGCGGCGCACCCTGCCTTTGACCAGGATGTGTACGCGGCCATCGGCCTGATCCGCTGCGTCAAGACGCGAAGCGTCGAGGGCGGCCCCGCCCCGGAAGCCGTCCGGCGGCAGATCAGCATTGTGAAGGAGCTTTTGAAGGATGCGTAAGGTTTTCATCGACGGGCAGGAGGGTACCACGGGGCTGCAGCTGGCCGCGCGGCTCAAGGGCCGCGGCGACATCGAGCTGATCGAGATCCCGGAACTCCTGCGCAAGGACCCGGCCGAGCGGGCGAAGCGGATGAACCAATCGGATCTGACGTTTCTCTGCCTGCCGGACGCGGCCGCCGTCGAGGCCGTGAAGCTGGTCACAAACGAAAAGACCCGCTTGATCGACGCTTCCACCGCCCACCGGGTGGCGCCGGGCTGGGCCTACGGCTTTCCGGAGCTGTCCAGAGCACACCGCGACGCGGTGGCGGCGGGCGTGCGCATTGCCAATCCCGGCTGCTACGCCACCGGCTTTCTCGCCATCGCCTACCCGCTGGCGGCGCTGGGGCTCGTTTCCCGTCAGACGCGCTTCACCTGCCACGCAATTTCCGGCTACAGCGGCGCGGGCAAGAAGGGGATCGCCCAGTACGAAAACCCGGAGCGGGACACGGGGTTTGACAGCCCCAGGCTCTATGCGCTGAATCTATCCCATAAGCACCTGCCGGAGATGCAAAAAGTCGCGGGACTTTCTCGCCCGCCGCTTTTCAACCCCCAGGTCTGTGATTTTTACCAGGGTATGTCCGTTTCCGTACCGCTGTGGGCGGAACAGTTTGAAAAGCGCGTCACGCTTTCCGACCTCCGGGAGGCGCTGGCCGGGTTTTACGAAGGCGCGAAGCTCCTTTCCGTTCAGGACGCTCCGGAAGACGGCTTCCTGCCTGCAAACCTGCTGGCGAAAACCAACCGGCTGAATCTCTACGCCTTCGGAAACGGCGATCAATTCACGCTGGTGTCGGTACTCGATAACCTTGGAAAGGGCGCGTCCGGCGCGGCGGTGCAGAACATGAACATTGCGCTGGGGCTGGACGAGTATACAGGACTTCTCGAGGAGGGGTTATGATGCGGGACGGGACGAAAGGCGTGTGCGCGCCGAAGGGGTTTGTCGCCGGCGGCATCCGCTGCGGCATCAAAAAGAGCAGCGCGAAGAACGACCTGGCGCTGGTGAAGTGCGAGGTGCCCTGCCGCGCAGCGGCAGTCTATACGCGAAACAAGGTCTACGGCGCGCCCATCACCGTGACGCGCAAAAACCTTGAAAACGGCACGGCGCAGGCGATTGTGTGCAACAGCGGCAACGCCAACACCTGCAACGCCGACGGCGTTATGATTGCAGAGAAAATGTGCGTCCTCGCCGGCGAGGCTCTGGGTATCGATCCCTCCGATGTGATCATCGGTTCCACCGGCGTAATCGGCCAGCCGCTGCCCCTCGAGCCCATCGAATGGGGCATCCGGTCGCTGGCGCCAAAGCTTACGCGGGACGGAGCCCACGAGGCGCAGCTGGCGATCATGACCACCGACATCCGGCCCAAGGAGACGGCCGTCACCTTCGACCTGGACGGCGTGACCGTCACCATCGGCGCGATGGCAAAGGGCAGCGGCATGATCCGCCCCAACATGGCGACGATGCTCTCCTTCATCACCACCGACTGCGCGATCTCCGCGCCGATGCTGGAGAAGGCGCTGAAGCTGACCGTGGACGACACCTACAACATGGTTTCCGTGGACGGCGATACCTCCACCAACGACATGGTGTCCGTCATGGCCAGCGGTCTGGCGGGCAACGCGCCGATCGAAACGGAGGGCCCGGCCTTTGACGCCTTCGTATCCGGCCTGACGGCGGTCGCCACCCGTATTTCTCGGATGATCGCCGCTGACGGCGAGGGCGCGACCAAGCTCATTGAGGTCGCGGTCACCGGCGCGCCGGACAGACAGGCGGCGCGAACGGTCGCAAAGAGCGTGGTCATGTCCAGCCTCGTAAAGGCCGCGATGTTCGGCGCGGACGCCAACTGGGGCCGCATCCTGTGCGCCATCGGCTACGCGGATGCGGAATTTGACGCATCGCAGATCGAGGTCCTTCTGTCGTCCCCCGCGGGGCGAATCCGGGTGTGCCTTCACGGCAGCGGCGTACCTTTCTCCGAGGAGGAAGCCAAGAAGATTCTATTGGAAACCGAGATCAGGGTGGAGATCAACATGCATCAGGGCACGGCTTTCGCCACCGCCTGGGGATGCGATCTGACCTATGACTACGTGAAGATCAACGGCGACTACAGAACCTGAGGAGGTCTTCCCGATGCACACCATCGCCGAGGAACTACGCGCGGACGTACTGACCGCGGCGCTTCCCTACATTCAGAAGTATACCGGCAAGGTCGTCGTGGTCAAGTACGGCGGCAACGCCATGATCAACCCGCGCCTCAAGCAGGCGGTCATGACCGACATCGTGCTGCTTGCCCAGGTGGGCGTCAAGGTGGTGCTGGTGCACGGCGGCGGGCCGGAGATCAGCCAGATGCTTTCGCGCCTGGGCATCCCCTCGAAATTCGTGGACGGCCTTCGCTGCACCGACGAAGAGAGCATCGAGGTGGTGCAGATGGTGCTGGCGGGCAAGACGAACAAAGACCTCGTGAGCCTCATCGGCGTATGCGGCGGCAAGGCGATCGGCCTTTGCGGCATCGATGGGCGCATGATCCAGGCGGAGAAGCTGCGAGGAAAGCCTGAACTGGGCTATGTGGGCGAGATCACGAAGATCGATACCGCGCCGATCCTCAACGCGCTGTCCGACGGCTACATCCCGGTGATCGCCACCGTTGGCGTGGATGAGAGTGGCATGTCCTACAATATCAACGCCGATACCGCCGCCGCCGAGATCGCCTCCGCGCTGAACGCGGAGAACATGATCGCGCTGACCGATATCCGCGGCCTGATGCACGATGTGAACGACGAGAATTCGCTGATTCCCGTGGTCAAAATTGACGAAGTGGACCGGCTGATTGCCGGCGGCAAGGTGTCCGGCGGTATGATCCCGAAGGTCCGCTCCTGCGAAAAAGCGGTGCGGGACGGCGTCAAGAAGGCCTTTATGATCGACGGACGGATTCCCCATTCGATCCTCATCGAGATGTTCTCGGACGAGGGCATCGGCACGATGTTTGTAAAGTGAGGTGCGCCCATGAGCTTTGAAGAAACCCGCGAAAAGGACCGGACGTACGTGGCGTCGACTTACAACCGCTATCCGGTGGCACTGGAGAGCGGGAGAAACGCCACCTGCTGGGATGAATCAGGCAACGAGTACATTGACTTCACCAGCGGCATCGGCGTTAACGCGCTGGGCTTTGCCGATCCCTGCTGGCTGGAGGCGGTCAAGGGCCAGCTGGAAAAGCTCCAGCACTGCTGCAACCTGTTCTACAACCGGTCCGTGGCGGACGCGGCTCAGGCTCTTTGCAAAAAGGCCGGCATGAAGAAGGCCTTTTTCGCCAACAGCGGCGCGGAAGCCAACGAATGCGCCATTAAAACCGCCCGCAAGTACTCCTTCGACAAGTATGGCGAGGGGCGCGCCACCATCGTAACGCTTGAGAACAGCTTCCACGGCCGCACCATTACCACGGTGTCCGCCACCGGGCAGGACAGCTTCCACCGGTTCTTCATGCCCTTCACGCCGGGCTTTGTATACGCAAAGCCCGATCTCGCAGACACGCTGCCCAAGCTGGACAAGTCCGTCTGCGCGGTCATGATGGAAATGGTACAGGGCGAGGGCGGCATCGTCCCACTGGATAAGGACTACGTGAAAGCCGTGGCCGATTACTGCCAGGAACGGGACATCCTGGTTATCGTCGACGAGGTGCAGACGGGCATCGGACGCACCGGCACCTTCTTCGCCGCGGAGCAGTACGGTATTTCGCCGGACATTTTCACCTGTGCGAAGGGCCTGGGCACGGGGCTGCCCATCGGCGCGGCGCTGTTCAATGAGAAGACGCAGGACGTGCTGGGTTTCGGCGACCACGGCTCCACCTTCGGCGGCAACCCCGTCGCCTGTGCCGGCGCGCTGGAGGTTCTCGGCCGGCTGGACAACGAGATGCTGGAGGGCGTCCGCGAAAAAGGCGCCTACATCACCGAAAAATTGAAGCGGCTCCGGGGTGTCAAGTCCGTCACGGGCCTCGGGCTGATGCTGGGCGTGGAACTGACCGGAATGACCGCACAGCAGCTGGCGGCCGAGGGCATCAAAAAGGGCGTGCTGACGCTGACCGCCAAGCAAAAGCTCCGGCTCCTGCCGCCGCTGACCATCACATACCCTGAAATCGACCGGGGCCTGGCCGCGCTGACCGCCGCTCTGGGAACCCTTGAAGGAGGAAACTGAATGAAACACCTTTTGTCGCTTCTCGACCTGACCGCCGAAGAGATTACCGAGCTTCTGGACCTTGCCGACGAGCTCAAGGCCGACCACAAGCGGGGCATCCACAAGCCGCTGCTGGCCGGCAAGACGCTGGGTATGATCTTCCAGAAGGCGTCCACCCGCACCCGCGTCTCCTTCGAGGTGGGCATGTACCAGCTGGGCGGCTACGCGCTGTTCCTGTCCAACCGCGACCTGCAGATTGGCCGCGGTGAGCCGGTGCAGGATACAGCCCGGGTGCTGTCCCGGTATCTCGACGGCATCATGATCCGCACCTTCGCACAGAAGGAGGTTGAGGATCTTGCGAAATACGGTTCCATCCCGGTGATCAACGGGCTGACAGACCTGTACCATCCCTGCCAGGTGCTGGCGGACCTGATGACCATCCGGGAGTATTTTGGAAAGCTCAAGGGCCTTAAGATGGCCTTCATCGGCGACGGCAACAACATGGCGAACACGTTGATTGTCGGCGGACTCAAGACCGGCATGTCCATCTCCGTAGCCTGTCCGAAGAACTACCATCCCGACCGGGAGGCGCTCTCCTTCGCGGAGGGCTACGGCGACCGCTTCGAGCTCACCGACAGCCCGGAAAAGGCCGCCGCCGGCGCCGACGTGCTGGTGACCGACGTTTGGGCATCCATGGGGCAGGAGGACGAAAAGGCGGAGCGCGAGAAGGCGTTTTCCGGCTTCCAGATCGACGAAACCGCCATGGCGCTGGCCAACCGCGGCGCGATTGTGCTCCACTGCCTGCCCGCTCACCGCGGGGAGGAGATCACCGAGGATGTGTTTGAAACCCACGCCGGCGAAATCTTCGAGGAAGCCGAAAACCGGCTTCACGCGCAGAAGGCCGTACTGGTAAAACTTTTGGGATGACACGGCAAAGGGCGGAAGGTGTGAGCCATCCGCCCTTTTCATAAAACACTTTGAACTTAATGGGGGAAATTATGAAGAGTGATGCGGTTCTGGTTCTGGAAACCGGGCAAACGTTTCCCGCCCGTCGCTTCGGCGCGGGTGGGGAAATCTCGGCGGAGTTGGTGTTCACCACCGCGATGGTGGGCTACGTGGAAACGCTGACCGACCCCAGCTACCACGGGCAGATCGTGGTGCAGACATTCCCGCTGATCGGAAACTACGGCGTCATGGCGGCGGACTTTGAAAGCGAAAGCCCGCGCCTCAGCGCCTACATCGTGCGGCAGTACTGCGAAACTCCCTCCAACTTCCGCTGCGAGGAGGACCTCAATGGCTATCTGAAAAAGAGCGGCATCATCGGCCTCGCCGGTCTGGACACCCGCGCGCTGACCCGCATTCTCCGCGAAAAGGGCGTGATGAACGCCGCGATTATGAACGAAACGCCCGAGGACCTTCCCGCCTTCTGCAAGGCGCTGTCGGAAAAAGCGCTGTCCTCCGACGTGCATCAGGTGACGTGCAAAAGCGCGTTCACGCTGGGTGAAGGCGCGCGTCAGGCGGTGCTGTGGGACTTTGGCTTCAAGCGCGGCATGGCCGAAGCGCTGGCCGCGCGCGGTTGCCGGGTGGCGGTGGTGCCCGCGGGGACATCCTGTGAGGAAATCGCCGCGCTGCGGCCCGATGGTGTGCTGCTCTCAAACGGCCCCGG
Organism: Bacillota bacterium; assembly: GCA_023421395.1. GTDB lineage: Bacteria > Bacillota > Clostridia > Christensenellales > Aristaeellaceae > JAEZHK01. The sequence continues at coordinate 42,540 of JAEZTL010000055.1, read as the reverse complement.
AGACCCGGCGGTGAACCGTTCAATCATCCGGGAGATCCGCAAACTGACGGAAACCGGCATTCCGATCTTCGGCATCTGCCTGGGGCATCAATTGCTGGCGCTGGCCATGGGCGCGAAGACCGAAAAGCTGAAATACGGCCACCGCGGCGCAAACCAGCCCGCGCGCTATGTGAAAACCGGCAGGCTTTACATCACCAGCCAGAACCACGGCTACGCGGTGGTGACGGATACGCTGCCGGGCGACGCGCATGCCTCCTTTGAAAACGCCAATGACCTGACCAACGAAGGACTCGAGTTTGATTCCATCAACGCCTTCTCCGTGCAGTTCCACCCTGAGGCGCGGGGCGGCCCGCTGGACACTTCCTTCCTGTTTGACCAATTCGTTTCAAGGATGGAGGAATACGCCCATGCCGCTGGCAAGTGATCTGAAACGGGTAATGCTGATCGGCTCCGGCCCCATTGTGATCGGCCAGGCCGCGGAATTCGACTACGCGGGGACACAGGCCTGTCGCGCGCTGAAGGCACTGGGGCTTACCGTCATCCTGGTCAACCCGAATCCCGCCACCATCATGACCGATACCGCCATCGCCGACCATATCTACATCGAACCCTTGACCATCGAGGTTCTGAAGCGCATCATCCGCAAGGAGAAGCCGGACGGGCTCCTGTCCACCATGGGCGGGCAGAGCGGCCTGACGCTTTCGATGCAACTGGCGCGGGACGGCTTTCTGGAAGAGGAGGGCGTACGCCTTCTGGGCGCACGGCTCGAAACCATCGATAAAGCCGAAGACAGGCTTCTCTTCAAGGAGACGATGCAGGCAATCGGGCAGCCTTCCATCGCCTCCGCCGTGGTGACGGAAGTCGGCGCCGCGCTGGATTTCGCCGAAACCATCGGCTACCCCGTTATCGTGCGGCCCGCGTTCACACTGGGCGGTTCGGGCGGCGGCATCGCGCCGGACAGAGCCGCGCTCCGAGAAACCGCCCGAAACGGCATCGAAGCCTCGCCCATCGGGCAGATTCTGGTGGAACGCTGCGTCGCGGGCTGGAAGGAAATTGAGTTTGAGGTCGTCCGGGACGCGGACGGCAACGCCATCGCGGTTTGCTCCATGGAGAACCTGGACCCCGTGGGCGTCCATACCGGCGATTCCATCGTCATCGCGCCCGCGGTTACGCTGGCCGACCGGGAATACCAGATGCTGCGCACGGCAGCCCTTGACATCATTCATTCGCTGAAGGTGGAGGGCGGCTGCAACGTGCAGTTTGCACTCAACCCGGAGTCCTTCGAATACGCGGTGATCGAGGTCAATCCCCGCGTCTCACGGTCCTCCGCGCTGGCGTCAAAAGCCACCGGCTATCCGATCGCCAAGGTCGCCGCGCAGATCGCCGTGGGGCTCCGGCTGGGAGAGATCAAAAACGCCGTCACGCAGAAGACCAGCGCGTTTTTTGAGCCCGCGCTCGACTACGTGGTGGTCAAGTTCCCCAAATGGCCCTTTGACAAGTTCGTCTACGGCCGCCGCACGCTGGGTACGCAGATGAAGGCCACCGGCGAAGTCATGGCCATCGCGCAGACCTTCGAGGAAGCTCTGATGAAGGCCATTCGCGGCGCTGAAATTTCGATGGATACCCCCCGGAGCGCGAAGTTCAAGCACCTTTCCGAAGCGGAAATTCTCGCCACCGTCGGCCAGGCTACGGACGAGCGGCTGTTTCTTCTCTACGAGGCCCTTGTTCGCGGCATTTCCGTGGAGAAGCTGCACGAAATCACGCTGGTGGACGAGTGGTTCCTGGCAAAGCTGAAGAGGCTTTGGGACATCGAGGCCACGCTGGCGGACGGCTTTGGTGACGAATTGTACATGGAGGCCAAGCGCGCCGGATTCCCGGACAGGGCCATTGAGCGCATCAGCGGGCGAAAGGTACAGCGCTCCGCGAAAATCGGCTACAAGATGGTGGACACCTGTGCCGCGGAATTCGAAGCCGAGACACCCTACTTCTACGCGTCCCATGACGCGGAGAATGAGGCGTCGGAGTTCATTGCGAAGAAGGCCTCCGGCAAGAAGCGGGTCATCGTGTTTGGCTCCGGCCCCATCCGCATCGGCCAGGGTATCGAGTTCGATTATGCCTCGGTACATTGCGTGTGGACGCTGAAGCAGCAGGGCTACGAGGTCGCGATGGTCAACAACAATCCGGAGACCGTGTCCACCGATTTTGACACAGCCGACCGGTTGTATTTTGAACCTCTGACCCCGGAGGATGTGGCGGGTGTGATCGAAACCGAAAAGCCCTACGGCGTGGTGGTGGCCTTCGGTGGGCAGACGGCCATCAAGCTGACGAAGAGTCTCAGCGCCATGGGCGTGCACATTCTGGGCACCTCCGCCGACGCCATCGACGCCGCCGAAAACCGCGAACGGTTTGATGAGGTGATGAACGCGCTTCACATCAAGCGGCCCGAGGGCACCGGGGTTTTCACGCTGGATGAAGCGCTGGCCGCGGCGGAGCGGCTAGGCTATCCGGTGCTGGTGCGCCCCAGCTACGTGCTGGGCGGGCAGAACATGATCATTGCCTTTGAGCCGGAGGAGATCGTCCGCTATATGGACATCATCCTCGCCGGCGGCATCGACAGCCCGATTCTCATCGACAAGTACCTGATGGGCACCGAGGTGGAGGTCGACGCCGTGTGCGACGGCGAGGACATCCTGATCCCCGGCATCATGGAGCACGTGGAGCGGGCGGGCGTGCACTCCGGCGATTCCATCGCCGTCTACCCGGCCTGGAACCTGACCGGCCCGGTTACCCAACGGCTGATCGACTGCACCCGGACGCTGGCGCTGGCGCTTTCCACCCGCGGTCTCATCAACATCCAGTACGTGATTTACGAAAACGAGGTCTATGTGATCGAGGCCAATCCCCGCGCATCCCGCACGATTCCCTACATCAGCAAGGTGACGGGCCTGCCGGTGGTGGACATCGCTACCCGGGCCATGCTGGGTGAAAAGCTCCGGGATATGGGGTATGGCACGGGTCTGTACCGCCAATCCGTCTTCTCCGCCGTCAAGGTACCCGTGTTCTCCTTTGAGAAACTGGCGGATGTGGATACCCACCTAGGGCCGGAGATGAAGTCCACCGGCGAGGTGCTGGGTATCGGCCGCGTGATGGAGGAGGCCATCTATAAGGGCCTTCTGGCCGCGGGCTATAAAATGGCCACGAAGGGCGGCGTGCTGATCACCGTGCGCGACCGGGACAAGGCGGAGGTCGTCCCCATTGCCCGGCAGTTCCGGGAACTGGGCTTTACGCTCTATGCCACGCAGGGAACCTATGACGCGCTGGCCCGGGCGGGCATCGAGGCCCATGCCGTCGGCAAACTGCACGAGGGACATCAGGACATCTGGGAACTGATGGACAGCGGAAAGCTGCAATACCTGATCTCCACGTCCTCCAAGGGCCTTCTGCCGCAGCGAGACAGCGTTCAGCTCCGCCGCCGCGCCGTCGAGCGGTCCATCGCGTGCCTGACGAGCCAGGACACCGCCGCCGCGCTGGTGCGCGCCATCGCGGGCGATTATTCACAAAAGAACGTGGAACTCCTGGATATCGCCAGGCTCCCCACGCGGCGCAGGAAGCTGAAATTTGTGAAAATGCGCACCGGCGATAACGACTACATCTACTTTGACTGCTTCGATCAGGCCATCGAAAGTCCGGAATCCCTCAGCGTACTGCTGTCCAGCCGCAGAAAATCCATCGGCGGAGACGGGCTTGTCCTGATCGAGCCTACGGACATCGCCGACGCCTCCATGCGTATGTACAACGCCGACGGTTCTCAGGGCGAGGTCAGCGGCAACGCGATGCGCTGCGTGGCGAAATACCTTTACGAGAGCGGCCGCGTCCGCAACGAACGGATGCGCATTTTAAGCGGCGCGGGCGTGAAGTCTCTCCGGCTCTACGTCCGGGACGGCGAGGTCTATTCGGTGGAGGTATCGATGGGCCTTCCGGACTTCCGTTCCGAGGCCGTACCGATGCTGAACGTCACCCCGGAGGCGGCAAAGGCCGGGGAAGTGGTGGATACACCATACGCGATTGGCGGCGCTTCTTTCAGGATCACCTGTCTTTCGATGGGCAATCCGCATTGCGTAATCTTTGTGGACGATGTGGATGCGGTGGACGTGGCAAAGTACGGCCCGATCCTGGAGCGAGCGCCCATCTTTCCGAAGCGCGCGAACATCTCCTTCGCGCAGATGCGCAGCGCCACGCAGATCCGGCTCCGGGTGTGGGAGCGGGGCATCGGCGAGACCCGTTCCTGCGGCACCGCCGCCTGTGCGACGGCCGCCGCCGCGGTGCGCCTGGGCTTCTCGCCCAGAAACCGGGACATCCAGATCAACCTGCCGGGTGGACAGATCATCATCCACCTGACAGAAAACGGCCTCAAGATGACCGGCGACGCCCAGCGGGACTTCGAGGGTATCATCGAGGTGTGATCCGGCGCCCATGATAAGCAAAAATCCCGGCGAAATTCGCCGGGATTTTTCGTGCGCGGATGCGGCTTTAGCCGACCGTCAGATCCACCGCCACCTGATGCTCGAGGCTCTTGCGGATGGCGGCCAGAATGTCGCCATGGGCGTCCTTGAGGCTCATGGTGGCGGAGCTGGTGACATCGGCAAGATACGCCTTATCCGAATCGGAGAGGGCGCCATACTTGGCCACGTCCTGCTCGTTCGAGGAATCCGCCTTCAGCGGGCGGCCATTGACGTCGGAGGTGTACTTGGCGAACCAGGCATCCACTTCGTCCACCGTCATGCCGACAAACACCTTCTGGAAGGCGTCCATCTCGTTCTGCCAAGTCGTGGTGTTCAGCTTGTAGCCCTCGCCGCGCTCACGCTTGGTCTTCCAGGCGGCCACATCGCTGAGGAAGGTTTCGTCGGTCACATCCACGACGCCTTCGACCTTTTCGTCGTGGTCAGCGTCGGTGTTGTAACCGCCCTGGCCCGGGTAGCCGCTGAAGTGGGGCATGGATTCGCCGTCGTAGTTGGGGGTGGCAACCTCCACCTGATCCACGTGGATGGCGGCGATACGGCCTTCGGCGTCAAACAGCGTCAGCGCGATCACATCGTTAAAGGAATAGACGGGGATTTCCTTGTCGTCCTTGCCCGGGCCGAGGCGGCCGTTGTGGGCGGTGCCCAGACCGATGCCCGCAGCGCTGATCTTGGCCAGCGGGACGCGGTTCTCATACGCCTTGCGGATGGCGGAGAGGATGTCGCCGTGACCGTCCTTGAGGCTCATGGTGGCGGAGCTGGTGACATCGGCAAGATACGCCTTATCCGAATCGGAGAGGGCGCCATACTTGGCCGCGTCCTGCTCGTTCGAGGAATCCGCCTTCAGCGGGCGGCCGTTGACGTCGGAGGTGTACTTGGCGAACCAGGCATCCACTTCGTCCACCGTCATGCCGGTGAAAATCTTCTGGAAGGCGTCCATCTCGTTCTGCCAGGTGGTGGTGTTCAGCTTGTAGCCCTCGCCGCGCTCGCGCTTGGTCGTCCAGGCGGCGATCTCCGCCAGGAAGCTGTCCTCGGTATTTTCGGACACGCCGTCCACCTTTTCATCGTGGTTGGCATCCATGTTGTAACCGGGCTGACCCGGCAGACCGCTCAGATGGGGCATGGATTCGCCGTCATAGTTGGGGGTGGCGACTTCCAACTGGTCTACGTTCAAATACAGGATTTTGCCGTCCGCATCAAAAATCGCGCCGGCATACACTTCATTGAAGGAGTAAACCTGCACGTCCTTATCGTCCTTGCCCGGGCCGATGCGGCCGCTCGAAACCACACCGAGGCCCATGTAGGCGTCAGCCGCAGCGATGGTCTCGGGTGCGGCGTCAGCCTGCATCCCGGCTTCCTGGCCGAGCGCGCTGGCCACGGCGGAGAGAACCGCCTTGCTGGTGTAGGTCGCGCCGGAGACGCCGTCCACGTCGACTCCACCCGCCTCCACGATCTTCGCGGGCAGTTCAGCAAGCGCCACGCTGCCGATGCCCTCGGTTTCCTTTTCACCCGTGGCTTCGACGGAGACGATCTTGCCGTCCTCCACCGTCACGGCCACCTTCACTTCACCGCCGAAACCGTCAGCCGTGCCTGTCAACACCTCAGCCTGCGCTACGGTGCCCATCACCAAAAGAAACGCAACCAGTACGGAAACCCACCGCTTCATGATCAGCCCTCCCAATACTTCATCTCCCTTGTTTCTCACGGCGACAGCCTTACGGCGCGCCGCATGGGTATCCCCCAAAGAAATTATGCAGCATGCAAAGCTATAAGTCAATATGTATCAATTGAGAAATAGCGATTTGTATAGGGTATTGTTCCGTCAGCGCGCGGCGCACGTCGGGGAAGGGGGCAAGCGCCGCAATGGAGCATCAGCGCGCAGCGGGCGACGTTCCGCGGGAAACAGGTGCCGCCGGTCCATTCGAATTATCGTCCGACGATCTGATCTGCCCGCGGCTGAACGAATGGGGGAATCACACCCGGGAAGACGTCAGGCGGGCGCTGAAAAAGGCCTAAGCCTGCGCGCGCCTCGAACTGGAGCAACCGGCGATCCTTTTGCAAAACCGGTGCGAAGAGACCATCCGGGAGGTGCCCTGCAGCTCCGGACTCACCGCGCGAAGCCATACGCCGTCCTATGACGTTTCCACAAGCAACAGAGCGCACGGCTTTCTCGAGAGCAAGTCAACGTTACTTTTTGTGGCCATGGCGCTGCGCAGGCCTGGTTTGCCTCCGTTTTCCTTGCGCCCGCTTTTCGGCCATGTTATAATGTATTCTGGATCGTTATAGCGAGGTGGGAACATGGAAAAAATCCGGACGACGGTCCGAATCGCGGGCAAGGATTACGCCATGACCAGCTACGACAGCGAAGCCCACGTGCAGCGCGTGGCCCACTATGTGGACCGCAAGATGACCGAACTGGCGCTGGCCATGCGGATTCCGCCGCAACAGCTGGCGGTTCTGACGGCGCTCAACGTGACCGACGATATGCTCAAGGCGCACGACGAGATCAACCGCCTGCGCAGGGAGATCGGCGAACTGCGCACAGAGAACGCTGCGCTTCGGGAAAAGCTGGAAAATCGCTCGGAAGGCTGAGTCAAAGCGAGCATCATGACGCAAGAAACACTTTTCGCGCCCGGTGCGGAGCTTCTGGCTCCCGCGGGTGACATGGAAGCGCTGATCGCCGCCGTCGAGGCGGGGGCGGACGCGGTGTATCTGGGCGGAAAGCTGCTTTCCGCCCGGAAAAACGCCGGAAATTTCGACGCGGAGGACCTTCTGCGCGCAGCGGACTACTGCCACGAGCGGGATCGCCGCCTGTATGTGACGGTCAACACGCTGATCCGGGACGAGGAGTTCCCGCTGCTGGAAGATCTGGCGGGCCAGATCGCCCGTGCCGGAGCCGACGCGGCGATCGTACAGGATTTCGGCGTGGCGGCGGCGCTCCGCGCGATGCTGCCGGATCTTATGCTGCACGCTTCTACGCAAATGGCGATCCATAACCGCCAGGGCGTGGATTTTTTGAAAGAACACGGCTTTTCACGGGTGGTGCTGGCCCGTGAAATGGCGTTTTCGGAGATCGAAGACTGCGCGGGACGCGGCGTTTCGCTGGAGGTCTTTGTCCACGGCGCGCTGTGCGTCGCCTGTTCCGGGCAGTGCCTTCTGTCCAGCGTCATCGGCGGCCGGAGCGGCAACCGCGGACTGTGCGCGCAGCCCTGCCGGCTGCCGTATGCGCTGACGGGACCGATCGTCCGCGCACGGGGCGCGCTGCTCTCCACCCGGGATCTGAATCAGTTGGAGAACCTCTCCAGGCTTCTCTCCGCCGGCGTTGCGAGTCTCAAGATCGAAGGCCGGCTCAAGGGGCCGGAATACGTGGCTACGGTGACGGCCGCCTACCGGCGCGCGCTGGACGCGCTGGCGGCGGGTGAGGCGTCCGGGCCGGAGGATTTGACGCGGGTTTTCAACCGGGGCTACACCGCCGGTTACGGGCCGGGGCTCTATGACCATTCGCTGATGGAGGACGAGACCCAAAAGCATGTGGAGGGCCGCGCCGGGCTTGAAAGAGCGTCAAGGCCCATTGGGCTGGATGCGCGCCTTACGGCTTCAGCCGGGGCGCCCCTTACGCTCTGGGTTTCCGATGGAGAAAATGAGGTATCCGCCCAAGGAAAAACCGTGGCGATCGCCCAATCCCATCCGGCGGACGAAGCCCGGCTGGCGGAGCAGGTCCAAAAGACCGGCGGTACGCCCTATGTGTTCCGATCGGCCGCCGTTACCCTCTCCCGGAACGCTTTCGTACCCGTGTCTCAGGCCAACGACCTGCGCCGGCGCGCGCTGGAGGCGCTTGGGCGCATGCGCATCGAAGCGAGGCGGGGCTGCGCGCCGGAGGCGCTGCCGCTGCCTAAGGCAGGCATTCTGCCGGTCAGAGCGGGAAAGCCTCTTCTCGCGGTGGTGGCTGGGAACCGTGAAACCCTGGAAAAGGTACGCGCCTGGGGCGCGGACGAGATCATCTTCGAACCCGCGGATGTGACACCGGAGGGCCTTCGGAGGGCGCCGGAATCGCCCTTTACGCTGCTTCTGCCGCCCACGCTGAACGGGGAAGACCTGGACGGGCTCCACCGATGGGCCTGCGGAAATCCCAACGTTGCCGGAGCGCTTCTTTCAAACCCCGCGCACCTTGCGCTGGGCTGGTCCGTCCCAATCCGGCTCGACGCGCCGATGAACCTGATGAACAGCCGCTCGGCGGCATTCTTCGGTTTGCCCTACGCGCCTTCAGTAGAACTGACGTCGCCGCAGATCGCCCGGATGGGCGGGGAGAAGGAGCTTTTCGTCTATGGTCGGCTGCCGCTGATGCGCCTAAGGCATTGCCCGCTCCGCGCGAAACTGGGCGGGCGGCACGAGGACTGCCGCCTGTGCGACGAAAAACCGGAATCAGGCCTTTCCGCCCACGCTTTCGTCGACAGGACGGGCGCGCGTTTCCCGCTTTACCGGCTCAAAACCGGTTCGGGCTGCATTGTGGAGCTGGCGAACAGTGTCCCGCTGATGCTTTTGCGAAACCCGGGAAAACTTCCGGACGCGGCCCGGTGGCGCGTTCGGCTTACCGATGAGGGCGGCCTTTCGGAGGCGGTGGTGCGGCTGCACCGCGCGGCGCTGGACGGCAAAGACGTAAAGGCGCTGGCCTTCTGGGGCATGGTGGACGCGATGAAGACCACCACCGGACATTTCTTCAGAGGAGTGGAATAACCCTTGAGAGAGAGAAACCTTCGGGTTCTCGAGTTTACGAAGATACGCGACCAGCTGGCGGCGCTCTGCCTGTCGGAGACGGGCAAGGAACGCGCCGGCGCCCTCGTCCCCTCCGGAGACGAAAAGATGGTGCGACTGTGGCAGGAGCAGACCTCGGAAGCAGGAACCGTGACGGCCTATACCGGCGGTTCGCCGATGCAGTACTTTCCGGACGTAAGCGGCTTTGTGAAGATCGCCGCCGCGGGCGGCACGCTGTCGATGAAGGCGCTGATCTCTGTGGCGGACGCGCTCAAGGCCGCGAGGCTGGTTCGGCAGGCCGTCGTGACAGACCGGGAAAACACGCCCCACCTCACCCAACTGGCGTCCCACCTCAACACCCACCGGGAACTGGAGGAGACCATCTTCAACGCCATCCTGTCGGAGGACGAAGTCGCCGACCGCGCCAGCCCCGAGCTCTACGACATCCGGCGGCATCTTCGGCTGCTGGCCGACCGCATGCGTGAAAAGCTCAACGCCTTCCTCCGCGGTGAAAATGCGAAATACCTGCAGGACGCCATCATCACTCAACGCAACGGCCGCTATGTGCTGCCGGTCAAGGCGGAATGCCGCGCCAACGTGCCCGGGCTGATTCACGACCAGTCCGCCAGCGGCGCGACGCTCTTCATCGAACCGATGGCGGTGGTGGAGGCGGGCAACGATCTCAAGCAGTGGGCGGCGAAAGAGGAAAAGGAGATTGAGCGCATTCTGGCCCAGCTTTCGGCCGAGGTTGCGCCCGACGCCGCCTTCATCGCAAACAATCAGAACATCCTGGCGGAACTGGACGTAATTTTCGCCAAGGCCATTCTGGGCCGACAGATGCGGGCGGTAGAGCCCAAACTGAACGCCGAGGGCCGCTTGAGCATCGTCTCCGGCAGACATCCGCTGATCGACCCGGCACAGGTGGTGCCCATCAGCCTTTGGATGGGCGGCGAATTCACCTCGCTGATCATCACCGGCCCCAACACCGGCGGCAAGACCGTCACCATGAAGACGGTGGGGCTGATGACGCTGATGGCGCAGGCGGGGCTTCACATACCCGCGAACCTTGGCACGGAACTGGCAATCTTTGACGAGGTCTTCGCCGACATCGGCGACGAGCAGTCCATCGAGCAGTCGCTGTCCACCTTCTCATCCCACATGACCAACATTGTGGAGATCCTCAAAAACGTCACGCCCAGGTCGCTGGCGCTGTTTGACGAGCTGGGCGCGGGCACCGATCCCACCGAGGGCGCGGCGCTGGCGATGTCGATTCTGGAATACCTGCTGTCGATGAAGGTGACCACGCTGGCCACCACCCACTACTCCGAACTCAAGGCCTTCGCGCTTTCCACCCGGGGCGTGGAGAACGCCTCCGTGGAGTTCAACGTGGAAACCCTCCGGCCAACCTACCGGTTGTCCATCGGCGTGCCGGGTAAGTCCAACGCCTTTGAAATCTCCAGAAAGCTGGGCCTTCCGGAGCATCTGATCCAGAGCGCGGGCGAGCACCTGAGCAAGGAGCAGATCCGCTTCGAGGACGTGATCGCAAACGCCGAGTACCACCGGCAGATCGCGCAGAAGGAACGCAAGCTGGCTGAGGAAGCCCACCGGGAGACTCAGGCGCTGCGCGACGAAACCGAAAAGATGCGCCGGGATCTGGAAGCGCAGCGCGAAAGCGCCATGCGCAAGGCCAAGGAGGATGCCCGTAAAGTGCTGATCAAGGCGCAGCGGGAGGCCGAAGGGATCATCTCCGAGCTCAAGCGCAGCCGAAAGAACCAAGGCGCGCCCCTCCGGGAGCACGAGATGCACGAGATGCGCGCGCGGCTGCAAAGCGGCGTTGACGAAAACGGCGAGCGCCTTCCCGACGCGCCGGCCGAGGGCGAAGCGCCCAAGAACCTGAAGCCGGGCGAGAGCGTGGAAATTCTCAAGACCGGAACCCGCGCCACCGTGGTGACGCCGCCGGACGACAGGGGCGAAGCGTTGGTGCAGGCGGGCGTCATGAAACTCAAGGTGGCAGCCTCGGGCCTTCGCCGCGTTCAGGAGGTCAAGAAAAAGGAGCGCACATCCAGCACCGTTTCGCTGGCGCAAAAGCCGGTCTCGATGGAGTGCGACCTTCGCGGCATGACGCTGGAGGAGGCGCTTCTCGCCGTGGACATGTTCCTGGACGGCGCGCAGATCCAGCACCTGAAAAACGTATCGATCATCCACGGGAAGGGCACGGGCGTACTGCGCAGCGGCGTGCAGCAGCACCTGAAGCAGCACCCCTTCGTCAAGGAGTTCCGCCTGGGGCGCTATGGCGAGGGTGAGGACGGCGTGACGGTGGTCACGCTCAAATAGGGGAGGACCCGAATGAACAGAACCAAGATCCTGCTGGTCGACGACGACCCCAACATCCGCCAGCTGGTAAGTCTGTATCTGACCAGAGAGGGCTTTGAGGTGCAGGAGGCCCAGCGGGGCGACGAGGCGCTGAAAGCCTTTAAAGCCGCCGCGCCCAACCTGATCCTTCTGGACATCATGCTGCCCGGCATGGACGGCTGGCAGGTGTGCCGAGAGGTGCGCAAGGTATCGAACATCCCCATCATCATGCTCACCGCCAAGGACGAAACCTTCGATAAGGTCCTTGGCCTCGAACTGGGCGCGGACGACTACATCGCCAAACCCTTTGAGCCCAAAGAGCTGGTGGCGCGGATCAAGGCGGTCATCCGCCGCTACCAGAGCGCGGAGTCGCCCGACAAGGAGCTTGTGTTCCCGGGGCTTACGATCAACATCAGCCACTACACCGTCTCCTACCGGGGCCGGAACGTCGAAATGCCGCCCAAGGAGCTGGAGCTTCTATACTTCCTGGCCAACCATCCCGGCGCGGTGTTCACGCGGGAGCAGCTCCTTGAGCAGGTGTGGGGCTATGATTTTTTCGGCGACTCCAGAACGGTGGACGTACACATCAAGCGGCTGCGTGAAAAATTGGACGGCGACGGCCTCGGTTGGAATCTCAAGACCGTTTGGGGCGTCGGCTACAAGTTTGAGGTCAAGTAAATGAAAAACAGGCTGTTCTGGCGCATGTTCTGGGCGTTTCTGGCGGCGCTGATGCTGACGGTGATCGTGCTGTCGCTGCTCATGGTCGTCATGGTGCGCGAGGAGCGGCAGAACCAGCTGGAGGACGAGATTCGCATGCAGGCGCGGGACGTGGCGCAGCTTCTGTCCCAGCGCGACAGCCTCGCCATCAACCGAAACGACGCCTCGCTGGCCAACGCGCTCAACTGGAAGATCACCGAGATCAGCGAAAACTACGACGCCAGCGTGTGGCTGGTCACCTCGAGCGGCGCTGCGCTGATACTGGGCAGGCAGGAGTATACGAACGAGCAGTTCAACGACGCCTCCGTGCTGGAGCAAATCTACAAAGTTCTCTCCGGCGAGGAGATCCGCGTACAGGGGCTGATTCCGGAGCTGGGCGGCCAGATGGTTACCATCGGGGTGCCTTGGCGGTACAGGAACCAGCGGGTGGTGGGCGCGGTGCTGCTGCACATCTCCATCGAATCGCTGTCGGTGGACTACAGCGACATGGTGCGCAACGCGCTGATTGCCGCGGCGGTGGCCATGGTGATGGGCGCGGCGCTGGCGCTTTTCATCTCCAGGCGCCAGTCCGAGCCGCTGCGCAGGATCAATCAGGCGGTCACGCGGTTTGCCGCGGGGCATTTGGACGAGCGGGTGGACATCCGCGGCGACCAGGAGCTGGTGCAGCTGGGCGCTTCGCTCAACAAGATGGCGGAGGACCTTAAAAACCTGGAGGAATCCCGCCGAAGTTTCGTGGCAAGCGTATCCCACGAGCTTCGCTCGCCGCTCACCTGCATCAGCGGGTATGTGGCCGGCATGCTGGACGGCACCATCGAGGCGTCGGAGCGGCCAAGGTACCTCGAGGTGGTGCTGTCGGAATCCGCGCGGCTCACCAAGCTGGTGAACGACCTATTGGAGCTTTCCAAGTTTGAGTCCGGCAAGTTCCCGCTTACGAAAACGGCTTTCGATGTTAACGAGCTGATGCGCGTGGAGCTTCTCAAGTTCGAGCAGCGCATCGACGACAAGCGCCTTGAGGTGGACGTGGACTTCCGTGAGGAGCCCTGTCTCGTCGCGGCCGACGAGGACCGCGTCCGTCAGGTGGTCACAAACCTGATCGACAATGCGGTCAAGTTCGCCCCGGAGGGCGCTCGGATCGCGCTCACCACAGAGGTCGCCGGCGACACCTGCTACGTCAGCGTATTCAATCAAGGCCCGCCGATCCCCCAGGAGGACATTCCGTTCCTTTTCGACCGGTTTTATAAGGCCGACAAGGCGCATACTTCCGGTATGGGGACCGGGCTGGGGCTTTCGATCGTCAAAAAAATACTGGAACAGCACGGGCAGACCATCAAGGTATCCACAGGGATCAGCGGCACGACGTTCACCTTCACGCTGGAGCGGGCGAGGCCGGAGTTGGGAGAGGGTAAGGTATGATGAGGCGCATCACCCAATGGGAATTCAGGCGGTACGCGGCATTTATGTTGGCGCTGCTCCTCGCGGCGCTGGCGGGCGGACTGACGGCACAGGCGGCTTCCGGCACACCTTATTCGGCCATCTATTCCTCCGAAAACCCGATTCCCGGGATCGCGGCCAATGTGCGCCCCGCTGTGGTTCAGGTCATCAACGTCATCCAGAGCTGGAATCAGCAGGACGGCGCGACGAACGAGGATCAGGCCTACGGTTCCGGCGTCTACTTTGACGAACGCGGCTACATCGTCACCAATTACCACGTGGTGGACGGCGCGGACCTCATCGACGTAAAGCTGCTGGGCGGCGAGCGCTTCCCGGCAACGCTCGTGGGCTATGACGATGGTACCGACATCGCGGTGCTCAAGGTGGACGATCGTATCGACGCCGCGCCCGTCCCCTTCGGGGATTCGGACCAGCTGCAGATCGGCGATCTCGCCATCGCCATCGGCAATCCCGGCGCCACGGATAGCGTACTCTTCGGCACCGTCACCGCCGGCATCATCTCCGCCCTCAACCGGATGGACATCGACGCGGGTAACTTCACGCGCAGCGTGTCGGTCATCCAGACGGACGCTGCCATCAACACCGGCAACAGCGGCGGCGCGCTTCTGAACGCGAAGGGCGAACTGATCGGTATCCCGACGCTGAAAATCATGTACGACACCACCACAGTGTTCGAGGGTCTGGGCTTTGCGATCCCCGTCAACACCATCAAGCCCCTGATTCAGCAGATTATCAATACCGGCAGGGTGGTCAGACCCCGGCTGGGCGTGACCGTGCAAGACTTCGACGGCCCCGATGAGCCGCTTTCAAAATTCCCGCCGGCGGGCGCGCAGGTCATGAACGTGGAACCCGGCAGCCCCGCCGACCGCGCGGGTATCCAGATGTACGACATCGTCACCTCCATCAACGGTCTGCGCATCAAGACCATCAACGAGCTGACCGGGGAGATCGATAAGCACCAGGCGGGGGATTCCATGGAGCTTTCCATCTACCGCGCTTATGACCCGGATACCGGATCGCTCGTCAAAAAACCGGAATCGCTGACGGTCACCGTCAAGCTGGAACTCATCGACTGACAGACGGGAGGGTTACAAATGAAGGTACTGCTCATCAACGGCAGCCCCAATCCGGACGGCTGCACCTTCACCGCGCTGAAAGAAGTGGCCGCGCAGCTTGAGGCAAACGGCGTTGAGACCGAAATCTTTCAGATAGGCCGTAGCCCGGTGCGCGGCTGCATTGACTGCGGCGGCTGCCGCAACAACCGCTGCGCTTTCGACGACATCGCGAACCAGGCGTTGGCGAAGTTCGAAAGCTGCGACGGCCTGGTGATCGGCTCGCCCGTCTATTACGCCTCGCCAAACGGCAGTCTGATCGCGCTTTTGGACCGGATGTTCTTTGCCGGCGGCGCGCTGATGCGTTTGAAGCCCTGCGCCACCATCGTATCTGCCCGCCGCGCGGGCACCACCGCCGCGCTCGAAGTGCTGAATAAGTACCCAACCATCGCGCAGATGCCGCTGGTTTCGTCCAAGTACTGGAATATGGTGCACGGCAACGAGCCCGCCGAGGTCCTAAAGGACGAGGAGGGCGTGAATACGATGCGCGCGCTTGGCAACAACATGGCGTACCTGCTGAAATGCATCGAAGCAGGAAAGCAGTCGGGCATCACGCCGCCCGCGCCGCAGCCGCCCATCTTTACAAACTTCATCCGATGAGCGCATATTCCGTGCGGATGGGCGTCCGGCTGTTCACGCCCGGAGGGGAAAAGTGCTTCGGCCCCGGCATCGCGGAGGTGCTGGAACGCATTCAAAAAGATGGCTCTCTGCGGAAGGCCGCGGGCGAAATGGGCATGGCCTATTCCCGGGCCTGGCAGGTGGTACGCGCCTGCGAGGCGGCCCTGGGGTTTGAACTGATCGAGCGTGCCGTCGGCGGACGCGCAGGCGGGGGCTCCAGGCTGACCCAGCGGGGCGCGAAGCTGCTGGAGGATTACCGAAAGCTTGAGACGCGGCTCAGGCAGGACGCTTCATCCATGGCCGCGGAGTTCTTTCCAGAAGCGTGAAAAAAGCCGCCCGCAAATCAATGCGGGCGGCTTTCTCATGCCTAACGTTCAGATGTTGCCAAGGTATACGTGCGATAGGTGCGTGCGTGCGGTGTCCCGGAGGGCATAGAGGGTGTCCGCGGGCGTGGGCTTGCCGTCAAAGCGATGGCGGGGGAAGCATCGGGAGAGGTGCAGCGGGATATCGCCCAGCCCGGAAAGCCAGGCGGCGAGGCGGGTGATCTCCTCCGGAGAATCGTTGCGTCCCGGCACCACCAGCGTGGTCACCTCCACGTGGCAGCTTTGGCTGAGCCGCGCGATAAACCGCTTGACGGTCTCAAGGTCGCCGCCCACCCAGTCATAATAGTCCTCCGTAAAGCCTTTCAGGTCCACGTTGGCGGCGTCGATCAGCGGAACCAGTTCTTCCAGCGGCTCCAGACAGAAGCAGCCATTGGTGACGAGCACGTTCAGCATGCCCCGCGCCCGGATCTCCCTCGCGCAGTCCCGCACAAATTCGTACCCGACCAGCGGTTCGTTGTAGGTGTAGGCCAGGCCGATGTTGCCCCGGGGCTCCAGCGACTCCGCGAGGGCCGCAAGCTCCGCAGGGGTTGTCCTTCGCCCGCCGGAGGGCGCGGCCATCGCGATTTCGTGGTTCTGGCAGAAGGGGCACTGAAGATTGCAGCCGAAGCTGCCCACCGAGAGCACCATGCCACCCGGATGGAACCGGCCGAGCGGCTTTTTTTCCACCGGGTCCAGCGCGATGGCGGAGAGCAGCGCGTAGTTCAGGCAATCTTTTCCGCCCTCGCCGCCCCGGGCGCGGCACCGGCCCACCGCGCCTTCATTCAGCGCGCAGTGGTGCGGGCAAAGAGGACAGCGCGTCATGTGTGGCGCACCACCTGAAAACGCTCGAGGGTCACCGGTTCGCCTTTGCCGATGCCCGCCTTGCGCCGCGCGATGTCTACCTGCTCCCGGGCGGTTTCGACGCCTTCCAGCATCGGAAGCAGCAGAGCGCGCCGCCGCCCGCTGGACACGATCACGCCGTACTTCGCCGGGTCGAGTTCAGAAAACTCCGCCGGTTCCGGTTCCCCCAGTACGTCCACGCTGTAGGTGAGTTCGGGGAGTTCCGCTTCCTCCACCGGGTCGAAGCGCGGGTCCTCCCGCCCGGCGGACACCGCGTTCCGAAGCACCTCCTGGGCAATGGACGGCGTGACCGGCCGGATCGTGCCGATGCAGCCGCGAAGTTTCCCATGCTTTTTAATGGATACGAAAACCCCGGCGGCTTCCTTCAGCATCCAGTCCGGGAGATCTTCGGGTACGTCGGGCCGCTTCCCGGTGCGCACGTACAGTTCCAGCGCCGACCGAGCCAGGCGGACGATGGCGCTTTCAGCCGACCGGATTCGAGCCAGGCGGTCTGTTTCGCCAAGCAGATATGCCTCGGCAAAGCGGCGGGTTTCATCCGGTTCCAACGTTTCAAAGGCCGCCACCGCATACCCCACGCCGAAGGGACCCTCGTAGGAAAGAAGCTCTGGCTTTACTGAAATCCCGTCCATCGCGCCGGCCATGATCTGGAAGCTGCCGGTCCCACAGGCGGCGGCCGACTCATTCAGATTCGGTGAAACCGTCAAAAAATCCAGAAAATTTCCGGAGGCCATCGCGTGGGTAACGTACCGGTCGTATACCGCGCCCTCCGGCGCGAAGCCGTATGGGCCATCCGCCGTCAGCTTGTGGGACAAATCTCCGCTGGCCAGCAGCACCACCCGCCTTTTCAATATTTCAGCGGCTTGCGCGATCGACTGGCCGAGGCGGTAATGATCCAGAGGCGACAGCCCGGAAAGTCCGATCCGCACGACCTTCGCTTCCGGGCAGGCGGCGCGCACCATGCAAAGCGGCACAAATACGCCGTGATCCAGCGCCTCGTCGCGAATCCCAAGTGTCCCTGCCGGGACGTTCATCCGGGCTGCGGCATCGGCGATGGTGGAAACCAGCGCCGCGTCGTATTCCACGGTGAGGCGCACTTCCGGCGCGCCGAAGCGCGCCATGTCACCGGATGCGCCGTCGCCGGGGGAGATGTGGAAGTAGTCCGCATAGGCCGTGGCGTGAGGGGAGAGAACCACGAGCGTTTCCGGCTCCAGTACTCCGATGCGCCGCGCACAGGCCTGAATAGCGGAGGTCGTGGCGGCGATCTCTTTTTCACGGCCGCGCCCTACCTCCGGCAGGATGACCGGCGGATGCGGCATAATGAACGCTCCGATGATGGACATGGGTTTCTCCTTTCGTCAGCGGCCGCGCAACCTTTTTTCCAGTGCGCGGTGCCCCGGCTGGTAGGCTTCGATCAGCGTGTGAAACGCCGGCCCGTGATTTTTAAAGCGGATGTGCGCCAGTTCATGCACCACCACGTAGTCGACGAGGTCTTCCTCCCGCTGCATCAGGCGGCAGGAAAAGCTGACGGCGTTTTTTGCGCTGCAACTGCCGTAGCGCGTGCGTGCTCGGGTGATGGTGACGCGGGTGGGCCGAAGCCCCATCCTCGCTCCCCATAAGCGCACCTTTTCCGGAATTACCCGACGGGCTGCGTCAATCAGCGCCTTTATTTCCGCTTCGGTCGGCTCTCCGGGCAGTTGTCGCGTCAGGAAACGCGCGCGGTGGCGTTCAATCCAGTCCGCCCTGCCCCGGACAAACCGCTCGACTTCGCGGTCAGGGAGCGCGTAGGGAGCGCGGACGGTCAGCGCGCCGTCCGGGGAGAGCTCAAGGGCGATGGTCCTGCGGCCGGAGCGGATTACGCGATAGTCAAAATCCTTCATGATATACGCGTTCTCTCCGTCTCGTCACAGTTCCTGCTCGGTTCGCGCGATGATGTCGTCCTGGGTGGTGCGGGACAGGGCGTTGAAGAACGCGCTGTAGCCCGCCACGCGCACGATCAAATCCCGGTGTTTTTCCGGGTGCGCCTGGGCGTCCAGCAGCGTTTCGCGGCTGACCACGTTGTACTGCACATGGAAGCCCTCGAGGCGATTGAAGAACGCGCGAATCAAAAGGATCAGCTTTTCCCGGTTCTCCGGGCGGGAGAGCATGTCGGGCGTCACCTTCTGATTGAGCAGCACGCCGCCGGTAATTTCATGGGTCGGCAGCTTCGCGACCGACCGGAATACCGCCGTGGGGCCGTGCAGGTCCATGCCGTGGGCGGGAGAGCAGCCCTCCGCCAGCGGCTCGCCGGCAAGCCGCCCATCCGGTGTGGCGGGCGTGGACGCGCCCTGAGGCACGTTGGCGGAGATTGAGCTGGTGCCCGCGTAATAGGTTCCGCCGATGGGCCCGCGTCCATACCGGGTATTTTTGAGACCCCGGATTTCATCGATATAGGCGTTGTAGGCGTCGACCAGAAGAAGATCCGCCGCGTCGTCGTCGTTTCCGTACTTGGGCGCGGAGAGGAGCAGTTCGCGGATGCGCCCGTTCTCCTCGCCGGAGAAGTTGGCGTTAAGGGCGTCCCAGAGCCGGTCGGGGGAGACGGCTCCATCTTCAAAGACCACCGTTTTGATGGCGGCCAGCGAATCCGCCAGGTTGGCGATGCCCACCTGCAGATCGCTGATGAAGTCGTACACCGCGCCGCCTTGCTTCAAATTAAGGCCCCGTTCGATACAGTCGCCGCACAGCGCGCTCAGTAGGATATCCGCGGTCTCCTGCTCCAGCGCCAAGTCGCAGCAGCTGTCGATAACCGCCGCCTGCCGCGCCAGCTCCCGCACACAGCCGTCCCAGGCATCCATGAGCTGGGCAAAATCCTTCATATCCCGAAAATGGCCCATGCCCGTCCATACGCGCTGCCCGCTGCCGGGGTCTACGCCGTCGTTCATCGCGATGAGCAGCGTTCTGGGGAAGTTGATAAAACTCATGCCCGTGCAGCGATAGCCCCATTTTCCGGGTACCGCTACTTCCACACAGCCAATTGCGCTGTAATTCTTCGCGTCTTCGGGTTTTACGCCCTTTTCGATGAGGCTTTGGATGATCACTTCATCGCTGTTGAAGGCAGGCATGCCGGTGCCAAGGCGAATCAGCGCCACGCAGCGGCGCATGAAGTCGTCGCCAAGGCCCCGGTGGTAGCGCACCGTCAGGTTCGGCTGCGGGAGGCGTGCCTGGGCGACGCTGTCCAGAATGATATGGGAAAACTCGTTCACCGCGTCGCAGCCGTCCGCCGTCTGGCCGCCGATGGTCACGTTCTGGTAAAGCGGGCTGCCTGCGGAGAAGCGTGTGTGGCTCCAGGGACGGATTTTGTTGACGGAGAAAGTCTTGAGCCACAGATTGACCATCAACTCCGTCGCTTCGTCGCGCGAGACACGGCCCGCCGCTAAATCCCGGGCGTAAAATGGGTAGAGGTACTGATCCATCCGGCCGTAGGACAGCGAATGCCCGTTGGACTCAATCTGCAGCGCGCAGTGGACAAGCCATACGCTCTGCACCGCCTCGCGCAGCGTTTCGGCGGGTCCGGCGGGGACTTTCCGCAGGATACGAGCCATTTCGGTCAGTTCCCGCGCGCGCTCAGGCGGCGCGGTTCGTGCCGTCTCCTCCGCCAAGGCCGCATATCGCTCCGAGAGGCGGAGCGTGGCATCCACGGAAAGGGCGACTGCGCGGTAGAAGTGGTATTTGCCGATGCTCGCGGGCTCATTCAGATCCAGATGCTCTTGTTGATCGAGGGCGCGCGCCTTGAAGTCCAGAAGGCCATTTTCGAGCAGCAGCGCGTAATCCGCCGCGATGTGCGCGTCTCCGGAGGTAATGTTCCCCTCAGCCTTGATAACGCCGATGTCGTACAGCAGCCGGGCGCGCTCCGGCATCATCGCAAGTCCGACATCCTTAAGGGTATTGCCCTGCCAGAAAGGTGCAATCTCCTTCAGGCGCGCCTTGTCTTCCTCGGAGATCAGGAAGCGGTCACCGTCCCGCTTGTCGAGTTCGTCCAGTTCGTCGATCAGCCAATCAAAAGCATATTCCGGGAACACCGGTGCCGCCCGGTTGGAAGACGCCTGGTTGCCGGCGATCAGCGTCTCCGGCTCAATGTAGATGGTCATACCGGAGAGAACCTTCTCCAGCATCCGGGCTCTTCGTACGCTGAGCGGTTCGGCGCGGTGTTCGCGCTCCGACTGGGTGGCCAGCACCGCCCGCTCCGCGCACACGCGGGGGAGGGTTGAGAGCATGCTTTCCCGATAAGCCGCCATCCTTGGCGTCAGGTTTCCGAATTCACTCATTTTCTTACCTCAAAAGTTCCATCGCGCCGACGATGCCAAAGTCCTCGGTCAGCTCCGCATTTTTGAAATAAACGGGCAGGTCGCTCTGATTGTAGGCGTCAAACTGCGCGCGCACGGCCGGGAATAGCCGGTCCCCAAATTTGAGCAGGCCGCCGCCGAATACAAAGCAGTTGATGTTAAAGGTTACATACAGGTTATACAGCCATACGGCCATATACTTTGTCATCTGGGCCACTGCCCACCGGGACAGCGGATCGCCCAGATCGTAGCCGTCCTGAATGTGCCGGGCGGTGATTCGGGAGGCGTCCCCGGCCAGTTCCGGCAGAACGGAGATCTCGCCCGCCTCGAGGCGCGCCTGAACGTGTTTCACAATCATCGAGCCGGATACATAGCTCATGAGGCAGCCCCGGTTGCCGCAGCCGCACAGGATGCCTTCGCCCGGAGTGATGATGGCGTGACCCGTCTCGCCCGCCCAGCCGTAGCTGCCGCGAAACAGCTTTCCATCGATGATGACCGCCGAGGATATGCCGGTAGACACCGGGCAATACAGCATGTTCGGAAAACCCCTGCCCGCGCCGTGCCGGTGCTCCGCCAGCGCGGCGGCCTGGGCATCGTTGGCTAGCGCCACCGGGAGCCCCAGGCGCCGAGCCAGGTGATCTCGCGCGGGGAAGTTCGTCAGGCACGTCAGGTTGACGGTCTTGACGATCACACCCTCATCGTACTTAACATAAGAGGGGACGCCCACACCGACTCCGGCGAGATCGCCCCTCTTAACGCCGCTTTCCGCCGCGAGGGCGAGCGCCTGCTCCGCGATCGCGTCAAAGAAGGGTTCCGGCTGACAGGCAGAATCCGACGGAGTAGAGCGCTTCGCGATCAGGCGCGCGCCCTCGTCAAACAGGCCGTAGGCGATCTTCGTGCCGCCCACATCGATGCCGATGAAATACTTTCCCATACCGTCGCTCCTTTATACGATGATGGTTTCGACGCCGTGAGCCGCCAGTGTGGACCGGGCCTGATCGGAGATGCCCTGGTCGGTCACGACCGTGCCAACTTCCGAAAAGGCCATCTGGGAAACCACGCCCTGACGGGAAAATTTCGAAGAATCCGTTAAAACCACCGCGCTCCTGGCTTGGGCCATCATCGCGCGCACTGCCTCGGTGCGCATCAGATCACCGCCCATGAAGCCGTACTGCGGCGCAAACCCGTCGGTACCCAGGAAAAGTTTATCGACAAAATAGGCTTCCGCACAGGTCCTCGTCAGCGGCCCCACCATCACCTGGCTGCGGGGTTGGTATTCGCCGCCCAGCAGCACGACCCGGGGCCTTGGCGCGTTGCGGACGTAGCTTGCGATGAAAGCGGAGTTTGTAACGATGGTTACGTCCCGCACCTCGCCCGTCAAAATCCCCGCCAGGAGCACGCAGCAGGAGCCGGACTCGATCATCACCGTCTCTCCCGGGGAAACCAGCGCGGCCGCCGCCTGGGCGATGCGCTTTTTATCGTCGTAATGATAGGCCATGCGGGCGGAAATGTCATCCACCGCGCCGATCGACGCAAAACCATGGGCTCTTTTGACCAGCCCAAGCCGCTCCAGGGCCGCCAAATCCTTTCGCATGGTCACTTGGGAGACCTGTAACGCGTCCGCCAGTACGGTTACTTCAGACCGGCCCTGCTTTGATAATGCTTCCAGAATACGCTTATGCCGCTCGATCACCCGCGTTCCTCCCTTCAACCACCCGGATTATACCAGATTGATATTGCGTTTGTCAAGAAAACCAATTACGAACGAAACCGAATTTGTTGCGGCCGTTTCGCTTTACATCATGTCTCCGGTATGCTATAGTGAATGTAACAAAACGGAGGAGGCGAACGGGATGGCGGAAGGGATCGTCTTCAACGTTCAAAGGTTCAGCCTGCACGATGGGCCGGGCATCCGCACGGTGGTGTTTCTCAAAGGCTGCCCCCTTCGCTGCCGCTGGTGCGCCAACCCGGAGAGCCAATCCTCTGAACCGCAGACCGCCAGAGACGGCTCGCAATACGGCGAGGTCATGTCGGACGAGGCTGTCTGGCGCGAAGTTCTGCGGGATGCGCCGTTTTACGAAGAATCCGGCGGCGGGCTGACGCTGTCGGGTGGAGAGCCGCTTTTTCAAATTGATTTTGTCGCCGCTCTTCTCGAGCGGGCCAGGGCGGCGGGGGTGCATACGGCGGTGGAAACCTGCGGCGCCGTGCCCTGGGTTTCGATTGAGCGGGCGCTGCCGCTAACGGACCTGTGGCTGTACGATGTAAAACACCACACGGACGAGGCCCACCGGGATGGAACCGGACAGGGGAACGAGCGCATTCTGGAAAACCTGAAGCGACTGACAGCCGCGGGCACGAGGGTGGTGGCGCGCATCCCGGTCATCCCCTCGTACAACGACCGGGAGGAAGACGCCCGTGCGTTCGCGACACTCCTTTCTGACATGGGTATCAAAAGAGTAGATGTTCTGCCATTCCACCAGATGGGGGAGAAGAAGTATGAAATACTGGGGATACCCTATCGCCTGGCGGGCGAAAAGGCGCTGCGCGTCTCACAACTCGACGATTATCTAAAGGTCTTCCGCACCATTGGCATTGACGCGCGGGCGTGAAGCCGGCGCGATTTTGCCGTAGCGCAACGATTTCCGGTAAGGCCTCCAGTTCTACCGAGTCCGATGGCGGCGAACCATGCCCGCATGGATCAGAGGCAGGCCATGAAACCATCCGGAGGTATCCGCCGCCCCGGGCCGAGAGCGATAGAAGGGACTGCTGCCAGAACGACCTTTGTGCGCTTCGCGGAAAAGGGGAGCCCATCGTCTCCCGCGACCATCAGGTGCGCGTGATGCGGCTGAAAGGGTCCGCGCCGTTTGGCGCGGACCCTTTCAGCCGCCGAAATGTCTATGCCTGCTTTGCCGGGTGCTCCCGGGTGACCTGATAGCCGAAATAGGTGATGACCGCGGCAAGCACGAAGGCCGCGACCTGCGTGTAGAAGGGAATTTTCGCACCGTATTCATAGGCGA
The DNA here is from genome assembly GCA_023421395.1 of Bacillota bacterium. Taxonomy (GTDB): domain Bacteria; phylum Bacillota; class Clostridia; order Christensenellales; family Aristaeellaceae; genus JAEZHK01. Next base: position 18,461 of record JAEZTL010000055.1, on the reverse strand, counting down.
AGCCGGAAACAAGCGGCCCGAAGATCATGCCGAGGAACCGGGCGGAGTAGAACAGGCCGCTGAGCAGCCCAATATCGCCGTGACGGCCTTCGGTTGTCAGCGCTTGCTGGATCGGGATGTGCAGCGCGCTGACCAGGAAGAACACCGCGCACACCGCGAAGAACAGCGCCTGTGTCGGCATGAGCGCCGCCAGCGTCAGAGAAGCGGCGCTGAGCAACAGGATGATGGGCAGCGACTTATGGGCGTTAAACCGGCTCATGATCCAGCGGTTGATGAACACGTTGGCGGACAGGCCGATCAGCCCCGATGCCGCCTTCACAATGCCGTTATAGGAGGAGGAGAACCCCAGCTCCCGCTTCATGTAGTAGTTGAGGGCGTTGTCAAAGCCGTAGTTCCCGAAGTTGGACAGCGTGACACCCAGAAGAAACAACAGCGCCGGCAGCGTCATCATCCGCATCATCTGGCGCATGGAGAGGCGCTTTGTGGCAACGGCGGAGGGCTTGTCTCCATCCATACGGCGCAGCATGAAGTAGACCAGCGCCGCAGCGGCGAAGAGCACCGCGGTCTGCGCGTAAAAGACCGGCAGCACACCCGCAAGGCCGATCATACCGCCCGCGAAGTAGCCCGCGGCGGCGGAAACGCCCACCATCGCCGCGTAGTAGGAGAGGTGCGCGGCGCGCTCCCTGGGATCAGACTGATCCACGATCAGCGCCATCAGGCATACCGAAGTGCCGCTGGTAAAGCAGCCCGCCACCAGCCGCGCCGCCAACATCTGAGGCATCGTTTTGGAAAGTCCGAAGGCCAGCTGCGCCAGCGCGTAGCCCACCAGACTGACCAGCATCACCAGCGAGCGGCTCTTTTTATCGCTCATGCGGCCCCAGAACGTGCTGAACATGAAGCTGCCCAGCGCCATCGTGGCAAACAGGATGCCGAAGGCGTTATCGGGCAGGTTGTTGTCCAGGATCAGTGTTGGCGTGACGGGGTGGATGAAGTTTGCGCCAAAGTTGTAGAGGAAGGTGATCAGTTGAAGCCGGAGGAAGGGTTTAAGTTTCAACGCCGTCATCTCCAGTATGCGCGATCGATATACAGGTATTATTCATCCGGCCAAATGCGTTTGTCAAGTAAGGACGGGTGAAATTCCAGCGCGTTGGCAAAAACATCCTGAATTTGAGCATAAAGATGCGGTCCGCACAGGCGCGGGCCGCATCGCATTCGGCGGAATTTATTCTTCCTCTTCCTCCTCGGGAAGGTCTGCGTCGTGGAACACGTTCTGCACGTCGTCGTAATCTTCCAGCGCGTCGGTGAGCTTATTGATCTTCGCGACCATCTCCGGATCGGTGACGGATACCGTGGTGGCGGGCACCATCTCCCGCTCGGCGGAGAGGAAGGTGCAGCCGGCGGCTTCCAGCTTGTCACGCACATCGGAGAAATCATTCGGGTCGGTGTAGATGATCGCGGCATCCTCGCCGGCTTCGACGTCCGCCGCACCCGCGTCCAATGCCAGCACCATCAGTTCGTCTTCGTCCAGCCCCTTGGCGTTGTCGATCTCGATGACGCCCTTGCGTTCAAACTTCCAGCTGACGCAGCCCGAGGCGCCCAGCGAGCCGCCGTGCTTGTCAAACAGGTGGCGAACCTCCGACGCAGCGCGGTTGAGGTTGTCCGTGACCACCTCCACGATAAACGCGACGCCGCCCGGGCCGTACCCTTCGTAGGTGATCTCCTTGTAAGAAGCGGAATCGCCCTCGCCCGCGGCCTTCTTGACCGAGCGCATGATGTTGTCGTTGGGCATGTTGGCGGCCTTGGCCTTGGCGATCACGTCGCGCAGCTTGCCGTTGGAGTTGGGATCCGCGCTGCCGCCTTCGCGCACCGCAATGACGATCTCGCGACCAATCTTGGTGAATATCTTGCCGCGCTGCGCGTCGGTCTTCTCTTTCTTGTGCTTGATGGTCGACCATTTATTGTGTCCAGACATGCGTTCGCCCCCTGAAAGTATATGCTGAAATATTGTATCATTCCTTCGGCTTCCTGTCAAAGGCCGAACGCAGTTTTCAAGGTTATTTCTGTTCCTTCGCCATCTTATATTTTTCGTAGGCAACGTTCACAAGCGCCTTGTCCTGGCTGTAGGTGATCAGTTCTATTCCTTTGTCGATCGGGTAGTAGTCACCGTCGGTAAAACCCTGTTCAAAGGCGATCCGGTATTCCGGAGAATCAGCCTGCATGACATACCAGGTGATCTTGTTGCAAACCGGCTGACGCCGCGTCATGGAGTAGAACTCGTAGCTGGTCTCGCCGGCAGGGGAGATGATGTTCGCCTTGACGCCCGCTTCCCTGGCGACACGATCCAGCGCGACGTCGTTTGGAAGCTGTTTTTCGCGGATAACGCCCTTGGGAAGCACCCATTCGTTCTTCTCATTCTTGAGCAGGAAAACCTTGTCCTCGAAGAACACCACGCCGCCCGCGCATTTCCGAAAGATCATCGGCATTACCACCTTTCTTTTTGCCGCTACCCCTCTGATGGAATCTTAACATATTGTGCCCGAAAATGCAAGTTTTTTGCCAGGACGCAAAAACCGCCCGCCGCTATCTTGTGAAAGCGGCGGGGCAGGAAAACCGTGTCTGACCAAAGCCTGACCGGTTTTTGATGAAAGCGAAAGCCTTTACCCGTTACAAACCGATCTTCCCAATGGCCGTGGCGGTCACGATGCTCTCGATAAAAACATCGCTGCCATAGCCGGTGGAAGACACCAGCGGCTTTTCCGAAAAGCGCACCATCAATTCTCCCGCCGCGCCGCGCCGCCGCGCTTCGTCGATCGCTTCCCGTTCCGTCATTCTCCGGGCAAAGGCTGCGGCCTCCTCCAGCGAAGCGGCCTCGCCGCCCCCTAAAGGCCCGAAAACCCCAAACCCGTCGCCCTCCGGCCGAATGGTGGCGTGGCTCTCGGCCGCCACGTTGCCCGCCACGGCACCCAGCGCGTTTGCCACGCCCGCGTGATCGGGCACCACGCTCCGGGTGCCCAACGCCCTCGCCACATCCGGCAGGAAGATGTGAACCGGCGCGCCGACGCCCACCAGCGCCGATGCCGTCGTCACGAGAAAGCGTGTGCCCTTCTCCGTTGCAGCACCGGACATCGCCCAGGCCCGGTTCAGGAAGGCCGTCAGTTCGCCGCCCACGCCGGATTTATGGAAGGCGGGCATTTCCTCCTTAATGAGTATGCCGGCGATGCTCAGGTACAGCTTTCGCTTGATTTCGCCGTATACCCAATCACCAAGCGCCTCCGGACCGAGCCCCGCGCAGGCGGCGACAAACCGCGCGCCCAGCCCGGCGGCCTCCCGGTCGAAGGCGGAGAAATCTCCCTTGAGGTGCATGATGTCCGTGGGGGTAAGCCCGGCGCGAATCACCACGCCCTCTCGCTCGAGCCGGTCGACACGGAGGCTGTAGACGTCCCGGCCGGCGGCGCAGGCGGCGTCTTCGTAGATCAGTGGGCCCTTTGACAGCGCTTCGCAGAAGCGCTTCTCCTCCGGGGTGTAACCGGGGCTTTGGCGAATGTCCTTGACCAGCACAAAGAATTCGTGGAGCGGCAGCGAGTGCTTTCCCCGCGCCGCGAGCAGCCTTTTCAGCGCGGGCGCGACGCCGTCAAAGCGGCTGGCCGCCACCGAGAGCGGGATTACCCGCGCGCCGTCAAGCGTCAGCGCACCCTTCTTGTCAAGGCGTACGGCGCTGTCGCCGCCCAGCCCCAGAGTCTCCACATAGACGCCTTTGACGAACGTGCGCCAGGAGCCGACCGATATGCCGCTGGTGGCCTTGACCGCCGCGCCCCGGCGGATCAGCGCGATGTCGGTGGTGGTACCGCCCATGTCGACGATTACCGCCTCGTCCTCGCCCGACAGCGCCTGAGCGCCGACGATCGACGCCGCCGGACCGCAGAGAATCGTCTCCACCGGGCGAACGCCGGTGAACCGTTCGCTCATCAGGCTGCCGTCGCTCCGCACGATCGCCACAGGCACGTCCAGGTCCCGCGCGCGCAGCGAACGACGGATTGCCTCTAAAAATTCGGCCAGCACCGGAATCAGCCGCCCGTTGAGCAGCGCGCTGGCGCCGCGCCGGACGGCATCCAGATCGGAGAACAGTTCGTGCCCGCAGACGGCCGGAAGGCGGTAGTGCTCCGAAATCAGGCGCAACGCCTCCTTCTCCAGCACCGCGCCGTTCGCGGCGGCGTTGAGCGCGACGATGGCCAGCGCGTCAGCATCCTCAAACCACGCCTCGCTGTCCCGCAGGAACGCGTCCCAGTCGGGGGACTGGGTGATCCGTCCGTCCATGGTGGTTTGGGCATCAAGGCAATAAACGCTGTCCGGATCGGTGAGCCCCACCTCCGCGCCTACCCATTCCACCGTCTTTTTGTCCACGCCGATGAAAAGTAGCTTCGCCCGGCCGCCCTTGCCCTCGACGCAGGCATTGGTAGCCAGCGTTGTGGACAGGGAAACCGTGCCAGCCCGCCGGAGAAACTGACTGTCGAGCGCGTCCAGCGCCTTGAGGATGCCCATGGATAGGTCGTCCCGCGTGGTCAGCGCTTTGGACGAATCCAGAATTTTACCGCTTTCAAAGTCGTACACCACCGCGTCGGTATAGGTTCCGCCGGTGTCGATGCCGATTCCGTAGGGTTTGTCCATGTCGTTCAGAACCTGTCCTTTTCCGTATTCGCGACGGCCCTTCCATCAGGCAAAGCGGATTTCCGCATAGTCGCACAGGGGCCGGTAGCCGATCTTTTGGTAGATGCTGTTGGAGACGGGGTTTGCGAGGTCCGTGAACAGCGCGCAGTATTCGTTGCCCATGTCGAGAAGCCGCTGGCTTAAAAGTGCCACGCAGGCGGTGGCATAGCCCCGCCCGCGCAGATAGGGCGGCGTGTAGACGGGGCCGACGGCGCGCCCATGAGGCATCTGGCGGGAAGAACCCGCCATGGAGACCGGCTGGTCGTCATCCTCCAGAATATACATGGTGCCGTGGTCGACGCACCAGCGTGCACTCTCGGTATCCAGCGGCGCATGGATGCGGAAGCACTCATCGGCAAACCCCTTCATCCAGTAAGGCAGATAGTGCATATCCCGCTCATTCGCGACGCGAAGCGTGCCGACGACGGGCACCGCCTCCACCCGGTCCAGCCGGTAGAGCCGTTCGTCGGTAGCGATATCAAAACCCCTGCCGTTTGCGGCGGCGTAGCGCTCCGCGAAAGCAATGGAGAGGTCCCTCTCCGCGATGACGCCCGGCGGAACAATGCTCCAGTCCATGAGCTTCCCGGCCAGGAGCCGGATCGCTTCCAGGGGGATAGAGCGGTCCGGGCTCGCGAGAATCAGGTTGTGCGGCGGCGTCATCAGCGAGACCAGCGCGGTTTTGCCCGCATCCTCAAGGCGCGCCATGAACCATCCATCGCCGGCGCCCCCTTCCACACCCCGATTCAAAATGCCGAGCGGCAGGTTGTTTTCCACCTCGTTTTGCGCAAGCAGCGTAAAGACGTCCCGGTGAAAGGCGTTTGCGTCGCGATAGGGAATCATCCGCATAAAAATGCCTCCCGGAAATCGACCCGCGCAAGGAAGCGCGTTGCCCTCACTATACAGGATGCGGCGGCCTTCGTCAAGCCGTGAAGCATACCCGGTTCCGGACGGATTTAACCTTTTTCCCCACACGGGACTTAACCATACACGCACGGTTTTCTGATATAATTTTGGCGTATTAATATAGATTGTATGCGACCATGCGACACAAGGAGCGATGAGAATGCGAAAAACAAAAATTGTGTGCACCATCGGCCCCGCCTCGGAGGACAGAGAAACGCTGCGCCAGATGATCCTGGCGGGCATGAACGTGGCGCGGCTGAATTTTTCCCACGGAAGCCACGAGGAACACCTCGTGCGCGTGAACCGGCTCAAGGAACTGCGTGAGGAAATGAAGGTGCCTCTGGCCATCATGCTGGACACCCGGGGGCCGGAAATCCGCCTGGGCCGGTTCAGGGACGGCCGCGTCACGCTCCGGGACGGGGATGAGTTCATCCTCACCACTGAGCCTTGTGAGGGCGACGAAAAGCGCGCCTTCATCAACCATCCGGATCTTCCGCAGCATGTGAAAAGCGGCACCGCCATCATGCTGGATGACGGGTTGATCGGCCTTACGGTGACAGAAGTGAAAGGGACGGAGATCGTCTGCCGGGTGCTCAGCGGCGGACCGCTCTCCAACAACAAAAGCGTCAACGTGCCCGGCGTGGATATCGACATGCCCTACCTGTCCGAACAAGACCAGTCGGACATCCGCTTCGCGGTGGAAAACGAGCTGGATTACATCGCCCTGTCCTTTGTGCGCACCGCGCAGGACGTGCTGGACGTCAAGCGATTGCTTGCCCGCCAAGGAGAAACCGGCATTGAGCTGATCGCCAAGATTGAGAACCGGTCCGGCATCGATCACATCGACGAAATCATTCGCCTCTCCGCGGGCATCATGGTGGCCCGGGGCGACATGGGCGTGGAAATCCCCTTCGAGGAGCTTCCCCACCTGCAGAAGCAGCTGATTACCCAGTGCTACAGCGCGGGCAAGCGGGTCATCACCGCCACGCAGATGCTGGAGTCCATGGTGCGCAACCCCCGGCCCACCCGCGCGGAGATCACTGACGTGGCCAACGCCATCTACGACGGCACCAGCGCGCTGATGCTCTCCGGCGAAACCGCCAACGGCAAATATCCGGTGGAAACCATCCGCACGATGGCAAAGATCGCGGAACGCACGGAGGAGTTCATCGACTACAAGTCGCTTTTCAACGCCGCGGAACCGCGGCTTGACAAGAGTGTCATCAACGCGCTCTCTCACGCCACCTGCACCACCGCCCATGACCTGAGCGCAGCGGCCATCGTGACGGTCACGCGAACGGGTTCCACTGCGCGCATGGTCTCGCGCTTCCGCCCGGCGACGCCCATTGTCGCCATCACACCCATCTCGCGCACGTACCGGCAGCTTGCGCTGTCCTGGGGTGTGACGCCGCTGATGAACGACTACAAGGCGTCCAGCCGCGAACTCTTCGCCGACGCCGCCGCCAAGGTGCAGGAGGCGGGCCTCGCCGGAGACGGCGACATCATCGTGGTTACCGGCTCTTCCGACAGGGTGGGGGAGATCACCAACACGCTGCAGATTCACGTGCTGGGCACCGCGCTGGTGCGCGGAACGGGCAACGGCCTTTCCGCGCCCATCACCGCCCGGCTGTGCGTGGTGATGAAGACGGACGACATCAAAGACTTCCACGACGGCGACATTCTGGTCATTGACCGAACCACCAGCGCGGTGCTGCATGAAATGCGCAGAGCAAGCGCCGTGGTGACCGAGGAGGACATGACCGATTCTGGCGCGGCCTCCGCCTGCCTTGCGCTGGATCTGCCGTTGGTCGCGGGCGCGGAAAAGGCGACGCAGCTTTTAAAAACCGGCTGCCTCGCCACAATCGACGCAAAAAACGGCGTTGTCTACAACGGGGACAGCGGCACGTCGAGCGGGAAGTAACCGCCCTAAAAAGAGCCGCGCCAATTTCAAAATGGCATTTCACGATGCCCAGATCCACCTTCGCATAAAAGCCGGGCAGTGCCACGGCCCGGACCGCGTCGCCGTCCAGTTCGAGGCGAAATTTCTGCTGGTTCATCGCCGTTGGCGCCAGCAGCGCGGCTTCCACGCCGCGGCGGAACCATTCCGGCGCCGGCCCTTGGACGAGGCTGAGCTGTTCGACGGTCTTGGTCCTGCGCGGGGCGCGGGGCGTTTCTCCGTGGCCTATGGCAATGACCAGCTTCAGCGCCTCGCCTTCCAACACCTGCGCGGGTACGTTGGACTTTTTATAGGTGCCGCCCACCCAGCAGGTGCATAGACCCATCTGGGTCGCTTTGAGTACGAATTTCTCACCGTAGTAGCCGCACTTTTCATCCAAGTCCGCGCTCTTTTTGCCCACCAGCGCCACGTAGGAGCGCGCGAGGCGGAATTGCCCGTAGCGCGCCATCAATCCTGAAAAGGCTCTGGGCTCGTCGACGCACAGCTGCATGTTCAGTCCGCTTACGCGGTTGAGCGCCTCGATCTCCTGCCGGAGCGCTTCGAGAACTTCTCCCCGTATCTCCCGGTCCATAAAGCTGCGCACCGATCGGCGCAGGCGGACGGCTTCCATCAATGTTTGATTCCTCCCATCGCCATGCCGGCTGATATTTTGAAGGCAATATCCCGATTATATGTGCCCGCGCCGGGCCTGTCAACCAAGGCGCGCCAGTGATGTGTGTCACGTTAATTGGGGCCGCACTTCGTTTGTGCGCCTCGGGAACAGGGTATATTGACGGTACGCAAAAAATGCGAAGGAGCGATACGCATGGCTGTGATTCCATATATCAATTTCAACGGAAACTGCCGCGAGGCGGTGAACTTCTACACGGACGTGTTCCGGGCGGAGAAGCGGAACATCATGACCTACGGGGATATTCCGGCGAACCCTGATTTTCCCATGTCGGAGGCGTCGAAGAAGCGGGTGATGCACACCTATCTGAACATCATGGACGGCGAGGTGATGTTCTCCGACGTACCGGAACACATGCCGGTAAACATGGGCGACAACATCACCCTCACCGTGACGGGCCGGGACGAGGCCGAGATCCGGCGCATCTTTGACCGGCTTAAGGAGGGCGGGGAAGTGACCCAGGACTTGCAGCAGACCTTCTGGAGCAGGTGCTACGGCTATGTGACCGACAGGTTCGGCATTGGCTGGCAGGTCAGCCTGGAGGACTGAGGATGACGCGCGGGCGACCAGATCGCACCGCGCGTTTTTTATCCGCGATGATTTATTTATTAGAAAGCGGGGAAATCATGATGACAAAAATCGTTCCGCACCTCTGGTATGACAAGGAAGCGAAGGAAGCGGCGGAGTTTTATGTACGTCTTTTTGAAGAGTCCAGGTTCCTGGACTCGACCATTCTGGAGGATACCCCTTCCGGCGATGCGGAAGCGGTTCGCTTCATTCTGGCGGGGCAACCCTTCGAGGCGATCAGTGCCGGGCCCGTGTTCAAGCTCAACCCATCGATCTCGCTGACGGTGAACTGCGCCTCCGCGGAAGAAGTAGACAGGCTGTGGAGCGCGCTGTCCCGGGGCGGAACGGCGCTGATGCCGCTGGGCGAATATCCCTTCAGCCCGCACTATGGCTGGATTCAAGACCGGTTCGGCCTTTCCTGGCAACTGATGCTGACGGAGGGTGGGGTTCCGACGCAGAAGATCATCCCCAGCCTGCTGTTCTCCGGCGACGCCTGCGGCAAGGCGGAGAAGGCGCTCGAGTTCTATGAGGCGGTGTTCCCCGGTTCGAAAATCGGACTTGTCAGCCGCTATGGCGATGGGGAGGCGGAGGTGCCGGATGCGAAGATCAACTACGCCGCCTTCAGCCTGTTCGGACAGAATTTCACCGCGATGGACCACGGATACGGCGGGGACTTCACGTTCAATGAGGCATTCTCCCTGATTCTATACTGCGAAGACCAAAAGGAGATTGACAAGTACTGGCAGAAGCTTTCCCACGTACCGGAAGCGGAGGCCTGCGGCTGGCTGAAGGACAGGTTTGGCGTTTCCTGGCAGATTGTGCCCAGGGAAATGACCGATATGATGGCAGACGGCAGCCGCGAACAGGTTCAAAGGGTCATGGCGGCGTTCATGCCGATGAAGAAGCTGGACATCGAGGCGCTCAGGAGGGCGTTCGAGGGCCGGTAGGCATGTCCGCGTGACGTTCAGGAGGTGAAATATATGCAGGAAAGAGTTTCTGTCCGCGACGTGTATATCAGCCTGCCCGTCCGGGATACCGTAAGATCCCGCGCATTCTGGGAGACGCTGGGGTTAGGCTTTGACGAACGGTTTTCGGACAGCCGCTCCCTTTGCCTTGTACTGCGCCAAGGCGTCCGCGTGATGCTGATCCGGCGGGACTACTACCAGACGTTCACGAACCGGCCGGCGATGGATGGGTCCTCCTCTCAGGAGCTGCTTACCCTTGATGTGGGCAGCCGGGAGCGGGCGGATGAGATTGTGCATGCCGCGCTGGAAAACGGCGCGTCGCGCTATCTGGACAGCTCGGACAGCGGCTGGATGGATTACGATCGCTTTGCGGATCCGGATGGGCACCAGTGGAAAATTGCGTTCATTGACGAGGATGCCCTCAGGCGGCAGGAAATGGAGGAGGCGTGAACGAGATGAAAACGCCCGGCGCGATGGAGAAGATTACGGTGTCGGTCGAAGTGCGCGCGCCGCTGGAGACCGTCTGGAGAAAATGGACTTCGCCCGAGGATGTGAAGGCGTGGAACAGCGCCTCGGACGACTGGCACACCCCCGCGGCGAAAAATGACCTGCGGCCCGGCGGCACGTTTTGCTACCGCATGGCCGCAAAGGACGGCGGCTTCGGATTCGACTTCTCCGGAACCTACGACGAGGTGTCGCCCGGTAGCCGCATCGCCTATACGCTGGGCGACGGCAGGAAAGTGTCCGTGACGTTCGGGCCCATTGAAGACGGCGTACGGATCATCGAGACTTTCGATGCCGAAGCCTCGAATCCCCTCAGTCTGCAGCAAGCCGGATGGCAGGCGATTCTGGACCAATTCAAGCGGTACGCGGAGTCCGCCTGAACGCTCTTGCGAATGGCAGGCAGCGCGAAAAGCCCCCGCCGCCCGGCGGGGGCTTTTCGTACGGCACGCGCCGTATGGCATCGGGCGTGCGCCTGCAAGTGTCCAGAAGCGGCCCGCTTTTTTCAGGTAATCCAGCGTGAGCCGCATGCGGGGGCGGCCTCACCCTTCGGCGCCAATGTTCTGCGACTGTACCGAGGGCATATCCGGGCCGCGCAGTGTAAAGCCGGAGACCTGGGTTTCATGGATTCCGCCTGGGATGACAGCTCCTCGCTGGCTGCCGAGTTCTCTTGGGATGTGGCCGAATTGGCCTGCATCGCGCCCATGATCCGGTTGATCCCCAGATTCATCTGGCCGATGGCCGTCACCTGCTCCGAACAGGCCAACGCGATATCACTCACCAGCGCCACCGTCTTGGAGACGCCGACGACAATCGAGTCCAGCATGGCGGCGGTGGCATCGGCGATGCGGGCGCCCTTCTCAACCTCCCGAATGGATTTTCCGATGGAGGAAGTCGTCTCCTTCGCAGCCTCGGCGGAGCGGGCGGCAAGGCTGCGCACTTCTTCCGTGACCACGGCGAAGCCCTTGCCATGTTCCCCGGCGCGGGCGGCTTCGACCGCCGCGTTAAGGGCGAGAATGTTGGTCTGGAATGCGATGTCGTCGATCACCCGGATGATCTTGGCGATGGACTCGGAGGCGCTGTCGATTTCCCGCATCGCGCCCAGCATAGGCTGCATCTGCCGGTTGCCCTCCTGTGCCTTCGACAGCGCTTCCCGGGAGAGCGAATTGGCTTCATCCGCCCGGTCGGCGTTCCGCGTGGTCTGCGCCGAAATCTCTTCCAGCGAAGATGTGAATTCCTCGATTGCGCTGGCCTGCTCCTTGGCGCCGGTGGCCAGCGCCACGCTGGAGAGTGACACCTGCCGCGCGCCTTCGGTAATCTGCGAGGCGGCGGTATTGATGCCGCCGATCATATCGCTGAGATTGCCCGACATCTGCCGGAACGCATCCGCCAGTTCGCCGATTTCGTCTCGTGAGCGGACGGTTACCTCCTCGCTCAGATCGCCTCTGGCGATCTGCCTGGCGGAAACGAGCAGCTTCTCCAGCGGGCGGTTGATGGCGCGGCGGGTGAAGAGCGTCATGCCTACGATCAGCAGCGCCAGCGCGGCGGCCGCGATGGCCGCGAAGAAGAGGATCATCTCATTCAGAGCATTCTCAACCGCTTTTTGCGACACGCCGGAGAACAGAATGCCGACAGCATCGCCTTCCGGGTTCTTCAACGGCCTGTAATGGGCGACGTAGGGCTCGCCGGCGATGGTGAGCGCGCCGGAATACTCCGATCCCTTTTCAAGGACCGCTTCCAGCACGGCGTCCTCCGCTCTGGTACCAACGGTCCGCTGGCCGTCCTGCCGGATGGTGGTATTGATCCGGGTGCCGTCCTGGAAGATGGTGACGTCATCCCCGGTAATGCCCTTGATCTGGTCAACGATGGCTTCGTCCGCCAGGGAATACCCCATGATCAGCGTTCCGACGACCGTGCCAAAGGAACTGACCGGCGCAAAGGAAACGGCCGACAGACTTGAGGTGATCTCTGCTTCCAGCGCGGTGTACGTCTTGTCCCCCAGCGAAATGAGCAGGCCTCGCTGCGCGGCGATTCCGGAAAGCGAACAGGATTCGTCGGTGCTGTACATCACCGCGCCGGTCCTGTCCGCCACCAGCGCATAATCCGCGCCGGAATTCTCGACGCCGCCGGCAAGTATATCTTCAATGGTCCCGACATCTCTGGAAAAGACCGCCTGTACCAGCGTCGAATTGCCGGCGATGGTCTTCGCGTATTGAAGCGAGCTGTTTCAAGTTCTTCGATTTAGTATTCTAGGGCCTTTGTACCCTGACTGGCCTGAACGGTACTGTTCGAATGATAGAGGCTGCGCGTCGTATACACGCTCGTGATCATAAGTCCAGTCACCGCGACGAGCACGCAGATTATGAGGATCATCAGCAAACGGGAACCAAGTTTATGGCGTTTTGTTTTCATGCGATGCCTCCTTTCGCCTTACCTCCCTGCGGAGGCCTTGCGGATTTGATTTTTCTTCGGCAAGCGGCCGCCCATGACTTCCTACGGGGTGAGCCGATACCCGGGGGCCGGGGAGCGCGGGGCATTGGTTTCCGAAAAAGGGGTTCACCGCTTCATGCCCGACAGTTTTCCCGATATGCGCCGGCAACGTCCGGCAAAGCACGCGCCTTTTCCCTTCCTGCGGCCCGGAATCCCGTACGCTACCTACATCGTCCGTACAGGACAGCCTGTCTACGCGTTGAAGCGGCGTACAGATAATTTCATCAGAATTTCACGCGGGCAGAGGAGCCGACGCTCCGGCGCGTTCGCTTCCCACAGACGGCCTTCGGGTGTGCCTTCGTTGCGGGAAGCGCCCAAATTTGCGCCGGATTATGGTATAATGGTCGTGCGCGCGGAGAGCCGTAGCAATCAAGGAGGGCGAATGCGCCCATGAGGTGACGTATGGGCTACAGCGAGCGGATCAAGAGCTTTGACCGGATCCGGGAATACATGCGCTCATTTTATGTGTACGGCTTCAAGAGCCGGGACGAGTACGACATCAAGAGTGCCCGAGCCTACGACAACGAGCGCCGCCGCATTGAAAGCTGGCTGGGAGATTTGATGGGCTTTCGGCGCGACGCCGAGGGCAAGCGCGTGTTTTTGTCGGTGGACAGCCTTTTCGTCGCGCACAATCCGCTCCACAAGGCGTTCAAAGCCAAGAGCTTCACTCGGAACGACATCACGCTGCACTTCATCCTGCTGGATATCCTCCAGGAGGGAGAATCGTTGACCGCGCCGCAGATTGTGGACCGGATCGCGGAGTATTTCTCAAAATTTGTCGGCGCGGGCATGCCGGACGAATCCACCGTCCGAAAAAAGCTTTCGGAGTACGCGCAACTTGGTGTGGTATCGGCGCAGTCTCTCGGAAAAGCGCGCTACTTCTCCAGGAGCCGTGACGGGATCGACCTTCGCGCATGGGCGGACGCCATCGCCTTTTATTCGGAGGTGGACTGCCTCGGCGTCGTAGGCGGCTATCTGCTGGATCGCCTGGACGTTACTCCGGACTGGTTCCGCTTCAAACACCACTACCTTTTGCGCGTGCTGGAGAGCGAACTGCTGCTCTCCGCGCTGACGGCCATCCGCGAGCGCCGGAACGCGCGGCTGCTCGCCGCGCCGCAGGGCGCGAAAGCGCGCCTTGGATGGATCGTGACCCCCGTCAAGGTGCTGGCCAGCACCCAGACCGGGCGCTATTACCTCTGCGCCTACGATCCGCGCAGGAAACGGCTCGTCTGTTACCGGATGGACCACCTCGTCGCCATCGAACCGCTGGGCGAGGAACCGGACTTCAGTGCCCGCGCCGCGCGTTTTCATCCGGTGAAGCAACACCTCTGGGGCGCGGGGCTCAGTGGAAACCGAAGCGTCACCCATGTGGAGGTAACCGTCCGCGCGGGGCACGGCGAGGCGTACATCGCGCAGCGGCTTCTGCGCGAGCGGCGCTGTGGCAGCGTCGAACAGGTGGACGAGGATCTGTGGCGATTTTCCGCGGACGTCTATGATCCTTACGAACTGGGGCCCTGGGTGCGCACCTTCATTGGGCGGATCGTGGAGTTTCGCTGCGGCGACGCGGAAGTCGTATCGCGCTTTCAGCGCGATGTGCGCGCGGCGCTTGCGATGTACGGAGAGGGCAATGCTATTTAGTGAAGTGTACAGCGCCTATTATGGCGCGGTGGCGAAGATCCTGACGAAAGCGGCAGACGGGCCGGTTTCACCGCTTCGGATGGACGAGATCGTTCGGGAGACGGCCTTTGCCGAGAGCGTACTGACGGTGGGGCCGGCGCTGCGCTCCGGCGAATGGCCGCTTATGACGCCGGAGCAGGGAAGCGCGCTAACGCACGCGCCCGTAATGCCGCTGACGCTGCTGGAAAAGCGCTGGCTGAAGGCCCTTCTGACGGATCCACGCATCCGCCTGTTCGATCCGCCCGCGGAGGGGCTCGAAGACGTGGCGCCGCTGTTCGACCCCGGCGACGTCTACTGGTTCGATCAGTATCTGGACGGCGATCCCTACGGCGACCCGGAGTACGCGGCACGCTTCCGAACGGTGCTTACGGCCTTCCGTCAGAACAGGAGGCTCTTCATCCGCTATGCGGCCGCAGATGGGCGCACGGTCTGCGGCTCGTTCGTGCCGGGGCGGCTTGAGTATTCGCCCAAGGACGACAAGTTCCGCCTGATCACGATGGCGGGACGGAGGCACATCATCCGCCTCCAATCAATGCTGTCCTGTGAATTGGACGCGCCCTTTCATCCCGCCGGATTTCCGCGTCCCACCGGACGGCGCACGGAACTTACGCTGGAAATCATGGACGAGCGGAACGCGCTGGAACGGGTAATGCTCCACTTCTCCCATTTTCGCAAGGAGGCGGAGCGCGCCGGTGAAAACCGCTACGTCATGCGGCTCTGGTACGAGCCCAAAGACGAGACGGAACTGGTGATCCGGGTGCTCTCTTTCGGGCCGATGGTAAAAGTCGTCGCGCCGGAGGGATTCCGGCGGCAGGTGGTCGATCGGCTCAGGCGGCAGGCGGAGCTCTTCTAGAAAATGCACTGGCACTTCGGGGCGCCCTCCGTTTGAGGCGCTCTTTTTTGACTTCGCAACTTTTTTTCCATGATCTTCCGGGCGGGAAATGCTATGATCAATCCGTCGCAAGGCTTTCGGGCGCTCAAAACCGACCCGAGGTGCCCGGCGCGCTGCGCCCGGGTATGCCTGGCCGAGCGGCGTCAATCACGGGTTCGAGTCCCGTACTGTCTCTGACAGTCCATGTGGTTATGGTACCGCCCGCAAGGGCAAGCGTGAGAGGACGCTCAATCCGGAACATGGGAACCGGCCGGCGCGGCTCAGCCGCGGCGCGCGGGCAAAGGCCCCGCGCCAAGGCAGCGCGTCATCGCCCCGCCGGGGGCCGGATACCGGCAGGCACGCCCCGCGGCCAGAGCACGCTCCCGCCGCGCCGCAGGCCCGCCTCAACGCCTCCGCCGCGCACATGCGCGAGCGCCCGGCCGTGAACCCCAACCATCCAAGGAGGAGAGATTATGAAGGTCATCGTCAACATCAATCAGCGCGGGCTATTTTATAAAAACGGGCGCTTTGTCCGGGTGCTGGAGCCGGGCGCGCACTGGCTAATGGGCACGGGGATCCGCGTACAGGTCATGAACCTGGATGAGGAATTCAAGCCGGAGATCGGGCAGGCAGCCTGGTATTTAGACCATCCCTTGCTGGAGGAATCGCTGCAGCGGATCGAGGTGGGCGACGACCAGGCGGCGCTCAGCTACCGGGACGGCCGATTCGACGGCCTTTTGACCAGCGGTACCCATGCCTTCTGGAAGGCGGGCGGGGAGCGCCGGTTCCAGATGGCGGACGCATCGGTCCCGGAGATTTCCGGGATTCCGCGGAATATTCTGGAGAAGATGCGCCCGCTGGTCCAGCAACTGACGGTTGAGCCCTACCAGAAGGGCCTCCTGTTCTACGACGGCGCGCTGGTGAAAATTCTGGGCGAGGGCGCCCATTGGTTCTGGAACGCCCCGGTCTCGGGCGTCAAGGTGACGATGAAGGTGGTGGACATGCGGCTGCAGCAACTGAACATCCAGGGGCAGGAAGTGCTGTCGCAGGACAAGGTGGCCGTCCGTGCCAACTTCGTGTGCCGCTACCGCGTAACCGACTGCGAGCGCATCGTGACTGAGATCAGTGATTTCCAGGAACAGCTGCATGTGGCGGCGCAACTCATCCTCCGGGAGTATATCGGCCGGAACCGGCTGGACGAACTGCTGGAAAACCGGGAGCAGCTGTCCGGATTTGTGCTCTCCGCGCTGAAGACGCGTGAAAAGGAGTTCTTCGTGGAAATCGTGGATGCAGGGCTTCGCGATATCATCCTGCCCGGCGAAATCCGCGACATCATGAACACCGTGCTGGTGGCCGAGAAGAAGGCGCAGGCCAACGTAATCGCCCGGCGCGAGGAAGTCGCCTCCACCCGAAGCCTGCTCAACACCGCGCGGCTGATGGAGGAAAATCAGACGCTGATGCGGCTGAAGGAAATGGAGCACCTGGAGCGCGTCTGCGACAACGTGGGCTCCATCACCGTGAGCAGCGGCAGCGACTTCGTGGGCCAGCTGGCGCAGTTGATGAAAGGCGCGTGATACCGGATATAGAAGAAGAGGGGGAAGCGGATATGAAGGAGCTGATCCGGGAAAAACTGCGGCAGATCGAGCGCGAAGAAGGCGTGCGCATTCTTCACGCGGTGGAATCCGGCAGCCGGGCGTGGGGCTTCGCTTCTCCCGACAGCGATTGGGACGTGCGCTTCCTTTACGTCCGTCCAGTTTCCCACTACCTCCGGCTGAACGCCCCGCGTGACGTGATCGAGCGGCCGCTAAACGGCGAACTCGACATCTGCGGCTGGGACATTCAAAAGGCGCTGAGGCTGCTGGCGAAGTCCAACCCGGCGCTCTTTGAGTGGAACGGCTCTCCCATCGTGTATACGACCACCGCGTCGTGGTTGGACGTGCGGCGGGTGATCGATCGCTGCTTCGCGGCCAGGGCCAGCCTGTATCACTACCTGAGCATGGCGCAGGGCAACTATCGGGAATACTTGAAGGGAGAAACCGTCCGGCTGAAAAAGTACTTCTACGTGATCCGGCCGATTCTGGCCTGCCGCTGGATTTTGAGCCGGGGCACGCCGCCGCCAATGCGGTTTTCCGATCTTATGGAAGCGGAACTGCCCGGGGAAATCCAGCCGCTGGTTGTCGCGTTGCTCGAAAGGAAAGTCCGGATGGGCGAGATCGCCGACGGCCCGAGGATCGACGCGCTGAACCGTTATATTGAAGGTCAATTGCATGAAATACCTCAGGCGCTCGGGCGGTTGCCGTCGGATCCGCCCAGGCATCCGGATGAACTGGACGGGCTATTCCTGAGGATCGTTTTGGGGAAAGGGGAACCGGCATGATCGAGATCAGGGGAAAATTCAATACCGCCGTGGCCTTTACGGATGCGCTGGAATCGGGCGCGGAGGCGCAACTGCGCGCGGTGTGCGATCAGCCTCATTTCGCGGGGTTGAAGATCCGCGTCATGCCGGATGTGCACGCCGGAAAAGGCTGCACCATCGGCACCACCATGACGCTTAAGGACAGGGTCGTACCCAATATGGTGGGGGTGGACATCGGCTGTGGCATGGAGACGGTGCGGCTAAAAGAAAAGGAGATCGACTTCGCCGCCCTCGACCGCGCGATCCAGCGGGATGTACCCAGCGGTCGCGACGTGCGAAGTGAAGAACACCCGATGGGCCGCCATATCGACCTGACGAAGCTCCGCTGCGCGGGCAAGGTGCAGTTGGATCGCGCCCGGCGCTCCATCGGCACGCTGGGCGGCGGCAACCACTTCATCGAAGTGGACCGGGATGACGGGGGAAATCTGTACCTGATCGTACACTCCGGCAGCCGCCACCTGGGCACAGAGGTCGCCCAGTGGTATCAGGTGGAGGGCTTCCGCGCGCTGTGCGGCGCTTCGGAGGCACAGATGAAGGAAACCATCGCCGCGCTGAAGCGGGAAGGGAAAGCGGGGGAGATCCAAAAGCGCATCGGTGCGCTCAAAAAATCCGCCGAATGTCCCCCGTCCAGGGAATTGGCGTACGTATCCGGCGCGCTGTTTGACGACTACATCCATGACATGGGTCTGACGCAGCAATTCGCGGCGCTGAACCGCCAGGCCATGGTAGAGGTGATCCTG
>JAEZTL010000002.1 GCA_023421395.1 Bacillota bacterium | reverse complement strand
CTGCGGATGGAGAACGACGTATTAAAGCAAGCGGCGCTGATATTCGCACGAAAGTAGTTGTGATTCGAGCCAATGCCCACAAGTACTCAATATCAGCGCTGTGCCGGTGTCTGGGCATTGCGCGAAGCACCTACTATTATGAATATCGCGGTCGAGAAGACGAAAGCGCCCTGGAAGAAGCGGTTCAGACTGCGTATGACGAGAACCGTCGCGTGTACGGTCAGCGGAAACTGAAGCGAGTATTGTTCCGGAAAGGCTGGACGATTTCCCGGCGTAAGATCGGGCGGATCATGAAAAAGCGCGGGCTTGTGTCTGCCTATACCCGCAAGAAGTACCGCGTCCATGCTGTCAAGAGCAATGAAGCGGATATCCCCAACCTTCTTGACCGGGATTTCAACAACCAGGCGCCAGGGACCTGTGTTGTCAGCGATCTGACGTATGTCATGGTTGGCGCGAAATGGGCGTACATCTGCATTCTTCTTGACCTCGGTGCCCGTGAGATCATCGGATACAGCGCGGGTGCGCACAAGAACGCCGATCTGGTGCACAAGGCTTTTTCGGTGGTGAAAGGGAGCCTCTTTGACATCCAGATGTTCCATACCGACCGGGGCAGTGAGTTCGACAACGCCCTGATCGACGAACTGCTAGACAGCTTCCAGATCAGCCGTTCCTTGAGCATGAAGGGCTGTCCCTACGACAACGCGGTGGCTGAATCGACGTTCAAGATGATCAAAGCTGAATTCGTTTACTCCCGGCGCTTTGACTCGCTTTATCAGCTACAGCTGGAACTGGCGGATTACGTGCATTGGTTCAATAACATCCGGCTGCATGGGACGCTGGGATACCTCTCACCGGCGGAGTTCAAGAAAACCTGTACCTTATAATTTCTGTCCGATTTGGGGTTGACAATCCATTATAACCTCTTCAAGAGCAAGCAGATCCTTTACGAATGTATCATCGGGCAAGACTTTATTGTCAAGGTAAACTATAAACGGTTGCATTCCCTGAGCGGAAAGCAGTTCTAGTTCAGGCGTAATGTTCATGCAACATAGGTCAACATCAGGGTCAGGATGGTTAATCCATCTGGAAGCAAAATCTGCCTCGAAATTCAGGTGATTCTGGTGCATTGGAGTAGCGTCGGCCGAGGATTCCGTAAAACAGAACTGTCCTAGAATAGCATCCTTAACAACGTGCTTGTTTGTCATGATGAGTGGAACCATCATATCGCCATCTTTCAATATGCGGTAGAAGAAACCTGTGCCGCAGGAGACTGAACCGTCTGATTTTGTACAGGTTAGGCGAACCGTAGAATGCAGTAAACGCTCTGTCAATGAAAGCTTCATACTCAATACCGCCTCTTTTGCTTAATACATTAATAATTCGACAAATTTAATGATATTCCTTCTGAAGATTTAAAAAGCAAACCGATGTTACAACTCAAGAAACCATTTGTCGTCATCATGGAACAGGCGGGCTTCGCGGCCTTCGACCTGGCAGATGTAGCGGATGCCGCTGCCGCCGGCCTTGAGGGATGCGGCCTGGCGGATGTCCAGGATGCGATCGATCACCACTTTGTTTTCGTCCTCGGGTCGGAACCAGCGCGGAATGACGCGCCCGTCCAGCTTGTGATCGGCTCGGACTTCAACGAAGATCTTGCGCGGGTTCGGGCGTCTGGCTTGCATGGCGAATCCTCCTATTGCGAATGTATGTTCGGTTATGATAGAATAGCACTATCGGGCGAGGCTGTCAAGAACCGGAGGGAAAAATGATGCTGAGAGATTTTAGTGCGCTGGCCAGGTTCATGGTGAGCGCGTACGGAGAGGAGATCGCGCGCGGGCCGATTGTGAGCATGGTGCTGGCCGCGAACCTTTGCATCGATGAGGATAGGGTGCCGTCCATGGATCTTGTGATGCCGGAGGAAGGCATGCGGCTGGCGAATGCCGTCAAGGTTGCGGTGGACGCGGAGGCGAGGGCGCGGGCCATGGCGGACGCGCGGCTTCCGGCGCTGGCAGGATCGAAGGCGCAGGTACGGTGGGCAGAGGAGATCCGCAAGGTGGCAATTGATGCAGTGGATGGACTGCGCAGGGATGCGCTAAGAAGCGGCAATGAGCTCGCTGCGCAGAGGCATCAGGCATACGCCAGCGAGACGCTGCGAAGGGTCACGTGCGCCAGATGGTTCATAGATAATCGAAGAGAACTGCGCAGGCAGGGCGATCAGGACGCGATGAGCGGGGCGGAGGCGAGGGCGCGGGAGGAGATGACCATCCAACCGGAAGATGTGCGGCATGATGGGTGCGTCGAAATACGACGGAAGAATGGTTGCTTGCTGGTGACGCATGAAAAGGATCCGGACTTCCTGCGAATTATGCGGGCGAGCAGGTTGCGATGGGATCCCGATGCCGAGGGCTGGGCAGGGCGGAAAGAGTGGAGCAAGGTGCCAATTACGGAGCAGATCGCGCGGCTGGCGGCGGTGCTGATGAACGAGGGGTTTGCGGTGATGGTGTCTGATGATGCGGCTAGGGCGGAAGCGCGAGCGCGGGTCGGCGCTTAGCTGGGGCGGCAGCGCCCCCAAAAGGTGTCAGCGCTGGCAGGCGCTGGGGTAATGTGAAGGAATCGTTAACAAGCGACCTGAAGGACTGGGGTACCCCCCCTGGTCCCTCAAGTTTTTCCTCTCCAGGAAAGACCGGACGTGCTCCAGTCACAGGGGATATGGACAAGGTTTTGAGAAAACGAGGGGGGTATGGTGCTGTTACAGTTTATTATTATTGTTACAGATAAATACTACTAACTGTAACAGAAAGAGCCTTATGCGGGTTGAGTTGGTTCAGTTGTTACAGTTGTACAGGTGCATTTAAAGCCTCGTCATATCTTTTACCGTGGTATTTCTTTATTCTGTAGAGAAACGTGGTAAAAAGTGTGGTATTGGCTGTCAAACAAGGCGTCAGTTGGCCTGAATTTGCTGCATCGGTTATGGTTTATGCGTATAGGGTTCGACTCCCCCCACCTCCACCAGCCGGCTGAGCCGGCGTTTGATGCCGCGAATTGTGTTGCATGATTCGCGGCATTTTTTTGCGGCGGCGCGCGGTCGAATCCGCTTTGGCGGCGGAAAGCGCCGCACCGGAAGCAACGGTATTTCATGAATATGCTTCGCGGAAAGCAAATTTTGGCAAAAATCGAAGATTATGTTTAATTTACGCGATTTTTAAGCGGGAAATCTCCTTGCGCAAGGCATCGCGGCCGATATATACTATATACATCATACATCCGCCCGCATACGTTCGAATCCCAAAGCAATAGCATTGGAATGAAGCGCATGATGAAACTGCTGAAGGCGTTCAGACGGTCGCTTGTCCGATTTGCCGCTGGAGAAGAGAAGCCCTCGCCCCCGGCTCAAGACGCGAATGCCCGCTTTGCCGTGCTGCAAAGGCAGCTTGACTTGCTTGCGGAGAGCGAAAAGAGCCTACGCATCACGCTGATGAGTATGGGCGACGGGGTAATCGCCACTGACAACAAGGGGCTTGTTACATTTCTGAATCCCTCCGCGCAGGAGCTGACCGGCTGGACGCTGGAGCAGGCGGTGGGGAAGCCCTTTCTGGATGTATTCCGCATTGAAAACAGCATTACCGGGCAACCGGGTGAGGACATCGTTCAGACTGTGCTGACCACGCGGCGCAAAGTCAACCTGTCCAACCATACGGTTTTGATCAGCGCGGACGGCGTTCGCCGCCATATCAGCGACAGCGCCGCGCCGATTCACTCCGCCCACGGCAGCATCACGGGCGTTGTGCTCATCTTCAGCGACGTCACCGAGCGCTACAAACTTCAGCAGCAATTGAGGATCTCTGAAGCCCGCAGCAGCGCGGCGGTGGAGATGGCGCAGCTTGGCACCTGGGAGCACGACGAAAAGGTCAACCGGGTCGTCTGGTCGCCGGGCTACAAGCGGATTATGGGCGTTCCGCTGGACTTCGAGCCCGGCCCGGACTTTTGGAAGACGCGGGTGCATCCCGACGACATCTCCGTCACCGTTGAGTGCCGGCGCCGCGCGATGGCGGCGGGCACGCGCTATAGCCATCAGTACCGGATCATCCGTCAGAACGACGGCGCGCTGCGCTACGTGAAGGCCTATGCGAATTTCGAGCGCGGCGAGGACGGCAGGATTCAGAAGATGATCGGCGTGATCCAGGACATCACGGAAGAAATGGAAGTGGGCGAGCGCATCCGCGAGAGCGAGGAGTTGTACCGCTCCGCCTTTGAACAGGCGGTCGTCGGCATGGCGCACATTTCGCTGGACGGCCGTTTCCTGCGCGTAAACCGTTCGCTCTGCGACATCTTCCAGTATTCCGCGGAGGAGATGCTGGGGCGGGCCGTGACGCAGTTTGTCCATCCGGAGGATAAGGAACTGCTGCGCGACACCATGCGGCAGATCGTCGCGCAGCGTATCACCACCAAGGAGGCTGTCCGGCGCTTTCTTCGCAGGGACGGCGCGACGGCGATTCTTTCCGTCTCCTCGTCGGTGATCGTTTCCAGCCGTGGCGAGCCGCGCTACATCGTCACGTCGGTTCTGGACGTCACCGAACGCGAACAGGCGCGCATGGCGCTGGCAAAGAGCGAGCAGCGGCTGCGCCGCGCGCAGGAGATCGCCAGCACCGGCAACTGGGAGATTGACTTGATGGCAAAGAAGATGTGGGCATCGGATGAGGCGTTTCGCATCTATGGGTATGACCGGACGCCAGACAACGCGCTTCCGCTGGAGATCCCCCAGGCCGCTGTGGTCGACGAGCATCGCGGGATGCTGGATGGAGCCCTCGAACGGCTGTTGAAGTATGACGAGCCCTACGATGTGGAATTCTGCATCCGGAGCGCCAGAGACGGCGGCACACGCACCGTGCACTCCATCGCGGTCGCCGAGCGTGACGAGGAGGGCCGGCCGCTGCGCGTGGTCGGCGTGTTGCAGGATATCACCTTGAGGCGCAGGGTCGAGGAGGAGTACGGCAAGGCCCTCTCTACCACGCTGGACGGCTTCTGGCTTTGCGACAGGAATAACCGCGTTGTGCTGGCCAATGACGCCATCTGCACCATGATGGGCTACAGCCGCGAAGAGCTGATCGGCATGTGCCTCCAAGACCTGGAGGTACAGCCCGACCTAGAAGCGGCGCGCGTCAGGCGCGCCCGGGTGCTTGCCACCGGCGCGGAGCGCTTCGAGTCCCGCATGCGGCGCAAGGATGGCGGCATCTTTGACGTCGAGGTTTCCCTCAGCTACATTCCAAGTTCGGAATTGACCTGCTCCTTCATGCGGGACATCACCGAACGCAAGCGATGGGAAAACCACATCCGCTATCTGAGCTACCACGATGTGCTGACCGGGCTTTACAACCGCGCCCACTTTGAGAAGGAGTGCGCGCGGCTGGAAGGGGAAGGGGTTTTCCCCGTAACGGTGGTCATGGGCGATATCAACGGCTTGAAGCTGACCAACGACGTGTTCGGCCACGCGCAGGGGGATCGGCTGCTCAAGACCATCGCGGGCATCATCGCGCGCTGCGCGCGCCCGGAAGATACCGTGTCCCGCATCGGCGGCGATGAATTCTGCGTGCTGATGCCAGGCGCCGGGCCGGAGGAGGCCCGGACGCTGTGCGAGCGCGTCTGGCAGGCCTGTGAGAGCGAGGCGATCCGCCTTGACGACGGCAGCGCGCTGCGCCCTAGCGTTTCGATGGGCTGCGCCACGCGCTGGGGCGTCAACCAGACCTTCGACAGCGCGTTCAAAGAGGCCGAAGACGCAATGTACAAGCGCAAGCTCCTTGAGCGCAAGAGCATGCATTCCTCGCTGATCGCGTCCATTCGAACCACGATGTATGAGAAGAGCCGTGAAACGCGCGAGCATGCCGACAGGCTGGCGCATATGGCCTGCCACCTTGGGCGGAAGATGGGGCTGGACGAAGCCCAGCTGTCGGAAATGGAGCTGCTCTGCGCGCTGCATGACCTGGGCAAGATCGGAATCCCGGAACAGATTCTGGACAAGCCCGGTCCCCTCACCGAAGAGGAATGGGCCGAGATGCGCAAGCACCCCGAGATCGGCTACCGGATCGCGCAGGCCTCTCCGGAGCTGGTTTCGGTGGCGGAGGGAATCCTGTGCCATCATGAGCGGTGGGACGGACGCGGCTATCCTCAGGGGCTGAAGGGCGCGCATATCCCGCTGCTGGCCCGGATTCTCAGCGTCGTGGACAGCTTTGACGCCATGACCAGCGATCGCGTCTACCATGCGGCCATCTCCCGGGAAGCCGCGTTGACCGAAGTGGAGGGCTGCGCAGGCCGCCAGTTCGATCCGGACATCTGCGATGTGTTTTTGCGCATGATGCGCGCCCGATAATAGCGCTCGGACAGGGCCGTTATTGTGCTTTTCTGCGGATCGTTTTTCGTCGCCGCCAATGACGCCATCGGCCTGGCCGACGCCGTGAACGGCAACATGTGCGCCGGCGCGTTGGAAGTCATCAAGGATAGCACCGCTTCCAGGGACACGCCGTCCCTCGGCGTTGACGGCACCGCGGAAGCCTGCCTCCCGATCAAGGAAGGCCGCATGACCGCCCTATGCCTCCGGAATGCCAAACGGCTGACCGAGCGGAACCTCTCCACCGCCACAGGCCGCTGACCGGCGAGGCAATCCCCCCCAAAGCATTAAAACGTGGACGAGCGCTACGCCATCCACCAGAAGGAGGGCGCGCCGCAGAAGGCGAGTCGTCTTCCTTGAACGGCCGTGCGGCCGGCCCCGGCGCGAAGGCGCAGGGCCGGCCCTGCTTTTGATCCCGGAAAGATGGCGGGAGGAGAATTCCACGTTTCTCTAAATTCCGGCGGGAGCGGCTCGATATATCTTATGACAGGTCAAGTCCGATGCGTTGCAACCCGGCTTGGCGATGCGCTGCAGGATGCGGCGCAGAAAATTGAGGTGCATGGATGATGAAGCAAAAGCGAAAAATCAACCTGGGGACAAAGCTCACCGTGTCGGTGGCGGTTGCGCTGATCGTCGTGCTGGCGGCATCATTTCTGATCATCATGCAGACGGTTTCGGGAAGCACCGAAGCCAGCGCAAACGCGGAGATGAGTTCCCTGGTGGAAAAGAACGCCGCGGTCGTGCAGGCCCAATTGAACGCGCCGCTGCTGACGGCCCGAACGCTGGCGAACAGTTTCCAGACGTATCAGAACCTTGCGCCACTGGTGCGGCGGCAGACCTTCGCCTCCGCGATGGAGGGCGTGATCCGGGAAAATCCCGGCTATTTGGGCGTATGGGCCTGCTTTGAACCGAACGCGCTGGATGGGCTGGACGAGCAGTTCAAAGGCACCGAGGGAACGGACGGGACGGGCCGCTTCATTCCCTACTGGCACTGGTCCGGTTCCGAGGTGGCGCTGGAGCCGCTGGTGGACTACGACGCAGCTGGCGCGGGGGATTACTATCTGCGGGCCAGGGATTCGGGCAGGGAGACGATCCTGGAGCCCTACGAGTACGAAATCGACGGCAAGAACGTGCTGCTGACTTCGGTGGCAGTTCCGGTCAAGGGCGCGGACGGCGCCGTCATCGGTGTGGTGGGTGTGGACATCACGTTGGCATCCCTTCAGCAGATGCAGCTGGACAACGGCGGCTATGACAGCGCCTACAGCTACGCGCTGTCAAACGGCGGCATCTACTTTATTCACGCCGACGAAAGCGCCCTCGGCGTCAACCTGAGGGACCGGGAGACGGCGAACGTGGATCAGATTCTGTCCGCGATCTCCGAAGACGCGGCCTACGCCTACGACAGCACTTCCGTCAAAACGGGCAAGGTCGTCCGGCGCATGCTGACGCCCATCGTCATCGGGGATACCGGCACCCCCTGGTATATGGCCGGGGCTGTGGAGGTGGACGAGGTGCTCGCCACCGCCACCCGCATCAACTGGCTTCTGATCGCAACGCTGCTGGCGGCGCTGGCGGTCTCGATCCTGGTAACCGCTGTGCTCGTCACCCGGTCTGTCTCGAGGCCCGTCAAGCTGGCTGCCGCGAAGGCCGGCGAGTTCTCCGAAGGGGACTTTTCCACCGAAGTGCCGAGGGCTTTTGTCGAAAGGAGCGACGAGATCGGCAGCCTTGGCCAGGCCTTCGACACGCTGTACCGGAGCATGAACGAGCTGCTCTCGGGCATTCGCGCCGCGTCAAGGGAGACAAGCGCCGGCGCCAAGCTGATTGCCTCCTCCAGCGAGGAACTGGCCCAGGGAGCCACCGAGCAGGCCAGCGCCATCGAGGAACTCAGCTCCTCCATCGAGGAAATCGCCTCCCAGACGCGGCAGAACGCGGAGAACGCAGGGCAAGCCAGCCAGCTGGCGGACCACACCCGCCTCAGCGCCGAGGACGGCGACCGGCAGGTGCAGCAGATGCTCGTCGCGATGGAGCAGATCAACGAATCTTCCAGCAGCATCTCGAAGATCATCAAGATCATCGACGATATCGCGTTCCAGACCAATATCCTGGCGCTGAACGCCGCCGTGGAGGCCGCGAGAGCAGGGGAACATGGCAAGGGATTCGCCGTCGTGGCGCAGGAGGTCAGAAACCTTGCGGGCCGCAGTGCCAGCGCCGCTCAGGAGACCACCGCACTGATCGAAACGTCCATCCGGAAGGTGAACGACGGACGGAAGATCGCGGAGGACACCGCCCGCGCCATGGCCTCTATCAAGGAAGAAATCGAGCAGGTTGCCCAGCTGATTCGCAACATCAATACCGCTTCCGGCGAGCAGTCTGTGGGCATTGCCCAGATCAATCAAGGGATCCTGCAGGTATCCGAGGTGGTGCAGATGAACACCGCAACCGCCCAGCAGAGCGCTTCCACCAGTGAACAGCTGAACCGGCAGGCGGAAACGCTGGAGGGCCATGTCGCCCGGTTCAAGCTGGACGAATCCTCCGGGATTTCGCAGGACGCGGACTGGGAGACCGATCCTGCGGTAAGGCCCGGCGGCACGTCGGAGAACGCCCGCGCCTGACGGAGACGCGTTCCGGCCCGGCCGCACCCGCCTTATGGCGTGCGCGGCCGGGATTTTTGCATGCTCGCCAGGCTGTGCGTTTCAGGCGCGGAGGATCGGGGTAGTATGCAAAAAGCCCGCGCCCCGAGGCGGCGGGCGGACATGAACCCACAAACGGAAAGGAAGATTGATGTGCCGGGCAAGATGACCAAGGCGGAAATCGTCAACCGCATCCTGGGCGAGGAGATTGACGACGATCAGGACGGCGAGGAACTCATCCACCTGCTGCTCAGCCGTACCGTGACAAAGAACGTTGATCGGCGTGCAAGCGAGGCGCGGAGCATCGGCGAGCGCGTTGCCGACAAAATCGCCAAGGTGGCGGGCAGTTGGACGTTCATCTTCCTTTTCGTCGCGTTCCTTCTGGTTTGGATTCTGGGGAACGTATACCTACTGACCCGGGCATACGACCCCTATCCGTTTATCCTGCTCAACCTTTTTCTATCCTGCGTCGCGGCGTTGCAGGCGCCTGTCATCATGATGAGCCAGAACCGTCAGGAGGAAAAGGACCGCCTCCGTGCGGAAAACGACTATAAAATCAACCTCAAGAGCGAACTCATCATCGAAGATCTGCACGCAAAGCTGGATCTGATGGTCAAAAACCAACAGAACATCCTTGACAGGCTTGACGAACTGGAGCGCCGGTCGGGGGATTCCCGCTGAATCGACCGCGCGGTAAGGGAGGCCGTTGCGGTGAGGAGGCGCGTCTACTTGCCCATCAGCCACTTGAAGAACTTGAACGGGCGGTTGACGTCGGCGCGGAGCCGCGTAAATTTGCCGTAGGCCCCGCCCGTCAACGCGTTCAGCGCCTTGCGCTTGCGCCCGGATTTTGTGGTGGGGATGCCGGTGGCCTTGGCGATGCGCCGCTTCGCTTGTGTGATCCCCAGCACGCTGTTGATGGATGGCCGCCTTTTCGGTGTAAGCTTCATGGAAATCTCCTCCGCTTGCGCTTCGGGCGCTTTCTATGGATCAGGGGACGAAGGGAAACCTTCCTGTGATGAGCCCGAAGATGACGACGCCCAGTAGCGCAGCAACCGCCAGCGCCGTGAAAAGACCCAGGAAAACGCTCATTCCGTCGGCTTCGGGCCGGTGGGTGCTGCCGGGCCATTCGTCGTCGGGCTCGCCGAGGCCTTCGTCGTCCTCCGGGTCAAGGAGTCCGTCCGCTTCGTCCGCATCATCCGGCGATTCCGGTTCGTCCAACGCCTCCGGATCATCGTCCGGGAGGGCCAGATCCTCGGCGGAAAGGTCGAGCTCGTCGATGGTCAGGCTCGGATCGTCCTCCGGCGCAGGAGAAGGCGCGCCCTCCGCGGGGCCGACCGTTCGCAGGAAGTCAATCAGCGCCGCCAGCGCCAGGGCCAGCGGGCCCGCGATTAAAACCGGCGCGGGCAGCGCAAAGGGGATCGCCATACCGTAGAGAATGGCCGAGGCCAACGCAAAGCCGCGCTTTTTCGAAAAGAAGCAGGCCCAATTCACGGCGTTCGCCAGCGCGGAGAAAACCAGGTACGAAAGCGCCGGGGGAATTTGCAGCCTGAAGTCCGCCATTCTCAGCAAGATCACGCCGAGGCTGGCCATCCGGGGAAGCGCGAAAGCCACGCACGCGATGTAAGCAAGGCCCGCCAGGGAACCGACCAGCGCCAGCACGCTCCGCTTCATGCCATGCACCCTTTCCACCAAGCATCTGAGGGCGCCGGGCTTGTCGTCCGGCCGCGCCTGACACCACTATAGCAAAAATTTGCCATCTGTCAACTGTGCGCGGCCCATTCCGCTCTCCGCGCGAAGCCCGCGTTATTTTTCGCATTTTCGCGCGGACGACCTTGCGCGAGGGCGCGGGCGGCGGTATCATAGGGTCGGGAATGAACGTCTCCCGAGGCGAAAGCCTGAACCGCTGATAAAGCTGATGACTTCTGCCAGGTCGTCGGCTTGAACTGTGTTTTGGAGGGGTTATCATGCGCGCCGTGCTTGCCGTGGGCATTGGGGGGTTTATCGGGTCGGTCTGCCGCTATCTGATGTCGCTGATCCCCGTATCGGAAAAGACAGCCTTTCCCATCGTGACGCTTGCGATCAACGTGATCGGCGCGTTTGCCATAGGACTCCTCACGGCGCTGGCCGCCCGGTATGAGAATATGAACCCGGAGGTGATGACGCTCCTCAGGGTGGGCGTATGCGGCGGATTCACCACGTTTTCCACCTTCGCGCTGGAAATTACCGCGCTTTTTGGCACCGACAGGGGCTGGATGGCCGCGCTGTACATGCTGGCGAGTCTCGTGATGGGCGTTCTTGCGGTGCTAGCCGGCAAGGCGGTCGTTGGCTGACGCCCTCACAGGCCGTAGACAGGCAGGCCTGACCGCTCCATCAGATCGCGAAACCCCTCGTGAATCTCGGCCCTGCTGAAGTTGTGCGCTTCCAGGGTTTCGTCGCTCAGTTCGTTGAGCCGCTGATAGAAGTCCAGCGCAAGGCGCAGGTGGTTTCGGTCGCCGGGAAGGAAGTTGTCAAACAGATAGTCTTCCGCGTCGCAGATTCTGCCCGCTGCCAGCATGGAGATCAGTTCCCGGTACATCATGTCCGTCGCGGTGAGGCGGGTTTCATCTTCCACCTCGTAAGCCACGTCTTCCCGGTGAAAGATCAGAAGCGCGATGGCGCGCACGGCGAACTTGATCTCCCGCATGAACCAGTCCTTTTCGTAGAACATACATCCTCCAGCAAGCGCACAGGCCCTCGGCCTGTCGACAAACCTCGTCGAAGCTTTCCTTCGTTCCCGGCACGCAGTTCGCCGGGAACGCGCTTTTTCTCCCGGCGTGTACACCGGGAGAAAAACAGCACCATAAGTCAGTGTGCCGCCCGGAAATTTGTGAGCGTTTCAGGCGCGCGAAGAACTTTTTCTTCCGCATTGCCCCTTTAGGGGTTTTCAACGCGCTGCGCGTCCGCGGGCGCTTAAGCCGCTACGCGTTTTCCCTTTCGAGCGCCTGCCGCATCACGTCCACCGGCGCGTCCAGCCCGGTCCAGAGCGTAAAGCCGATCGCGCCCTGATAGACCAGCATATTGAGGCCGTCCAGCGCGGTCGCGCCCCGCTGGCGCGCCTTTTGCAGGAAGAGGGTGTCGGCGGGGTTCGGGATCACATCCTGTACGATCATGCCTGGCTTGATGTCCTCGTAGCGGATGGACGGGCAGTTCGGGTCTGGGTAGAGGCCCACGCTGGTGGCGTTGATCAGGATGTCGCAGGATGGGATGGGCGCGACCCCGGCCCAGGGCGTGAAGGACGCGCGGCAGCCGGTTTTTTCATTCAAAAGCGCCGCCAGAGCGCCGCCCTTTTCCGCATCACGGTTGATGATGGTCATCTCCGCCACGCCCGCCAGCGAGCACTCCACGGCGATCGCCCGCGCCGCGCCGCCCGCGCCCAGCATTACCACCCGCTTGCCGCTAAGGCTCACCCCCTGCTTTTCTATGCCGGTCACGAAACCCTTGCCGTCGGTATTGTAGGCGGTGAGCCTGCCGCCGTCGTTTACGATGGTGTTGGTGGCGCCGATCAGGCGCACCTCTTCACTCAGTTCGTCCACGTACTTCAGCGCCTCCACCTTGTGGGGCACCGTCAGGTTGATGCCGCGAAAATTCATCGCGCGCATGCCGCGGAACGCGTCCGCAAGGTCATCGGGTTTCACCAGCAGCGTCAGGTAACGGAAGTTGAGGCCTGCCGCCCGGAAGGCCGCCTCCTGCAGTGCGATCGTCGGGTTCTCATCCACCGGGCAGCCGAATACCCCGGTCAGTTCCGCTCGGTAACTTTTTGTCATGGTCCCTCCTAATGTGACGGCGCGGCGCGCCGGAATGCCGATGCGACGGAATGAGTCAGACCTCGTCCACGGAGATTGCGCGCAGTCTGGAGATCATGACCGCGCGGCGAAGGTGCGGATTGTAGAGAAACGGCGATTTGAGTTCCTTGCCCACCAGCTTCAGCCGAAGCGGCAGCGTGGCCCTCCGGTAGGCGCGCTCCGGGTCGGGCCGGGACAGGGCTTCGGCCAGGTGCCGGGCGGTCTCGATCGCCCAGGAGATGCCCTCCAGCGAGCTGGGGCTGATGAAGCCGCCCGCCTCGCCGATGAGGAACGTGCCGCCGCGCCCGCATTTGAGGTCGCGGAAGCCCCGGGGCCGGAGCACAAGGCAGCTCTCGGTGGCCAGCGGACTTTCGAGATTCATGCCGCGATCGGACATCAACTGCTTCTGCCGTTCAAAACGGGCACGGCAATCCGCCTTCGGGTATGCGCCGCCAAAGAGAAGACGTCCATCCTTGGAGAGCGCCCAGGAGTAGCAGTCGGTGTTCGCCGGGTCGAACACGCACAGGTAGAAGGGCTTTTCCTCCCGTGCCTCGAACCACTGCTGGATCGCCACGTAGGCGCGCGGACGGTAGCCGGGATAGAGGAAGCGGCGCACCAGCGAGTTTGCGCCGTCCGCGCCCACCAGATACCGGCATTCGACGGTTCTGCCGCCGCTGAGCCGAAGCCGGTAGCCGCCGTCGACGCGAAGGATCTCAAGCGCCGAAACGCCTTCCAGCACGTCCACCCTCGGGGGGATCAGCGAGCGCAGCCAGTGGTCGAACCGGTCCCGGTTCAGGTTGATGTAGAAGCGCTGGTACGAACGCGTGAGGCCGGTTTTCAAGTCCACCGTGCGGACGGAGAAAATTTGCGGATCCACCAGCACATCCTTGGGCAGCGTCAGCGAAAACCTGGCCAGCGCCTTCTGCGCATCCGGCGCCAACAGGCCTCCGCAAGGCTTAGGCCGGGCGCAGCCCGGGGTTCTGGCATCCAGCGCCACCACCGAAAAGGCCGGATCGATCAGCCGCGCCAGCGTCGCGCCGGCGGGGCCCAGGCCCAGGATCGCCACATCGTACATCGGCCGCTCCTTGATGCGTTTTGTCCGTCAGCGGATCAGAAGACGGGCTTCGTCCGCCAGCGCGTTCAGCTGCTGCGCGATGGCGCCGGTCAGCGCGCCGAGCGTCGCCTGAGCCGATTCGCCGGGGGTCTTCATGTTGTGATACAACTGGTCCAGCACGCCGTCCTCCAGCTGCGGACGCTTCCGATCAAGGCCCGAACGGTAGGCGCGCTCGGAGAACAGATGCCGCATCCAGACCGGGATGCTGGCCCTGCCCACCAGAGGTTTGGCCAGCGTGGTGCCGATGCGGCTGGCCGCGAAGCCCAGCGCGAAGCTGACGGCAAAGCCCACCGGCCCCGCCATGAGCAGCGCGACGCCGCCGCCGCCCAGAAGTGCCCCCGCGATGGAGGCCACCGCCAGGTCCACCGCCGTCTGCGCATAGGAGAGATCCAGCATGCCGCCCCGGGTCTTGAAGTTCAGTTCCCCGGCGCTGACATAGAAGGCGGCGGGAAGGCGAAGCGTAGCGGGATTCAGTCCGTAGCGTGCCGAGATCGGGTCGGTCATGGCCTCGAGGGCGGGCCGCAACGACGGCGCCCAGTCGGCCGCGGCCTGGGTGAGGCGCGTCCGGGCATCGCCGGAAGCGAGGTCCTCCTCCACCAGGCGGGCGATCTCTTCACCCATTTCGTCGATGGTGTCGATCTCCCCACGCTTCCAACGGCGCAGCGCGCGGGTTGCGCAGTCGTCAATCAGCGAGGAGACGATGATGGGCGCGGCCAGGCGATAGAGGTCTGGCAGCTTTTCCGACGCGGCGCGCTCAATCCCGCCCGAGTCGATCAGCGCGCGCACGTCCTCGCGGAAGCACCCGGCGCGAAGGTCCACGTTTAGCGCATAGCAGAGCCCCCGCGCGATGGCGAACTCCGGCTCCGCGCCGCGGATTATAAGCGCGTCCGGGAAGGCGTCCCTGGCCAGCTCCGCCACGAAGCCCATCCGGGATGCGCCGCCCGTCAGGAGGATCACTTCCGGCGGTTCTTCCCGGAGCAACTCCCGTGCCCGCCCGAACCCCTGCCGGAACGCGGCCAGTACCGACCGTCCGCCCAGCGCGGGGGAAGGGTGGTTCAGCACCAGGTCCATGTCCTCCTCGCTGGCGGCGATGTCGAGGGTCAGCGGCGGATCGTCGTAATAAATCTTGACGGAGGATTCACAGGGAACAGGAAAGCGCGCGGCTCCGCCCACGGCCAGCGCGCGGGAGAAGTAAAGCTCCTTGACCTTGCGCGCCTCCAGCTCGCACCGGGCGCGGTAGGGCGGGCAGAGCCGGAAGATCTCCCGGATGCGCGCGGCGTCGGGGCTGCGCCGGAGGTTCAGTTCCAGCAGCAGTTGGTCGATGAGCCCGCCGCCGAAGGTTTCTCCAAAATCCACCGGCCGCGCTTCCAGACGATCCACAAAGGTGAAATCGGTGGTGGAGGAGCCCGCGTCCACGATCAGCGTGGGCTTATTAAGCGTGGCCCGGGTGGCGCGCACCTCGCCCGACTCCCGTACAAACATGAACGCCGCGCGGGACTCGCTGATCACTTCCACATGTTTCATGCCTGCGCGTTCGAAGAGTTTTTTGTAGCGCGCCCGGTCGGTTTCGCGCCAGCCGGAAGGGCAGCCCACAAAGAACGCGGAGGCGTCGAGGTCCTCCGCCTTGCCCGACTCCCGGAGCGCATCCAGCACCGCCCGCGCGAAGGCTTCGATTTGCGAGGAAGCGATCGGATGGGTCAAGAACCGGCCCTTGAAGCGCACGCTGAGCCGGTCGGCGTCCGCCATCAGCGCCTGTTCGCCGATCAGCGCGCCCAGTTTGGGGTGCTCGCTCAGCGCCGTCAGAAAATTCTTGCGGCCCGCGACTTCCATCAATTGCGGCGCGACGGGGGAGCCCCAGCGCATCCATGCGACGGCACTTTCGCCGTCGCCCAGGTCAAATCCGAATAGATCGGTGATTCCCTTGGCGTCAAACATTTGTTACCTCATCGGCTCGACAGCCTGTCCGCGCGCCAGAAGGCGGCCTTGGGACACCAGCGCGGGGCGGATCGTGCGGCGCTCGCCCGCGCCGGGCATCAGGTCGAACCACCCGGCGATCTCCGGGCTGTAAAGCATCAGTTGAAGGCCTTCGGCTTCCAGCGCCGCCACCAGAGGCGAGGCGGCCCGGAGCGCATACGCGCCGTCGCCGGTCAAGCTGGCCTCGCACAGCATTTGGATGGATTCCATGACGGGCGCGGTCAGGCGCGGCGCTTCCGCATCCGGGGGCTCCGACGCATCCAACAGGGCATCCATGTCCCGCAGGAGCCGCTTGAGGCGAAGCGCCATGTCTTGCGGATCGGGCCGCGGGACGGCTTTTGCTTCGGGCAGCGGCGACCGGGGCGCCCGGGCGGCGGGTAAAAAAACACACGCGACTGCGGCGGCGAGCGCCAGGATCGCGGCGGGGATTTCGCTCCGGAGCAAAAGGTACGCGGCCAACGCGGCGCAGGCTGCGGCGGGGCCGTAGCGCCGGATGCCTCCGAGAACGCGATCCGTCCGGGCCGCACGCGTTTTGGACGAGGCGAGCCGCAGGCTGACCTCGGCATTGGTCATTCCCGCGATCAGTCCCGCGGCGGACTGGCAGGCGGCCATCAGATCCGACGCATGCCGCCTGAGCGCCGCATCCTCGCAGGCGGCGGTGTATTCCTCCCGGAGCGCGCCGAGAAAACCGGACGCGCAGTCAGCCGCGGCCTGCGCGGTTTCACATCCGGCCAACTGCGCTTCCAGGATTTTTTCACGCTCGAGATACAGTTCGGTCAGCGTTGCCAAGCCCATCACCCGCGCTTATCATAGCGCAATCGTCCAAATAATGCAAGACGGCGGCGCATAGGATGGAGGGCGGTTCCATCCGGCGGCGCGCGCTTGCCCGCCGGAGGACGGACCGGCCGGACTGAAAGGAGGCGGGCGCATGCAGCCGGTGATGATCTTCTCGTCCGATGTGCCGGGCGCGCTGTATCTGAACGGGCGCTACGCGGGCGAAGTGGACGCGGAGACGGAGGCGGCGCTGCCGGTGGCGGCGCGGGGACCGCTGGTGATCGAGCACAGGCCGCTGGTTCATGGCTATCTTCCGCTGGCGCGCCGTCTGACGCTGTCCGGCGGGAACCCCATCGCGCTCACGGACGCGGACGGCGTCGAGATGGCCGCCTGGCCCGGCGGCGCGCTGGAGATGCTGCTGACGCCAGAGCCCGGCGCCGGCGAAAGCCGTGCGGTGTACGATGAAAACGGTCTGACGATCCGCATGGAGGATGCGCGCGGTGCGCGGGGCGCGTATCTGACCGCGTCGAGGGGTGAGGTGCGGCGGGGATACCCGCTCCCGGAAGGCGCGCGAATGCCGGAGATTATGAGCCTTCCGGGCACTGTGTGTCTGACCGGGGATTGGGACGGCGGGGCGTACCTGATCGCGCTGGGAGACGACGTGGCATCCCCCCTTCTCAGCGTCTCGGGACGGGAGGCCGGCGTGACACCCGGCGGCGAGGCGCGGGCGCTGGAGGATATGGACGACGTGGTGGGCCACGCGCGGCTGACGCGCTGGACGCTCACGGACGGGCGGTTTATCCGGACCAACACGGAGCATTTCTGGACGCGCGGCGCGCCGGAATGGCCCCAGACGCCCGAGAGCACGGCGCTTGCGGCGCTGCAGGCGGCACGCCTGGGGCTGGTGGACGAGGCCCGGGCCTATCTCGCGCCCGGCGCGTCCGCCGAAGCGCTGGAAAAAGCGGCGGATGCCGCTGCCGCTCTGCCGCTCAAGTACCCGCTCCCGGACGGGCGGAGTGCCGTGGGGCTCGTCGAGATGCGCGGAGACTGGCTGGCGGTCATCCGCCCGGTCTTCTACCACGCGTCACCGCTGGGCGGTCCTCAGGGCGTATGGCGGCTGGACAGGCTGACGCTTTCATGACGCCGCGCGCATTGCGGCAAACCTCGGAATTTTGTATGCATTTCCGGTGAAACGCGGATTTGCCCGCCCCAAATGTGTTATGATACATATGGAAGGGAGGCTTTCCCCAACATGTTTTTTTTCTACGATTGGACGTTTCTGATCGTGCTTCCCGGGTTGATCTTGGCGCTGATCGCGCAGGCGGGCGTCAGCGGCACATTTGCCAAGTACCAGCGGGTGCCCGCCCGCATCGGCCTGACCGGCGCGATGCTGGCCCGCCGCATGCTGGACAGCCGCGGCCTTCAGGACGTGACCATCGAGCGGGTCAGCGGCAACCTGTCCGACCACTATGACCCGTCGGCGA
Source organism: Bacillota bacterium (assembly GCA_023421395.1). Taxonomy (GTDB): domain Bacteria; phylum Bacillota; class Clostridia; order Christensenellales; family Aristaeellaceae; genus JAEZHK01. The sequence continues at coordinate 150,731 of JAEZTL010000002.1, read as the reverse complement.
GGGTATTGCGCCTGTCCGACGGCGTGTACGATTCCTCCTCGATCGCGGCGCTGGGTGTAGCCGCCCACGAAACCGGTCACGCGCTGCAGGATCAGGAGCATTACACGCCGCTCAAGATGCGCACGGCCATCGTTCCGGCGGTAGGCATCGGCTCCAACCTGAGCTGGCCGATCTTTCTGGCCGGGCTGATCTTCAGATGGGAGCCGCTGCTCATGGCGGGTATTATTCTCTTCGCGCTGGCGGTGGCGTTTTCGCTGATCACGCTGCCGGTGGAGTTCAACGCCTCCAGCCGCGCGCTGGCCACTCTATCCTCCGGCGGATACCTGGACGAGGAGGAGATGGCGGGCGCCGGCAAAGTGCTGCGCGCCGCCGCGATGACCTACGTGGCCGCGGCCGTGGGCGCGATCCTGCAGCTGGTGCGGCTTCTCCTGCTGGCGGGCGTAGGCCGCAGAAGGGATTAGCGGGAATCCTGCTGTTCCGGCCGCGCAAAAGCGCGGCCGGTTTCTCATTGACTATGCTACTGGGCTTCGTCGCTGGTGCCGGGAGTATTGGGCGGTGCGGGCCGTGAATACCGGGCGGCTTCGCCGCCGATCACGAAGTCGAAGTACTCGTCCGGATAGGGCTCCGATTTCAGCGAATAATGCCACCACTCGTCCCGGTAGGCGGTGAAGCCCGCCGCCTCCATCAGTTTCTTCAGCGTGCCGCGGTTCTTTTGCTGGGCGCGGGTCAGCCCTTTCGCACCGTGATGGGACTGTTCATCCATCAGGTCGAAATCGCCGCCCATGTCAAGGGGCGTGCCGGTTTTGTCCATCAGCGTCAGATCCACCGCCGCGCCCCGGGTGTGGCCCGACCGGCGCGCGATGTAGCCCTCCCGAAAGAGTTGCGTCTTTTTTAGGTTCGGATAGTGCGCCGCCTTCGTAGCGCCGTCTTCCGGTTCCCTGGACCAAGCCACGAACCGGTCTACCGCGCGCTGGGGGCGCGCCGCGTCCCAGACGAGGAGAAGCAGGCCCTTTTCCGCCGCCAGGTTCCGCGCGGCAATAAGCGCGGCGGCCAGCTTTTTTGAGCAGGCGACGCGGTTGGATGCGTAGCCGTCCACGGGGGCCCCCGTGAAGTTATCGCTGGAGGCATACTTCGCATCCCAATACACGCCGCTGACCGCCTCGTCCAGATAGACGAAACCCTCCGGCAGGCGGTAGGCTTCCTCGTCCAACACCGGCATGCCGTACCCGGCGGGCAGGTCGGCCGGCAGGTTTGTCTGCATGGGGCATTCCTCCAGAATCCGGCATTTCTCGGCCGCTGAAAGGCGGACGCTTGCGCAAAGCCGCGCATGAGGATATAATACTCTTTGAAATTGGGAAACGCAAGCAAAGGAGATGCCGGGGTGAAAAATACCGAAGCGGTGTGGGTGGTGATCCACATGGCCCACAGCGAGCAAAAAGCCGAAAATGCCCAGGCTCTCCTGACGCGCGAAGGCTTCATGGTGCGCGTCCGGCCAGTGGCGCGTACGCTTTCGGGCGAGCGCTGTTTTGAGGTTCAGGCCATCAAGGCCGAGGCTAAGGAAGCACGCGAGGTTCTGCAGGAAAACGGACTATAAATTCTAAAGCGGGAGGAACGACAATTATGAAGAGAATCGGAGTGATGACGTCCGGCGGCGACGCGCCCGGCATGAACGCGGCGATCCGCGCGGTGGTGCGCTCCGCGCTGTCCTACGACATGAGCGTCATCGGCTTTCGCCGCGGCTACAACGGCATGATGATGCGCTCCAAGGACTCCATGGACGACTTTCTGATGCTGACCGCCCGCAGCGTGTCCGATAAAATTCACCGCGGCGGCACGTTTCTGATGACCGCGCGCTGCCCGGAGTTTAAAGAGCTCGAGGCGCAGAAGCGCGTGGTGTCCAACCTCAAAATGCTGGGCGTCGAAGGCATGGTGATGATTGGCGGAGACGGCACCTTCCGCGGCGCCAATGATCTGGACAAGCTGGGCTTCCCCGTGGTGGGCATTCCGGGCACCATCGACAACGATCTCGTCTATACAGACGCCACCATCGGCTTTGACACCGCCCTCAATACCGCCTGCGAGTGCCTGAACCGCATCCGCGAGACCAGCGACTCCCACGAGCGCGCCAGCCTGGTCACCGTCATGGGCCGCAACTGCGGCGACATCGCGGTGCACACGGCGCTGGCCTGCGGCGCGGAGATCGTGCTGATCCCGGAGGTCAAGTGGTCCATTGAAGAGGTCGCGGAGCGGGTCAAGTGGGGTGTGCTCAAGGGGAAGAGTTCGATGATCATCATTGTGGCCGAGGGCGCGTTCTCGTCCATGACCAGCGACCTCAAGGCCATCTGCGAAACCAACGAAAAGCTGGCGGGCGTACTGGACCGGCAGATGGATTCCGGTCAACTGGCCCGCATTATTGAGGCGCTGTCGGGCCACGATACCCGTGCGACGGTGCTGGGCTACATCCAGCGCGGCGGAAGCCCCACCGCTACGGACCGAATTCTCGCCACCCGCATGGGCCAGCGCGCGGTGGAACTGCTTCGGGACGATCACTATGGCCTCGCCATCGGCATGCGCGAGAACCGCATCATCGAAGTGCCCATCTCTGAAGCCCGCAACCGCGGCGGCGAATACAATTCGGAAATCTTCAATCTGATCAAGACGGTGTCCGGTTAAATGAAGTGCAGGCTGACCATCACCGGGGCGGGCTCCGAGCTGCAGGGCGTCGGGCGGCTGAACGGCCGCGCGGTGTTTGTGCCGGGCGCGCTGCCGGGGGAAGTGGTGGAGGCGGAGGTTGTTCGCGAGCAGGAGCGCTACGCGGTGGCGCGCCTCACCCGCATTTTCACCTCCAGCCCCGACAGACAGCGGGGCGAGTGCCGCCACGCCGGGGCGTGCGGGGGCTGTCAGGCGCGGCATATGGCCTACGGCCTGTCGCTTGAGCTTAAGCGTCAGCGGGTCTATGACGCGCTGACGCGCCTGGGCCGCTTTGAGGAACCGGACGTCCGCGAGACGCTCGGCATGGAAAAGCCGGAGCGGTACCGCAACAAGGCCGAATACGCCATTGACGGGGCGCTGATCGGCCTCCGCCGCGCCGGAGGGCGCGAGGTGACGCCGGTTCCGGACTGCCTTTTGCAGATGGAACCCAGCGTCCGCGCGATGCGCGCGATGCGCTACTGGCTCCGGGCAAACCCGGATACGCCGCTATGCTCCCTCGTTACCCGCGTCAATCGCGCCGGAGATATGATGGTGGTGCTGTCCTACGAGGGCGCGTGGGACGCCGGCGACGCCGCCCAGGCGCTGATGGGCGCGCTGCCCATGCTGAAAAGCGTCTACGGCTGCCACTTGCGCCAGGGTTACGCTCACGCGCTGGACGGCGAATGCCAGCTTCTGCTGGGCGACGCGGCACTTGTGGACGAATTGGGCGGCATCGGCTTTTCGCTGGCGCCGCAGACCTTTTTCCAGGTGAACCCCTGGCAGGTGGAGGCGCTGTTCCGCACCGCCAGGGACTTCGCAAGCCTCACGGGGCGCGAACTGGTGGTGGACGCTTACTGTGGCGCAGGCGCCATCGCGCTCACGATGGCGGCGGACGCGGGCAGCGTGATCGGTATCGAAGTGGTGCCGGAAGCCGTGCGGGACGCCCGGGAAAACGCCGCGCGCGCAGGGCTTGACGGGAAAGTGGAATTCGTGCAGGGCCGCGCGGAACTGGTGCTGCCGGAACTGCTCAAAAAGGGCCTGATGCCCGATGTCGTCGTGGTGGACCCGCCCCGCAAAGGGCTGGACGAGGCGCTGACGCTGGCGCTCGCGAGTGCCGCGCCCAGGAAAATCGTCTACGTCTCCTGCGACCCCGGCACGCTGGCGCGGGACCTTCGGCGGTTGCGCGAAGGCGGCTACACGCTTAAAAAAGTGCAGCCCGTGGACATGTTCCCCTGGACGGCCCACGTCGAGTGCGTGGCGTTGATGTCAAGGGAATAGGGAAGAGCATTCGAAAAAGCCTGAGAAATCGGGCTTTTTGTCGTTTTGGGGTTAGAAAATGCAGGTTAATGAGAGTATAATCTTTTCTACAAGGAAACACATCCATAGCGGCGGGTACAGTGAACTCCAAGGGAAGGACAGTGATCTTTGCTGTTCACCGTATATGGTTTTGACTATCATGAATTGATTGAAAATATAGTATTAATGCTAAAAACACCTGCGTCTTCTGGGTTTTTCATAACAAAAACTGTATATCGATGCTCGATAAACAGTATCTGATTTGACAAATGCTTACAATTATAAAATAGTGAATACCTATAATAAATCGTTCGCGAAAGTATCGATCGTTTTGAGGATCACCTTACACCAATTCTTTCAGATATGCTGAGTTATAGAAATCACAATCCAAGTATTTGTTTTTTCTTTGCGTCAAATTCCAATTGCGTTATAACTCCAGCATCTAAAAGTCCTTTGAACTTAACCAATTCATCTGCTGCTGAGCTTTGACTAATTATTGTTGTAGCGGATTCAGCGGGTTTTGATTTGTATAATTCTATCGCTGACTCTATTTCACCAGCTAGATCAGTAGTAAATGTATTTGCGTTTTCATAAGAAAACATGCCACTTGCAAATAAAATTCTGTTTCTGTCTTGTAATACTGCCGCACCATTTTTAATATTATATTGCCCACTTACGGAATTTAAAAATACAACAGAGGCAAAAGCACAAAATATATTTGCTTTTTGTATACTTACACCAGTAAAATCTTTGAAGAACCAAGAACCACCTTGCCCGCCTTGACACGCAACGTGATCATCGAAAATTTCAACAACATTCGGACACATTTGCTTGACGGTTCTCACTCCACTTGGTACGTCGATTTTCATAATCAGTTTACTCATTTTCACAACCCTTTCATCATTATGACATTGAAACTATTCACATTATTTAAAATACTATCATAAAGATACTTCGCCGTCAACGGAGATGTATATTTTAACAATGCGAATCGAACGATTTCCCCGAGTTGTCAAAATTTCGCCGTACTGTATCATCTCGTGGAGGTCGATCAGGTCGCCATCCACGCTGTTAGTCCCCTTGCCGCTAATGGTGAGTTTATGTTTCAGTATGTGTTCCTTTAGGTCGGCATATGTTTTCAGGCTCACGGTAGGTGCCATCGAATGACCTCTTCTTTTCTGTACAGTTTAGTGTAGCCTGTCCAGAAAGTATCTCCCAAGGTTTTGCGCGTGGAGCCGCCATTTACCGCAATCCAGCAGAAGCGAAAGAGAGAGCCCTCCAAATCTTCATGAACTTAGACGAGAAGATGTGCGATTTTTCTGTATTTTGTTGTTGACATATATGGAAAATGATTGTATGATGATGCGGGATCGATGTCATCAGACGTCTGTTGTCATAGGTGAAAGGGTTCGATGACACAGCGTGAGCAGATTTGGAGGATGCAATTTGAATCCGGAAAATATGTTTGACAATTCCTTTGGCCCCGCATCTGCAGAGAACAGGCATACCTTCGCCTTTAAGAAAAAACCGAAGGAGTCGGCTTCTCAGTATGTCGTCCGCTCCATTCAGGAGGCGATCCGTTCTGGAAATTTGAAAATCGGAGACGCGCTTCCCAGCGAAATGGAACTGGCAGAAAAAATGGGTGTCGGACGGTCCTCCATCCGGGAAGGCGTGCGAATTCTCACCACGTTCGGAATTCTGGAGGTCCGGCAAGGCAAGGGTACTTATATAATTGACAATTTTGTAGAAAGCCTTTTCAATATGCTGGGTTTTTCGCTGGTGGGGGACAACCTCAGCTATTTCCTGGCTGCACGGCGTGTTCTGGAGTGCGGCTGCATCAAAATGAGCGCCAGAGGGTTTTCCGCCGAGGATCTGGACGAGTTGGAGGAACTGGCCAAAGCGCTTTCCCCTCAGAACACAATACGGGACAACATCGACAAGGATCGCCAGTTTCACAACAAGCTGATTCATCATACTGGCAATACCATGATGATCCGAATCTACGACATGGTGGGCGGCCTGCTCTGGGATCTCATGGTATCGCTGATGTGCTACGACGACGTGGTGGAAGAGGCTCGAAAGGCCCATTTGAGGATCGTGGAGGCGTTGCGGGCGGATGACCCACAGGCTACGGAACGGGCGCTCAGCGCACACCTGAGCAGCGTCGAGGATTACGCCATCGGCCGCCTCATGAACGGCAGCGGCGGCTTTGCGGCCCCGGAAGGTCGGGGTGACGCGGCGGGGGGTTCGCGGGATGGCTTGGACAATGGACGGCCTTAGGCAGATGGGAGAAACACGGGGAGGGATCGGGATGAAGGGTGAGTATTTCAAAGAGGTCAGCCGGTTGAGCCCTACGAGGTTCTGGATCAACAATGTCACCGACCAGGAAGCACTCCTGGCACTGAATGCGGGCGCGGTGGGTTGCACGCAGAACCCCAGCTATTCCTGGAAGATCCTGAACGGTTCGGAGGACGCAGACTGCGCGCGTGATCTGCTCCGGGAAATCATGCGGACGGAGAAGGATGATACGCAGGCGTTGGTCAGCCTTCAAAGGGCGCTTGTGGGCCGCATTGCCAAGCGCTTCATGCCGCTGTATGACGGGAGCCATGGTCGGCTTGGTTACGTCAGCATTCAAGGCGACCCCTTCCATGAAGACGCGGAAAGCATCCTCCGTTTCGCCCGCTTCAACCGCGAGGCCGGCCCCAACATCATGGCCAAGATTCCCGTCACCGAGGAAGGTTTGAAGGCCATTTCCATCGTCGCGGCGGAAGGCATTCCCATTAACGCGACCGAATGCATGGCGGTCAGGCAGGTTATCGACGCCTGCGAGGCGTATGTGGAGAGCACGAAGAATCTGGAGCATCCCGCCCCCATGTATTTCAGCCTAATTACAGGCATCTATGACGAATACCTTCACAACACAGTCCGGGAAAAGAACATCGACATTGATCCAAACGCGCTCTGGCAGGCCGGCATCAGCATCGCCAAAAAGGTGCATGCCATTGTGGCGGAGCGCAAATATCCCTGCGGCTTCATTGGCGGCGGTGCGCGCGGGCTGCAGCACTTCACGGAGATGGTCGGTGCCGACGCATCCATCACCATCAACTGGAAGGGAACGGCGGACAAGCTGATAGAGCAGGACGCACCGGTGGTGTGCCGGTTCCTGCAGCCCACGCCCTTCAGCGTGGAAGACGAGTTGGTTGAAAAGCTGGAGGATTACCGAAAGGCCTATTTCATCAACGCGATCGACCCCGCCGAATATGAGGAGTTCGGGCCGGTGGTGCTCTTCCGCACCAGCTTTGAAAAGGCCTGGCGGAATGCTCTGGATTTGATCGCATCCATGCGCTGACAGGATGCAGAATACGGGCGAGGGGGATAAAATGAAGCTTGCAAAAAAATTCATCAGCAATTTTGAAGGATATCTGTGCGTAGGGATGCTCATCGTTTTGTCGATTGTCGTATTCGCGCAGGTTGTGTGCAGATTCATCCTGAAATCGTCCCTGCCATGGTCTGAAGAGCTCTCCCGGTATCTGCTGGTCTGGGTTTCCTTCCTGGGCGGTGCCTACGGTGTCAAGACGGGGGCCCATCTCGGCGTCGAGGCGGTGACGCTGATGATGCCCAAGAAGCTGCGCAAAGTGGCGGAAATCCTGATGCTGGTCGTTGGCATTGTGCTTTGCGCTGTCTTCATGAAGCTTGGCATTGACATCGTTCAGACGCAGTTCAAAAGGATCCAGTACTCGCCCGCCATGCACATCCCCATGGGGTATGCCTATCTGGCAATTCCCGTCGGCATGGCGTTCTTCATCCTTCGGTATGCCCTGAAGCTTGCGGATGCCATTAAAGGCCTTAGGAAGAAGGTGGAAGGGTAATGGGCTTATACTTGTTTGTCACATTCCTCGTTACGGCCGTTCTTGGCGCGCCGATCTGGATCGTTCTGGCTTCTTCCAGTCTTGTGGCGCTGAATTTCGCCAGCAGTACGCCGCTACTGGTCGTGGTGCAGCGCATGTTTACATCCACCGATTCCTTCCCGCTGTTGGCCATCCCCCTGTTCATGATTTCAGGAAACTTGATGCAGGGCGGCGGCATTTCCAGGCGGCTGATCAAGTTCTGCGACTCCCTTCTGGGGTGGCTGCCCGGCGGGCTGGGCATGGTGGCCATCCTCACCTGCATGTTCTTTGCCGCGATCTCCGGCTCCGGCCCGGCGACGGTGGCTGCCATCGGCGGCATTATGATTCCGGAGATGGTGCGGGCTGGGTATGACAAGGCGTTTTCCGCAGCCATTCTGGCCGTAGCGGGCGGCATTGGCGTCATCATCCCGCCTTCGATCCCCATGGTCAACTTCGGCGTGGCGGGTTCCGTATCCATCTCCTCCCTGTTCGCGGCTGGCTTCCTGCCAGGCATCCTGGTGGGCCTTTCCCTGATGGTCGTATGTTTCTTCTCGGCGAAAAAACACGGCTATGGGATGCAGGAGAAGAAGGAGTTCTCGCTGAAAAATGTGGGCAAGTGCTTTTTAGAGGCTTTCTGGGCCTTGCTCATGCCGGTCATCATTCTGGGCGGTATCTACGGCGGCGCCTTTACGCCTACCGAGGCCGCGGGCGTTTCCGTAATCTACGGCTTTATCGTGGGCGTTTTCGTTTACAGGGAAATGAAGATCAAGGATCTGGTGCCCATGCTCCTGAACGCGGCCAAGAGCACGGCCATGGTCATGATGATTATCGCGGCCGCGGCGGGGTTCGGCTGGATTCTGACCGCCGAGCGCATTCCGGATTCCATTGCCGCCGCCATGATGACGTTCACCAACAACAAATACGTCATCCTGCTGCTCATCAACATCCTGCTGCTCTTCGTGGGCTGCATCATGGAGACGACGGCCTCGATCATCATCCTTACGCCGATCTTCCTGCCGATGGTCGTGGCATTGGGCGTCAACCCAATCCACTTTGGGATTATCATGGTGGTCAATCTGGCCATCGGCATGTCCACGCCGCCGCTGGGTGTCAATCTGTTTGTATCCTGCGGCATCGCCAAGATCTCGATCGAAGAAAATGCCAAACAGATGATGAAGTTCCTGGGAGCCAACATCGCCGCACTTCTTCTGATCACCTATTTCGAGCCGATTTCAATGGTAATTCCGCAGATGATGGGCCTGCGCTGAAAAAACCTGCACGTTACAACCTTTGAACCCAAGGCACGAAAAGTGCCAAAATAGGAGGTAGTCGTATGAAGAGAGTCGTCGGGTTGTTGCTGGTCATGGTGTTTGCGTTGGGCATGTGCGCTACAGTGGGCTACGCAGAGCCGGAGTACGTGATTCGTGGCGCCACATCCAACGTTGAGACGCATCCCCATTACCTGGGCCTAGCGAAGTTCTCCGAGCTTCTTGATGAGAAGAGCGGAGGCCGGATCAAGCTGGAGACCTTCCACAGCGGTACGCTGGGCAGCGAGCGTGACATCGTTGAAGGCATGCAGCTCAACACGGTACAGGTTGGTGCGATTACATCCGCGCCCCTGTCTGGCTTCACCGATTCCTTCCTGGTGTTCGACCTGCCCTTCCTGTTTGATACGGTGGAAACGGCCCGTGCGGTTTGCGACAGCGACGTCGGAGATGAGATTCTCGCCAGCGTCGAGCCGGCTGGCCTGAAGGGCCTCGCCTTCATGGAGAACGGCATGCGCAACGTCACCAACATCAGGGGGCCCATTGAGAAGCCGGAGGACTTCAAAGGCCTGAAAATCAGGACCATGGAGAACCCGATGCACATGGCCGCGTTTTCGGTCATGGGCGCGGACCCCACCCCCATGGCGTTTGGTGAACTCTTTACCGCCCTGCAGCAGCGCACGATCGACGCTCAAGAGAACCCTCTTACCGTTATCTATTCCAGCAAGTTCTATGAAGTGCAGCAATATCTCACCATCACGCACCACCTGTACTCCCCAACCGCGCTGCTGATGAGCCTGGACTTCTATGAGAGCCTTCCCGAGGACCTTAAGCAGGTTGTGAACGAAGCGGCCGTGGAAGCGGCCATCTATGAGCGCCAGTGCTGCGACGAGCAGGAAGCCCGGCTGCTGGACCAGTTGGTTTCCGAGGGCATGATTGTCAATGAGCCGGATATGGCGCCGTTTGTCGAAGCAACCGCCAGCCTCTATGAAACCTTCGTGGGCGAAGCTGCCGGCCTCGTAAAACCTGACATTCTGGCGCGTGTTCGCGAGATCATCGCCAGTCAGAAATAATCCTCTCTTCCGCAGTAAAGCGGAGAGCCAACGGACATAAAGAGAAGAGGAGGTCCGCGCGCGCCTCCTCTTCTCTTCTCCACGGCGGACGGCAGCCAGACCGAAATCGCATGCCGTGCAAGAAAGTCTGCTCAGATTTAGGGGTGAACGCAATGAATTACTTCAAGAGAGTTTCCGCCAATACGCCCACCCGGTTCTGGATCAACAACCCAACCCGCAGTCAGGCGGAGCTTGCCATCGGAGAAGGCGCGGTATGCTGTACCCAGAATCCGGCCTATCTGTGCAAGGTGCTGAATACGAAGGATGACGGTGCGTATCTGGAGGAGATGATAACACGGCTGATCGGAACGATGTCCGATGACAACGAGGTTGTGGCGCAGTTGCAGCGGCAGGCGATAGCCGGCATCTGCGAGAAATTCTCTCTGCTCTACGAACAAAGCGGAGGCCGATTGGGACTGGTCAGCATCCAAGCGGACCCATTTGCCGAGAATGCTGAGACGATTCTGGACAACGCGGAAAAGTCTCTCGCGCTGGCACAGAATTTCATCATAAAGGTCCCCGTCACCAAGGACGGCCTTGAGGCCATTGGTCAGCTGATCGCACGGGGCGTTCCCGTTCTGGCCACTGAAGTGATGTCGATTGATCAGGTGCTGGACGTGTGCAGATTGCACCGGAATGTCACCCAAGGCATGAAAAACCCCGCGCCGTTCTGGCTGGCGCATATCAACGGCATCTTTGACGAACAGATGCAGGCGGACGTGGAAGCGGCTGGCATCGACATCGCGCCGGATGTGCTGCGCCAGGCTTCGTTGATGCTGGGCCGGAAGATATACAGCTATATCCGGGAAAAGGGCTTCGGCGTGCATTATCTGGCCGGAGGTGCGCGCAACCTGCAGCACTTTACCGACTGGGTGGGTGTGGACGGCGGTGTGACAATCAACTGGGAAGGCACGGCGGACAGACTGATTGAGGAGGACGGGCCGGTGACAGACGTGTTCAGCGCGCAAAACTCTTATGCGATGCTTGACGAATTGCTGGCAAAGGTTCCGTCTTTCAGGAAGGCATGGACGCCAGGGTCATTGCAGGCCGCCGACTATGAATGCTTTGGCCCCGTTGTGCGGTTCCGCACCTCTTTCGAAAAGGGCTGGACGACGGCCAGGAAGACCGTGGCCGAAATGCGCCGGAGTGTGATCGCGGACCTGCCATTGGACTGATCCGTCGCCTGCTGATTGTATGGAATTTCAGCTCAGCCGCTAAGACGCCAAAGGGCGCGGTACAAGGGCGGGCAGCCTTACCGAGATGGCATGGCTGCCCGCCAGGTCTCTACCCCAATCATGCCCAATGTCTGACGAAGGGTGCCGCAGATGGCGAATGATATGGGCGTCTGCAGGATTCCGGGAGCGCTTGGATTTAAAAACCTGCACGATTTCGGTGCGTTTTTCAAATCGCTCGAAGGCGTGACCATCTTCGCGGAAACTGGACTGGCGGCGGGATGGCATGCATCGGTTTCCGCCGCATTGTTTGTCCCCAAAGGCAGTGGAGGCGGTGTTGGAAAGCGGCCGCGACAACAAGTTGCCTTGAGCGGCGTACGCATTCAACCCAGCCGGCAGATTGGGCTGGGTGTCGGTTTCCACACCTTCCACAATGATATTGATACCCCGTCTTTCCGAAACGCGAATGATGGATCGGATCAGTTCCTGGGTTCTCGTATTTTCACACGCGGATTCCGGGAACGCCTTGTCGGTCTTCGGCGCTTGAATCATCAGTTCCTTTAGGCGGGACAGCGGGAATAGTTTTTCCAAAATCATACAGGGAAATCTGGAAGCCGATTTGATTCAACCTGGCCAATTCTGCCTTGACTTGCTCGCATTTATTGAGGATCACACTTTCGTTAACTTCCAGCACAATCCGGTGGGCATTGATCCTGCGGGCCGCTGCGCGTCTTTCCATTTGCTGCGCAAAGGCAGCTCGCAACAGGTCGATGACAGAAATGTTGACGGCCACCGAATCGCTGCTTCGCCCATGCCCATCAAAACACCAATTGCCTGCTCAATCATCCTGCGGGGAATACTCGTTATGGCGTATGCGGCTTCCGCAATTGGAATGAATTCGTCGGGGAAAACCCGGCCGGATTTGGGGTTATTCCAGCGCGCAAACCTCTGAAAGCCGACGACGCGCATCGCACTGGTCTCATATTGCGGCTGAATTTCATAATACGGCCCGTCGTCGCAGTCTTCATTTTTTAATCGCTGTTGGATGGACAGCGCCCGAAGCAGCTTGTTTTGTATATCCTGACTGATACTTATCGTATTTGGCAACGGCAAAAGGCCGCTTCCGCGTAAAACGCGCTCCAGTCAGTCAACGGTGTGCGAAGTTCGTCCCGGTTGCCGTTCTTTCGATTGCCCTTCTATTGGTTGCCCAAACAGTTCCCGGTCAGCCGCCAAACGTCGATGGGCCGCGCCCTGGGGCGCGGTTCCGCCGATTTTTCGACAATAGCTTCTTTTGTAATCTCGTCACATACGAATCCCCGCCGGACGGGTATAATACAGCTAAAGAAACCAAAGGAATTTAGGGGGTTAAATATATGTTCTTCGGAAGACAAAGCGGCTGTACAAACCTCTCCATGGATAAGGCGCGGCTGGAGCTTGAAAACGACAAGTCCATCAATCTCATCGACGTGCGCACGCCGGAGGAATACCGCGCGGGACACATCCCCGGGAGCCGCAACATCCCGCTGGACCGTATTCGCGATATCGACAAGGCGGTTCCGGATCGCGACGCAAAGCTCTTTGTGTACTGCCTGAGCGGGGCCCGCAGCGCCAGCGCGTGTGCGAATCTCGTGCGGATGGGGTACACCAACGTCGTCAACATCGGCGGAATCGCCCATTGGAGCGGGCGGATTGAAACGGCGCAGGCCGTTCGGGTTTAATCGCTTGTTTTAGGGAAGCGCCCTGCGCAAAAGGGGCGAAGACGCCGGCCGGGCGGCGCATGATGGGCATCGCCGTGAATGAACCCGGAAGACATTTGCACCCTTTCCGCGTTTTGATGAATCTATAGCAAATAAGCTATAGCAAAGAAGGCAGCCCATGCCGTGCAGGCATGAGCCGCCTTTTATGCTTATGCCGCATGCACATCCGGCGGGAACGCTGGGCCGAGATTTCGCCATATCCTTCGCGCTTTTTGCATACTTCCAATTATTACACATGGAAATTGCCTGTGAGATACTGTATTATGTAATAAATGAAATAAAAATGTAATAAATGGAGGCGCAAAAGGATGAAACCGTCCAGGTCAATTTCGGCGATTCTCTTTGGAGTTCTGTTGTTTCTCGCGCTGGGCGTTCAGGCGCTGGCGGCCACAACCTATACGGTGAAGGCGGGGGATTGGCTTTCGAAGATCGCTAAGGCATACGGCGTGACCGTCGGCCAGCTGAAGCAGATGAATTCGCTTACGTCCGACACCATTTATATCGGACAAAAGCTCATCGTCTCTTCCGATACCAGGTATGTCGTGAAGAAGGGTGACACTCTCTCATCGATCGCTTCTCGGCATTCGACCACGGCTGCAAAGATCAAGCGCCGCAATAGCCTGAAGAGTGATGTGATTTATGTCGACCAGGTGCTGATGATACCGTCCGCGTCAAAGAGCGCAGCGTCCGCACCGGCGTCCAGCCCACCCTCCAAAGCGGTGACGAGTTGGCCGACCGTCACGTATACCGTCAAGTCCGGGGATACGGTCAGCGGCATCGCCAAGAAATTCGGTACGACCATCGCGGCGATCATGAAATACAACTACATGGATTCCGGCGAATGGCTCAACGCCGGGCAGAAAATCGCCATCAACGGCTATGCGCCGAGGAATTTTGCGGTGACGCCGGGGGAGAGTTCGTCCGCCAAGCGGGTGGGCAAGCTTGTGGATTGGTTCCTGGACGGGAAATACCTGATCAAACGGAACGATGTGTTTATCGTCACGGACGTTTCAACCGGGCTTGCGATCAAGTTCAAGATGATGGGCGGCATGAATCACGCGGACGTCGAGCCGGTGACATCCGCTGAAACCGAGAAAATGAAAAAGCTGTTTCCCGCGTGGACCTGGACGCCTCGCCCCGTGGTCATTTTCCACAAAGGCATCAACTTCGCGGCGTCGCTCTCCGGCATGCCGCATTCCTATGACACGGTCACCAATGGCGTGGACGGCCACTTTGATCTGTACTTGCACAATAGCAAAAACCATGGCGAGTCCGTTTCCCAAACCTACGTGAATCAGCACCTGGAGAATGTGCTGATCGCCGCCGGGAAGTAATACCAATCCAAAACAGGAATGATTCGTCGGGGTGGGCCCTATTGCGCGGAACTGTGTGGCCTGTCGCTCAACGCAGCGCTGCATTTCACGCCGAAGGCGTATCCCGAAGGGCCGCCTCGCTTTGGCTCCCTGTTCCGCGTCAATAATCCTTCCCTCTTTGAAATCATGAATATTTTACTTGGTATAACGCGACGGGCGGATCCCTCGATGCCCGAGAAAACTGCCGCCGCACGCCGCTTAAAGGGTGGCGGTTTCAGGCGGCCGCGTCCGCTTCCTTCCGGGCGACGTGTCGCCGTGCTTGTTTCCTGCGCCTGACGCGTGTATAATCACAGTCAAATGGCCCATCCGGGGCCCGCTCCGCGTGCGTGCGGCGGCGGGCCCCGGATGGAGCGCGAAGGAGATGGCGGCATGAGGGAGCAGATTGCGTACATCGCCCGTGGGGATATGGGAATTATCAAAAACGGCAAGGCCGATTCGCTGCCCAGCCAGCGCCTTATACAATATGAAAGAATCCTGCGCTCCCTGGAGGAGAGGCATGCCTGGAAGACAGAAGGCGCCGGCGCACAGTTCATGGGCCGGCACAATCCGTATGCGGGCCTTTCGGATCAGAAGGGTCGCGTGACGGCGCTGGCGGCTTCCGGCGGTCAGTTGATCTATGCGGCCGCCACGGGAGAATCCGGCGGCATCTTCAGAAAGGACCCGGGCGCCGCCGCGGCGCAGGAAGGGCTGCTGTTCAGCGGCGCGTCGTTTTTCATCGACGACCTGGATGCCCGGGACGGCGTCATCGCGGCGTCGCTCTATCAGCCGAGGGGTGAGTGCCACATCGCAGTATTCACCGAGGGGAAAGCCGGATACGATCTCCTGACGGAGGGAGACACGCTGGACAGGCATCCCTTTTTGCGCCCCAATGCGGAGGCGATCTTCTATTCCTCCGCGGGGTATGCCCGGGACGAGCAGAACAGGGTTCTGGGGGTCGGCCCGTACGGTGTTTACAAGCTCTTTCCGGAGTCCGGCAGGGTGGAGGAGGTCTTTGCCGATCCTGCGCTCAACTGCCTGAAGTATCGCGAGACCGTGCAGGGCGACCGGTACATGATGGTGCGCCCCTACAGGCAGAGCGCATCCGGCACGTCTTTTAAGGACATGCTGCTGGGACCGGCGCGGCTTCTTCAGGCGTTCGGCGGCTTTTTGAACCTTTTTTCCATGCGCTACGGCGGCAAACCGATCAATAGCAGCGGCGCGGCCCCCGCCCAGGCCAAGGAGAAGAGCCAGAGGGAACTGTTTATCGAAGGCAATCTGGTCGAAGCGGACCGGAATCTGAAGGAAAACCAGCGGCGCGGCGAGGCCAATCCGGGCATCGTCTCGGGAGACTGGCGGCTGGCGCGCCTAAGGGACGACGGCACGCTGGAGACCGTCAGGCGGGGTGTGCTGGACTATGCGCTTCTCCCCTCCGGCGGGTTTGTGTATACCAACGGGAAATACGTGGTTGCCTGCGACGCGGCGGGCGGCGAAACCGCGCTGCTGAAAGACGAACTCGTAACACGGCTGGCGGTTTTATCCGGCGAGCAGGCGGAATAGGCTCGATGGGCGACATGGCCACGCCAGGGAGAAACCGCATCGCCCCGGACTCTGGAATTATAGCCTATTGACCAGATGGTAAACGTGCTGTAAAATAATGGTGGAGCCCAATGCTCACGCCCGTAGCAAAGAGGAGGCGCACAGAAACCAATAACAGGATGGAGGGATCGGCATGAGCCTGACACAGGAAACCCTGCGGGCATTGATCGAGGACGGAGCTTTTGAGTTGTACGGTCAACCCAAATGGACGTTTGGCAAAAATACCTGCAACACCTATGAGGTCTTCGCTGAGGTTCTCCACCTGCCCGGAGGGGAGACGGTGCCCGGCTACGGCTACGTGCGGAGGGTCACGGCCGAGCGGCATACGAGCACGGTATTCTCCGACTGGTTCATGAAGAGTGCGCTGGGCATGATCCGCCGGCTGATCGATCAGATCGGGTGCGACCTGGTGGTTGCGATCAACGTGTGGCCGCATTCGGTCAATTGCCCCGATTTTGTCGAAAAGACCAAGGCGGAGCTTGATCTCAACAACCTGGCCCCGCGCAACCTGGAGCTCGAGATCACGGAAGTGGACAAGCTGACCGCCAGGGGGATTGAAAACCTCAATGCGTTGAAGAGCATGGGCGCAAAACTCCTCTTTGACAACTTTGGCATTGGCACAAACAATCTGTTTCTGCTCTCCCGGCTGCCTTTTGACGGGATCAAGCTGGCACGGTGTTTCTCCGGCAGCGTACCCGGCGACGAGACGCTGGTCAGAATCCTGGTGTCCATCGCGCATCTGGCGGACACGCTCAACATGACGGTCTGCGCCAAGGGCATCGAAAACGGCGATCAGTTCGAGTTCTTCGGGGATCTCGGCTTCTGGAAGGGACAAGGCTATATGATCGGGCCGCCGATGGCGGAACGGAAGCTGCACGATTTCATTCTGCAATATGCCAAGAAGGATAACGCCTGACGAGACGCTTGCGCCCTGCGCGCAAAAAAGCGCCTCTCGCGTTATTTCGGTGTGCCGAGAAGATCGCATGTATTTCGGCATCAGCAAATGATTTCGCGCGGCTGAAACCCTCCGGGTTTAGCCGACGGTCTGAACCAGGGGTTGGATCGCGCTGCCGGGCGGCGCATGGACGGCGCCTTTCCGTCTCCGGCACATATGCCGCCGGGGACGGAGGAAGCACTGCGGTTTTTCGGACGGCCCGACCGGCGCGAGGTTCAAAGCGGTTTGAACCCGCGCCGTTTTGCCGCCCTTCCCGCGCAGTGGGGCCTGCCACTTGCGATATGGACAATTCCGGTAGACGGATGCCCGGCGGCGGATTATAATAACAAAGAAAGCAAGGCGCCCGAACGGCCCTCTGCAGGCCGCGGGCGCTTCGTACATCGGTTTCGAAGCGGGGAGGGGAAGGTCTTGCCGGCGAAGTCGCCCAGCGGCAGCGCGTGTCCCTATTATTTCATGGGTGGCGAGTTGCATCCGCTGAAATATGGGAGTTGCTTTTCCGACATGGAGAGGCTTTGCGGCCTCATCGAGGCGGAGCAGGAATTCATCCTGAGGCAGCCGGGCAGCGCCGGCCGAAGGATATGGGTCGACCTGTTTGAAACCAGGCTGAACGGCGCGGCCATCGGCGCGCTGGCGCGGCATGTGCAGGCGATCGAACCCAAGATCTGCCGGCTGTGCTTCGTCGGATGCTCACGCGTTTCCCGCTGGAGGCTCAGCCGCCGGCTTCGGAAACTCGGACTGGGCATTGCCGGATCGGTCCGGTTTTTCTCCGATCCGGAGAAGGCGAAAAAATGGCTGGTGGGAGAGGGCTGACGGGACGGGGCGTGCTTCCCGCAGAACATCATCGGCGGCAGAAGCTGAAAGGGCCGCGAAGGGAGAAGAATCATGCCCAGAAAGCTGGTAATGAGCCTTGCGATGAGCCTGGACGGATACATCGCGGACGAAGACGGGGGCTACGATTGGATTAAGGGTGACGGCAGCCGTGCGCTGGACACGCCGGCCAAATGGGATTACGCGGCGTTTCTCGAGGGAGTCGACGCGGTGGTGATGGGCAGGGCGTGCTACGATCAGGGCATGCTGGACGAATTCCGCGACAAGACCGTGTTTGTCGCCACCCATGAGCCACTCTCCGACCGGGATAATCTGCGCTTCGTCGGCGGCGACGTGTGCGCCCTCATCGGGAAAGAGCGTGAAAAGCCCGGCAAAGACATCTTTCTATTCGGCGGCGGCAAACTGGCGGACGGCTTTATCAAGGCGGATATGGTGGATGAATATATCATCGGCATCGTGCCCGTGATTCTTGGGCGCGGCAGGCCCCTGTTCTACGGCGGCGGCGCGCCGATCCGCCTGAAGCTGACGGAATATATAATGGACGAAGGAATCGCCATTCTCCGATACCGGCGCTGCGGGGATGCCAGCGAGCAGGGATGAATCAGCATGAAACAAAAGGAGGGCGGCATGCGAAAATCTGAACGGGAGATTACCAGCTTTCAGGAGATTGTGGGCGTGGTTCGGCGGTGCGATACCATCCACCTCGGCCTGGTAGACGGCGGGGAAGCCTACGTGGTGCCGCTGTCCTTCGGGTACGCGGTGGAGGGGGACAAGATTGCGCTCTATTTTCACGGCGCGAAGGAGGGCCGCAAGCACCATCTGATCGCGAATGGCGGCCGCGCCTGTGTGGAAGGAGACATCTGCCATGGCTTTGTGGAAAACGGCCATGGCGGCGTCACCTGCGATTACGAGAGCTTCATCGGCTATGGAGAGGTCCGCCCCGTCTCCGGTCCGGAGGCGGAAAAGGGGATCGGCCTTCTGATGGAGCACTGCGGCTTTCCGCAATACGAATGCACGCCCCAGGCGATGGCCATTACCGCCGTTTATAAGATCTCGCTGGACGACATCGCGGGAAAGCGCAGATTCCTGCGCTGAGGAACCCCTCGAAAAAGGAGCGAAAATGGACAAGCTGCCTTCCGGAAAGGAGGCCGAGCGCCTTCTGGAGGAAGCCCACGCCATGAACCCCGGCCCATGGCGGGAGCACAGCGCCCTCGTGGCCTGGTGCGCCGAAAGGATTGCCGCGCGCTGTCCGGGACTCGATCCGGAAAAGGCGTATGTTCTGGGCCTTCTGCACGACATTGGCCGAAGGGCCGGCCGGTGCAATCTTCGGCATGTGATCGAGGGGTACCGATTCTTGACGGCTTTGGGCTATCCCGGGGCCGCGAAGATCGCCGTTACCCACTCCTTCAGCGTCAAGGGTATGGACATGTACATGGGCGTGATCGACGTGCCGGAGGAGGACTACCGGGAAATCGAAGCGCTGGTGCGCGGCTTCGAGTATGATGATTACGACCGGCTGATCCAGCTTTGCGACAGCCTCGCGATGGCGGACGGCACCATCGACCTCACAACCCGCATGGACGAGATCGAGGCGCGCTACGGCTTCTACCCCGCGGCAAAGCGCGAGATGCACCACCGCCTGAAGGCGTACTTTGACGGCCTGGCGGGCACGGACCTGTATCCGGTACTGCGTACAGGCGAATTTCACCCATGACGCGCAGTTCCTTGCGCCGTCACGCGGTGAGGAAAAACTGCACCGCCAGGGACGTGGCTGCCAATACGACCCAGCAGACAAGACCCATGAGGATGGGGCGGATGCCGTTTTTAATCAGCTTGACCAGGTTGGTGTTGAGGCCGATGGCGGCCATGGCCATGACGATCATGTACTTTCCGGCCTGAACCAGCCACTTTTCCAGCGACTCCGGCAGCGGCAGGAATGTGCGGGCCATCGACGCCGCGAGGAATCCCAGCACAAACCACGGGAAGATTGCGCTGAAACGATACCCCGCGCCGCCGGCGGACCTTTGCCGGGATACGATGAACGCCAGCGCCAGCGTCACCGGCACGATCATCAGCGTGCGCGTCAGTTTGACGATGACCGCCAGGTTGCCGGCGGCGCTTGAGAACGTATAGCCCGCCGCCACCACCGACGAGGTGTCGTTGACCGCCGTGCCCGCCCACAGGCCGAAGCTTTGGTCGCTCATGCGCATCAGGTGCCCCAGCGCGGGAAAGAGAAATGCCGCAATTACGTTGAAGAGAAAGATCGTGGAGATCGACCGGGCCACATCCTCATCCTCCGCCCCGATCACCGGGGCGGTGGCCGCGATGGCCGAACCGCCGCAGATGGCCGTGCCCACGCCGATCAGGATTCCGGTGCTCTTGTCCACTTTCAGGAGCCTCGCCATCAGCCAGGCGGTCGCAAACGCCGCCGTCAGCGTGAAGGCCATCAAAACCAGCGTTTGCTTTCCGACCTCGAACACGCTAAACAGGTTCATGTCGAAGCCCAGCAGGATGATCGCGTACTGCAACAGCTTTTTTGAGGTATAGACGATGCCGGGATTCAGTGCTTCAGGCCGCTTCCACATCGCCAGCAGCATGCCGAAAAGAATGCCCAGCACGGGGCTGCCGATCACCGGGAACATCTTTCCGATCCACCATGCGGGCGCCGCCAGCGCTGCGGTCAGGGCAATTCCCGGCAGGCGCTTTTTCAAAGACTTCATTCAAATCACCCCTCGCAGAGCAGTATAGCGCTTGACGGAGCATAAGTAAACCATTATAATCTAATCGATATAATAAGCCTGGACTAATGAAATGAGGCGGCGGTGTGACGCTCAGGCATTACCAGATTTTCGTGACCGTTTGCGACACCATGAACATGACGCAGGCGGCCGGTGCGCTGTACATGTCCCAGTCCGCAGTCAGTCAGGCGGTGGCGGAGTTGGAGGCTCATTACGGCGTGCGCCTGTTTGAGCGCCTGTCCAGAAGGCTGTACCTGACCGGTGCGGGGGAAAAACTGCTGGGTTATGCCCGCCACATCATCCGCATGAACGTCGAGGCGGAGCGGGAGATGCGCTCCTGGAACGACAGCGGCGTACTGCGCGTCGGCGCCAGCGTGACCATTGGCGCCTGCGTGCTGCCCGCGCTGGCGGCCCGCTTCCAGCATTCGCATCCTGGCGCGTCGCTGGAGGTGACGGAGGACAACACCGAGCGAATCGAGCGGCTCTTGACGGACGACAAGCTGGACCTGGGCCTGGTGGAGGGTGAGGTTGCGCTGCCGGACATCGTCAAGACGCCCTTCGCGGAGGATGACCTCGTGCTCATCTGCGGGCGCAACCATCCGTTTTTTGGCCGTTCCTCCGTCGCGCCGTGCGAGCTTGCAGGGGAGAATTTCATCCTCCGGGAAGTGGGCAGCGGCACCCGCAGGACCTTTGAAGCCGCGATGGCGGAAAACGGACTTTCCTGGAAGGCAAGCTGGACCTGTAACAACGCCGATACCATCAAGGCCGCGGTGGCCCAGGGGCTGGGCGTATCGGTGATTTCCCGCCGCGCGGTAGAGCAGGAGATCGCGTTGGGATTGATCCGGGCGGTCGCGGTCGATGCGCTCCGGTTTACGCGCTGGTTCAAGATTATCCACCATAAAAACAAGTACCTCACCGAGGCGATGCGCGCCTTCACCGCCTTCTGCCTTTCCGAGGGCGGCGAGGCCGGCGCGGGCGGGCCAACCGGAGGGTAATTTCATGAAAATTCTCATCATCGGCGGAGGCGGCAGGCGGGAAGGCGACACGGCCCGGGCGCTGAGCACACTGGTCAAACCGCTGGAGCGGGCATTTCAGGCCCGGGGCCTTCCGCTGGAGACGGAGACGATCCAACTGGCGGCGCAGACGCCTTGTCTTGTCAGGGCTGCAGGGCATGCCTGGACCCGGGCGAGTGGAGGGCATGCGCGGGCCCGCGGATCGCCGCGTTTTTCTTCAGGCAGAGGAGGGCGCATGGAGGAATCGGGACGTCGCTGGCGAAGCGTGTCATCCTGTCCGCCCATGCCACCGCGAGAGATGAGGAAATCCACGCCTCGCTGCGCTCGCCCGGCAGGCCATGCGGGCCTCCGGCTTGGTCAAGCGCTACGGCTGGGGCGCTCATTACGACGGAAGGGGCCGGATGGCGCTGGTTGCGGGACATTCGCCGGACTGCGCGCGCTTTCGGGCGGATGCCGAGCCAACGAAGATAAGCGCGATGCACAGCACATCGAAGGAGGAAGACGCATGAAAACCATCGGGCTGATCGGGGGCATGAGCTGGGAGAGCACACAGGTCTACTACCGGGTAATGAACGAGGCCGTCAAGTCCGCGCTGGGGGGATACCACAGCGCGAAGTGCATTCTGGTGAGCGTTGACTTTGCCGAGGTTGAAACGCCTCAGCGGCTGGGCGATTGGAGGAAGGTCGGCGAACTGCTTTCGGATGCCGCGCGGCGCCTGGCTGACGCGGGCGCGGACTTCGTGCTGCTGGGGACCAATACGATGCACGAGGTGGCGGACGAGATTCAGCGGGCAATACCGGTACCGCTCGTCCACATCGCCGATGCCGCCGCGGACGCGCTGATTGAGCGCGGCGTGAAGACGGTAGGCCTTTTGGGAACCCGCCACACCATGACGCGCCCCTTCTACCGCGAACGGCTGGAGGCGAGGGGCATCACGGTATTGCTGCCCGGTGCGGAGGATATGGATATCGTCCACTCCGTCATCTTCGATGAACTGTGCCTGGGCATCCTGGCGGACTCCTCCCGGCGGGAATATGCGCGCATCGCACAGGCGCTTAATTCCCGGGGCGCGCAGGGTATCCTCATGGGCTGCACGGAAATCGGCCTTCTGCTTTCGCAAGCGGATACTTCCGTGCCGCTGTTTGATACGGCGGTCATTCATGCGATGAAAGCGGCGCGACTGGCGCTCGAGGGCGTCTGAGCGCAGAGGGAGGGAAAATTCATTATGGAAACGAGAATGCCGGAAACCATTGATCAATACATCGCGCAGCAGCCGCCGGAGATGGCCGAAAGGCTCGGCGCTGTCCGGGCGGCCATCCGCGCCGCCGCGCCGGACGCGGCGGAGAAGATCTCCTGGCGCATGCCGACCTTCTGGCAGAAGGTCAACATCGCGCACTTCGCGCTCTTCAAGCGCCACATCGGCTTTTATCCGGGCGCGGAAGCCATCGAAGTCTTCGCCGAGCGCCTCGCGCCCTACAAAAGCTCGAAGGGCGCGGTGCAATTCCCGCTGGATAAGCCTTTGCCGCTGGAACTGATCCAGGATATGGTGCGCTTCAACGTGGCGCGCCTGGCAAAATGAGTGCCGGCGGTGAGGGCGTGACGCGCTACGCGCTGCTCCTGCGCGGGATCAACGTGGGTGGCCACACCCGCGTTCCGATGGCGGAACTCAGAAAGGTGCTGGAGGGACTCGGCTTTGGCGGCGTCCGCACGCACCTTAATAGCGGCAACGCGATCTTCGAGTCGAGCGAAGGCGGGGCAGCGCTGACGGAGCGGATCGAGGGCGCGCTTCAGGCCGCGTTCAGTTATCGCATCCCGGCGCTGATCCTCAGCGCTGGGGAAATGCGCGAGGCGGTGGCTGGCCTGCCCTTCTCCGCGAGGCAGGCCGAACACGCCCGAGCTGCGGCGGGGGACGCGGCCAGCCTGTACGCGGCGTTTCTGTCCGCCGAACCGTCCCGGGAGGCGGAGGACCGGATGGAATCCCTCAAAAGGCCGGGCGAAACCTTCTTCGTATCTGGGCGGATCGTCTACCTCCTGTTGGAACACAGCATCCGCGAATGCGCGCTGTTTTCGGGGTTGGATAAAATCGACGCAAGGGCGACCGTCCGGAACTGGAATACGGTGACGAGGCTGAACGAAATGCTCGGCGGCTGAGATGCGGCCTTCTCCGGCAAGCCGGGCGGAAAACTTGTCCGCGTGTGATAGCGCCGCGCCAATTTGGGTATCTTTACTATGAAGAGATGCCCCGTGAGGGCACAGGCTGAACAGACTGGGAGGAAGAATCATGTCAAAGATCATCGATGTCAAGGCGAGGGAGATCCTCGATTCTCGGGGCAACCCGACGATAGAAGTGGACGTTCGCACCGAGGACGGCGCGCTGGGCAGGGCGGCGGTGCCTTCCGGCGCTTCCACCGGCACGCTGGAGGCGCTGGAGAAGCGGGACGGCGACAAAAAGCGCTTTCATGGCAAGGGCGTGAAGAACGTGGTGTTGGAAGCGTTCAAGGAGATCGGGCCCAGGCTCACCGGCATGGAGGTCACCGATCAGCGCGCCATCGATTCGGCGCTGATCGCGCTGGATGGCACGAAGAACAAGGCCCGCCTGGGCGCCAACGCGATTCTGGGCGCTTCGCTGGCCGCGGCCCATGCCGCCGCGGACGAGCTGTACGTGCCGCTGTACCGCTACGTTGGCGGCGCGGATGCTCACATCCTGCCCGCGCCGATGATGAACATCCTGAACGGCGGAAAGCACGCCGACAACAACGTGGACGTGCAGGAGTTCATGATCATGCCGCTGGGCGCGGAGAGCTTCGAGGAGGCGCTGCGCGTCTGCGCCGAGGTCTATCAGACGCTCAAAGGCGTGGTGCATGGACGGGGGATGTCCACGGGCGTCGGCGACGAGGGAGGCTTCGCGCCCGACCTCAAGAACAACGAGGAAGCGCTGAAGCTGATCGTCGAAGCCATCGAGAAGGCTGGATACAAACCGGGAAAGGACGTATTCATCGCGCTGGACCCCGCCGCCTCGGAGTTCTATGAGGACGGCTTCTACAAGTTCGACGGAGCGAAGAAGACTTCCGCCGAGATGATCGCGCTGTATGAGGATTGGGTGGGCCGCTACCCCATTGTGTCCATTGAGGACGGCCTGTCTGAACTGGACTGGGACGGCTGGGCGGAGCTGACGCGCCGCTTGGGGAAGAAGATCCAGCTGGTGGGCGACGACCTGTTTGTCACCAACGTGGAGATTCTCAAAAAGGGCATCGAAAAGGGCGTTGCCAACGCCATCCTCATCAAGCTGAACCAGATCGGTACGCTCACCGAGACGCTGGAGACCATCCGCGTCGCGCAGCGCGCCGGATATGCCGCGGTGGTTTCTCACCGCTCCGGCGAGACGGAGGACACCACGCTGGCGGATCTGGCGGTGGCGGTGAACGCAGGGCAGATCAAGAGTGGTGCTCCCTGCCGTACCGAGCGCGTCGCCAAGTACAACCAGCTGCTGCGCATTGAGGAAGCGCTGGGTGACGCCGCCTCGTTCCTGGGCAGGTCGGCGCTGAGCGGCGGCAAGTAGTTGCGAAGCTTCCGCACGCCCTGTTGAGAACGTCCGACAAGGCTTTTACACGGTCCCGGCGCGTATGCGCGCCGGGACCGTGTTTTTTCCGTGGGTGCGCATCATGAAGGAAGAGGCAATAAACGCGGAAAATGCTTGTGTAGCATGGGGGAATCCGTCCACGGAGACCTGGTGAAGACAGCGGGCGGCGGCTTTGGCGTCCGAGGGTGTTCCGCGCGCATCCAAGAAGGAATGAAAGCGCGATATTTTCCGTACCGAAGGCTTGCTGGCTTTCTCAAGCGAAATGAAGGCCCGTTTGCGGAGCCCTCGCGCGCCGTGCACCTCCGGACGCTTCTTGCGCGGTGGGTATGGCCTGCGAGCATGTCGTCCACCGCATCGAGCGGTGTACGGCTGTCAGGTGTTCGCGGCCTGAGAAAACCATCTCGCGAGAAGGAGACCCAACGTGCCTTCGGCTTTTCAGCGGGCGCGGAGGAGGCGTAGGAGCCTCTGCGTGCCGCGGGCAAGCGCGCGCTGTATGCCCGGCGCCAAGCGGGACGCGGTGGTGCTTGCTGGCTGAGGCGCGGCTTGAGTTTTCTCGAGGCGCAGCCGATGCTGGAAGAATTGAAATTCCCCATGATGGGGAAAGAGGGACGCTGCGGGCAGCCGGTGCATTTTGCCGCCTTTGGGACCGATCAGTCCCGACTGCCGCGCCTGGCCGGAAACGGCGGGAGGACGGGCCGGCGCTGCTGGTAAAAACGCTCCGTCCTGCGTATGCTACATTCATCCGGGATCGGCGCGTTTGCCGAAACTTGGCGTAAGGGGCGCGGGGCTCGACAGACTTAGCGCGCAAAAGCCGCCTTTCGCCGCGAAAGATTGTGCCCAAAGCCCGCCCGCGCTTGATTTTTACAATACGGGCTGTTATAATTTTCTTTGGATCGAGATTAAAGGGAGTGTTGTTCATGGCGCTTGTTACCTCCACCGAAATGTTCAAGAAAGCCTATGCCGGCGGCTATGCCATCGGCGCTTTCAATGTCAACAACATGGAAATCATCCAGGGCATCACCGAGGCCGCGATGGAAGAAAAGGCCCCGCTGATCCTGCAGGTTTCGTCGGGCGCGCGCAAGTATGCCAAGCACGTCTACCTGATGAAGCTGATCGAAGCCGCGCTGCTGGATGCCGAGCAGACTGCCGGCTTCGACCTGCCCATCTGTGTGCACCTGGATCACGGCGACACCTTTGAACTGTGCAAGTCCTGCATTGACGGCGGTTTCACGTCCGTCATGATCGACGGCTCCCATCATCCCTTTGAGGAGAACATCAAGCTGACCCGTCAGGTCGTCGAATACGCCCATGATCACGGCGTGGTCGTCGAAGGCGAGCTGGGCCGTCTGGCCGGCATCGAGGACAAGGTCAACGTCTCCGCCGAGGATGCCTCCTACACCCGCCCGGACGAGGTCGAGGAATTCGTGTCCAAGACCGGCGTGGACTCCCTCGCCATCGCCATCGGCACCAGCCACGGCGCCTACAAGTTCAAGCCCGGCCAAAAGCCGCAGCTGCGCTTTGATATTCTGGACGAGATCGTCAAGCGTCTGCCCGGCTTCCCGATCGTGCTGCACGGTGCCTCCAGCGTCATGCCTGAGTACGTCAAGATGATCAACGATAACGGCGGCAAGATGCCCGACGCCATCGGCATCCCCGAGGACATGCTGCGTCAGGCAGCCCGCTCCGCGGTCTGCAAGATCAACATCGACTCCGACCTGCGCCTGGCGATGACCGGTACCATCCGCAAGTACTTCGCGGAGCATCCGGATCACTTTGACCCGCGCCAGTACCTGAAGCCCGCCCGCGAGAACATCAAGGCGATGGTCACGCACAAGCTGGTGGAAGTGCTGGGCTGCAACGGCAAGGCCTGAGTGATACCGTTTCCTCCGGCCCGGCTCCTTCGGGAGCCGGGTTTTTTCTGTCCGCATGCGAAATCCCGCTTGACAGAACGATATCAGACTCATACAGCATCCGCCGGGAGGTGAGGCGGATGGCGCGACGCCCTATCTTCTGCTGGGGTTTTTGGCCCAAGAGGATTTGAGCGGGTACGATCTCAGGAAGCGGGTGGCCGCTTCTGTCGGGCGGTTCTGGGACGCGGGGGACGGCCAGATTTTTCCGGCGCTGAAAATGCTGAAGCGGGACGGCAGGGTGGAAACGGCGGCGGAGCGAACCGGCAAGAGCCCGGAGCGGGTTGTCTACCGGATTACAGAGTCGGGCCGGGTGTGCCTTCTGGAGTGGCTGAATACATCAGGGGAGCGGGAGCGTCTGCGGTTAGCGGTGCTGCTCAAGCTGTTATTCGGCAGTCCGCTGGGCGCGGCGGAAAACGCCGGGCGAGTCGCCCGGTTCGGGAAACGCCGCCGGCGAAGCCTGGAAGAAATCCGCCGATTCAAGCGCGCGCCGGCGCCCCTGGCGTCGGACGGCGATCCCCTGTACGACTATCTGACGGTGCTGTTCGGCGGGAAGAACTATCGGGCCTGCGTCGAATGGGCGGACGAAGCGACCGCGCTGATCGATGACGCGCCGCGCATGCGAGGGGAGGATTCGCATGGTCCGGAGGCAGTCGATCCATAGCCTATTGCTGCTGACGCCGCGGATGCTATTCCCGGCGACACTCTGCTACTTTTCGCCCTATCTGATCGTTCTGGGCGGGCTGTCCGGAACCCCGACCGGCAGAGCGATGGCGTCTGCCGCGCAGTTTCTCAGCGCGCTGGTCCTCGGCCGCCCGTTCCGCGGGCGGCTGTGCCCTGCCGGCGCGTTGCAGGACGGCTGCGCGAAGGTGGTGAAAAAATCCGCTCTCGGACCCGTCTGTCTGAAGTACATCCTCTGGGCGGCGTGGCTCGCCGGCGCTGTCACGGCGTTTGTGCACGCGGGCGGTGTCCGGGGCGCGGACTTCTTTTCATGGCCTCTCCGCTTCCGGCATCGGGGGGTACGCAACGTACATTCTCATCCTGGCGCTGATCATGGGCGTGGCGTTACCGCGGGGGCGGCGTGCCATGTGCCCACCCTCTGCTGGATGGCGCCCTTCAAGGCGCTGGGCGACGCACTGCGCCGCAGGCTGAAGCTGACCGGACTGTATTTGGCGGCGGACGGCACGGGCTGCGCGGACGCCTGCCCGAAAAAATACGATCTCGCTGCGTTCCCGCAGGGGTTCACCCGGCAGCGCGGCGCGCAAAACAGAAACCTCGTAATACCAATCCAAAACATTAATGATTCGTCGAGGTGGTTTTTTGCACGGAACTGTGTGGCCTGTCGCTCAGCGCAGCGCTGCATTTCACGCCGAAGGCGTATCCCGAAGGGTCGCCTCGCTTTGGCTCCTTGGTCCGCATCAATTATCCTTCCCTCTTTGAAATCATGAATTTTTTGCCTGGTACAAGATGTGGCCCGCCTGATCCGTCAGGCGGGTTTTGTCCTTGCGAAACGGCACGCATTTTGCAGAACGCCGGCCTGCGGCGCGGCATATGCTGCCAGTGGCGCGAAAGGCGGGGGATGGCCTTGGGGAAGTACAAGGTTTGCGTGTATGCCATCAGTAAAAACGAGGAAGCGTTTGTCGACCGCTGGATGGATTCCATGGGCGAGGCGGACGGAGTGATCGTACTGGACACCGGTTCAACGGATCGCACCGCGGCACGCCTGCGCGCCCGGGGCGCGGCGGAATTTGAGGAGATCATCCGCCCGTGGCGCTTTGACGCGGCGCGAAATGCCGCGCTTCGCCATGTGCCGGAAGATGCGGACATCTGCGTGAGCACGGATCTTGATGAGGTATTCGAACCCGGCTGGCGCGAAACGCTGGAGGCGGTGTGGACGCCGGAGCACACCCGCGCCACCTATCTGTACACCTGGTCCTTCCGCGCCGACGGCACGCCCGAAACCCAGTACACCCGGGAGAAAATCCATCGGCGCCAAGGCTTCCGCTGGGTTCGCCCGGTGCATGAGGTGCTGCAGTTTGACGGACAGGGCGACGAAAATGCGGTCTGGGTGGAGGGACTCGTGCTGAACCACCATCCCGATCCGACAAAATCCCGCGCACAGTACCTGCCGCTATTGGAGCTGGCCGCGGCGGAAAACCCGGAGGACGACCGCGCCGCCTTCTGGCTGGGGCGCGAATACCTGTTCCACGGCCTGCATGACCGCGCCGCGGAGGTGCTGAAGGCGTACCTGGCCATGCCTTCGGCCCGGTGGGATGAGGAACGCGGCGCGGCCATGCGCTTCATCTCGCAAAGCCATGAGGCAAAAGGAGCGCGAGTTGAGGCCAGGGCCTGGCTGTACCGCGCCATCGCGGAATGTCCGGGCGTGCGGGATCCCTATCTGGCTATGGCGGCGCTGGGCTACCGGGAGGAGAACTGGCCCATGACCTATGCGATGGCGAAAAAAGGTCTGGAAATTACCCGGCCCAGCGGCAGTTATCTCGTGGAGGATGAGAGCTGGGGTCCCGCCCTAAATGATTACTGTGCCGTCGCCGCGTACCGCCTCGGCCTGTATGAAGAAGCGCTTGTCAACGCGATAAGCGCGCTGGGGATGGACGCGTCCAATCCCCGGCTGAGGCATAACGTGGAAGCCATCCGCCGGGCGATGGCGGCGCAGGATGTCGGAGGCGCGCCATGAAGCGCCTGAAAGTCTGCGTCTACGCGATCTGCAAAAATGAGGAAGCGTTCGTCGACCGGTGGATGGATTCCATGGGCGAGGCGGATCTCATCACGGTGACCGACACCGGTTCCGCCGACGCCACCGCGGCGCGCCTGCGCGCCCGGAGCGCGGCGGTATTTGAGGAGATCATCTGTCCGTGGCGCTTTGACGCGGCGCGGAACCGTTCGCTCGCCCATGTGCCGGAGGACGCGGACATCTGCGTGAGCACGGATCTAGACGAATTTTTTGAACCCGGCTGGCGCGAAAACCTGGAGGCGGCGTGGTCGACGGCGCACCTCGCGCGCCCCGGCGAGGCGGTGCTGGGGAGCATCCTGTACAACTGGAGCCTGGAGGAGGACGGCCGCCCGGGCGTGCAGTTTTACCAGGCCAAGGTCCACAGCCGCCGGGGATTTCGCTGGAAATGTCCGGTGCACGAATACCTGGACTACGAGGGCGACGCGCGGCTTGAGCGTGTGCGCCTCGAGGGCGTGGCGCTCAGCCACGCGCCGGACCCGTCAAAATCGAGGGCTTCTTACCTTCCTCTATTGGAATTGGCCGTGCGGGAAGCGCCCGGAGATGAGCGGATGCGCTGCTACCTCGGCCGGGAGTACCTGTTCCGCGGCGAGTGGCAGAAGTGCGTCGACGCGCTGACGACGTACCTTTCGATGCCCTCGGCCACGTGGGGAGAGGAGCGCGGCGCGGCGATGGGGTGGATCGCAAAAGCCTGTCAGGCGTTGAACCGGCCGGAAGAGGCCTTTGGGTGGCACCTGCGCGCCGTCGCGGAGACCCCCCATATGCGCGATCCGCTGGTGGATTTCGCACGCTTCTGTCATGACCGTGCCGACTGGCCGATGACGCTGCTGCTCGCGGAGGAGGCGCTGAAGATTCATCAGAAATCCGCCACCTACGTCAATATGGACTATGCCTGGGATGCCACGCCGGAGGATTTGGCCGCCATCGCGGCGTTTCGCATGAACCTTTTGCCGCGGGCGCTGGCCCACGCCCGAAGTGCGGCGGCGCTTGCGCCCGGCAACAAGCGGCTTATCGGCAATCTTCGCCTGATCGAGGAAGCCGCGGCCCGCCGACAGATGAAATCCGGCGCGCGCACAGACGGGGGGTGAGCGGCGCGACGCCTGACGGACGATTTTTGCGTATCTGCGCGGATTTTTCGGAAGCAGCGTGTCGTTTGATACCAAAAAACAACACACCGGGGTTCGGTGGAGGGCATATACATGAACTGGAATGCTTCCACCACAAATTCCCATGCGTGAGGTGAAGTCAATGAGTCACGATATTTCCGAAGAAAACTGGAGCGTCTTTCGAGGCAAAGACGTACAATCAGGATGGGGCTGCGACGATTGGTGCAATCCACCTCATCACCATCACTGCCGACCGGGTCCCACCGGCCCCACTGGTCCCACCGGTCCCACCGGACCTGCCGGCGGGCCCACCGGCCCCACCGGTCCGACGGGTCCCCGGGGCGCGACGGGCCCCGCCGGCCCGCAGGGTGCAGTAGGGCCGCAGGGTCCGCAAGGCCAAGCCGGCGCGCAAGGCGCAACCGGCCCCACGGGTCCGCAGGGAGCGACAGGGGCGCAAGGCGCTCAAGGCCCCACCGGTCCCACGGGTCCCCGGGGCGCAACCGGCCCCACAGGTCCGCAGGGCACGTCGGGCGCCGGCGCGATCATTCCTCACGCCTCCGGCCCGGCTGTGGCGTTCTCCAGCTCCCTGCTTGGCGAACCGCTGACGGCTGCGGCGATCGGCTTTGGAAATTCGACCAGTTCCATCGCCCTGGTGGGTGACACAATCCCGCTGCTCGGCCTCAACGCTCAGGCCTACTCCATGCCCAGAAATGGCACCATCACCTCGATTGCGGCCTATCTGAGTACGGTAGTCTCTCTCTCTCTGCTTGCGTCGACCGCGACGGTCTACGCGCAACTGTATCGATCAACCACCCCGGACGAGACCTTCACGCCGATTCCGGGCACACAGGTAGTCATGTCGCCGACGTTAAACGGCGTCATTGCGGTAGGCACCCGGCTCACCGGCCTTCTGACGGGAATCAGCGTCCCGGTGACCGCCGGAACCCGGATTCTGATGGCGTTCACGGTGGAGATCACCGCGGGGGTGCCTGTGGCCGCCGTCGTGACCGGCTACGCCGGCGGCGGTGTCACCATCGCCTGATCGCTTTGACGAAAGCTGTCGCCCTGCGTATAGCAGGGCGACAGCTGTGTTCAGAAACAGAAATAATAGGATTCCATCAGGTAGCGCTCCCCATACTTCTCCGACAGAGCCATGAGCTTCCGCTTGACGGCATCCAGCGTTCCCCGGCCGTCGCGGTAGCGCGCGAGTGCCGCTTCAAAGGCGGCGCGCTCCGCGCCGGAGGCGGCGTTTTTGAAGTAGCCCCACACGTGCCGGGCCGCGTTTTCCGCTTCGCCCGGCTCCATGTGCGACTGAAGCGCGCGCTCGACGAATCCATAAAAAAGCAGGGGAGAAACGCCTCCCGCGTGAAACAGCGCGGCGATCTCCCGGTAGGCCGCCTGGCCATGCTCCATCACCGCATATTTGTACCGTGCCCATTCGCGCTCAAGCGCGGCGGCATCGGTCCCGGACGACGCGCATAGCGCGCACTTGATGGCCGACAGGTTCTTATCCTTGACCTCCAGCATCACATCCAGGTCCTCGCGTCCCAGCTTGCGCACATAGTCCAGAAAGGTAACCGCATCGATCGTTGCGGAATGGGCGCCCGGCTTCTTGGCGGGGTCCTGCTGGGAATAATGGATTTTCTGCGGGCCGTCCTGGGGTTTCCAGGTTGCGCTTGAGGCTTCGATCCAGTAGGCCGGATTCTGCGTCCGGGCCGGGTTTACCGCGTGGTGCAGGTTGTCAAACACCACCGGTGTGCCCAGCCGGAACCCGGCCTCGAGGGCGTCCCGGATGTCGTAGCAACGCTCGTCGTTTTCCAGCACCACGCGCCGGCGGATCGCGGGGTCCAGCGCTTCAAAGCGCGCGGCGAAGCGACCGAGCGCCGCCGCCTTGTCTGCGTAGACGCCGCCCAAATGCAGGATGATCTTGGAATCCTGGCGCGTGCCCAGCGCGTCCAGTACGCGGGTGTGGTATTCGAGGTCTTTGACCGACCGGACGGCTACGCCTTCATCCGGTGCGCTGAGCACGGTGTACTGACCGGGATGCATCGTCACCCGCATGCCGCCCGCACGGATCTTTTCGCCGATGCGCTGAAAATCCTTCCGGAAGAGCCCTGTCCAGTCCAGACGATTGACCGGGCTTGAGCCAAAGGGGATCAGGTCGGAACTGATCCTGTACAGGCGGATGCCGTTTGCGAGATTGTAATCCACCATGCGCTCCAGGGCGTTCAGGTTGTTTGAAATCAGCGAGGCGAGGCGCGCCTCGTCCGCGTTTTTCTGTGTGCAGCCCTTGAGCGCCGAGCCGGGCACGCCCAGCGCCAGGCAGGCATAGCCGATTCGCATAGATTCCTCCCGATCCCAATACTTGCTTCGGTTATACCCATTTTGGGCCCAGAACAACCATTTCAGCGGCCCGCCGCGACATTTTGTGCGCCCGGCCTTTTGCGGCGCGCAGGATTGTGGTACCCTATTCTCGTTGAAACTTTTGCCCTTCGGGGCATCGGAGGGGTGTAACGGATGGATCATCTGCCGGAAATGCCGTACGCCGAGGAAGTATCCGAGGTATTGCGACAAGTCGAGGTGGGCGCGCGCCTGGGGCTGAGCGCCGGGGAGGTGAAATCGCGGCTTGAGCGCTACGGCGATAACGCGCTTACAGGTAAGCCGCCCAAGACGAACCTCAAGCGCTTTTTGCAGCAGTTCGCGGACGTGATGATCCTGATTTTGATCGCGGCCGCCGCGGTGAGCCTGGCGGTGGCGTTTTATGAAGGCCACGGGTTCATTGAGCCGCTTTTGATCCTTGCGATCGTCGTCCTCAACGCGGCGTTGGGCTCGCTGCAGGAGGGCCGGGCGGAGAAGGCGCTGGAAGCGCTGAAGAGCATGTCCGCGCCCCAGGCGCGGACAGTGCGTGACGGAGAAGTGACGCTGATCGGCGCGAAGGAACTGGTGCCCGGCGATATATTGCTGCTCGAGGCGGGCGATTTCGTGCCCGCCGATGCGCGGCTGATCGAGTCCTTCAGCTTTCGGGCCGAGGAGTCCGCGCTGACGGGCGAATCCTTGCCTGTGGAGAAGGATGCGGCTGCGCTGATCGCGCCCGATGCGCCGCTGTCCGAGCGACGCAACATGGTGTATGCCGGGGGCTCGATTCAGTACGGCCGCGCCAGGGCGGTGGTGACGGGTACCGGCATGTCCACGGAGATGGGCCGCATCGCGGGGTTGCTGGAGGAGGAATTCGACGCCCAGACCCCGCTGCAGCGGAAGTTGGCGGGGCTTGGCAAGGTGCTGGGCATCGTGGCCCTCGTTGCCTGCGTGGTGGTGTTTGGCGTTGGATTGATCGACGGCATCCCGCTGATGGAGATCTTCATGACCAGCGTGTCGCTGGCCGTTTCCGCGATCCCGGAAGGACTTCCGGCCATCGTGACCATCATACTGTCGATGGGGGTCAAGCGGATGGTGACCCGGGGCGCGATCATCCGGAAGCTGCCCGCCGTGGAGACACTGGGCAGCGCTTCGGTGATCTGCTCGGACAAGACCGGTACCCTCACTCAGAACCGCATGACGCTGACCCACGCCTACGACGCGGCGTCGGGCAAGACGGTGGCGCTGGACGGCGGCGACGTCGGATCCGTCAAAGACCTGCTGCGCTTCGCGGCCCTCTGTTCCGATGGCAAGGTGCTTCTGGAGGACGGGCGGGAGAAACATATTGGGGATCCTACGGAAACCGCCATCGTCGCGGCGGCAAGGAAGTGCTCGCTGGAAAAGGACCAGTTGGACGAGCGGTACCCGCGCCTTTATGAGATTCCCTTTGATTCCGACCGGAAGCGCATGACCACCGTCCACAATGACGATGGAGAGACCCTCGTCATCGTCAAGGGCGCGGTGGATGTGCTGGCGCCCCGGTGCGACGGCGATGTTTCCGGCGCGCTCGAAGCGGCGGAGGCGATGGGCAGCCGGGCGCTTCGGGTGCTGGCGGTGGCGGTCAAGCGGATCGACCGCCTGCCGGAGCGGCCGGAGGCGGACGAACTTGAACGCGGCCTGCGGCTCATGGGCCTCGTAGGCATGATCGACCCGGCGCGGCCGGAGGCGAAAAAGGCGGTGGCGGTGTGCCGTCAGGCGGGCATCCGCCCCGTGATGATCACCGGCGACCACGCGGTCACCGCCTCGGCCATCGCGCGGGATCTGGATATCCTCCGGGACGGTGACGAAGCCGTGGACGGCAGGACGCTCGCCGCCATGAGCGAGGAGGAACTGGACGCGCGGGTGGAATCCATTTCCGTATACGCGCGGGTGACGCCCTCCGACAAGATCCGCATCGTCCGAGCATGGCAGAAGAAGGGCCAGGTGGTCGCCATGACCGGCGACGGCGTCAACGACGCGCCCGCGCTGAAAGCCGCGGACATCGGCTGCGCCATGGGGTCCGGCACCGATGTGGCCAAGGGCGCGGCGGACATGACGCTGACCGACGACAACTTCGCCACCATCGTCTCCGCCGTGCGGGAGGGGCGCGCAATCTACGACAACATCCGAAAGGTCGTCGGTTTCCTTCTGGGCACCAATGTCGGCGAGATTCTGACGGTATTTTTGGCGATGATTTTTTTTCGCCAGTCCCCGCTCATCTCGATGCAGCTTCTTCTGATCAATCTCGTCACCGACAGCCTGCCCGCCATCGCGTTGGGCGTGGAAGGGGCGGAGGAGCGCATCATGCACCAAAAACCCCGGCCAAAGACCGAAGGCGTATTCGCCGGCGGGGTTGGGCTCCAGATCCTTCTGCAGGGTGGGATGTTTGCGCTTTTGACCCTCGGCGGCTTCCTCACGGTGTGGCGCGCCACGGGCGACCTCATCGCCGGGCGCACGGCGGCGTTTCTGGTGCTGTCGCTGACGCAGGTGTTCCATGCCTTCAACATGCGCTCGACCCGGTCCATCATTCACATCGGCCTTTTTACCAACCGCGCGCTGTGCGGCGCGGCGGCGCTGTCCGTTGTGATGGTGGCGCTGGTGGCTTTCCTGCCGCCGGTGGCCGCGGCCTTCGGCCTGACGGCGCTCTCCGCGGCCCATTACGCGCTGACGCTTTTGCTGGCGTTGGCGCCGGTGGCGGTGATGGAAATCGTAAAGAGACTTTCTCCGTGGCGGAAGCGCGCCGGCGGGTAATCATGGCGCAATCTGGGCGGCTTTCGGGAGAATATGCGGCGCTGTGCTTCATGTTTTTCCGGGCCTGCGTCATAACGGACAACGAGACCGGCATGATGTCGTTTCTCGAACAGATAACGGCGATCTGTCCGTTGTATCCGGTCTCCGAAGGCCTGTATAATGGATGGGGGGGGAGGCCGCTTAAGCGGCCTGCCGCATCCATTTTGATACCGGAAGTGATCCTGTGAAGACATATCTTGTGACCGGGGCTGCCGGGCATCTGGGCAGCCATGTTGTCAGCGCGCTGATTGGGCGCGGCGACAGCGTGCGCGCGCTGGTGCTGCCGGGCGAGCATTGTCCGGATTTTGTGCCGAAGGGCGGCCTCCTCACGGAGGTCGCGGGCGATGTGCGGGACGCGCGCTCGCTGGAGGCGCTGTTTGAAGGCGCGGGCGGGGAAGCGGTGGTGATCCATTGCGCCGGCATCGTCGAAATTACCGGCGAGGCCAACCGGCGCCTTTTTGATGTGAACGTCGGCGGTACCCGGAATGTGCTGGAGGCCTGCGGGCGTCATGGCGTAAAGCGGCTGGTGTATGTGAGCTCCGTGCACGCCATCCCCATCCTGCCCCGGGGGCAGGTGATGCGGGAGATCGACGCCTTTGACCCCGACGACGTGGACGGCCCCTACGACAAGAGCAAGGCCGAGGCCACCCGGCTGGTGCTGGCCGCGGCGAAGGGCGGCCTCGACGCGGTCTGCGTACATCCCGCGGGCATCATCGGCCCTCACGCCAACCCGGCGGTTGGCGCGGCGCGGCTGATTTCCTCCTGTCTGACGGGCAAGCTGGCGGCGGCGGTGCGCGGCGGGTTTGACTTTGTGGATGTGCGGGACGTGGCGGACGGCATTCTTGCCGCCGCGGACGGGGGGCGCCCGGGCTCCTGTTATATCCTGTCCAACCGGTTTATCAGCTTCCGCGAACTGCTGGATACGCTGACCGGCGTGGCGGGCCTGAAAAAAATCCGGCTGTACCTGCCGGCGCGCCTGGCGATGGGCGTTGCACTGCTGGCGGAGGCCTACTATCGGGTGATGAGGAAGGCCCCGCTCTTCACCCGCTACGCGCTCTCCACCGCCACGCGCAACGCCCTCTACTCCCACGAAAAGGCGACCCGGGAACTGGGCTACAGGCCCCGGTCTCTGAGGCGTACGATGATCGATATCGTGGCGGCCAGCGGCGTCCGGCGCAAAAAGCGCGCGCCGCAGATGGGCTGAGGGCATTAAAAAACCTCCCCACGCTGGCGTGGGGAGGTTTTCAGCGTCTTACGGGATGTTCTCCACGAACTGCACCGTCAGACCGTCCGGGTCCTTGACGAAGAAGAACCGCACGCGGGGGGTTGGCTGAATGGGGCCGCCGGTCACGGGGATGCCCTTCTCGCGGACGAGCGCCAGCATTTCGTCCAGCGACCGAACCTCGAACCCCAGCGAAATATCCCGGCCCATGTCCTTGGGCCCATCCCCTGCGCCCGAGATCAGCTCGATCTCCGTATTCTGCCCTTCCTCGCCGAGGAATACCATCCGCGGGCCGGGCGGTGTGCCGAAACTGCGGCGAACCGTGAGCCCCGCGATCTCCCGGTAAAACGCAACAGACGCGTCCAGATCCCGCACGTGAAGGGTTGCCCAGCAAAAGTTCATCAAAATCGCCTCCCTGCCCGTGATCCTCTTGATTGTACAGCCGGCGGATGTGCGCGTCAACGCGCTAAACGTTCAACGCCGCCTGGTACATCGCGATCAAGTTCTCGGGCGGCACGTTCGCCACCACGTTGTGGATGGTGTTGAACACGTAGCCGCCGCTCCGGTTCAGAATCTGGATGCGCTCCCGAACCTGCCGCCGCACCTCATCCGGCGTACCGAAGGGCAGCGTCCGCTGGGTGTCCACGCCGCCGCCCCAGAAGGTGAGCCGGTCGCCGAACTCCGCTTTGATGCGGATTGGGTCCATGCCGTCGGCGGATAGCTGCAGCGGGTTCAGGATGTCCACACCCATCTCCACAAAATCCTCCATCAACGGGTAGACCGCGCCGCAGGAGTGATAGAAGGTCTTCCAGCCGGTGTGGGCATGCACCCAATCGTTGATCTTCCGGTAGTAGGGCTTATAGAGCTTGCGGAAGACCGCAGGGCTCAGGAAGGTGCCGTGCTGCGTGCCAAAATCGGTCCCGGAAATCCATACCACCTGGATGCGCTCGCCTACCGCCTGCCGGTAGATCTCCAAGTTCTGCAGCATGACCTCGGTTTGGTAGGAAAACACCTCGTCAATGTAGTCTGGAAACAACAGGTGCGCGGCCAGCCAGTCGTCCATTCGGCGGATGCCCCGGGGGCGCTTGACGTAGGGCCCGGGCAGGCACGCCACGTCGCCCAGCCCCGCGCCGCCCAGCATGCCGACCACGGCGTACTCGGTCTCCTCGAACAGGCGGCGGCTCTCCCGCTCCCAATAGCGGGCGTCCTCTTCGGAAGCAACGGAGAAGTCGTCCTGAAAATCCGCCCGGGGGGTGAGGGAATCCTCATCCGCCTCATCCATGTCAAAGGGCTCGGCGTGATCCACCGAGTCAAAAAAGGAGCCGCCGGCGGGCATCACGGCGCTGTAGGCCGAGGCCCTGTCGCCCTGCGGATAGACCCAGGTCCGGCCCTCGCCGTCCACGTCATACTCGAAGCCGCCGCCCATCAGAACCGGCGTGCCGTCGCTCATCCGCCAGGACTTCCAATCCTCGTTCCGGTACCCATAGAAATTGCTCCGGTTCCAAAGGCCCACTACGTCCGCGCCGATCCGCTTCAAAAGATCCTCGCCCGGGTCGCCCAGCATCTGCGCGGGCTCGATGATCCGGACGGGGCGCTCGGGAAGGCCCAGCGCCTGCCGGAGGCGGTAGAGCGTCGAGGCGTTCATGCCGGTCTGTCCGGTGGCGGAGAGGTCGATGGGGCAGCGGTCGGGCTCCAGGTGGTTGATGGCGGCGGTTACGCGCTGTCTGGAATTCATCGGAGGGCCTCCTCGTAAAATGCCCGGATGTTGTCCAGGCTGGTGTCGGACTGAATGTGGTGCGCGGGGGAGAGGATGTAGCCGCCGCCTTCGCCCAGGGCGGATTTCGCGTCCCGCACGGCCAAGCGGATTTCCTCCGGCGCGCCGAAGGGCAGAAGCTTCTGAACGTCGATGGCGCCGAAGAGCGTCAGGCGCTTTCCGTAGTGGCGCTTGATGTGAACAGGGTCCATCGACAGCGGCTGGATGGGGTTCAATACGTCCAGGCCGATTTCGACCATGTCGTCCAGGATCTCCTCGCAGTTGCCGCAGGAGTGGTAGGCGATGGCGATGTTCGGCCGGCGCTCGCGCAGCGCGGCAAAGATCGCCGCGTACCGGGGTTTGAGAAGCTTTCGCCACAAATCCAGCGAGATCAGCATCCCCCGCTGGGTGGCGACGTCGTCGCCCAGCCAAACCATGTCCACGCCCGAGTCGATCAGGTTCAGCCCCGCGCGCAGCGGGAAGTGCATCACCTTGTCAAAGAGCGCGCCGGCGTATTCCTCGTCGGTGATCATGTCGCACAGCGTGTCCTCCAGGCCGTGGAGGTACCAGCTGGTTTCAAAGATCGAGCACTGGCAGGAGCCGATGATGAACTTTTCCCTTCCGTAGCGCTTGACCGCGGCCTTCACCGGCTGATACCAGGCCGCGTCGTCCGGGTCGGGCAGGTGGTAGGATGCCAGCTTCGCGCCGTCAGGGTCGTCCCGCAGCGTGCCGTCCACGATCTCGGTGTAGGCTCCGGCGAAGTTCTTCACGTTGCGGAACGTGACGCCGAAGGGGCACGTGTAGACGGGGTCATTGGACAGGTGGTAGCTCAGCTCAATGCCGACGGTGGTCTTGATGAGGTCGTTGCCCATCACGAAGCCGAGGTCCTCTTCCGGCCGGCCGTAAACCGAGCGCAGCAGCGCCGCGATCTCCGGGGTGTATGTGGCGCTGACGGGCGGTCGGTCCGGCTGCTCGTGGTTCAGCGCCATCCATGTGCGCTCTCTGGAGTTCATGCCATACGCCTCCTTGAAAAAGAAGGGCGGCGTGAGCCGCCCTTCCCAGGATGGATGAAAATCAGTTGGCGGCGTCGCCCATGACTTCAACGTAGTTGGTGGCGTCGATCATCGTGGCGCTGAAGGGGTACACGCCGAACTCGGCGCCGTCCTTCTTGTACTCGTCATAGGGGACGGTGCCCTTCTCAATCCAGTCCATCGCGGCATTGGCGGCGATGGTGCCGTCCAGCACGGGGTCGATGTAGGCGGTCGCCTTGAAGCAGGAGAACTCTTTCTTGAACTCGTCCACGGCCAGATAGCCGCCCACGCCGATGACGATGGCGGACTTATCCTTGCCGGCCTGCTCCAGCGCGCGGGTCGCACCCTGGGCGCCCTCGTCGTTGGGGGCGGTCACGAGCCAGACTTCGATGTCCGGGTTGGCGGTGATGGTGGCGGCGGCCACGTTGAAGCCCTTGTCGCTGGTGCCGTCATAGTCGGCCTGGATGATCTTTTCCGCGGGGAAGGAGGGCACCAGGGCGGTGAATTTGTCCACGGCGCCGGTGGAACGCGGCACGCAGGAGGAAACCTCGCTCATGGTCATGCACAGGTAGCCGACCTTCGAGAAATCCGCGTCCAGCTTGCTGGCGGTCACATAGTTGCCCAGGTATTCGCCGATGCCCTCGCCCACCTTGTAGGCGTCCAGCTCCAGCGCCGGGGCGATGTGCTTGCCCAGCTCGTCGATCAGGCCGTCGTCATCGGCCATGACCTTGATGCCCGCCTCCGCGCAGCGCTGCACGGTGATCTGGGAGAGCTTCTGGTCCGGCGGGCAGACGATCAGAACGTCCACGGCCTGGGCGATGGCGTTGTCAAGGGCGGTCATGTACTTGTCCGGGCTCATGCCGCAGTCATACATGAGCACGTCCTTGGCGCCTCGCGCGGTGGCGGTCTCCTTCATGGCGGTGGAGGTGCCGACGAACCACTCCTGGGACAGGTCCTTGCAGATGAAGGCGAGCGTCGGGCCTTCTTCGGCCATTGCGACGGTGACGGAGCCGAGCACCATCATCAGCGCGAGCAGGGCAACCAGAATCTTCTTCACAGTATTCCCTCCTACGATAGTGATTCTATCCGCATCGCGGATAAAGTGAAAGCGGTAATTGTTAACGGGTAGGGGCCTCAGGCATTTTTAAGCTTTTGCTTGCGGTTTCTGACGTAATCGAAGGACAGCGCCGCGATCAGCAGAAGTCCTCGGGACACCGTCTGCCAGAAGGACGGGATGTTGAGCATCATCAGGCCGTTGTTGAACCCCTGCATGATGATTAGGCCGATCAGCGCGCCGCCCAGCGTACCCACGCCGCCAGACATCGCCACGCCGCCCAGCACCGCCGCGGTGACCGCGTCGAACTCCAGACCCTCACAGCTCATCGGCTGGCCGGAGGACATGCGGGCGGTCATGATGCAGCCGCCCAGCGCGGAGAAAGCCGCCGTCAGCATGTACAGCGCGATCAGTACCTTTTCAGAATTGATGCCGGTCAGCCGGGAGGCGGTGGGGTTGCCGCCCACCATGTACACGCTGCGGCCAAAGCGCGTGCGCGCCAGGATGACCATGAACACGAAGAACAGAACCAGAAACAGCACCACCGGGATCGGGATGCCCAGAAGGCGTCCGGCGCCGAACTTCAGGTAGCTGCCGTTTGTGATGAACACCGCCTTGCCGCCGCAGATGATGTAGGCGAAGCCTCGGAAGATGCTCATCGTGGCCAGCGTGGCGATGAACGCCTCCAGCTTCAGCTTGTTGATGAGCAGGGCGTTTACCACGCCGATCAAAAGGCCCACCGCCACCACGATGGCGATCGCCAGGTACATATTCATACCGGTGTTGAGCAGCAGCGCCACCAGTACGCCCGAGAACGCCGCCACCGATCCGGGGGACAGGTCCACCTTGCCGGTGATCAGAAGGAAGCTCTCGCCGATGGTCACCAGACCCACAACGCTCATCGCGATCATGATGTTGGTGATGTTGGCGGGCGTGAAGTATTTGTTGCCCGTCAGGTACTGGAAGACGATGATGATGACCGCCAGCGCGATCAGAAGCCCCAGCTTGTCCGAACGCAGGATCTGGCTCCCCACGGTTTTCATTTTGCCGCCCTTGGGGGCGGGCGCGGCACACTGTTTGTTCATTCGCACGTTCCTCCCAACATGTCCTCCATCGCCAGCATCAGCACCTTGTGCTCGGTGGCCTCTTCGCGGGGCAGCTCGCCGGTAATCCGGCCTTGGCACATGACGATGATCCGGTCGCACACGCCCAGGATCTCCGGCAGCTCGCTGGATACCATGACAACGCCGATGCCGCGCTTTGCCATGTCACAGATGATCTGGTAGATTTCCGACTTGGAACCCACGTCGATGCCCTTGGTAGGCTCGTCCAGGATCAAAATGCGGGGTTCCAGCGCCAGCCACCGGGCGAGGATCGTCTTTTGCTGATTGCCGCCGGAGAGCTCGCCAATGGGTTTTTCAATGCTGGGCGTCTTGATGTTGAGATCCTTGACGCCCGCTTCGGCCAAGGTCCGCTCTTTTTGGAAGTTGATGAAGCCGCCCTGGCATACCGACGGCATGACCGCCATCGAGATGTTGTTGGTGATGGACTGCCGCGCGACGATGCCCTGCTCCTTGCGGTCCTCCGGACACAGCGCGATCCCCAGGCGTATGGCGTCTTCGGGGCACTCAATTTTGGCGCTCTTTCCGCCCACCAGCACCTCGCCGCTCTTTTTCCTGTCCGCGCCGAAGATCAGCCGCATGGTCTCG
This sequence comes from Bacillota bacterium, assembly GCA_023421395.1. Classification (GTDB taxonomy): domain Bacteria; phylum Bacillota; class Clostridia; order Christensenellales; family Aristaeellaceae; genus JAEZHK01. Next base: position 107,774 of record JAEZTL010000002.1, on the reverse strand, counting down.
GTGCGTCCCGCGCCCACGAGGCCGGCGAAGCCCAGCACCTCGCCCGCCCGCAGCGTGAAGCTGACATCCTTGACGTTTTCCGCGTTCAGGTGCCTTGCCTCCAGCACCGGCCGGCCGAGCGCGTCGCCCCGGCGAAGCTCCCTGAAGATGTCGCCCAGGTTCCGGCCTACCATCTTTTCGACGATGGACAATTCGTCCGTCTCGCTCGTCCTGTACTGGCCGACGAATTTTCCATCCTTCAGGATGACCACCTCGTCGGTGATCTGGAAGATTTCCTTCATGCGGTGGGACACGTACAGGATGATGATGCCTTTTTCGCGGAGCTGACCGATGATCTTGAACAGCGTTTCGATCTCGGCGTCGGACAGCGACGCGGTGGGTTCGTCAAAGGCGATGATTTTGGGATTTCTGCGATAGGCCTTCATGATCTCGATCATCTGCTGGTGCGCCACGGAGAGATCCCGCACCCGGTCGGACGCGCGAAAGGGCAGGCGAAACTCGTCGATGATCGCTTGTGCCGTCTGGTTGAGGGCCTTGAAGTCGATGAGGCGCGATTTGCCCGCCGGAATACCTTCCATGAATATGTTTTCCGCCACGGACAGAAACGGCACCACTTGCCGCTCCTGATAGATGATCGAAACGCCCGCATCAATGGCCTCCCGCGGTTCGCGGAAATGCCTTCGCTCTCCGTCGATCAGATACTCGCCGCCGTCGGGTTGATAATCACCGCCCAACACCTTGAGGAGCGTCGACTTGCCCGCCCCGTTTTCGCCGACCAGCGCCACCACCTGCCCGCCCGTCGCGGTAAAGCTCACGCCATCCAGCGCCCGGACGCCGGGAAACGCCTTGGTGATTGAGCGAAATTCCAGCGAACTCAACGGTTTCACCTCCGAAGCTTCATGCCTACGTGTTCCATTATAGGGGTGCCCGGCCATGCCCGTCCATCAACGGGGTTAACTTTCATCAAAATTATTAGCCCATGTGAAAAATAAAGCGCGCCGCAGTTTGCGCGTTCCGCCAGGCGAAGGAAGGATGTAAGCAAAACGAGAAACAACATTTGCGCTCGTTCCGCCGGGGTGTTATAATCGCGGCATGAAGAGGATCGAGCATTTTTTTCGGCACATCTCCGTCCGGATCACGGCCTACTTTCTGTTGGCGTTCGTGCTGGCGCTGGCGGTGGTGCTGGGTACGATGAGCTTCCTCTACCGGGACCGGCTCACCGAGGAGATCAATTTGGTGTCGAACCAGAAGCTGAGTCTGGCGGGCACGCGGCTTTCCTATCAGCTGGCGGAAATCCGCTCGCTGCACTTTTCACTGCTGCGCAACACGCTGCTGCAGGCCCGCATGCGCGCGCAGCGGGAAGCGCCGGGCATGGCGTCCCTCGGCGACACCGTGGCGATGAAGGAGGAGATCGCCCGGATCATCCGGCGCTACGCCTCCGTCCGTTCGATCATCCTGATCAACGAGGAGGGGCAGATCCTGGACCCCATCTACGCGGCGGAGCCCTACAAAAGCGCGATCCTGAGCGATTCGGAATACAGCGTTTTCCGCGCCTCCGGCATGACCGGGCGTTTCTCCGCGCCCTCCGCCTTTCCCGTGCTGAAAAACCCCGACTACGACGCCCGCAATACCATTACCTATTACGGAAAGTATTACGATACCGACAGCTACGAGCCGCTGGGTACCGTGGCCATCAACGTGGCCAAAGGCAGCCTGACGGGAGAACTGGAACAGCTATTTAAGACCACATTCTCCGCCGCGTTGGTGGCGGACGAAAACGGCAGCGTCATCGTGCGTACCGGCGCGGCGGACAGGCTGGACGCGGGCGATGTGCCCGCATCCGGCAGCGTCACCCTCGCCGGGGTACCCTACGTGGCCTACAGTCTGCGGCTCACCGAATACCCGGACTGGAAGCTGATGGGTCTTGTGTCCTACGAGGCCATCGATGCACCGGTTCGCAACCTCATGCTGGTGCTGCTCATGGTCAGCGCACTGTTGGTGGCGGCGCTGATCGGCATTGGCGGCTCCATTTCCAGCCGTGTCACCAAGCCGCTTCGGGAACTGGGCGCTGACATGGCGGAACTGGGCCGCGGCACTTGGCAGCGCACCAGCGCCAAGTCGGGCGCGCTGGAGGTGGAGGACCTTTTGAGCGGATACAACGCGATGGTGGATTCGCTCCACGCGCTGACCGACGAGATCACTCGCGAGCAGATCGAAAAGCGCAAGATCAAGGTGGCGATGCTGCAGTCGCAGCTGGACCTTCTGCAGTCTCAGATCAATCCCCACTTTATTCACAACACGCTCAACACCATGCGCTACATGGCGCAGAAGGCGGGCAATCAGGAGCTGAACGACCTGATCGTGTCCTTCAATTCCCTGCTCCGCGCCAGCATGTCTCAGGCGAACATGCTCAACCCCCTGGCGGTGGAGATTGAGAACCTGCATCACTACATGAACATCCAGCTGAAGCGATATGATGTGTCGCTGAACTTCATCGTGGACGCGCCGGAGGACACGCTCTCCGTGGAGGTGCCCAAGCTCCTCCTGCAGCCGCTGGTGGAAAATTCGCTGTTCCACGGCATCCTGCCCCTCGGCAAGGGCACCATCAAATTGACGGCGCGGCTGGCGGAGGACAGGCTGTGGATCACGCTCATTGACGACGGCGCGGGCATCGCGCCGGAGGTTCTCGACATGCTTTTGAAGGGTGCGCCGGTAGGCGCGCGGGGCTACAATCAGATCGGTCTGGGCAACGTCAACGATCGGCTCAAGCTCAACTACGGACCTGCCAGCCACCTGGTCATCGAAAGCCGTGTGATGCGCGGCACCGCCATCGGTTTTTCCGTGCCCGCGGCTGGCCCCGGGCGCAAGGACAGTTTGTCTTAATTATTTTGTGAAAAGTGAATCCTTTTGATGGCGCTTGAGACGGGCGCTTTGCTAGAATGGTAAAGCGAAGGGGAGGGTGAAGATGCGCTCGATCCTGATTGTGGACGATGAAACGCCGTCCAGAGAGCTGATCAAGATGAGCCTGGACTGGCATTTTTTTGGCTTTGACCCGATCCTGGAGGCTAAAAACGGCCGAGAGGCGCTGGCCCTTTACGAAGCGCATCGGCCCGCGCTGATCATCACCGACATCCAGATGCCGGTGATGGACGGATTGGAGCTGATCCGCGCGGTGCGCGCCGTCAGCCCTTCGCAGCCGGTGGTGATTCTGAGCTGCCACGAGCGGTTCTCTTACGCGAAGGAGGCGCTCCGGCTGGGCGTGATGGACTACATCCTCAAGGACTCCTTTACCGAGAGTACGCTCTTAGACATGCTCGCTCGCTTTGAGAAGGCGGGCCCGGAAGCGGCGGATGAACGGCCGACGGCCAGCCAGGCGCTGGAGAACGCGCTGCGCGGCGAGGCGCTGCCGGAGGCAGAGCGCTCGGCGCTCGGCGGTCGGGATTTCTTCCTGATGGCGATCGCCCGCGCCGACAACTTCTGCGACCTGGATCTGCCCGGACGCGCGCTCAGAGGCGCGCTGGGCGCGTCCGGCGGGCAGGCGGCTTTTCGCAACGGCCGGCTGTACGCGCTGTCGTTTTTGCCCAGGCTCGCCAGCGGTTCGGAGCAGCTGCGAAAGCGCGCGGATTGTCTGAGCGCGGTGCGCCAGGCGCTGGACGCGCCCGGCCAGGGCGTCACCATTGGCGTTTCCGGCATCACCCGCAGCCCCGACCGTCTGAACGAGGCGCTAAATCAGGCGTCGGAAGCCCTGCAAAGCGCGGTGTTTCAAGGCAAGGGCCGCAACATCTACTGGGAAGCCGCCGGTTCGATGGCTTCCAAGGGCCAGCTGAAGGTGCTGGACGAGGGCGTAACCCGCGTACGCGAGGCGCTGAAAAACGGCGATGAGGCGCTGCTGCTGGAGGAGATCAGGCGGCTTTATCAGCGGGAGATCTCCGGCATGATGCAGCTGAACTACCTCAACCACGTCAACGCGCTGCTGATGGGCATTCTGACGCAGGCCTGCTTGGCGGGGGATATCCCCTTTAAGTCGATCTTCGGCGCGGACACGGTATCGCTGGATGCGCTGGACGAGATGGACTCTATCGGCGAAATCTGCGGCTGGTTTCTCGAGCGATTCGGCGCTCTCGCCCGCGCGGTGCGCGCCAGCTATAGTCCGCGCCTGAGCCAGATCATCCGATACATTGATCAGCATTACTGCGAGGATCTGACGCTGGAGTCGCTGGCGTCCACATTTCTGATCCACAAGGTGTACCTGGCCAAGGTGTTTAAGGCGGAGACGAATTTGAGCGTCGGAGAGTACATCCGGGGCAAGCGCATGGAGCGCGCGAAGGCGCTTCTGGCGCGGGAGGACGTGCGCATCGGCGAGGTGGTGGACAAGCTGGGCTTCCACAACGCCCAGACGTTTTACAACCTCTTCAAGCGCTGCGTGGGCATGAGCCCCAGCGAATATAAAGCCATCTGTGAAATGCGCAGGGTTTCAAAATTCATCGATCAGCAGGAGGAGAAGCCATGACGAAGCGTGACGCGGTTTTGAAAGCGCTCCGGCACGAGGACGTGCGGCCGGTGCCTTATTTTCTGGATATGACGGACGAGATCGCGGACCGGATGCGCGGGGCCACCGGGGACCCCTTGTTTTTTGAGCATTCGGGTTCCTATCTGGCACAGCAGCGCAACGAGGCCTTCATCGACCTTGAGCATGGCCTCTTCCGGGATCAATTCGGCGTCGTGTGGGATAAGGGCGCTCAGGAGGGCGATTTCGGCGTTGTTCACGAATACTTGCTCAAGGAGCCGACGCTCGCGGGCTATGCGTTCCCGGAGCCGGACGAGGCGCTGATTCGCGAAAAGTGCGAAGCGCTGGTGGCCCAGCGGGACAAGTTCACCATGTACATCATTGGCTTTTCGCTGTTCGAGCGGGCCTGGACCCTCCGGTCCATGGAGGAACTGCTCTGCGACATGATCGACGAGCCGGAATTCGTGGACGAGTTGATGGACAAAATCGTCGAATACAACCTGAAAGTCGTCGATATTGTCAGCCAGTACCCCGTCGACTGCGTCTTCTTTGGCGACGACTGGGGCATGCAGAAGGGGCTCATCACCGGCTATCCGCTTTGGAAAAGATTCATCGGTCCGCGCATCCGGCGGGAGTATGACTACGTGAAATCAAAGGGCATGTACGTGGCGCAGCACTCCTGCGGCGACTGCTCGGAGGTGTTCCCGGACCTGGTGGAGGCCGGCCTGGACATCTACAACACCTTCCAACCGGAGGTTTACGACATCGAGTCCTTCAAAAAGACCTACGGCGGGAAAATCACCTTTTTCGGCGGCATCTCGACCCAGAAACTGCTGCCCTACGCCACGCCGGAGGAGGTAAAACGGGAAACGGCGCGTATTGCGGGCATCCTCTCGGCGGACGGCGGCTATATCATTGCGCCCACCCACGCGATGCCCGGCGACATTCCTGTGGAGAACGTGCTGGCATTTCTGGAGGCTTGCCAAAACCAGCGCGCGTGATGCGCAATCGTCCGTACTCCCCGGCCGGGCCGGTCCCGCGAAAGGGGACCGGCCCATTACAGTTCAAACCGGTTGGGAAACAGCGCGTAGGTCATCAGGACAAAGGCGGTCAGCGCCAACAAGGCGCTGCCGATGGCGGCGGGTTTCTTCTCGCCGCGCCACGAGTGGACGGTATACGACAGCACGTAGACGAGCATCCACACCGTCAGCGCCATGATAAACGGGCGCATCAACGCCCTCCTTCCAGCGGTTTGTCCGGCGTGTAGGGCGAGCTTATGACCTGCGTGCCGGTCCGGCGGATCTTGAAGTTCGTGTTCACCGTCAGCGTCGCTTCTTTGAAGTGCCGGGTCCAGCCATAGGCCTCTTTCTGTTGAAGCGTCTCGAAAGTCTTGTTGGCATACTTGCCGAAGCCGAAGATGTCCGCGCCGTAGGGACGGACTTTCTTAAATACGCCCTGAATGCCTTTGAGCGCGATTGCCTTGAACTTGGGCCTCCAGCATATCCCGGAGCGGCGTTTTTTCGTACTGGGCGCGGCTTTGCACGGACAGAAGGTCTCCGTCGAGGAAAATGGTCAGCGCGATCTTCGGATTAACGCCGTCGAAGGAGCCCTCCGCATCCGGCATCCTTTCGCGGATCGGATCCATGAGATGATGTAATTCGGGAAGTTCGGGTCCGGCACCGAAAAGTAGGAATGCCAAAAAACATCCGAAGCCATCAGGAGATACCGGGTTTCATCGCCGTCCAGCGCATCCGCCATTGTGTCGCCCACGAACACCGCCGTTCCGAACAGCTCCAGTTTATTCTTGCCCTGCCGCGGCAGTTCGCCCGCCAGGTAGCGACCGGCGGGTAGAAAACCCCCGGAATAGGCGGGACCCGTTTCCCGGGATCCTTTCATGCCGTTCACCGCCGCCAGCGGTACGGCCGGCTGATGGCAGGCTTCTTCCGTGGCTTCGTAAAAAGATTCCAGCGTCGTCTCGGGGAAGTAGCTGATCTCCTCGCTGTCCTGAGAGAGGGTTTCCAGCGTCTTTGAGGTGGATGTACCGATCACCGGCTCGTTTGTCTTCACAAAGTCCATCGCGGCACACCGCGCCGCAAACACGTTGGCGGTGCGCCGGATCCGGACGAACCGGATGATTGGCGCCGCGAATTCGCCGATTTTTCCGGACCTGGCCAGATCTTCCGAGAAGGCAAGAAACTGCGCATGGCTGAAGCGGAGTTTACGGAGCGTGGAAGCGTTGAGCATCTCCGCGGCGTCAAAGAAGGAGGGCGCGTCGATCGGAAGCGTGGTATAGCCGCTCTGGTTGCCGTCGCTCGCGCCGGATTCGCTGCTTTCGCCCTGCGGCGTTGGAATCTGCACCGTGAGGCGCCAGGCGTCGGACACGCTCCGGTCAACGCCGATGGTGGTCACCCCGGGATACGGTGTCCAGTTCCCGGGCGTCGTGACAGGCGGAGAGGCTGAGGGGGATCAGCGCCAAGATGAGGAAGACCGCAAGCCTGCGCGCCATGAACGCCTTCCTTCTTTCGGATGGCCGCGGCGATCAGCGCGATCAGCGGCAGGCCGAAGAGGATGATCGAACCAAAGGTGCGGGTGAACCGAACGTAGTCCACGATGACGTCGATAATGTTTGTCATGGATCATGCCGCCGGCGAAGAGAAGCGTCAGTCCTGCGGCCACGACAGGCGCCTTGTCGTTGATGCGGAACATCAGACAGAATATAAAAAGGAATGCATAGAAAACCGCCGACAATGATACCATCGAGGAAATGATCCAGATGAACAGAAACACCGACTCGGCGCGCTGAAGAAAGCGTCCATAATCGATCAGCGTGGCCAACTCGTACATGGGGGAGGTAACTTCCTGGCTACCTTGTAGGAAAAAGCCATCGAGAAACACAGGATACAGCTTCCGATGATAGCGCCGGAAAGCAGGAGGCTGACGAGCCCCTCGCGCAGGATGAATTTGAGGCCATGGAAGGACTGGGCGAAGACCGCCAGCAAGATAACCTCCGCATAGGCCGAAGAACGGACGGCGCCGGCCTTCACGGTGTTGAGAAGGCCGTACCCGAGGATGGGCTCCAGGGGGTATAGCCTGTAGCTCTGCGAACCCAGAACCAGAACCGCCATCAGGCTGACCCTCATAATGTACATGATCAGCTTTGAAAAACGGGCCAGACTCTCCAGCCCCAACAGCGACATGACGCCTACGCACGCCAGCGCGAAACTGAAGACATAACAGCTGGGGCTGTAGCTGTAGACATAGGTGCGCAGCACCTCCGTAAAACCCAAAAGACGGGTTGCCGCGATGTAGAAGAGCCCGGCGGCGAGAAGACCGGAGAAAACAAAACCCACCGGATGGCCCAGAGCCTGTTCGAACCTATGCACGATATCCGCGTCCGGGAAACGCCGGATCAAAAGACATATGACGAGAAAGCCTATCGCAGCCACCGCCGCGGAGAAAAGCGTCATGTACCAACCGGCGGTGCCGACCCGCGCCGCCGCCATCGCGGGACTGGTAAAGAACACCTTGGCAGAGATACCAAGCGTAACCAGACAGACGGTTTCCTGAAAGCCTATGCGCCCCCCGCGCACCGAAACGCTGCGGCTTACGGTCATGGTTTGTCGCCTCCCCTGCGCTTCACATTCCAGCCGCGGATGAAGCGGTTGGCCCGGGCGCGGTGCATTGGATTGATGAAATCCGGCCTCGCCTTCTGCATCCAGATGGGCATGCGCGTGATGATGTCCAGATTCGACTTGGTTCTAGGCGCCACGGGGCTCAGGTAGGGAACGCCGAAGGACTTCATCGGGCAGGGTAAAAGCCCGAATATAAAAATGCCGGTCGCGATGCCCGAAAAGCCCCCCGATGCCCCCAAGCGGAATGAATCCGAAACGCAGGATGCGCACCGCGAAGGACAGTGAAAAATTGGGGATCGCGAAAATTCCTATGCCGGTGATCGCCACTGCGATGATCAGAATCGGGCTGATCAGGGCGGCGGCCACCGCGGCCTGGCCCAGGATTACCGCGCCGATGATGCCCGGCGTCTGGCCCACAACCCCCGGTACGCGCACGGAGGCTTCACGGATCAGTTCTCAGGATGTTTCCATCAGGAGGACCTCCACAATCGTCGGGAAGGGCACGGATTCTTGTGCCTTGGACAGCGATGTCATGAGCTCCGTGGGCACCATTTCCTGATGGTACAAAATCAGCGTCGTGAAAAGGCCGGGCAAGAAGGTGGCGACGATGGCTGCGAACAGGCGGACAAAACGGATGAACGTGCCGTATTGCCACCGGAGGGCGTTGTCTTCAGAGATCTGAAACAGGTGGAAGAACGTGGCGGGGACAATCGATGCAAACGGCGTGCCGCCGGTGAGGATCGCCACCTTTCCCTCGATCAGAAACGAGGCGGCGCGGTCGGGTCGCTCCGTACTCAGAACCTGTGGGAACAGCGAGAAAGGGTGATCCTCGATCAATTGATCCACCATGCCGTCGCCGCTGACGAAGTCGATGTCCACGTTTTGCGGCCGCCGTTTGACTTCTGCGATGAGCTTGGGGTTGGTGATGCCGTCGATGTACAGGATCGCGCAGTTGGTGTTGTCCACCTTGCCGAGCGTCATGATCTCGGTGATCAGCTTGTGCTTGCGGATCATCCGCCGAATCAGCGTGATGTTGGTGCGCAGGTTTTCGTTGAACGCCTCCTGAGAGCCTTTGATGACAGACTCGTTGAGTGGCGTGGACACGGCGCGCATTTCGTGGCCGCGGCTCTCGATGAGAAGGCATTCCGCGCACCCGTCGATGAACAGTGCGGCCAGCCCGTTCATCGCCTGATGCACAATTTCCGAGAAATCGGACGACTGCTTCAATGGATTGACCGACAGGAGGTTTTTCGTCACAAACCGGATGGCGTCGTCACAGATGTGACTGCGGTCCGCGCCCCACTCCATCCGCTGACGCAGCACGAAGTTGTCGACCATATCCTTGCCGGCCATGCCGTCGATGTAGACCAGAGAGGCCTTGCACTGCTCCAGCACCGTGAATTCGCGAACGACCACGTCCTGGTTAACGGGTACGGCGAATAGGGTTCGGAGGCTTTCGAGGTTGACGGCGAGCCGCCTGGACAGGCTGGGCAGGGCTCCTTTTTGCGCGTAGACCACCCTCGCCTTATCCTCAAGCCTGGGGGAGTCGCCACGTTGAGCGCTTCCGGAGAGACGCGCTCCAAAGCGGCGGCGTTTGCTTCCACTGGCCATTTAACGCCGGGACTCAGAAGCGCCTCCCCTATGTCTTCCGGCTCTTCTTCTGGAAAGCGAAAGCGGCTCCCGGGAACGGGCTCTTGATAGATCATGAAGCTTTTCAAACCGGTGAAGATGGACAAGTACTCACCCGCCATGCAAATTGTCCATGCGTGCCTTCGTATGGTAGGACTTTCCTCATCAATCCTGCGCAATGCGCCGAGAGCGCGCAAGAAAATGCGCGCCGCGTGTGATTTGGTCACGGTTTTGGGGGTGAAAGCGTGGTATAATGTTTTCAGTAAAGGAGGCGATTTGATGGCAAGCGTTGCCATTATCGGTTCGGGACCTGCCGGTATTTCCGCCGCGCTGTACATGCGCCGCGCGGGGCTTGATGTAAAAGTGATCCACCGCGGCCCCGGCGCGCTGGACAAGGCCGAGGCCATTGAAAATTATTACGGTTTCCCACAGCCCGTCGAGGGCAAAAAACTATGGGAAAACGGCGTCGAAAACGCAAAGCGGCTGGGGGTCGAGTTCATCGAAGACGAGGTGGTGGGCTTCGCGGTGGAGGATACCCTGGTGGTTTTGACCACCAAGGGCCGCTATCCGGCGGACGGCATCATCATCGCTACGGGCTCGCCTCGCAGAACCCCGCCTGTCAAGGCGCTTTCGGATTTCGAGGGCAGGGGTGTCAGCTACTGCGCCGCCTGTGACGGCTTCTTCTACCGGGGCAAGGACGTGGCCGTGATGGGCGCGGGTGAGTACGCGCTGCACGAGGCGATGGAGCTGTTGCCGCTGGCGCGTTCCGTGACGATGCTCACCAGCGGCGAAGCCCCTTCGGTTGATATCCCGGATGGCCTTATTGTGCGGAAGGAAAAGGTAGAGGCTGTGGAGGGTGACGACCGGCTGCGCGCTGCGGTGCTCTCGGGCGGGGAGCGCTTGCCGCTGGATGGGCTATTCATCGCTTACGGTGTCGCGGGAAGCGCGGATCTGGCCCGCAAGGTGGGCGCGGAGACCGAGGGCAACCGCATCGTCGTGGATGTGAACATGGCCACCAGCATCCCCGGGCTCTACGCCGCGGGAGACTGTACGGGCGGACTTTTGCAGATCTCCAAGGCGGTCTACGAGGGTGCGAAAGCCGGCACGGAACTGATCAAGTACTTACGGAAGAGGGCGTAGAGATGCTTTTTGGCTCGAGCAAAAAACCGGGGGAAAACGCGAAGTTGGTGGTCAAGGTGCAGCGTTGCCCGCAAAACCATCCGTGCCCGTCGCTGCGCGTGTGTCCGACAAACGCATTGACGCAGAAGGGTTTTGGTGCGCCGGAGGTCGATCAGGAGAAGTGCATCGCCTGCGGCAAGTGTGTGCGCTACTGCCCGATGGGCGCGCTGGTTCTGGAATAATTTGTGCAAAAATATCCGCGCCGGGCCATCCGGCGCGGATATTTTGATCCTTTCGCCAGGCAAGTGCCGCGCCGCCCGGGACGCCGCCGGACGGCGCGGCATACCTGTGAATGTGCCACCCGCCGTGGTATGCTCCGGTGCGCGGCGGGGACAATATCGGCGGGAGGTGTTTTCATGAAAGGGGTCAGGAAGAGAAAGAGGGATCCGTTTTACGAGCTGTCCAGGGTTGCGTCCGCCACCGAATGTACCGGGCTGATGCCTTCGCTTCCGCAGAATGAGGACGAGGACGAAAGCTATGCCAGCCTCTACGCGACCCACGACCAGCCGCCCTCCTGATACCAATCTCAAGCATTCATTCTTTGTTGGGCCGGGCCTTTTCGCGCAGAACCATGTCGTCTTCCGCTCAAAATAGCGCTGCTATTGATCGCTCCGGCTCCTTGTTCTGCACCGAAAACCTTTCGGCCCTTCGGAATAATGACTATTTTTGGCTTGGTATGAGGCGCGGGAGCCGGGCGCGCCGGGTATGCGCGCCCGGGATTTTTTGCCGGAGAATCGCCGCCCCCTTTATCACGTCGCGCGGCTATGCTATAATGCCGCTTGTGGATGATGAAAACGAATGCGGGGTGTGGGCATGGGAGAATTGAGCGGCCTGCCCAACGTGGGCAAGGTGCTGGAGAAAAACCTTCTGGAGATTGGCGTATCGACGCCCGAGCAACTGCGCCAAATGGGCGCGCGGGAGGCGTTTTTGCGCATTCGCGCGGCGGTGGATCCGGGCGCGTGCCTGCACATGCTGTACGGCCTCGAGGGTGCGGTGCGCGGCATTCCGGATAAGCTTCTGGACGACGAGGCGCGGCGTTCGCTCCGGGCATTTTTCGCGGGCCTCTGATGCGCCGGACGGCGAAATGTTTCAACCCTCCGCGGCCACGGTATATAACGGTCAAAAGAGCAGGAGGGATGAACCATGAAGCACCAGCCCAATCCCGATGAGGCGAAGGTTGTGAGCCAGGAGGCCGACTTCGAAGCGATGGCCTGTTCCGCTGAATTTTCCCAGGGTTGTCTCGAACCGGAGGATGAAAAGTAATCCCGGCGCGGTTTTTTCATAGCGCTTTTGCGCCGCGGTCACGCGGCGCATTTTGTTTTTAAGGCGGGTTTGATTTCTCGCCGAAGGGAAAACCTAGGGGTACCGGTATGGAAGGGAGACCAGTCCATGAGTGAGGCAAGGACAAACGACCTGATCCACAGCAATTCCCCCTACCTACTCAAGCACGCACACAACCCTGTTTTCTGGAGCGAATGGGGGGAAGGCGCCTTTGAAAGGGCGCGCCGGGAGGATAAGCCCGTATTCCTGTCCGTCGGGTACTCTTCCTGCCACTGGTGCCACGTGATGATGGAGGAATCCTTTGAGGATGAGGAAGTCGCGTCCATCCTCAACCGCGATTTCGTGCCGGTCAAGGTCGATCGGGAGGAGCGGCCGGATGTGGACGCCGTCTACATGCGCGCCTGTCAGGCCATGACGGGTTCCGGCGGCTGGCCGCTGACCGCTCTCCTGACGCCGGACCAGGCGCCGTTCTTCACCGGAACGTACTTTCCGAAGCGGAGCATTCGCGGCCGCGCCGGGCTGATCGAAATCCTGACGGCGGCCTCGGCCGCCTGGAAAGGCGACCGGAAGGGGCTGACGGAATCCGGCCGCGCGCTGGACGGCTATCTCCGATCCGAAGGGAAGGCGGGTGAAGCGGACGTCCCCGCCGAAGCGCGGCTGCCTGAGCGGGCGTTTGAACAGCTTCGGCGCGCCTTCGATCCTGCCTGGGGTGGGTTCGGCTCCGCGCCAAAGTTCCCGACGCCGTCGACGCTCGTCTTTTTGATGCGCTACTACGCGCTCGCGGGTGCGCCGGAGGCGCTGACCATGGTGGAGAAGACGCTGCATCACATGGCTGAGGGCGGCGTGTTCGACCACCTTGGCGGCGGCTTTTGCCGCTACTCCACCGACCGAAAGTGGCTGATCCCTCATTTCGAAAAAATGCTCTACGACAACGCGCTGCTCTTGTACGCTTACGCGCAGGCATACAAGATTAGGCGGCGGGAGGCTTGGCGCGAGGTTGCCGGGAGCATTGTCTCCTATCTGTCGCGCGACATGCGCGCGCCCGGCGGCGGATTCTATGCCGCGCAGGACGCGGACAGCGAAGGCCGGGAAGGCGCGTTTTATGCGCTGACGCCCGGAGAGTGCGAGCGCGTGCTGGGCCGGGAGATGGGAAGGCGGTTTGCCCATGCCTTCGGCATCGACGAGGACGGCAATTTCGAGGGCGCGTCCGTTCCGAACCGCATCGGCCGGCCGGATCCCCTGGACGGGGAACTGCGCGGTGCGGCGGAGCGCATGGCCGCTTATCGCCGCGCGCGCCGTCTTCTGCCCACCGATGACAAGATCATGACGGAGTGGAACGCGCTGACGATCGGCGCGCTGGCCCTGGCCGCCCGGGCCTTCGAGCGGGCCGACATGCTGGCGCTGGCGATCGGCGCGCAACGGTTCCTCTCGGAGCAGCTGCAGCGTCCGGACGGCCTTCGCGCCTACTGGCGGGAAGGCCGCGCCGCGGGCCCGGCGCACCTGTCCGACTACGCGGCCTTCGCGTGGGCGGATCTGGAGCTGTACGAAGCCACCTTGAACCCGGCATATCTGGCGCAGGCGCGGACGCTCTGCGATGGGATGCTGGAACGCTTTTATGATCCCGCACGGGGGGATTTTTTTCTGGGCGAGGCGGGCGGGGACCTTGTCTACCGGGCAAAGGAGCACATGGACGGCGCGACGGTCTCCGGCAATGCGCTGGCGGCGGAAGTTTTCCTCCGCCTCCACGCAATCACCGGGGAGGCGAAATGGCGCGATCTGCTGGGTTCGCTGCTTCAGGCCCTCTCCGCGGAAGCCGCGGAGTATCCGGCGGGATATTGCCACGCGCTGACGGTGATCCTCCGCGCGCGCCATACCATGCTCAGGGTGGGCTGCGCCTCCGGTGATTCCGCCCGATTGGAGGGAGCCGTTCGCCTCGCGGGCGGGATGTACCTGAAAAATGCGGTGCTGGCGCTGGACGCACCGGAGCCGGGCGCGCCGGGCCCGGCTTTTCAACTGTGCGAGGGGGAAACCTGCGCTGCGCCGATCGGCGATGATCGGGCCCTCGCCGACGCGCTGGAGGCTCGCGCCGTCACAGCCTGCGCCGCGCTGAACTGATCGCGCATAGCCCAGCCCCGTCCGTCGGATACTGAGCGTATTCAGAAAACGGAGGGGAGCGCCATGCAAAAGACCACATACGCGGAAAAACCCGGCATTCCGGAGACGTTTCCGCCCCAGCACCAGATCCGGCAGCCCGGCAGTCAGCAGAAGATGGAGCCGAAGCCCATCGCCGTCAGCCCCATCTATAGGCCCGCGGGCAAGCTGGCCGGAAAAGCCGCCGTTGTGACCGGAGGCGACAGCGGCATCGGCCAAGCGGTGGCCGCAGCCTTCGCCCAGGAGGGCGCGGATGTCGCGGTGATCTTCCTGAGCGAGCGCCAGGACGCCGGGGAAACACGGCGTCTGATCGAAGATCAGGGCCGAAAATGCCTCCTGATCGACTGCGACCTGCGGGACGAGGCCGCGGCAAAGGCCGCCGTCGACAAGGCCGCCGGCGCGTTTGGCAGGCTGGATGCGCTGGTCAACAACATTGCGGTACAGTTCCCGCAAAACAGCATTGAGGACATCACTGCCCGGCAGTTAAAGGATACCTTTGAAACCAACGTATTCGGCTACTTTTTTGCCACCAAGGCGGCGCTGCCCCACATGCGCCCCGGCGGCTCCATCATCAATACCACATCGGTCACCGCTTATGAGGGCAGCGAGCGACTGATCGATTATTCCGCCACCAAGGGTGCGATCGTCTCTTTTACCCGTTCGCTCGCGCTGTCGCTGGCGAACCGAGGGATTCGCGTCAACGGCGTGGCGCCGGGACCGGTTTGGACGCCGCTGATTCCCGCCAGCTTTTCGGAGGGCGAGGTCGCGCAATTTGGCAAAAATACGCCGCTGGGCCGCGCGGCGCAGCCCTTTGAGCTGGCGCCGGCCTACGTATACCTGGCCTCCGAGGATTCCGCCTATGTCACAGGCCAGGTGATGCATGTGAACGGCGGACGGATCACCGAATCGTAATCGACATCGGATTTTCCGCGCCCGCGCGCTTGGCGCGGGCGCGGCGTCGCCGTGGGGAGGGCATATGCTGCTGATCAAAAACGCCGACTGCTACGCGCCCCGCCATCTGGGGCGAAGAGATCTCCTGATCGCTGCGGGCAAGATCCTCGCGCTCCGGCCGGGTATTCCACCCGCGCAGGAGTATGATGTTCAGGTGATCGATTGTCAGGGCCGCGCGGTCTGTCCGGCGCTGGTGGACCAGCACATGCACATTCTGGGCGCGGGGGGCGAAGCCGGGCCGCGCAGCCGTATCCCGGAGATTATGGCCTCGGAGATCGAACTGGCGGGCATCGGCACGGTGGTGGGCCTGCTCGGCGCGGACGGCGTGACGCGCGGCGTGCCCGCGCTCCTTGCAAAGGCGCGGGCGCTGGAGGACGAGGGGCTGACCACCCGCATCTACACCGGCAGCTATGCCCTGCCGACGGACACGCTGACCGGGCGGGTGCTCCATGACCTGGTATATGTGGAAAAGGTGATCGGCGCGGGAGAGGTGGCCATCTCCGATTACCGGTCCTCCCATCCGAATCTTGAGATGCTCCGGCAGCTCGCCTGGGAGGTAAAGCTGGGCGCGATGCTGGGGCGAAAGGCGGGGGTGGTACACCTGCATGTGGGGGACGGCCGAAAGGGCCTAGACCCATTGCGCGCGCTGATTGGGGAGAGCGAATTTCCGGTGGAGATGTTCGTGCCAACCCACATCAACCGGAACCGCACGCTGCTGGCCGAAGGCGCGGAATACGCCAAGGGCGGCGGCTTTGTGGATCTCACCGCCGGGCAGCCGCCGGGCAAGGGCCTGGGCGCGCCGGCGGCGCTTTCGTATCTCCTCGGCCGGGGCGTGCCACTAAGCGCGATCACGCTCTCATCCGACGCGGGCGGCACCAACCCGCAAAGCGCCGACGGACGCGGCCATCCCGGCGATTTTTTTCGGGATTTCATCGCCTGCGCCCGCGAAAGAGGCTTGGAGGCGGCGCTTGCCGCGGCGTCGGAGAACCCTGCGCGGCGGCTGGGGCTATACCCGGAAAAAGGCGCGCTCGAAGCGGGTGGCGATGCGGACGTCCTGGTGCTCGGGCCGGACTTTTCCATCGAATGGCTGATTCTGAAGGGCCGGATTGCCGTCGAACATGGCATTTGCCGGATGAAAGGCCAATATGAGGCATGAAGGCGGGCGCATGTTTCAAAAAACGGCCGGGGAGAATATCCGCCGTAGCGTAAGAGGGGTGAAGCGATGGGCGAGCGAGTCAGGGGACGTCTGCTCATCATCGGCGGCGCGGAGGACAAGGACGGGGAGATGGAGATCCTCCGGGAGGCCGTGCGGCTTGCGGATGGCGGGCGAATGCTGGTGGTGACCACCGCGACCGAGCATCCGGAGGAAGCCGGCGCGGATTACCGGACGCTGTTTCTGAAGCTGGGGGCGAAGGACGCCCAAGCGGTGCGGATTGACAGCCGAAGCCAGGCGGAAAGCCCGGAGGCGGCGAAGGCGCTGCGGCAGGCGGACGCCGTGTTCTTTACTGGCGGCGACCAGCTGCGCATTACCAGCATCCTGGGCGGCACGCGCGCGTACCAGGCGTTGATGGAGGCGTATCGCCGCGGTGCGTTGGTGGCGGGCACCAGCGCCGGCGCATCCGCGCTGAGCAGCACCATGATCACCGACGGCCTGAATAACGATCCGGCCCGAAAGTGTACGCTCAAGATGGCGCCGGGGCTGGGGCTGATCGAGCAGGCGCTGATCGACCAGCACTTTGCACAGCGGGGAAGGCTGGGACGACTGCTCTGCGGCGTGGCGGAGAATCCGCATGTGCTGGGCATCGGCATCGACGAGGACACCGCCATCCGCATTGAGCCGGACGCCTGTTTTTTTGTGCTCGGCTCCAGCGCCGTTACCGTGATCGACGGTGTTTCCATCCGGGAATCCAATGTTTCCGAGCTCGCACCCAATGAGATTCTCGCCATCGAAGGCGTGACGCTGCACGTGCTGCCCAAGGGGTACGGCTATGATATGAAGACCCGCGCGGTGCGAAGACCCGAAAAGGCCGATACCGCCGAGACGCGGCAATAACAGGATTCGGAGGTTGTCCGCTTGAAAATCCTTTCCATCAAGGCCTTTCGAGGGCGAAACATCTTTTGCCTGAAACCGGTGGTAAAACTGGAAGTGGAACTGGAGAGCGATGAAGACGCGCCGACTTCCGGCCGTCCCGGCTTTAACGAGGCGCTGCTAAACGCGCTGCCGGGACTCAAGGCGCATCGCTGCGCGCTGGGGCGGGAGGGCGGATTTATCGAACGGCTGAAGGAGGGTACCTATCTTCCCCACGTAACCGAGCACGTGATTTTGGAGATGCAGTTTATGCTGGGCTATGATGTGGCCTTTGGCAAGACGCGGCAGCGCGAGGGGCTTTCGTACCGGATCGTGTTCCGGTATGAAAACGAACCGCTGGCCGCGGCATGTGCCCGCGCGGCGGTCCGGCTTCTTCAAACGCTGTGGAACGGCGAGGCGGCGGAGGTCGGCGCGGAGATGGAGACGCTTCACGCACTGGCGTCGAAGACGGATCCGGGCCCCAGCACCCGCGCGATCCTGAACGAGGCCGCGCGCCGGGAGATCCCGGCGACGCATCTTGGCGGCAGCCTGATCCAGCTGGGGTACGGCAAATATGCGCGCCGCGTCGAGGCTTCGCTGACGGACGCACCCAGCTGCGTCGCGGTGGACGCGGCCTCGGACAAGCAGTTGACCAAGGAAATCCTCTCCGCGCTGGGCATCCCGGTGCCCGAAGGCGCCGTGGCCCATTCCCCGCAGGAGGCGGTGGCCGCAGCGGAGGCGATGGGCTATCCGGTGGTGGTAAAACCGCTGGACGGCAACCATGGGCGCGGCGTGGCGCTCTGCCTCCAGAGCGCGCGGCAGGTGGCCGAGGCCTGCGAAAGGGTGCTGGATCTCAGCCACGCGGCACTGGTGGAGAAATATATCGCGGGCCGGGACTACCGGGTGCTGGTGGTGGATGGCAAGGTCTCGGCGGTGGCGGAGCGCAGACCGCCGCAGGTGGTGGGCGATGGTCTTCATACAATCCGGTCGCTGGTAGAACGCGAGAACCAAAACCCGCTCCGGGGCGAAGGTCATGAAAAACCGCTGACCCGGATCCAGCTGGACGAAACAGCCGTGCGCCTTCTGCACGAGGGCGGGCTCTCGCCCTCCAGCGTGCCCGCCGAGGGCACCCGCATACTGCTGCGTAAAAACGCCAACCTGTCCACCGGCGGCACGGCCCGGTCGGTCGATTTTATCCATCCGGAGAACGCGGCGCTTGCGGTCCGCGCCGCCGAGGCGCTGGGACTGGACGTGGCGGGCATTGACCTTGCGGCCGCCGACATCGGCGTTCCGATCGCGGAGGGCGGCGGCGCGGTCCTGGAAGTCAACGCCGGGCCGGGGCTCAGGATGCACCTCATGCCATCGGAGGGCGAACCCCGGGATGTGGCGCGGGATATCCTTTCGATGCTGTTTCCGGAGGGAAGCCCTGCTTCCGTGCCCATCGTGTCCGTCACCGGCACCAACGGCAAGACCACGACCGTCCGGCTGATTGCCCGTGGGCTCCGGGAAACGGGGCTTTCGGTGGGCATGACCACGACAGGCGGGATTTTCGTCGGCGACAGGTTGATCGCCCCTGGCGACAATACCGGCGCGCTGAGCGCGGCGGCGCTCCTGTCCCGGCCGGAGGTGGAGGCGGCGGTGCTGGAGACTGCCCGGGGCGGCATCGTCCGGCGGGGCCTGGGGTACGATTTGGCGGACGTGGCCGTCGTGACCAACGTCTCCGACGACCATCTGGGGCAGGATGGCCTCGATACCCTTGAGGACATCGCAAGCGCCAAGGCGCTGGTGGTAGAGGCCGTGAAGCCCGGCGGGTGGGCGGTGCTCAACGCGGACGACCCGATGGCACAGTATTTCATCGACCGCGCCCGATGCGGCATCCTGCTTTTTTCCAAGGATGAAAAGAATCCCCTGGTGGTGAAACACACCGAGCGGGGCGGCCGGGCGATGCGTCTTATGGGCGGCGCGATCACCGCGTGCGAGGGCGAGGCGGCGCGCGTTATTGCAAACGTCGTCGATATTCCCATCTGTTACGGCGGGAAAGCCGCCTGCAACGTTGAAAACGCGATGGCCGCGTCGGCGGCGCTCCTGGCGCTGGGCGTACCGGACGCGCGCATTCGCGAGGCGCTGACGCGCTTTCAACCCGACGAGGCGGACAACCCCGGCCGCTTCAACATCTTTGAAATGGGCGGCTATAAGATCATGCTGGATTATGGGCACAACGAGGCCGGGTACGAGCAGGTGATCCGCTTTCTCAAAGGACAGGGCGCCAGACGGCTGGTGGGCGTGGTGGGGGTGCCGGGAGACCGCCGCGACGAGGCGATCTCAAGAGTTGGCGCGCTGTGCGGAGCGCACTTTGACAGGATCATCGTCAAGGAGGACGAGGACAGGCGCGGGCGCACGGCAGGCGAGGTGGCAAACATTCTGAAGCGCGCCGCCGAAAAAGCCGAGGCAGGCGATGTGGAGGTGGTCCTGTCGGAGAAGGAGGCGCTGGAACGAGCGATCCGGGGGGCCAGGAAGGGCGACTTTATCACCGTGTTCTACGAACACTACCAGCCGCTCCGGGCGCTGATCGCAGAATTTGCTGGCGAAATTGTGCCGGAGACATAATCAAACCCCCCGACGGCGGCCGGGGGGTTCTTCACATTTATGGAAGGGGTTACTCGCCGATCTTGATCAGCACCTTGCCGCGCTTTCGGAAGGAGGCGTCGGTAAATACCCGCTCGATCTCGGAAAGGGGCACGATGTCGGTAATGATGTCGTCCATTACCACCCGCTTCTGGCCCAGCAGCCGCACGCTGCGGGTGAAGGTGTAGGGGTTGATGAAGGACGAGACGATGGTCAGCTCCCGCTGGAAGATCGAGAAGGGCTTGACGATAATCTCTGTCTCCGGCGCCACCAGGCCAAACAGCATCACCGTGCAGCACTTGCCCGCCAATTCGATGGCCTGCTTCTGGGTAAACGGCGTGCCCGCGGCCTCGATCACGCAGTCGAGGTTTTCACACTCGCGGTCGATGGCGGCCCGGATGTCCTCCTTGGAGGGGTCGATCACCACGTCCGCGCCCAGCTTTTTAGCCAGGGCCTGCTTTTCCGGCACCAGTTCGCTGACGATGAGCTTACCCGCACCGCTCATCTTTGCCAGCTGCAGCATCATCAGGCCGATGGGGCCGGCACCGATGACCAGCACGTTTGCGCCGGCTTTCAGATGGCATAGGTCGATGCCGTTGATACAGCAGGACAGTGTCTCCGACTGGGAGCCCGCCTCAAAGGACAGCGCGTCCGGCAGGTGATAGACCTGCTTTTCGGGCACCACCGCATACTCGGCGAAGCCGCCGGGGTAGGTGGTGCCGTAGCCCTTCATGCTGGTGCAGAAGTGCGCTTTGCCGTTTTTGCAAAAATAGCATTCGCCGCAAACCTCGTTGGGATCTACCGACACCCGGTCGCCGGGTTTGAATCCCGTCACCTTCGCGCCGACCGCGTCCACAATGCCGGAGAATTCGTGACCGATCACGGTGCCTTCGGGCACCGGCGCCGCGCCGCCGTCTCCATGAAAAATGTGCAGGTCCGTGCCGCACACGCCGCAGAATTTCACCTGGATGCGCACGTCCCCTTCGCCAACCTCCGGCACCGGGATGTCCACTACGCGCACATCGTTCTTTTTAAAGTAAACAGCCGCCTTCATGTTGTCCTCCCGTCGTCGCGGGCTCGACCCGCTCTTCTGTCAATATTACCCTTTGACCGCACCCATCGTCAACCCTTTGACCAGCGATTTCTGTGTCAGCCAGCCTAAAAGGATGGCGGGCAGCACTGAAATGGTGGACGAGGCGGAAAGCTGGGCCGTGAACTGGCCCTGCTGCTCCCGGAAGCGCGCCATATAAACCGGCAGCGTGGCGGTCTGATTGTTGGTCAGGTTAAAGCCCAGGAAAAACTCGTTCCAGATGAATACCGCCACCAATAACCCCGCCGTGATGATGCCTGTGCGCGCCAGTGGCACAACCACGCGGATCAGCTGCTGGCCGCGGGTGCAGCCGTCGATCTCACTGGCCTCAATCAACGAGACGGGGATATCCGCCAGGAACGAATGCACCATCCACACCACCAGCGGCAGATGAAAGCCTACGTAGATGATGAGAAGACCCATGAGCGAACCGTGAAGGTTGAGCGTGTTGAACGTCAGATACAGCGGAACAAGCACCGCCACCGGCGGCAGCAGGATTGTGGTGATAAACCAAAGATACATGCTGTCGTTCGTGCTTGTCTTTTTAAAACGGCCGAACTGCAGCGCGAACGCCGCCGGGACGCCCAGTATAAGACAGATCAGCGTACTTGCGAGCACCTGAAAGAGCGAATTTTTTAGGTAGAGGATCATGTCCGGGTCGCTGAGCACTTTTTCGAAGGTGACCAGCGTGGGTTTGAAGAAGAGCTGCGGGTTGACCGCCTGGATCTCCGTCTTGAAGCCGGTCAGGAACATGTACAGGATGGGGAAGAAGTAGATGAGGCCAAACCCATAGCAGACAATGCCCAGCAGAATCTTTCTGACGAGCGCGCGCTGGCGGATCGCCCGGTTGACATCTTGAATGGAGCGTTTTTCAGCCATCATGCCGTCGCCCTCCTTAATCATACATCGCGCGCCGTTTTTTGATCGCGCGGTAGAGCAGTTGAACGGCCAGGAGTGTGATCATGACCGTGACCACCGCGACGGTTGCAGCGCGGCCCACGTCGTTGGCGCTGAACACGAGCTTGTACACGTCGAAGGGCAGCGTGTAGGAGCGCGTTCCCGGCCCGCCGGCGGTGGTGACGAGGATCAGGCCGAACTCCTTGATGATGAAGATCATGCCCAGCATGATCGCGACCTGCATGTGGTTTAGGATCATCGGAAGCTTGATTTTGAACGTCAGCACACCCCATTTGCAGCCGTCGATCCGAGCGGACTCCAGCACCTCCTGAGAAATACCTTGGAGGCCCGCCAGGATGACCAACACGAAGAAGGGCATCCATTGCCATACGAAAAGGAACGATATTAAAGGAAGCGAGTAATAGCTGATGAAGTCGACCGGGACGATGCCCAGCAACTTGCAGATGTAGCCATACCAGCCGAAGGTCGTGTTCAGAATGGTTACCTTCCAGATGACGCCGCTGGCGGTGGACATCACGAAGAACGGCCCGAGAATCAGCGTACGCACCACGTTGATGCCGGGGATGTCGTGATCCAGCAGCAGCGCGATCAGGAACCCGAAGAAAGTGCAGGTGACGAGGGAGATCAGCGTCAGTTCGATGGTCTGCCACGTGATTGTCCAGAATTCAATCCGGCCGTTGCCCCAGAGATAGTACTGGTAGTTGTTCAGCCAGTTGAACTTGATGCCCAGATCCGGCCTGTTCATGCGCCACTTGAGGAGTGAAAAGATGATCGTCAGCAGGAAAGGAACCTGCGTCGTAACCGCGACCCAGATGATCGCCGGGAGCGCGAAATATTTATCCGTATAGCGTTTTTTCGTGAGACTTGGCTGCATGCGCTTCACCTGCCCTTGATTTCGTCAAAGGAGCGTGGGGATGAACGCTCCCATAGGCGCCGGAACCTTCCATATTGATGTGCGCCATGATAACCCAAACCGCTCCCGCGCGCCCGCTGGGCGTGCGCGCGGGAGCGGAACGCTCCTTCGCGGAGGATTGGCGCTTAGGACTTGTACTCGCCCTCGACGGCGACTTCTTCGAACAGCGCCTGAGTGTTGGCGATGGCCTGATCCAGCGTGATCTGGTCGGTCACGTACTCGGCCAGCCACTGGGTCATCTTGTCACCGGCATCCGCGAATTCGGGGATGGCGATGTACTGCAGGCCCGTGTAGGGAACCGGGTTCACGCAGGGGTTGTTGAAGTCCATGGACTCAAGCGCGGCCAGCGTCGCGGCAGCGTAGGGCACATTGGCGTAGGCGGGCAGCGTGTACAGCGAGGAACGGGAAGCCTGCGGAGTGGAAGCACCGGAGGGATCCTTCTCGAGGGTCAGGTTGATGAAATCCTTGGAGGTCGCCCAGAGCATGAAGTCGAACACTTCCTGCTTCTTGTCGCTCTTCGGGTTGATGCCCATCGCCCAGTTCCACAGCCAGGAGGTGTTGGTCTCCTTCACCTGGTGCGGGGCGGCGACGTAGCCCATCTTGCCCTTGATCGGGCTGCCTTCTGCCTCAAAGCCGGAGCAGATGGAGGTCGCGTCGTAGTAGATGCCGCACTTGCCGGTCATCATCAGCGCGATGCACTCGTTGTAGGAGTAGCTGAGAATGTCCTTCTGGCCGGCGTCGCGCAGGATTTTCTTGTACATCTCCCACGCGTTGCGCTGTTCCTGAGTGTCCACGGTGGCATTCCAGTCCATGTCGTAGAACTGGCCGCCGAAGGCGTTGACCATCGTGACGAAGGGCGCGCCGCTCATGCCCCAGCCGGGCATACCGCGCATGGTCATGCCGACGTAGTCGTCACCCAGCGCCTTCTGGAGGGCGACGGCCAGTTCGTAGATTTCGTCCCAGGTGGGCTTTTCGGGCATGGTCAGGCCGGCCTTGTCGAAGAGCTCCTTGTTGTACATGATGAAGGAAGACTCGCCGTAGTAGGGGATGGCGTACTGCTTGCCATCCAGCGCCAGCGACTGCATCATGCCGGGGATCAGGTCCTCATAGTCGTACCAGGCCTTCTGTTCGTCGGTCATGGCCTCGAAGTAAGGGGTCAAATCCTCGAGCCAGCCGTTGCGGGCCCAGGTCTGCGCCTCGTAAGGCCCAATGTAGAACATGTCGTAAGCGTTGCCGCCGGAAGAGGCTTCCGTCGTAAGTTTCTCGCGCATGTCGTTCTCGGGCAGGATGGCGATGTTGATCTCAACGCCGTCCTTCTTGTAGTTCTCCTTGGCGAGGTCGGCCAGCGCCTGGGAAAGGGGGTTGTTGGCCAAAACAATGTTGACTACCTTGGTTTCGGCGGATGCGAACGAAGGCATCAGCGCCATCACGAGCAGCACAGCCAGGAGCAGAGACAATCCTCTCTTCATACGGGACCCTCCTCGATTTTCTCATTTGCGGTTTCCCGCAAAATATTACGTTCAGGGTTTTTCGCATATGGTGCGGCAGCGGGAGGCGGCGTGAAAAAGGAGATGCGCTTTCGGGTGTTTTTTTATCGATTTGACTTTTAGAAAACGTTTTTTATATGTGCTTTTATCATACAACAAGCAAACACACTTGTCAATAGGCAAAATTATAAGATTGAAAAATATCATGAATTGCCCATAGGACGCTGAAAGCTATGGAAATAATATTAACGATCCGTATCGAATGCCGGGCGAAAACTTGAAAAAAACCGCCGAAGAGCGATAAAAAAGGCGGGGCGTTATCGCCCCGCACGCCGAAACGCCGCCGCGCGGCGATCGGTTATTGAAAGCTCTGGAAAAAGGAGTCTACGTGTAAGAGGGCCGCGCCCAGCGCGGAAGCTTCCAGGTGATGCTGACAGACGCGAATGTACGCGCCGTTCTGTTCGAAGGTATTGAGCGGCGCGGCCCGCCGCCTGAGCTCGGGTAAGTATTCGTCCAGAAAGCTGCCGACTGAGCCGCCGACCACCACTTCGCAGTCGTAGGCCATCGAAAGGTTCGTAACCGCCAGCGCCAGCCAGCTCAGATAATCGTCAAAGGCCTTCAGACAGGTGGGGTTGCCCTGATGCAGGAGGCTGAAAAAATCGTGCAGACTGCCGCCCGCCAGGTCGGAAAGCCGCACCGCAGCGCAGTAGGCGTCAACGCAGCCGATCTGCCCGCAATAGCAGCGTTTGCCGCCGGGTACCAGGCGCATATGCCCGAACTCGCCGCTGTGCTGGTGCACGCCCGGGTATAACTGGCCGTTTATAAAGATCGCGCCGCCAACACAGAAGTTGAGCGACAGGTAGACAAAGGCCGATTCCTCCAGCCCGCGCGCCTCTGCGGAGCCCGCGGCGCTGGCATCGTTGATGAAGGCGCAGGGAAAGCCTGCGAGCGGATCGCTGAAGCGGGAGCAGGGGATGTTCCGGATGTCCAGCGCGTGGGAATAGACGATCTCTTCGCCGCTCTGGTCGATGATGCCGGGAATGGAAAAGCCGACGCCAAGGAAGGCTTCCCGCCGTACGCCGTCCACGAACTGCTCCGCGTCCTTGATAAAGCCCAGGATCAGCCGGCCCACTTTCTCGAAGTAGGATGAGGTGACCTCAAACGGGCAGGCGATGCGCCGGTGCATGACGATGATGCCCGTGAGATCCACCAGCACCAGACCCAGGTCGCTGCGGGTTACGTCCACGCCCACCGCCACGCGAAGCTGGGGAATAGGGGAGATGGCCGTCGCCTTGCGCCCGCCGGTGGATTGCAGCTGCCCGGTCTCCCGGAAAAGGCCTTCGGACAGCAGATCCTTGACGTTCTGGATTACGGTGGGAAGGCTCATGCCCAGCGCGTCGACCAGCTGCTGCTTGGTGGTTTGCCCGCGCATGTAAACGTATTCCAGGATTCGGCTTCGGTTGTGTAGGCGGATCTCCCGGCCACCGGTCTTGATGGTCTTCATGCTGCACACCTCGGGGGCGCCGCCGGCGGCCAATGCCGTTCAAGCGCCAGGTTTGGTGCGGCCGCGCCGCAGCTGCGTGAAAAGATGCGGAGGGCCGCCCCGCCGCCGCGCCGACGCAGGCGGACGGGACGGCCCCGGGCTTCATACCACGATTTAGAAACAGGTAAAGGCGCCGTCCACCACGAAGTCGCTGCCCGTGGTGAAGGAACTCATATCGCCCGCCAGGTATACCACGACGGCCTGCAGCTCCTCGGGCTTTCCGAGGCGGTGCATCGGCGCGATCTTGTTCCATTCGTCGATCAGCGCCTTCAGGTGAGGCGCGGCCAGGATCAGTTCGGTGCCGATGTAGCCCGGACTGATGGAGTTGACGCGCACGCCGCGGGTCGCCCATTCCACCGCGAAGGACTTCGTCAGTTGGATGACGCCCGCCTTGGATGCGTTGTAGGCGCACTGGGGTTGCGGCACATTGACGATGTGGCCGGACATGGAGGCGGTGTTGATGATCGAGCCGGAACCCTGTTTCAGCATCACCTTGCCAGCCGCCTGTGCGGTCAGGAAAACGCCGGTCAGGTTGACGTTGACAACCTTGTTCCACTGCTCCAGCGACATTTCCTCTGCGGGCACGTTGATGCAGATGCCCGCGTTGCAAAATGCGATGTCGATCCGTCCGTAGGCTTCCACCACCCGGTCGATCATCCGGTTCACGTCCGCCTGGTCCGTTACGTCCGTCTTGACGGCGAAGCAGTTGCGGCCGGTTTCTCCGGACAGCCACTCGGCGGTCTTTTGCGCTTCTTCCAGATCCATGTCGACGATGGCGATGTCCGCGCCGGCTTCGCACAGCGCCAGCGCGACCGATTTGCCAATGCCGCGCGCGCCGCCTGTGACGAAACCCTTCTTGCCGTCCAGCCGCATCTTTTCGATGATGCCCATACGTTGTGCGCCTCCCCTTTTAGTTTTGCCCATTATAGCATCGGCAAAAATAAAACGCAACCTGTCCGGGAAGCGCCTGAACGTCAAATAATACAGCATTTCTACAGTAGATAAAAACAATACTTCGGTCTGAAACTTCACGATTGCAGGAAACAGACCAAAGTTCAATACGCTGGGGGCTGCTGCGGACAGTGTCGGGCTTGCACCGCATACAATGGCCGGGGAGGTGGCTTCATGGAGCAGGCGGCCGCGGTCATTCGCAAGGGCGAAAAGCGAACGCGCTACTACGACAGCACCCGGGTGTTGACGTGTACGATGGAGTACCCGGAATTCGTATCAAAAGAATTTCCCTGGATTCTGAACCGGGTCAACCTTTACTACCGGCGGAAGGCGGAAGCATTTTGCCAGCGATGTTCCACGGAGTTGTACGCTCAGGCCGTGGAGGGATACCGCTTCGCACGGCAGAACGGATTCCCATTCATCCCCTACGAGGCCGTGATGGCCTACACGATTTCCTTTAACCGCTTCTGCACCATCAGCCTGTACTTTGACGCCTATCAGTTTACCGGCGGCGCCCACGGCGGTACGCTCCGCACCTCCGATACCTGGAACCTGAAGGAGGGGGAACGAATGCGCCTTTCGGATTTCTTCCCGCCGGGGTTTCCCTACCGTGCTTACATTTTTGAGCAGATCGACGCCCAGATTGCGGAGGAGACACTCAGCGGCGAAAACAACTTTTTTGAGGACGCTCCTCAGTTGGCCCGGCAGACCTTTAACGAAGAAAGCTTCTATTTGACGGACGAGGGTATTGTCGTTTACTTTCAACAGTATGACATCGCGCCCTATTCCAGCGGCATCGTCGAATTCCTGATCCCCTATCAGGAGGGTGTGGTCAGCCGCCCGGGCTGTGGCTGAGGCGGCGAGCGCCTGAAAAGAGAACCCTTGACACAGACAAAATATTACGATATAATGACAATTATTAAATTACTTATGCAAAGGAGGCGCTGTAATGCGGAGGGTACGATGTGCGGCGCTATGCCTTGCGTTGATTCTGGCGCTGACGCAAGGGGCGTCGGCGGCGTCCGCGGTGCTGGAGCGCGCGGTTCAGGTCATCAGCAAGATGGAGACAAACGGCAACTACGGCAGCGCGTCCAATGACAGCGGCGGCCCGAGCGTCGGCATTCTGCAATGGCACAACGAGCGCGCGGTCAGCCTGCTGAAGAAAATCATCGCCGAAGACGCGGAAGGTGCAAAGGTGCTGCTGGGCGATACGCTTTATAATCAGCTATCGACGGGCAAGACCAGCGTCTGGAACGGCAAGACACTCGCCGCCGATAAGCGCGCGGCGGTCGGCGCGCTTTTGAAGAGCTCCGCGGGCGTCAAGTGCCAGGACGCGCAGGCGGAAAAGGATATTTCTGCCTATATCGAAAAGGCGAAGGCGCTGGGGATTGTTGACCTTAACGCGCTGGTCTACTACGCGGATATCCATCATCAGGTGGGCAGCGGAGCGGTCAAGAAGTACGGCGTCAAGGCGGCGGACATCGCGGGCGGTTACGGCAAAATCACCCTTAAGACGCTGTACCAAGCCGCGCTGGTCTACGCCACCTACACCAAGACGCGGCGGACAAAGGTCTACAACATGCTGGTGGCGGATCCGGTGGAGGGTACCGATGCGGAGAATGCCGAGGTGCTGCCGGAGAGCGTCAGCCTCAGTCCGGCGAGTTCCCAGACGCTGTACCTGGGCGGCACGCTGAAGCTCGCCGCGACCGTATCTCCGTCAAGCGCCACGGCTGAATATACGTGGAAAACCAGCGGTTCCAGCGTGGCGGCGGTTTCCGGCGGGGTGGTCACGCCGAAAAAGAAGGGTACCGTCACCATCACCGTCAAAACACAGAACGGCAAGACGGCTTCCGTCAAGGTGGTCGTGAAGCCCGTTCTGGTCAAAAGCGTCGCCATTACCGGCGAAACGGCCATGCAGCGTGGAAAGAGGCAGGCGCTCACCACCGTCTGCGCACCGGAAAACGCCACCAATCAGGGCGTCCGCTGGCGTTCTTCGAACGGCCGGGTACTGGCGGTTAACTCCAAGGGTGTGGTACTGGCCAGGCGCAGGGGAAAAGCCACCATCTACTGCATGACGAAGGACGGCACGAAAAAGATTGGCAGGCTTGTCATCCGGGTGGAATAACTGTAGGACATATAAAGTGCGCTTATAAAAAGGCGGGGCACAAAAGCCCCGCCTTTTTCACAGTTCAGATCAGCCCTTGGAAATGTCGATGTTTTCGCCCTTGATGCCGGCCAGCGCGCCGGACTTCGCCTCGCCCGTATCGGGATGGGCGATCAGCCACTTGTCCACGGCCCACAGCATGCGGTGTTCGCCGGAGGACTGCTTCGCCGCCTCCAGCGCTTCGGGCGCGAGGTCCGCGTTGGTGCCTTCGGGCAGCAGGATGATCATACGGAAGCCCGATTCCCGAACCTGACAGGGGGCGTAATGCAGCGTGGTGGCGTAAAGTTCCACCGCGGTGCCCGCGGGCACACGGAAAAGCTCCACCAAGTCGGAATCATAAACGCCGTCCGAGATGTCGCGCCGGTCGCCCAACATGACGACGCACTCTGTCACCGCCACGTTGACTTCGCTGGCGCGGTGATATTCCATGCAGTCCATCCGGGTGTTGTAGCCCCAGCAAAGGCCCGCCTGAACGGGCTTGAAACCGCCGTAGCGCGCGAGGAAGCCCGAAAAATCCCCGGTGGCTTCGAGCTCGGGGATCGAACGCCGGTACGCGACGCCCTTGTCCGGCATCGGGATCAAAGCCGCCGCCGCGCGGATCGCGTCAGACGGCACGCCCGTCACGACCGCGCCGTACTTTTTGAAGGAATCGTCAAACACCGATTGAATCTTAGCCATGGCTGCGCCTCCGTATCAAATTCTCGATCTATCCTATCACGGCCGGCGGTCCGCGTCAAGCCGCGCCGCTAAATCAGCCCCAGGTGCTCCAGCAGGATCTTGACGCCGATCAGGATCAGAATCACGCCGCCGGCGATCTGCGCTTTCCGCTGAAAACGCGCGCCGAAATAGTTGCCCACCACCACGCCGCCCAGCGAGATGAGGAAGGTGGTGATGCCGATCAGCGAACAGGCCGCTGCCACGTTGACCTGGAGGAACGCCAGCGTGACGCCCACGGCCAGCGCGTCAATGCTGGTGGCGATGGCCAGCACGAAAAGGCCCTTGATGTCCAGCGCGACGGCGCAGGCGTCGCCCTCTTCACAGCTTGCCTTGAGGGCATCCACCAGGAATTTGCCGCCGATGAAGCTCAAAAGGCCGAAAGCAATCCAATGGTCATAGGCGGCGATCAAGCCCTGAAGACCAAGGCCCAGAATCCAGCCCAGAAAGGGCATCAGCGCCTGAAACCCGCCGAAGAATAACGCGATGACCGCCGCGTGCCCCCAGTTGATCCTGCGCATGGACAGCCCCTTGCACACAGCCACCGCGAATGCGTCCATCGAAAGGCCCACGCCGATCAGCAGAATATCCGCCGTTCCCAATTGCCTCAGTCCCTTGCAAAAGATTCTTTGTATTTTATCATAAATGCGCGGGAGGGGTCAAGCAAGAACGCTTCTGACACAACGCGCATGAAAAAAGGGGCGGTGGATTGCCGCCCCATGGAGAAAGGATTGAGTTTAGACCCGGACGTCGCCGGCCTTGACCTCGGGCGCGCCGGCAATGAGTGGATCAATCGCTTCCCGAATGAATTCCTCCACCTGTTGGGCGGAGCGTCCGGTGTAGAGTTTCGGATCCAGCAGCGCCTCCAGGCGGCCGCGCTCCAGCGGGAAGGCCGGATCGGCGGCGATGCGGTCCATCAGATCGTTGGTAAGCCCCTCCACCCGCACCCGACGCGTGGCCTCCTGGGAATGAACGCGGATGCGTTCGTGGAGCGCCTGCCTGTCACCGCCCGCCTTGACGGCTTCCATCAGGATGTTCTCGGTGGCCATGAAGGGCAGGTTCTCCCTCAGGTTCTTTTCGATGATCTTGGGGTAAACCACGATGCCGGACGTCACGTTGCAGACGAGTTCCAGCACCGCGTCGGTGGCAAGGAACGCCTCCGGCAGGCTCAAACGGCGGTTGGCGGAATCGTCCAGCGTTCGCTCGAACCACTGCGTGGCGGCGGTCATGGCGGTGTCGGCCTCCAGCGCCATCACGTGGCGGCTGAGGGCGCAGATGCGCTCTGAGCGCATGGGGTTTCGCTTGTAGGCCATCGCGCTGGAGCCGATCTGCTCCTTGCCGAAGGGCTCTTCGCACTCGTGGAACGCCTGCAGAAGGCGGATGTCCTGCGCGAATTTGTAAGCGCTTTGGGCGATACCGCTGAGCACCGCCAGCGCACGGCTGTCCAGCTTCCGGGGATACGTCTGCCCGCTGACCGGGTAGACCGCATCGAGGCCCATCTTCTCGGCGATGCGCTTTTCCAGCGCCAGCACCTTTTCGCCGTCGTTGTCAAACAGCGCCATGAAGCTCGCCTGGGTGCCCGTCGTACCTTTGGAGCCCAGGAGCTTGATCGTGGAGAGGGCGTGATCGAGGTCGGTCACGTCCATCAAAAGGTCCTGCATCCACAGACAGGCACGCTTGCCCACCGTCACCGGCTGCGCCGGCTGCAGATGGGTAAGCCCCAGCGTGGCAAGATCCTTGTACTCAAGCGCGAAGGCGCGAAGGCGCCGTATCGCCTCCAGCAGCTTTCCGCGGATCAGCCTGAGCGCGTCCCGGAGGATCAGCGCGTCGGTGTTGTCTGTCACATAGCAGGAGGTCGCGCCCAGGTGGAGAATCGCGCCGGCGTTTGCGCCACACTGGTCGGCATAGGCGCGCACGTGGGCCATCACGTCGTGGCGCACCCGTTCCTCATAGGCGCGGGCGGCATCGTAGTCGATGTCCTCCACATGGGCGTTGAGCTCCGCAATCTGCGCGTCGGTGATCGGGAGCCCCAGCTCCTGCTCCGCCTCCGCCAGCGCCACCCAGAGCTTCCGCCAGGTGATGAACTTGTTGTCCGGCGAGAACAGGTACAGCATTTCGCGGCTGGCATAGCGGCTGCCAAGCGGCGACTCATAGGCGGTTTTACGTTCCATAAAGGTTCCTCCCGTCAGCGCAGGATGATCTGTTCACGCTCGGCGCCCACGGAAACATAGCGGATCGGGCAGCCCAGCTTGCGCTCAAGGTAGAGCACATAGTCCTGCGCCGCTTTGGGCAGGGCCGAGAAATCGCGCACGGAAGAGATGTCCGTCTTCCAGCCCGGCAGTACCTCGTAGACGGGCTCACAGGCATTAAGCTCCGGCGTGAAGGGGAAGTCCTCCGTGATTTCGCCTCCAAGGCGGTAGCCGACGCAGACGGGGATCTCGTCCACGTAACTGAGCACGTCCATCTTGGTCAGCGCGATGGTGGTGGCGCCCTGCAGGCCGATGCCGTGGCGGGTGGCCACCGCGTCCATCCAGGCGACGCGCCGGGGCCGGCCGGTGGCCGCGCCATATTCGCCGCCCGCTTCGCGCAGGTTCGTCGCGGTTTCTCCGGAGAGCTCGCCCACAAAGGGGCCTTCACCCACGCAGGTGGAGTAGGCTTTCACGACGCCCACGACCTCATCCAGCTTGATGGAGGGCAGGCCGCCGCCGATGGGCGCGTAGGCCGCCAGCGGCGAGGAGGACGAGGAAAACGGGTAGATGCCATAATCAATGTCCCGGAGCGCGCCGAGCTGTGCCTCGAACAAAATGCTCTTGTCCGCGTCCTGGGCATCCTTCAAAACCTTGCCGGTGTCGCAGATGTAGGGGATGAGCGGCGTGCCATAGGTATCGAGCCATTCCATCGTCTCCTCGAAAGAGATCGGCGGTTGGCCGTAGGCCTGGGCGAACACCGCGTTCTTCCAGTCAATCAGCTTTTTCAAATGATGCCGGAGCGTATCCGGATACTTCAGGTCGCCCATCTGGATGGCCTTTTTCATGTACTTATCGCCGTAGATGGGCGAAATGCCGCGCAGCGTCGAGCCGTAGCTGTCCTTGCCCAGCCGAATCTCCTCCAGCTTGTCCTGCAGCGGATGGAAGGGGAGAACGATCATCGCCCGCTCCGAGATGCGCAGGTTTTCCGGCGTGATGGCGACGCCGCGCTCGCGAAGCTTCGCCATTTCTTCATTCAGATGCTTGAGGTCAATGACCGTGCCCACGCCCAAGAGGTTCACCGTCTCCCGGTGAAAGATGCCGGACGGCAACAGGTTCAGCGCCGACTTGCCGTATTCGTTGATGACGGTGTGGCCGGCGTTGTTGCCGCCCTGATACCTTACGACGACTTCAAAGCGGTCGGCCAGGTAGTCCACCATGCGGCCCTTGCCCTCGTCGCCCCAGTTGATGCCCACAATTGCGCAGATCGCCATGCAATTTTCCTCCAATTACGAACGAATACCGCGCATCCGCACAAGAATGTTCGGCGAAAAAGGCCGTTTCTGAGCGTTTGCATAATATTATACCATTTTCGGGGCTATTTTTCAAGCGGAGTGCGAGTGGGAACCGAATGATCGGCAGGTTCTTCATCCTCCACGAACTCACCTTCGATAAAGGGCTGACCGCTTTCGGCGCCGCCGCGCGCTTCCGGCTGCCCCAGCGAGCGCAGCCAAAACAGCATCCGGATCAAAACGATCAGGACGAACAGCGCGGGAACGGCGATCAGCCAGATAAACGGCGCGAAAAACAGCATGCGCTCACCTCCTTCTATAATTATACCACGGTTCGGCGAAAAGATCAAAAGACGCGGGCCCGCAAAGCGGGCCCGCGTCTTGAAAGGATAAGAGTGTCATGCGCCCCGAGCGATCATCAGCTGGGCGGCGTAGATCGCGGCCAAGTGCAGCGGATAGAACAGATAGAAAAACCACTTGGGCAGTTTCAAGCCGGTCTTGGTGGGCAGGTAGATCACGGGCAGCGCCATGATCGCGAAGGTCTGGGTGCTGAAGCGCACCGGGCCAATCTGGTATCCGCCGCCACCGGAGACGCCCCACCACAGCATGAAGCCGAGTATCCACAGAAAGGACGCGCCGGGCTGCTCCAGGAAGGCGTAGAACAGGAGCATCAGCGCCACGCCGCGCCAGCCGTAATCGAGGTACCCCTGGAAGTACAGGATGACACCGGCTACGACTGCCGCCATCGCGTACTTTTTGTCCTTGAAACACCAGATGAGCAGCATGCCCGCCATCAACGAAAGCAGAATACTGGGGCGGTTCCAGCTCATCAGGTACCAGGAGAGCGCGCTTCGGAGCGGATCGCCGGTCCACGAAACGGCGTTCATCGCCGCGGTGGTATGGTTGAGACCCAGCGCGTACAGCGGCTGAGAGATGAGCGCCAGCAGCAGCATGCGCAGCATGTAGCGGCGCATGTCGTGGGTGTACACGCAACCCACCGCCAGGCTGTAGGCGAAGATCGGAAAGGCGACGCGCCCGATCACCCGGAGGATTGGATACTGGGGTAGGATTGCCGCGCCCACGTGGTCGATTGCCATCGTCGTAATCGCGATGAGCTTGAGAAAACCGGTGTCCGTATTGAGCTTAACGCTCCGCCCGCCCGCCATCAAATCACCTTCGGATAAAAAATACGATACCCTCATTATAGGACATTTCCGGCCGCGGCGCAATGGATACGCCTGCCTTTTGACGGGGCGCGGCTGTGCTTGACCGGCGAGCGCGAACGACGCCCGGCTGCTTCGCAGCGGCAAAGGCAAAAATTACATTCGGACAAATTGACTTTCATGTGTTTTGTTATTAAAATATAGATGAACCAGGATGCGGATGAGGAGGAGAAACCATGACCGCTGAACCGATGCCCGCGAGCGGCGCCGCCGTTCAAACCAAGTTCTGCAAGTTTTGCGGCACGAAGATTCCGGTGGACGCCGTGATATGCACGGCGTGCGGAAGGCAGGTGGAGATGCTTGCGGCCAAGGAGCCGCAGATTGTCATCAACAACACCAATACCAACACCAATTCCAACGTCAATCAGAATGTGAACGGCGCTTACGCGCTTGGGCGGCCAAAAAAACAAGTGGGTAGCGCTCCTTTTATGCATCTTCACGGTGTTCGGGCACAAGTTCTACGAGGGCAAGGTGGGCATGGGCATCCTTTACCTGCTGACGTGGGGGATCTTCGGCATCGGCTGGATTATTGATATTTTTGTGCTGCTGTTCAAGCCGAATCCCTATTACGTGTGACCGGGCTTCAGGTAAGGCCGATATTCAAAAGCGCGACCGTTCCGCACGATCGCGCTTTTATGATATTTGACGGAAAGGCGCTTACTTGCCCAGCGCCGACTTGGCGGTGTCGCACAGCTTCGTGAAACCCGCCGCGTCGTGGATCGCCAGATCCGACAGGATCTTGCGGTTGACCACCACGCCGCTCTTCTTGAGGCCGTTGATCAGCCGGGAGTAGCTCAGGCCGTTGACACGGGCGCCCGCGTTGATGCGCGCGATCCACAGGCTGCGGAAATCACGCTTTTTGAGCTTGCGGCCGATAAAAGCGTAGCGCAGGGAGCGGCGAACCTGCTCGCTGGCGGCGCGATACTGCTTGGAACGGGCGCCGAAGTAGCCCTTCGACAGCCGGAGCATTTTCCTGCGTTTCTTCAGGGCGTTGACAGCCCTCTTGACTCTTGCCATTTGGATTCGCCTCCTTACTTATACGGAATCAGTTTCTTCATTGTTTTGGCTTCGCCGCTGAACACCAGGGCCGCCTTGCGAAGGTTGCGCGTGCGCTTGGTGGGTTTCTTGGTCAGGATATGGCTCTTGAACGCCTGCGAACGCTTAATCTTGCCAGTCTTGGTCAGGCTGAAGCGCTTCGCCGCGCCGCGGTGGGTCTTCTGCTTGGGCATGGATACTCCTCCTCTCGTTCAGTGCATCATTTCGCGGAAATAACGAGCGTTAATCCTTGTCGCGCGGGGAGAGGATCATGATCATGTTTCGGCCTTCAAGGAGCGGCTGGCGCTCGATGATGGCGTATTCCTTGATCCGCTCGGCGAAACTCCTCATCACCTGGAGACCGATTTCTGAGTGGGTGATCTGACGGCCACGGAAACGGATGTTTACCTTGACCTTGTCGCCATCCTGGAGGAACTTGACCGCATTTTTGAACTTGACGTCCACGTCATGGTCCTCGATGGTCGCGGAAAGGCGAACCTCCTTGATGGTGATGACCTTTTGATTCTTGCGAATCTCACGTTCACGCTTGGACTGTTCGAAGCGGTATTTGCCATAATCCATCAGCTTGCATACAGGCGGCTTGGCCTGCGGCGCAATCTTGACCAGATCGAGCTGGCGTTCTTCGGCGAGCTCCAGCGCCTGCCGTGTCAGCATGACGCCCAGCTGTTCACCGTTCTGATCGATCAAACGTACCTCGCGGTCGCGGATTTCCTCATTAATCATCAGATCGTTGTTGATACCCATGCACCTCCCAAATCGATTCTCATAAAAAAAGCGGGCCTTTCGCAAAAGCGAACGCCCACACACAAAACATCTGTTTTATGCAACCCGCGCTGGCACTGCCGCCGGGTGAGAAGCGAGCGCTTCTGCTTTATCACAAGCAGTATATCATACGAACCGGCGCAAAGTCAACCACCGGTACAAAATTTTACAGCGGCTCGCGGCGTAAGAGCATCGCGCCTTGACTTCCCGACGGCGCGCGATACAATAGAAGCGGGGGGATGCGCATGTACGAGATCATGCCATTGCGGGGAGAGCACATTGCAGGCGCGTTGCGCCTTTGGCATGAAGCATTCCTGCGGAACCTGGTGGGCGTCTTTCCGGATTTCTTTCCCGGCGGAGCGAGCGCGGCGGAGTCGATGCTCCGCGCCTTTGTGGCCGCGGGGCGCGCGCTGGCCGCGGTGGAAAACGGTGAATTGGCGGGATACATGGGCTGGACCTACTTTGATTTTCACGGCGAGCCTTCGGCTTTCTGCCCGACGGTCGCCCATGCGGCGAGGGCGGGAGACACGGCGGCCGTCTACCGCGCGCTGTACACGTCCGCCGCCCGGGCATGGGTGGCGGACGGAAAGCGGAACCATCTCTGGATGATGCTTTACGGCGACGATACTCTAAAAAACGAACTATATGAGCTGGGTTTCGCCGCCCATGTGGTGAACGCCTGCGCGCGCGCGGAGCGCGCGGAGGCCGGACGTGCCTGCCCCTGCAGGATTTCACAAGCGGGGGAGGGAGACGCAAGGGCGCTGCTGAGTCTGGCGGATGAGGCGCAGGCGTATTTTCTGGGCGCGCCGCTCTTTCTCCGGCGGCAGGCGTTCAACTTGGAGCGCATCCATAAAATTCTCAAGGAGGATCGGGTTCTAATGGCCTGGGACGGTGAACGCCCGGTCGGCGCGCTGAATTTTACCGTTGCCCCCGGGATCGACTGCGAGCAGCTGACCGGGGAATTAAGCGCATGCGTCACAGGGGTCGGCGCTTACGTGGCGTCGGGATATCGTGGCGCGGGCATCGGCGGCGCGCTGGTGGAACGCATGCTGGAACTCTGTCTGGAGTGCGGGCGGCCTTGGGTGCATGTCTGCTATGAAAGCGCGAACCCTTTCGCTTCCGCCTTCTGGCCCAGGCGCTTCACGCCCGCAATCTGCTCGGTGCGGAGAACGGTGAACAAGGATATGCCATGATGTATTCCGATGTTTGTGAAGCAATCTTTCTCGAGCGGCTCAACCGTTTTGTCGCGCGGGTCGAGATCGGCGGGCGCGCGGAAATCTGCCACGTCAAGAACACCGGGCGATGCCGGGAGCTGTTCGTCCCCGGTGCGCAGGTATTTTTGCAGCGGCACGACCCCGGCGCGCGCAAGACGCGGTACGATCTGATCACCGCCCGCAAAGGCTCGCGGCTCGTCAACGTGGACAGCCAGGCCCCCAACAGGGTGCTGCGCGAATGGGTGGAGGGAGGCGGCTTTCTGCCCGGCGCGGAACGGATCAAGCCGGAGTACGCTTATTTGAGTTCGCGGTTTGACTTTCTGATCGAGCGGGCCGGGCGGCGGTCGCTGGTGGAGGTCAAGGGTGTGACGCTGGAGGAAAGCGGCGTCGCGCTGTTTCCAGACGCGCCCACCGAGCGGGGCGTCCGGCACCTGAACGAGCTGGTGCGGAGCCTCTCGCAGGGCTACGATGCCTTTATCGTATTCGTCATCCAGATGGCGGGCGTCGATCGCTTTGCCCCCAACGCGCGCACGCACCCCGCCTTCGCGGAGGCGCTCCGGGCGGCCAAAGCGGCGGGCGTGGGCATTGTGGCGGTCGACTGCGATGTGATCCCCGGCGGAATCGCCGCTAGGAGCACCGTGGAGGTGAGCCTGTGAGACTCTTCATCGCGATCAACTTCGACGGCGAAACCCGCGAAAGGTTGCTGACCATCCAGCGTTCGCTGGCCGCCGCCGCCTGCGGCAACTTTACGCGGCCGGAGAACATGCACCTGACGGTGCTGTTTTTGGGCGAGGTGGAGGAAACTTCCGAAATCCGGCGCGTCATGGCGGAATGCTTTACGCAGAGCGTAACGCTGGAGTTCGACCGGGTGGGTACGTTCCGCCGGAATCTCTATTGGGTGGGCGTCCGGCCGGATCCCGGCCTCACCGGACTGTACCGCCGCCTCCGGGACGCGATGCGCGCGGCGGGCTTTGGCGGGGATTGGCCGGACGCGCTGACGGCGCATGTCACGCTGGCGCGCGAGGTGCGGCTGCGCGAAGCGCCCGACCTCTCCTTTGCGCCCTTTTCCATGACCGCCCGGCGATTGAGCCTGATGAAGTCCGAGAGGATTGCAGGCAGGCTGACCTATACCGAAATCCACGAAAAAAACGTCTGACCCGCGCCCGGCACAAAGCGCGTCCGGTTAAGTTTTGTTCACGCGAGAACTCTTGACACGGGCCGTTCATATCGGTATATTAGAATGTGCTAATATGAAAAGGCGGTGCGCAATGGGGATCAAAAGGAAGAAGGCGATCATTTCTGAGGAATGCGTGGCTTGCGGCCACTGTGTCGGACGCTGTCCGCTGGGCGCGATCCAGGTGTTTAAGGGCATGTACGCGCTGGTGGATATGAAAAAGTGCGTCGGCTGCGGGCGTTGCGCCGATGCATGCCCGGCGGGGGTCATTCGGATCGGCGAGCGGGAGGCGGCGTCGTGACGGGGAAGAAGCGCTGGGCGGATTATCTTTGGGCGGCCTCCGCCGTTTACCTGCTGCTGGGGATTTTCAATATTCTGTTCGCGTGGATCGGGCTGGTCTGCTTTTTCGTACCGCTGGGGGTGGCGGCCTTTGGCGGAGGCAAGGGCTACTGCAACCGTTACTGCGGGCGCGGCCAACTGCTGGACAAACTGGGCGGACGGCTGAAGCTCTCCCGCAACGCCGCGCCGCCGGCGTTTCTCCGGGCGAAGTGGTTCCGGTACGCGTTTTTGACGTTTTTCATGACGATGTTCGGGCTGATGCTGTATGCGAGCTGGAAGGTGTTCGCAGGCGCGACGCTCCGGGAAGCGGTCACCCTGCTCTGGGTATTCCGGCTGCCGTGGGACTGGGCGGATACGTCGATGGTGCACCCGTGGGTGGCGCAGTTCGCGTTCGGGTTTTACGGCGTGATGCTGACATCTACGGTACTGGGGCTGATCACGATGGCGCTGTTCAGGCCGCGCTCCTGGTGCGTCTATTGCCCGATGGGCACCATGACCCAGGGAATCTGCCGCCTGAAGCACGGAAAGGAAAAACCGGATGGAGAGGGCCAGAGAGATTGCGGAGCTTTTGAAGGC
Organism: Bacillota bacterium; assembly: GCA_023421395.1. Taxonomy (GTDB): domain Bacteria; phylum Bacillota; class Clostridia; order Christensenellales; family Aristaeellaceae; genus JAEZHK01. Next base: position 68,149 of record JAEZTL010000002.1, on the reverse strand, counting down.
GCTTGCCAATGAGCACCGGCTCGGGATCCTGTGCGCGCTGATCGACGGCCCGAGAACCGTGGGCGCGCTGGGTGCGGTTGTGCCGGACATCGGTCAGTCCGCGCTGTCGCAGCATTTGGCGCTGATGAAGGCCCGCGGTATTGTAGACAGCATAAAGACCGGGCAGAATGTGATCTACTTTATTGCGGACCGCCGGATTGAAGAAGTGGTGGATACGCTGAAGAAACACTACTGCCACGGGAACTGATTCAGCGCGCGAGGCCCGCCGCTCCGGAGCGGCGGGCCTCGCGATGATGCGGACGTTACAGGCTCTGCGCCGCGCCCTTTTTCTTTCCGCCTGCTCTATGCAGGAAGGGCAGCTTGAGGTTCTTCTTGGACAATACGTCAAAAGCCACCGCGCCCAAAAGCACCAGCCCCTTGACGACCTGCTGGGTGTTGGAGTCAATGCCCATGATGGACATGCCGTTGTTTAGAACGCCCATGATCAGGGCGCCGATCAGCGTGCCGCCCACGGTGCCGATGCCGCCGTAGGCGCTTGCGCCGCCGATGAAGCAGGCGCCGATGGCATCGAGCTCGAAGCTCTGCCCGGCCTGGGGCGAGGAGCTGTTGAGCCGCGCGGCAAACACCAGGCCGGCGACCGCCGCCAGCAGCGCCATGTTGACGTAGGCGAGGAAAAGCATCTTGTTGGTCTTGACGCCCGAGAGCAGCGCGGCCTTCTCGTTGCCGCCAATGGCGTAGATGTGCCGGCCCATGACGGTGGAGGAGGTGAAGTAGCCGTAACCCACCAGGATCAGGCCCAGCAGAATCAGAACCGTCGGGATGCCCCGGTACTGAGACAGAACGGAGAAGAACCACACCACCACCGCGCTGATGACGATCATCTTGATGACGAGCGCCACGAGGCTCTCCACCTGGTAGCCCTTGCGCTTGCGGCCGGCGTAGGAGCGGACCTGTGAAACGGCGAACACCACCGCCAGCAGCGCGCCCGCCGCGATGGCGGTGGTATTGGGCCGGGCGGGAAGGCCCAGCCAGCCGCCCAGCAGATCCGGGATGAAGCCGGTGGAATACATCAGGTATTCCTGAGGGAAGGGCGCGATGGTGAGGCCGCCCAGAATGAGCAGTGTCAGCCCTCGGAATACCAGCATGCCGGAGAGCGTCACAATGAATGCGGGGATGCGTACGTAGGCGATCCAGAAGCCCTGCCACATGCCGATGAGAAGGCCGGCCAGCATACACAGAAGCACCGAGAAGTAGACGTTCATCTTCCAGTTGATGATGAACGTGCCCGCGCATGCGCCGATCAGCGCGACCACGGAGCCGACGGACAGGTCGATGTTGCCGCCGGTCAGAATGCAAATCAGCATGCCTACCGCCAGGATCACCACGTAGGCGTTCTGGAAGATCAGGTTGGAAACGTTCATGGGCTTGAGCAGGATGCCGCCCGTCATCAGCTGGAACATCAGCACGATGACGACCAGCGCCATCAGCATGGTATACTGCTTCAGGTTTCCGCCCAGCGCGTTTTTCAGCTTGCTCATGCGCTCACCTCTCTGTTGCTGGCTTTCAGGATGTGGTTCATGATGATTTCCTGGGAGGCTTCGGCTCTTGGCAGCTCGGCGATCAGCCTGCCCTCGTTCATCACGTAGATGCGGTCGCACATGCCCAGAATCTCGGGCAGCTCCGAAGATATCATCAGGATGGATTTTCCCTCCGCCACCAGGTGGTTGATGATTTGGTAGATTTCAAATTTAGCGCCCACATCGATGCCGCGGGTGGGTTCGTCAAGAATCATGATGTCGGGCATGGCGAACATCCACTTGCCCACCAGTACCTTCTGCTGATTGCCGCCGGAGAGGTTGCCCACCTGCTGCTCGACGGAAGGCGTCTTGATGTTGAGCTTTTGCCGGTACGTTTCGGCCTCGTTTTGCTCCTTGTCCTTGTCCAGCACGCCCCTGTCGGATACAAAGTCCAGCCGCGACAGCGTTAGATTGCGCTTGACGGAATCGATCAGCACCAGGCCGTTCCCCTTGCGGTCCTCGGTGATGTAGGCGAATCCGCTTTTGATGGCGTCGGATACGCTGTGCAGCGCCAGCACTTCGCCGTCTTTTTTGACCGTGCCGGAGATGTTCGTGCCGTAGGACCGGCCGAACACGCTCATCGCCAGTTCCGTCCTGCCCGCTCCGATCAGCCCCGCGATGCCGACGACCTCGCCCCTGCGCACGTTGATCGAAACGTCGTCCACCACCTTGCGCTCGGTATAGAGCGGGTGATAGACCGTCCAATGCTCGATTTCAAGGGCAATGTCGCCGGGATGGGACTGCCGTTTGGGGAAGCGGTCCGTGAGTTCCCGGCCCACCATGCCGCGGATGATGCGCTCCTCGGTGATCTGATCGGAAGCCTTGTCCAACGTTTCGATGGTGGCCCCGTCCCTGAGGATGGTGATCTTGTCCGCGACATAGGCGATTTCATTCAGCTTGTGGGAAATGATGATGGATGTAACGCCCTTGTCTCTGCGCAGCGCCAGCAAAAGATCCAAAAGCTTCTTGGCGTCCGATTCGTTGAGGGACGAGGTGGGCTCGTCCAGAATCAAAAGCCGGACGTCCTTGGCCAGCGCCTTCGCAATCTCCACCAGCTGCTGCTTGCCCACGCCGATATCCTTGATTAGGGTGCGCGGGTTCTCGTGGAGGCCCACGATGTTCAGAAACTTTTCGGCGGCATGGTTGGTCTCATCCCAGTCCACCACGCCGCGGCGGGCGCGCTCATTGCCCAGAAACATGTTTTCCGCGATGGATAGATAAGGTACCAGCGCCAGCTCCTGATGGATGATGACGATGCCCCTGCGCTCGGAATCTTTGATGGTTTTGAAGCGGCACTCCCCGCCGTCGTAGACAATGTCGCCGGTGTAGGCGCCGTAGGGGTAAATGCCGCTGAGTACGTTCATCAGCGTGGATTTGCCCGCGCCGTTTTCACCCACCAGCGCGTGGATTTCGCCCTCCTCCACCCGGATGTTGACGTTGTCCAGCGCCTTGACGCCGGGAAATGTCTTGGTGATGGAGCGCATCTCCAGAAGAACCTTGGCCATGATAATCCCCCAATCCCAGACGGGGACGGACGGTTTTGGCCGTCCGTCCCCCGTCTCAGAATGCCGGCGATTGGAATCAGCCGGTGATGTCCGCCTCGGTATAGTAGCCGCTGTCGATCAGCAGTTCCTTGTAGTTGTCCTTGTCGGCGTACACGGGATCGCACAGATAGGACGGGATGATCTTGCCGTCGCCGTTGTCATAGGTCTTGGTGTCGTTGATTTCCGGCTCGGTGCCCTGCATCAGCGCATCCACCATACCCACGACCTTGGCGGCCAGGGTGCGGGTGTCTTTGAAGATCGACATGGACTGCTTGCCCGCCAGAATGTTCTTCATGTTGGGCTTGTCGCAGTCCTGACCGGTCAGGATCGGGTAGGGGGAGAAGCCCATGTTGGTCAGCGAGTTCGCGATGCCGATGGCCAGCGAATCGTTGGGGGAAAGCACCGCGTCCAGCGTCTTGCCGTCGGAATAATAGGCGGTCAGCAGGTTGTCCATGCGGTTCTGCGCGTCCTCGGAGCCCCAGCCCAGAATCGCGATGGTGTTGAAGTCGGTCTGGCCGCTGGGCACCACCAGCTGGCCGTTATCGATGTAGGGCTTCAGCACGTCCCACGCGCCCTGGAAGAAGAACAGCGCGTTGTTGTCGTCCGGCGAGCCGGCGAAGAGCTCAATGTTGAAGGGGCCCTTGCCATCCGCGAGACCCAGCTTCTCCTCGATGAACTTGCCCTGGATCGTGCCGACCTTGTAGTTGTCAAACGTCGCATAGTAGGAAACGGCGTCCGACTTCATGATCAGGCGGTCGTAAGCGATGACCGGGATGCCCTCTTCCTTGGCCTGGGCCAGCACCGTGCCCAGCGCGCTGCCGTCGATAGACGCGATGACCAGCGCCTTGCAGCCGCCCAGGATCATGTTCTCGATCTGGGAAACCTGGAGTGCCACCTCGTTGTTGGCGAACTGCAGATCCACTTCGTAGCCGGCGGCCTCAAGCTGCTTCTTCATGTTGTCGCCGTCCTGGTTCCAGCGCTGCAGGTCCTGCGTCGGCATTGCGACGCCGATCTTGCCGCCGGCCGCGAACGCGGGCGCGCACAGCGCCATCGTCAGCGCCAGGGCGAGAACCACGGTCAGGATCTTCTTCATGATAGGGCTCACTCCTTTTTTCTTCTTATAAAGAGGGCGTTCGCCCGCTTTATCAACGATTGGGGCAATACAGACAAACAAAACCGTTTTCGATTTAGACTACTAAACCATTATTTGAAATTTTACTGCATTTCCGCGTTAATGTCAATATAAGAAAGGTTTGATATTCTCGGTTTCTTGCGGATTGTTTTCCGATGTGTAGAGACGGCACGGCGCGGCATACTAACATGAACGTTAATGTGCGGGGAGCGTGCGGGAGATGACGCAGAGACAAATCGGATGGACGCTGATCAGTCTGATCATGCTGATGCTGGGCGCGCTGATGCTGGGGCAGATGTTTCTGTTTAACTGGGGAGAGCGGAATTTTTCCGGAGAGGTGGAGGCCGCGCTTCAAAGCGCCCGAGACGGGGACTGGGCCGGATCGGAGCGCGCGGCGGACCGGGCGGCACAGCTATGGAATCGGGGCAACTTTCTGGTGGCGGTCAAGTACGCGGAATCGGACTACACGCTGCTGAGTCTCACGCTGACCCGAATGCGAGCGGCCATCGCACGGAAGGACGAACCCGGCGCGTTGAAGGAAGGGCTTTCCTGCCTGTACCTTTTTAACAACATCACCTCGGTCGCGCCGCAACCCTGAGGAGGACGTCAAATAATGGAAATGTTTCTTGTCTACGCGCTGCGCTCGCTGATCCTGGTGGTCGCGATATGGTTTGTCACCGTGATTCTGGGGAAAAAGGCGCTTCTGCAGATGACGCCCTTTGACCTGGGCATCTTGATGATCATCTCCAATGTGATTTCACAGCCGTTGGTCAACAAGGACGTATTCAAGACCGCCTTCGGCGTGATTGTGCTGGCGCTCTTTGCCATCGCGATCGCACGAATGACGCTGGGACGGTGCTTCTACCGGATGGATTTTGCACCGGTGATTCTGGTAGCCTCGGGCGTGATGCAAAGAGACGCGTTGAGGAAGTGCCGGATGAGCGCGTTCACGCTGATGTCGATGCTGCGCGCGCAGGGATATACGAAGCTTCAGGATATCAACTTCGCGGTGTTTGAGGCGGGGGGGAATCTATCGGTATTCCCCAAAAACAGCGCAAAACCCGTGACGGTCAAGGATCTGGCACTCAAGCAGCCGGAGGAAGGGCTGACCATGCCGGTGATCGTGGACGGGCAGATCTTTTGCGACATGCTGGCGTACGCGAAGGTTGACGAGGCCTGGCTCAGGGATCAACTGCATTCGCTGTACCGGGCGCGGCCCGAGGAGGTGTTCTACGCAGAGATTGACGACCAGAAGGCGCTGTATGTAAACCTGATGAGTGAAAGCGCCGGTGGCGCGCCGGCGCCCGCGCGGGACGGTTCCTGAACGGGAGCGGCTGACAGAATTCAGCAAGGCGTCCGCGGATTCTCCGACGCCTTGCTGAATTTTGACGGCTACTTTGTGGGCCGCCGCCGCTTTATGCCGGCGGCGATCCACTCAGGCGCGTAGGCGGAGGTGCAGCCCTTGGGCACCTTCTGCCCCCTGAAGACGCCGAGGCGCTCGCCGATTTCAAGGCAGCGGTCCGTAAACGCCTCATATCGGATGCCGGTTTCGCACAGCGCGCGGTTCATAACTTCCTGCGTGAGCGGCGGCGCGGCCACAAGGCTTCGCTCCACCAGGTCCACGTAGCGGGAGAGCGCCTCCGACGAAAACTTTCTTCGAAGGATTCCGTCCACCGCCAGCGTCCAGCCCGCGCGGCCGGTGACATCGTCCGCCGAGCCGATCCACGCCTCCCGGAGTTCCGCCGCAAAGGGCGCTTCGGCGACGGCGTCAAATACCAGTTCATCCAGAAGATCGGGATACCGAAGGCTTGCGACCATCTGTTCCGCCTGCTCCTTTTCGAGTTTCGCGGGGTCCATGATCATCGCGGACAACACCATCGCGTCGACGTTTCCGGTTTCCCACAGATCGAGGGCCAGCGCCTGATTCCTGCCCAGGTTCTCCGCCAGAGCGTGAAGGTCGCGACGCAGTACACCAAACAGGTTTTCGCCTGCGCCGCGCTTTTTCATGTGCTTTTTCCGGGCCTCGGTGCCCAGAGTGGCCAGACGCTCCATCACCGCGGCAACGTCCATCGTCCCGCCTCCTTCGTTTGCCCGTTTGGGGGTACTCGGGTATTTTACCCGCGCGGGAAGGACTGAAACGCGGGGGCGTTAATCCTGCGCCAGCGAGGCCAAGACCGCCGCCTTGGTGACGATGCCCAGCAGGCTTCCGCCCTCGTCCACCACCGCCAGCGGGTAGGGCGACTGGGCGGCGCGGGGCAGGATGGCGTGAACGGTTTCCTCCGGGGTGGCGGTCTCCACGTCCCGGTTCATGACCTCGGCGATGGGCAGCCCTTCCTTGTGGGCGCGCACTGCTTCGGAAATGGTCAGAATACCGCGAAGTTTCAGCGCATGGTCCACCACATATACGGTGGACAGCGCATTTTTGCGCATGGATTCGATGGCCTGCGCGGGCCGGTCGGTGACGCGGGCGAGGCTGGACGGGTTGATCATCACGCTTCGAAGGCTGGTGACCTTCGAGCGATCGGCGCTGTTCACAAAACGGCGCACGTAATCGTCGGCGGGATTGGCGCTCATGCCCTCGGGGGTGTCCACCTGGATCACCTTGCCGTCCCGCATGATGGCGATGGTGTCGCCCAGCTTAAAGGCCTCGTCGATGTCATGGGTGATGAACACGATGGTCTTGCCCAGTTTGCGCTGGATTTTGAGCAGTTCGAACTGCATGTCGCTGCGCACCAGCGGGTCCAGCGCCGAGAAGGGCTCGTCCATCAGCAAAACCTCTGGATCGCTGGCCAGGGCCCTGGCGATGCCCACGCGCTGCCGCATGCCGCCGGACAGGCTGTCCACGCTCTGGCGCTCCCAGCCGGAAAGCCCCACCATCTGGATCACCTGCCGCGCCTTCTCCTCGCGCTGGGCGCGGGACATGCCCCGCACTTCGAGGCCGTAAGCCACGTTGCCCAGCACGTCCCGGTGGCTCATGAGGCCGAAAGACTGGAATACCATGGACATCTTTCCTCTGCGCAGATCCAGAAGCTCGTGGGTGCCGTACTTCGTGATGTCCTCGCCCTCAAACAGCACACTGCCGCCGGTGGGCCTGTGAAGCCGGTTCAGACAGCGCACCACCGTGGACTTGCCCGAGCCGGAGAGACCGATGACCACAAAGATCTCGCCCCGTCGAATTTTCAGATTCACATCCCACAGCGCCACGGTGGCGCCGGTTTTTTTATAGACGGCGTCCTTGTCCGAGCCCTCGCGCATCATGCGGGCGGCCTCCGCCCGGTTGATGCCGTAAAGCTTGTTGACATGTTTCAGTTCAATGATATATTCGCCGCCGCGCTCAGCCATTCTGATCCCCCCCGGGCAATTTGTCGGCCTTGCGGGCCTTTTTCTTTTCGTCGCCGAACCAGCCCTGGGTCAGGCGATCCAAAAGAATCGCCAGGATGACCACGGAAAAGCCGGATACCAGGCCGCGGCCGATCTCCGTTCGGTTGACGGCGATCAGCACCTCGCTGCCCAGGCCTCGGGCGCCGATCATCGAGCAGGTGACCACCATCGCCATGGCCATCATCAGCGTCTGGTTGACGCCGGCCATGATGGTGGGCATCGCCTGCGGGATCTGCACCTTGACCAGCGTCTGACGCCGCGTCGCGCCGAAGGCGCGTGAGGCTTCCACCACGTCCGCCGCCACCTGGCGTATGCCCAGGCTGGTCAGCCGGATGACCGGAACGATGGCGTAGATCACCGTGGCGATGACCGCGGAAGCGGAGCCCATGCCGAAGAAAAGCAGCGCCGGGATCAGGTAGACGAACACCGGCATTGTCTGCATCGTGTCCAGCACCGGGCGCACCACGCGGGTCGCCCGGTCGGAGGCGGACAGAAGGATGCCGATGGGGAATCCCAGCGCCAGCGCGATCAGCACACTCGCCAGTACGATGGAGAGCGTCTGATACATCATCTGCCATAGGCCCACCACACCCACCAGGCACATCAAAAGCGCGTAGAGGATGCCGCTGCGGATCTTCCCCCGGGCCTTCCAGCCCAGGAAGAAGACCAGCGCGATCAGCACAAACCACGGGATGTGGGAGAGCATCCAGTTGATCGAATTGACGAGGCGGATCAGCCCCTGCCCGACGATATCCTCGAAGAACCAGGAGGCGCTGGCCGCGAAGCCGCGCATCGCCTTGTCGATCGCCGATACGTTGGGCTTGAACACAAAGGGGAAATTACCAAGGTCACTCAAATGCTTTCACCTCACATCCCATGGGAACGGCTCTACAGCGCCGACCGCAGCGTCGCCGCCTGATCGGCGGTGAGCCACTGGTCCACCAGTTCACCGTGCTGCTTCAGAAACCACCTGGCCGTGGCCGCGTAATCGTCCCCCGTTTCCTGCATGTGCGCCAGCGCCTCGCTGCAAAGCGCAGAGGAGGTGCCGTAATTCGAAAGGAACGCACAGTACTCCGGATTGGACGCCAGAAAATCGTTGGATACGCAGATGGTCACCGTCGTAGCGGGGAAAGCCGTCTCGCCGTCCATATAGGTGGCCGCGTCGAAGGGCGCGTCCTCAAGAAGTACGAAGTCGTACATGCCCAGAAGCCACGTGGGCTCCCAGTAATAGGCCACGATGGGCTCACCCTTATCCCAGGCGGACACGAACGCCGCGCTCATCGCCGCGTCGCTGCCCGGCAGCACGTAATTGTACATTTCATCCAGACCATAGTACTGAACTTTTTTCTCCAGAATCGTGGTCACTTCCCAGCCGGGAAGCCCGCCGAAGATGCGCCCCTTGCCCGGGTCCTCCGGATCGGGGAAGATGTCGGCGTATTTTTTCAGGTCCTCGACGGTTTTCAGATCCGGCGCGATGGGCTCGATGCCCCGCGAGGCGTCGCCCTCGATCACGTAGCGCGGCACGTACAGGCCCTGAAAATTGTCGTCAAAATTCACGGAAAGCTCCTGCATCCGGCCCTGGGCGATATCGTCGTCATAGGTGGCGATGTTGTCCGTCCACATCTCCATATGCACGTCGATGTCGCCTTTCATCAGCGCCTCGGAGGTGATGGGCGTGGAACCGGATACCTCCTCCCAGGTGTATCCGAAGACCGCTTCGGCCACCGTCCCGGCCACCGCGTTATGGAATCGGATCGAATCCCAGCCCACATCGGCAAAAGTAATCTGCGTCTTGGGCGCGGCCAGGGCGGGCGCGGCCAGGGCCGTTGTCAGCATCAGCGCGGCCAACAGAAGGTAGATTGTTCTCTTCATGCAATGCGCTCCTTTCGGCGTATGGTGTTCAGCCGGATCAGCCCGACTGACAACTTATATACTACATAAAAGTTGTTAATATGTCAACCCGGGGAGAAAAATGCTGCGAAACAAAAAAAATCTCCCCGCATGGCGGGGAGGGAAAGGGAAGCGAAGCCGGCAAGCAGATTACGACGTCCGGCAGATGAATTCAGAAACTACCGGAACCAGCAGCACACCGCACACGATCACGAGAACGTCGCCGGGCGCGATTTCTTCATCCGGGCCGGGAGACAGCAGCACCCGGGCACCACGGCGCACGGCCAGGATCGTCGCGCCGGTTTCGGTGCGGAAGGCGGACTGGGCGATGGACTGCCCCGCGATGCGCGCGCCGGCGGGTACGGTGAATTCGTAGGTCTGCATGTCGCCGCTGTAGCGGAAGCGCTCTGCCATGTCGGCCAGTTTCTGAACGGTCTCCTCAATGCGCTCGTCCAGCGCGCGCCGTTCCAGCATCAGCCGGGCCAGTTCCTCCCGGAGCAGCCGCATGCCCACGGCTTCGCCATACTGGTCCACATACCGGGCCGCCCGCTCTCGGGACTTGACCACCGCGCCGACGTTCTGCCGCATGGACAAAACGTCCATCTCTGCCAGAAGCCCCAGCGCGCGCCGGATGGTCTCCGGCGACACATTGTATTGTGAGCTCATCAGCGACCGCCCCGAAAAGCGCTCGCCCTCCTGGATTTCGCCCGACGCAATGCGGCCCGCGATATCGCGGGCAACCTGGAGGTACGCGGGCAGGTTCTTGTCCTTCCTCATGGGTTCCCTTCACGACCTTCATGATGTGTTGCGATGTGACGAAACCCATCATACCCGAAACGCGCGGCAAAAGCAAGCCGCGCGGGTGTAAAACGCGCGTCAGCACAGGCACAAACGCGCTCCTGTCCGTCTTGACGCCGAGGGAGAAGCCGGTTACAATATTGTCAAAGCCCGATGAAATCTGAGTATCTCTCCGCGCGGCAGCGCGCGCCGGGAAAGACGAAAGCGGGGAAAACGTCCATGCACCCCAACCTTGAGGCGGTCGCACAGGTCATCCCGTGCCTTCAGCAGATGCTGGGGCCCCGTTACGAGGTCATTCTGCACGATCTGAGCCATGTGGAGAGTTCCATCGTGATGCTGGAGGGCGACGTCACCCATCGCAAGATCGGCGGGCCTGCCACCAATTATCTGCTGAAGCTCCTCCGGGAGGGCGGCGACGGCGCCGGAAGCAGCGTCAACTACCGCACCGTTCTGCCCGACGGCCGCGTGCTGCGCTCGTCCACCATCTTCATCCGGGATGAGACGGGGCAAATCGTGGGCTCCCTTTGCCTGAATCAGGACCTGACGGATTACATCGTCGCACGGAACGTGCTGGAGGAGAGCACCTGCTTTGGGCAGCCGGAGGCGGAGCCCCCCAAAGAGACCTTCGCCCAGGACATCAGCGAGGTGATGGAGTCTGTGGTGGACACCGAGGTGTCGCTGATTCAGAAACCAGTGGCCTACATGCAGAAAGAGGACAAGCTTGGCATCGTCGCCCGTCTCGAGCAGAAGGGAATCTTCGCCATCAAAAACGCCGTGGAGTACGTGGCGGACTGCCTGGGCGTGAGCAATTTTACCGTTTATAATTATCTGAAAGAAGTGCGCGGCAAGGGGAAGGGCTCCGGCGCGCCCTGCCAGCCGTAAACGGGTTTGTCCGGATGCGCCTCCGCTGGAGAGATGGGCCCGGAAGTACTGGAGGAGAAAGCTCAGGCATTTCTCCACGGCGCTGGAGGCATGCCATGCGAGCAAGGGTGTGCCCTTGCGGCGGGGCGACGGCGTGTGGATGCCCAAGCGGGAAAGCGCGTTCGGGTGGCAAGCCTTTTGAAGGCGGGCTGATCGCCAACGAGGCGCCCGACGAGGATGCGCTGAGCGAATTCCGCGCCTTCGCGGAGCGGTTCGCCGCACTATAAGAACGAAACGGGCTCTGGCCCGGCGGGCGCTGCCTGCCGGATGTTTTCACACCGGTTTTGCGCAATTTCTTGATTCTAACAGAATTTTTGTGGTATATTAAAGAACGAAGAAGGCCGGGCATCCGGCCGAAGCATGTGTTGGGAGGAGACGAAACCATGCCGAATTTTGCCAATCCGTTTCAGGGCAACGTCAACCGCAAGCTGACGAAGGGAGAACTGATTCAGGCCGTTCGCCTTGACATCGCCGGCGAATTGGAAGCAATCTACCTCTATGACGCGCATGTACAGGCGACCGACGACGTGGTGGCCAAAAAAGTAATCGCCGATATCCGGGATGAGGAAAAGGCGCACGTGGGCGAATTGATGACGCTTCTGCGCTACCTGGACCCCGAAGAGGCGGAGCACTTTGCGTCCGGCGAGGGCGAAGTCAAGGAAATGCTGGAGGAATTGGGTCTGACGCCCGCTGCTTCCGCCCCCTCTGTCGGCAGTCTGATCGACCATTAAGGAGGGACAAAAATGGACTTTCTTTCGAGGGGCAGCGCCCCCTTTTCTGAAGAACTTTGGGCCAAAATTGACAGCGCCGTGATGGAAACCGCGAAAAAGGCGCTCATGGGCAGGCGTTTTCTCAATCTGTACGGGCCTCTGGGGTCCGGCGCACTGAGTGTTCCGGTGGACGATCTGAACGCCGGTGGATTCGAGGACGACGGCGCGATGGTGTTGACGACCGGTCGCGCGTTCAAGGAAATCCCGCTTTTGTACAAGGATTTTCAGCTGTCCTGGCGTGATCTGGAATTCAGCGAGAAAAACGGACTGCCGCTGGATCTCACCGCGGCTTCCGCCGCCGCCGCCGCGGCCGCAAAGAACGAGGACAAACTGATCTTCTTTGGCAGCGAGGCTTTGGGCTTTCCGGGCCTTTTCGGTGCGAAGGATGCGACGCACCTGAAGCGCGGCGACTGGACGAAGGGTGAAACTCCCTTTGCCGACGTGGCGAAGGCCGTCGAGATGCTCAACGGGAAGGGCTTCTGGGGCCGTATGGCGCTGGTGGTCAGCCTGGATCTGTACACCCAGATGGAGCGCATCCAACCGGCCACCGGCAGGATGGAGATTGAGCGCGTGTCCTCGCTTCTTGATGGACGCGTACTGCGCACGCCGGTGCTGGGCGAGAACAAAGCCATCCTGGTGGCTGCCGAGCCGATCAATATGGATCTTGTGCTGGGCGTGGACTTCTCGGTGTCCTATCTCGAACTCAAGGACCTCAACCACTCGCTGCGCATCGTCGAAACCGTGCTGCCCCGGATCAAGCGGGGCGACGCGATTGTGGTCTTCGACTGACGACAAGCACTTGTTCCGCCCGCATTGCGTCGCAATGCGGGCGGCTTTATACCGAGGAGGGCGCGTATGGACGACGTCGTCAGAGAATATCAAAAGACCGACCTTCCCGAAATGACGCGCATTTGGAACCGGGTGGTGGAGGAGGGCGTCGCCTTTCCGCAGGAGATTCCCCTCTCGCCGGCGGAGGCGGAGGCGTTCTTCGCCGGACAGTGCTTTACGGGCGTCGCCCAGGCGCCGGGCGCGCTGACCGGGCTTTACATTCTGCACCCCAACAACGTGGGCCGCTGCGCCCACATCGCCAACTGCAGCTACGCGGTGGACGAGGCGGCCCGAGGCATGGGCGTGGGCGAAAAGTTGGTGCGGCACTCCCTTGAGACCGCGAAAAGACTGGGCTTTCGCATCGTGCAGTTTAACGCGGTGGTCAAGACCAACGCGGCCGCGCTTCGTCTTTACGAGCGGCTGGGCTTTACGCGCTTGGGGATAATCCCCGGCGGCTTCCGGACGGACGGTGGGTACGAGGACATTGTACCCATGTTCCGTGTGCTGTGAGCCCGCGACAGGGGTTTGGCGCGCTGCCACGTTAAATTGGTAAAAACCTGTAAAAGATTGAAAAATCGCTTGACAGCGGGCGGACCCGGTGGTATATTGGTAAAAATTCATTCGGGAGCGTAATCATGCAGAACCTTTTCGCCATCGTCAACATCCTGATTATTATCGCCGGCATCGTACTTGTACTAGTCGAAGCCGGGGATCAGGTTGTTGTACGCGCGGAAGAGGGAGCCCAATAGGGCCATACAAGCGGTTCGCTTGATCCCCTGCCAGAGTGCAACAGCACTGGCAGGGGATTTTTCATAGCGACGGAGCCATGAATTCTGACGGGCTCGAAGGGGCGCGGCAAAGGAGGCATCCATATGAGCGGTACGCGACGAACGCGGCCCCGCTATGTTGCCCTAAACCGATCGGAGGGCAACGGTCAATAAACGCGGGAGGGAATTTTATGCAGATGACAGGCGCGCAAATCCTCATCGAGACGCTGGCCGAGCAGGGCGTCGACGCCGTCTTTGGCTACCCGGGCGGCTTTGTGCTGAACATCTACGACGAACTCTATAAGAACGCCGATCGGATCACCCATTATATCACCTGCCACGAGCAGGGGGCCTGCCACGCTGCGGACGGCTATGCCCGCGCCACCGGGAAAGTGGGGGTGGTGATCGCCACCTCCGGCCCCGGCGCCACGAACCTCGTGACCGGCATCGCCACGGCGCACTTGGACTCCACGCCGCTGGTGGCCATCACCGGCAACGTGCCCTCCACCTCCATCGGCCGCGACGGATTCCAGGAGGTGGACATCACCGGCGTCACGATGCCCATCACCAAGCACAACTACATCGTGAAGGACGTGCGGAATCTGGCCGACACCGTGCGCGAAGCCTTTGAGATCGCCCGCAGCGGCCGCCCTGGGCCCGTGCTGATCGACATCCCCAAAGACGTGCAGCTGGCGAAGTGGGACTACGAACAGCGCACGCCGGCCGCCGCTCCGGCCGCCTCGGAAATCCGGCAGGCGGACTTTGATCAGGCAGTCCGGCTCATCCGGGAGTCCGAGCGCCCGTTCCTCTACGCCGGGGGCGGCGTGGTGATCGCGGGCGCCTCCGGGGAACTGCTGGAACTGTCCAAGCGCCTCAACGCGCCAGTCGGCACCAGCATCATGGGCCTGACTGCCGTGCCGCAGGACTATCCGCTGTTTCTGGGCATGACCGGCATGCATGGCAAGTACGCCGCCTCCCGGGCCATGTACGAGGCGGACCTCATCATCGGCGTGGGCACCCGCTTCTCCGACCGCGCCATCGGCAACCAGGCCGCCTTCTCCAAGGGCCGCAAGGTGCTGCACATCGACATTGACCCCGCCGAGATCGGGAAGAACATCCCCGCCTACGCCTCGCTGGTCGGCGATGTGAAGCAGGTGCTCCAAAAACTGCTGGAGGCGGACATTTCCCGCCACGAGAACGGCTGGCTGAGGCGCGTCCGCGAGATGCAGGCCGATCCCGACAGCCGTCTGGACATGGGGCACGACCGTCTGAACCCCCAGGTCATCATCGAAGCCATTCGCCAAAAGGCCCCGGAGGACGCCATCGTCGCCACTGACGTGGGACAGCATCAGATGTGGGCCGCCCAGTACTTTCAATTCAATCGCCCCCGCACGTTCATCACCTCCGGGGGCCTCGGCACCATGGGGTTTGGCATGGGCGCGGCCATCGGCGCGTGCATCGGGTCCGGTCGGAAGCGGACGGTGCTCTTCACCTCGGACGGCAGCTTCCACATGAACCTGAACGAGATGGCCACCGCCGTCACCAACCGCCTGCCGCTGACCATTGTGCTCCTCAACAACAACGCCCTTGGCATGGTGCGTCAATGGCAGAAGATTTTCTTCGACGAGCGCTATTCCCAGACTACGTTGAGCCGCAAGACCGATTACGTGGCGCTGGCGGAGGCCTTCGGCGCCAAGGGGGTTCGCCTTTCGGAGCTTCGGCAGTTGGACGCGGTGCTGGACGAGGCGCTTTCCTCGGACGGCCCCACGCTGGTGGACGCGGTCATCGACCCGGACGAGCGAGTGCTGCCGATGATCCCGCCGGGCGGAACCATTGACCAGATCATCCTGAGTTGAAGGAGGGGCGCAATATGGCCGTGGAAAAATTCATCCTTTCGGTGCTGGTCCGGAACGAAGCGGGCGTCCTGACCCGCGTGTCAGGGCTGTTCGCCCGCCGCAGCTTTAACATTGACAGCCTGTCCGTCGCGGAGACCCACGATCCCAAGGTCTCTCGCATCACGATCTCCGCCACCGGGGATGACTACCTCAAGGAGCAGATCGTGCATCAGCTGGAGAAGCTCCACGACGTGCTGGTGGTCAAGGTGATGGACCCGGAGCGCACCGTGGTGCGCGAGCTGATGCTCATCAAGATCAGCGCCAACCATGAGGAGCGCAGCCACATTCAGGAGGCGGTGGGCGTATTCCGCGCCAAGGTCGTGGACCTGGCGCAGGATTCGATGATCGTGGAACTGACCGGCGAAAAGAACAAGATGGACGCATTTCTAAACTTCCTGGCCCCCTATCGGGTAACCGAGCTCTGCCGGACCGGCATGACGGCCATCGGCAGGAGCGATTACATACTCACCCGGGAATAATTTGAAGGAGTGTTGAATCATGGCGAAGCTGTATTACGAGGCGGACTGCGATACCTCCCTACTCAAGGGAAAAACGGTGGCGGTAATCGGGTACGGAAGCCAGGGCCATGCCCACGCGCTCAACCTGCATGACAGCGGCTACGATGTGGTCGTGGGCCTCTACGAGGGTTCCGCGTCCATCGAAAAGGCAAAGGCCGCGGGGCTCAAGGCCACCACCACCGCCGAAGCGGTCAAAATGGCGGATCTGGTGATGATTCTCGTCAACGACGAAAAGCAGGCGGCGCTCTACAAAAAGGACATCGCGCCTTCTCTCCGCCCCGGCATGGCGCTGGCCTTCGCCCACGGCTTCAACATTCACTTCGGCCAGATCGTTCCGCCCAAGGACGTGGACGTGATCATGATCGCCCCCAAGGGCCCCGGCCATACCGTGCGCAGCCAGTACCTGGAGGGCAAGGGCGTTCCGGACCTGATCGCCGTAAATCAGGATGCCAGCGGCAACGCCAAGGGTTTGGCGCTTTGCTACGCGGCGGGCATCGGCGGCGCCCGGGCGGGCATTCTGGAGACCACCTTCAAAGAAGAAACCGAGACCGACCTCTTCGGCGAGCAGGCGGTGCTCTGCGGCGGCGTGAGCGCGCTGATGAAGGCCGGGTTCGATACGCTGGTGGAGGCGGGTTACCAGCCGGAGAGCGCCTATTTCGAGTGCGTGCATGAGATGAAGCTGATCATCGACCTGGTGGTGGCCGGCGGCCTCGAGTTCATGCGTTACTCCATCTCCGACACCGCCGAGTACGGCGACTACGTGACCGGCAAGCGCATCATCACCGAGGATACCAAGAAAGAAATGAAGAAAGTGCTCTCCGAGATTCAGGACGGCACCTTCGCCCGTAACTGGATTCTGGAGAATCAGGCCAACCGCCCGAACTTCAACGCCATGCGCCGAATTGGGCGGGAGAGCCTTGTGGAGTCCACCGGCAAGTCGCTGCGCTCCAAGATGAGCTGGAATCCCGACCGGAACAAAGGGGAGTAACGCCATGAATTCAGATCGGATCAAGCTCGGTGCCGAGCGCGCGCCCCACAGGTCGCTGCTCAAGGCCTGCGGCCTTACCGATGCCCAGATCGCGCGGCCGATCATCGGCATCGCCAACTCCTTCAATGAGGTCGTGCCCGGCCACGCGCACCTGAACCAGATCGCGAGAGCCGTCAAGGACGGCGTGCTGGCGGCGGGCGGCACCCCGCTGGAGTTTAACACCATCGGGGTGTGCGACGGCATTGCCATGGGCCACGAGGGCATGAAGTACTCGCTGTGCACCCGCGAGCTCGTCGCGGATTCGGTGGAGTGCATGGCCCGCGCCCATGCCTTTGACGCCATCGTGTTCATCCCCAACTGCGACAAAATCGTGCCCGGCATGCTGATGGCGGCGGCGCGGTTGAACCTGCCCTGCCTCTTTGTGTCCGGCGGCCCGATGCTCTCCCTCGAGGGCAAGGACGGCCCGATGGATCTCAACAGCGTGTTCGAGGCCGTCGGGGCACTCAAGGCCGGGACCATCGGCGAGGCGGAGCTTTTGGAGGTTGAGGAATTTGCCTGCCCCGGCTGCGGCTCCTGCTCCGGCATGTTCACCGCCAACTCCATGAACTGTCTCACCGAGGCGCTGGGTCTGGCGCTGCCCGGCAACGGCACCATTCCCGCCGTGTACGCGCGCCGCATCCGATTCGCCAAGGAGAGCGGC
Source organism: Bacillota bacterium (assembly GCA_023421395.1). Classification (GTDB taxonomy): domain Bacteria; phylum Bacillota; class Clostridia; order Christensenellales; family Aristaeellaceae; genus JAEZHK01. The sequence continues at coordinate 50,440 of JAEZTL010000002.1, read as the reverse complement.
GAGCAGGTGATGGAACTTCTCAAAAAGAATATCCGCGCCCGCGACATCCTGACCGAAAAGGCCGTGAAGAACGCGCTGGCGGTGGACATGGCGCTGGGCTGCTCCACCAATTCCGCGCTGCACCTGGCGGCCATCTGCTCCGAGGCGGACGTGGAATTCGACCTTAAGATGATCAACGAGGCCAGCGCGAAGACGCCCAACCTCTGCCACCTGGCTCCGGCGGGCCGCCACCACATGCAGGATCTTTATTCTGCCGGCGGTGTGCAGGCGGTGATGGCGCAGCTGCTTACGGCCGGGCTCATCGACGGCAGCGCGCGAAACGCCACAGGGAAGACCTTCGCGGAGAGCCTTGCGGGCGTCGTCAACCAAAACCCCACCGTCATCCGCCCCATGTCCGACCCTTATCAGGCCACCGGCGGCCTGGCGGTGCTCTACGGAAATCTGGCGGAGAACGGTTCCGTGGTGAAGCAGAGCGCGGTCTCCGCGAAAATGCTGACCCACAAGGGCCCCGCCCGCGTGTTTGACAGCGAGGAACAGTCCATCGAGGCGATCTACGGCGGGAAGATCCGCCCGGGCGACGTGGTGGTCATCCGCTACGAGGGTCCGAAGGGCGGTCCCGGCATGCGGGAGATGCTCTCGCCCACCTCGGCCATCGTGGGGATGGGCCTGGGGGAGAGCGTCGCGCTCATTACCGACGGAAGGTTCTCCGGCGCCACCCGGGGCGCGGCCATCGGCCACGTCTCGCCCGAGGCGGCGAGCGGCGGGACCATCGCGCTGATTCGGGAAGGCGACGAGATCGAGATCGACATCCCCGGCAGGCGACTATGCCTATTGGTGCCGGAGGAAGAACTGGCCGCGCGGCGCGCGGCTTGGAAGCCCATCTCGAAACCCGAGCTGACCGGATACCTGAAGCGCTACGCCGCGCTGGCCCAATCGGCCGACAAAGGCGGAATATTATCGGTAGGAGGGTGAATCCCCCCATGAAGGAGAAGTTGAAGTTCTTCGATACCACGCTGCGGGACGGCGAGCAGGCCCCCGGCTGCAGCATGTCGCTCAATGAAAAGCTGGAAATCGCCCGCGCGCTGGAGAAGCTGGGCGTGGATGTGATCGAGGCCGGGTTCCCCGTGATTTCACCGGGCGATTTCGAATCCGTGCAGAGGATCGCGGGCACCATGAAGCGCGCCACCGTGGCGGGCCTGGCCCGCGCCACGAAAAAGGACATCGACGCCGCCTGGGACGCGCTGAAGGACGCCGTGAGCCCCCGCATCCACGTATTCCTCGCCACGTCCCCGGTGCATATGGAGTTCAAGCTCAAAAAGACGCCGGAGGAAGTGCTCGGCATCATCAGGGAGATGGTCGCCTACGCGGCTTCGAAGTGTCCGGATGTGGAATTTTCCGCCGAGGACGCCACCCGAAGCGAGCCGCCTTTCCTGGCCAAGGCGGTGGAAACCGCCATCCGGGCCGGCGCCTCCACCATCAACATCCCCGACACCGTGGGTTACGCCACCCCTTCCGAGATGGCGGAACTCATCGGCTACCTGAAGGCGAACGTGCCCGGCATCGAAGGCGTGGCGCTCTCCGTCCACTGCCACAATGATTTGGGCATGGCGGTGGCCAATTCGCTGGCCTCCGTGGCCGCGGGCGCAACCCAGGTGGAGGGCACCATCAACGGCATCGGCGAGCGCGCGGGCAACGCGGCGCTGGAGGAAATCGCCATGTCCATCCACACCCGGCCCGACCGCTACCCGGTGGGCGTGGGGGTGGACACCACCCAGATCTACGCAACCAGCCGCCTAGTCTATAACGTCCTGGGCCTGGTCGCGCCGATCAACAAGGCCATCGTCGGCGGCAACGCCTTTGCCCACGAGGCGGGCATCCATCAGCACGGCGTATTGGCCAACCGCGCCACTTACGAGATCATGACGCCCCAGTCCGTCGGCCTCGTTCAGAACAAGATGGTCCTGGGCAAGCACTCCGGCCGCCACGCGGTGGAGACCAGGCTCTCCGAACTGGGCTACACCCTGTCGCCGGAAGAACTGAACGACCTCTTCGACCGCTTCAAGGTGCTGGCCGACAAAAAGCAGAACATCAACGACATGGACCTGGTGGCGCTGGTCAGCCACAAGATCGTCCAATCCCAGGGCGCCTACGCCCTCGACCGCTTTACGGTCAACTCCGGCAACTACGTGTCCTCCAGCGCCGTGGTGCGCCTGAAGTGCGGCGACGAGCTGATCGAGGAGGTGTGCCTGGGCGACGGCCCCATCGACGCCGCGTTCAACGCCGTGGACAAGATCATGAAATTCGACCAGCCCCACTTCCTGGATGACTACGCGATCCACACCGTATCGGAAGGCAAGGACGCCCAGGGCGAAGCGATGGTGCGCATCCAGTGCGGCGACCGCTCCGTGGTGGGCCGCGGGCTGTCCACCGACGTCATCGAAGCCTCCATCCTGGCCTACGTGGCGGGCATGAACAAGCTTGTATAGCGAACGCGAGGGGGTGAATCCGTGAAATTGGAAGTATTTGACAGCACGCTGCGCGACGGCGCGCAGAGCGAGGGCATTTCCTTTTCCGTGCAGGATAAACTGGACATTGTGAGCGCGCTGGACGAGTTCGGCGTCGCCTACATCGAGGCTGGAAACCCCGGTTCGAACCCCAAGGACATCGAATTTTTCCACCGCGTGGGCAGCATGCGCCTGCAAAACGCGAAGCTGTGCGCCTTCGGCAGCACCCACCGGAAGGGTGTCCCCGTGGAAAAGGACGCGAATGTGCTGTCGCTTTTGTCCGCGGACGCACCCACCGTCGCCATCTTCGGAAAATCCTGGGATCTGCACGCGCTCCGGATTCTCGGCGTTTCGCTGGAGGAGAACCTGGACTTGGTGTTCGAGACCGTCGACTTCTTCAAGAAGCGGGGGATCGAGGTCGTCTTTGACGCCGAACACTACTTCGACGGCCGCCGTGTCAACGAGGAATACGCCCTCAAGGTGCTGGACGCGGCCGCCGCCGCCGGGGCGGACGTACTGTGTCTATGCGACACCAACGGCGGCACGCCGCCATCCGTCGTGCGCGAGGCGACTTTTCAAGCGGCTCAGCGGCACCCGGACAGGCGCATCGGCATTCATTGCCATAACGACATCGGCTGCGCGGTGGCCTCCACCATGCTCGCGGTGGAGGCGGGCGCGACGCATGTGCAGGGCACCTTCAATGGCATCGGCGAGCGATGCGGCAACGTGGACCTGAGCGTGGTGATCCCCAACCTGCAGCTGAAGATGGGGTACGCGTGCGTGCCGGACCTAAGCCGGCTCACCGCGACCGCCATGCGCCTTGGCGACATCTCCAACATGGCGATGCCGGGCAACAAGCCCTATGTCGGCGCCAGCGCCTTCGCCCACAAGGGCGGCATGCACATCGACGGCGTGCTGAAGGAGACGAAGTCCTTCGAACACGTGGCCCCGGAATCCGTCGGCAACCACCGCCGCTTCCTGATGAGCGAGGTCTCCGGCCGGAACACCGTGCTGGCGAAGTTTGCCCACATCGCGCCGGAGCTCACCAAGGATTCGCCCCAGACGCGGCTGATCGTCGATAAACTCAAGGAGCTGGAGCATAAGGGCTACCAGTTCGAGGCGGCGGACGCCAGCTTTGAGCTGTTGATCCTCCAGTGCCTCGGGCGCTTTACGCCCCACTTCCACCTGAGCATGTACCGAACCAACGGCGAATTCCCGCCGCCGGACGCGGAAAAGAGCGCCTTCGCGGTTCTGTCCGTCGAGGTGGACGACCGCAAGGAGACCACCGCCGCCATGGGCAACGGCCCGGTACATGCGCTGGACACCGCGCTCAGAAAGGCGCTTACCGTGTTCTACCCGGATCTCTCCCACGTGCGCCTAACCGACTACAAGGTGCGCGTGCTGTCGGGCGAAAAGTCCACCGCCGCCGTGGTGCGCGTGCTGATCGAGAGCACCGATGGCAAGACCGTCTGGACCACCGTGGGCGTGGACAACGACATCATCGCGGCCAGCTGGCAGGCGTTGGCGGACTCCATCGAGTACATCCTGCACCGATGGGACGCCGGCAGAGCCCAGAGCGCGAACCGAAAGGAAGGCTGATCCCATGGGCATGACGATGACGCAAAAGATTCTGGCCGCCCATTGCGGCAGGGATGCCGTAACCGCCGGCGAGATCGTGCTGGCGAATGTGGACATGGTGCTGGGCAATGACATCACTTCCCCTGTCGCCATCAACGAATTTGAAAAGGCCGGCTGCGACTGCGTGTTCTGCGAGGACAGGATCGCGCTGGTGCTGGATCACTTCGCGCCCAATAAGGACATCAAGGCCGCGGAGCAGTCCAAGAAGGTGCGTACCTTCGCCGGGAAGCACGGCATCATCAACTTCTTTGATGTGGGCGAGATGGGTGTGGAGCACGCGCTGCTGCCGGAGAAGGGCCTGGTCACCGCCGGGGATTTGGTGATCGGCGCGGACAGTCACACCTGCACCTACGGCGCGCTGGGCGCGTTTTCCACCGGCGTCGGCTCCACCGACATGGCCGTGGGCATGGCCACCGGCAAGGCCTGGCTGCGCGCGCCGGAGGCCATCCGCGTGACGCTGACGGGCGCCCTGCCCAAATACGTGGGCGGAAAGGACGTAATCCTTCATATTATAGGGATGATCGGCGTGGACGGCGCGCTGTACCAGTCGCTGGAGTTCACCGGCCCCGGCGTAAACGCGCTGACCATGGACGACCGGCTCTGCGTGTGCAATATGGCCATCGAGGCCGGCGGCAAGAACGGCATCTTCCCGGTGGACGAAATCACCCTCGAATACCTGAAGGCCCACGGCGCGAAGGAGCCGAAAGTGTTTTCCGCGGATCCGGATGCGGTCTACGCCCGGGAGATCGAGGTGGACCTTTCGCAGCTCACGCCGCTGGTGGCGTTCCCGCACCTGCCGGAGAACGTCAAAAAGCGGGACGAGTACGGCGTTGTCCCCATCGATCAGGTGGTGGTGGGCTCCTGCACCAACGGCAGGCTTTCGGACCTCATCGCCGCGGCGAAGGTTCTGAAGGGCCGCAAGGTGGCGAAGAACGTGCGCGCCATTATCATTCCCGCCACCCAGAAGATCTACCGCGACGCAATGAAGGCGGGCCTTTTCGACATCTTCCTCGACGCCGGCTGCGCCGTGTCCACGCCCACCTGCGGGCCCTGCCTGGGCGGACACATGGGCATCCTGGCCAAGGGCGAACGGTGCGTCGCCACCACCAACCGCAACTTCGTCGGCCGCATGGGCGATCCCGAGAGCGAGGTCTATCTGGCGGGGCCCTGGGTGGCCGCCGCTTCGGCGGTCCTCGGCAGGATCGCGACGCCGGACGAACTGCCGTAAGGCGGAAAGGGGAACAGTATGATCATTCAGGCAAAGGCCATCCGCTACGGCGATAACATCGATACCGACGTCATCATCCCGGCCCGCTACCTCACCACATCCGACCCCAAGGAGCTGGCCGCCCACTGCATGGAGGACCTGGACAGGGAGTTTCTGAAGAAACTGCCGGAGAACGGCATTCTGGTGGGCGGCACCAACTTCGGCTGCGGTTCCTCCCGCGAGCACGCGCCGCTGGCGATCAAATACGCGGGCGTTTCCTGCGTGGTGGCGAAGAGCTTCGCGCGCATCTTCTACCGGAACGCCATCAACATCGGCCTCCCCATCGTGGAGACCGACGCCGAAATCAACACCGGCGACGAGGTGTCCATTGATCTCGGCAGCGGCGTGCTCCGAAACCTCACCACCGGCCAGACCGTGAATTTCCCCGCGTTCCCAGAGTTTCTCCAAAAGATCATCGAGGCGGGCGGCTTGATGAACGCGATGAAAGGCGGACTGTTATGAAGTTCAGAATCGCGGCCGTCCCCGGCGACGGCATCGGCCCGGAGATCGTCTCTTCCGCCCTTGAAGTCATGAAAGCGGTGGGGGAGAAGTACGGCCACGAATTCCAGGTGGAGACGCTGATTGCCGGCGGCTGCGCCATCGACAAAACCGGCGAGCCGCTGCCGCAGGCCACCCTCGACGCCTGCCTTGCCAGCGACAGCGTGCTGCTGGGCGCGGTGGGCGGGCCCAAGTGGGAGGGTCTTCCGGGGAATCTCCGGCCGGAGCGGGCGCTGCTGGGCATCCGCAAGGCGATGAACCTCTACGCCAACCTCCGCCCCGCCCGGCTGATGCCGGTCTTGAAGGCCGCCTGCCCGCTCAAGGAGGCCACCGCGGAGACCGGGTTTGACATGCTGATCGTCCGGGAACTGACCGGCGGCATGTACTTTGGCAAGAGCGGGCGCACCGAAGGCCCCTTCGGCGAGACCGCCTACGACACCGAGTCCTACGGCGCGGGGGAGATCGAGCGCATTGCCCGCATCGCCTTTGAGGCCGCGAGAAAGCGGGGAGGCAGGGTCACCAGCATCGACAAGGCCAACGTGCTGGAGTCCTCCCGCCTCTGGAGGGAGACGGTGCACCGGGTCGCTGCGGACTATCCGGACGTGGCGCTCAGCGACATGCTGGTGGACAACGCCGCCATGCAGCTGATCGCCCGGCCCTCGCAGTTTGACGTGATCGTTACCAGCAACATGTTCGGCGACATCCTGTCCGACGAGGCGTCGCAGCTGACCGGCTCCATTGGCCTGCTCGCGTCGGCGTCCCTGGGCGACGGCACGCGGGGCATGTATGAGCCCATCCATGGCTCCGCGCCGGACATCGCGGGGCAAGGCCTGGCCAACCCCATCGCGACGATCCTGTCCTCGGCGATGATGCTGCGCATGTCCTTTAACCTTCCGGCGGAGGCGGACGCGGTGGAGGCCGCCGTGGAAAAGGCGCTCCTCGCGGGGCACCGCACCCGCGATATCGCGTCCGGCGGCGCCTTCGTCAACTGCCGCGAGATGACGGACCACATTCTGGCGGCGCTGTAGCGGCGCTTGGCCCTTTGCGCAGAAATTTCATTGTGCGCAAAGGGCCTTTTTATGCTATACTTAAGTTTACCATAGTAGATCGCTGGAGGTTTCTGTGCAGAACTTTTCCAGGGGACGGCTGATCGCGGGCTTTGCCATCGGCGCCGCCTGCGGCCTGATGCTGCCGCTGCTCTTGATGTTTTCCATGTGGTTTTTGCCGTTTCCAATTATTTTTGCGTTTTTATGGGTCTGGGCGGGCTGGCCTGCGGCGGCCTTTTCCGTGGCGACGGTGGCGGCGACCGGGTACTGGTTTTTCGGCGGCGGCTTCGCGGCCGGGCTTGTGCTGATCTCGCTGCCGGGCATCCTCGCGGCGGCGATGACATCGCGCCGGAAGCCTTTCTTCCGCGCCGTGGGCGAATCGGTGGCGCTTCAGTGGGCCGCGCTGTTCCTCTTGACGGTGGCCGCCTGGCTCATCTTCCGTCAGAATCTGGTAGACGTGATGACCGGATCGCTTCGGACGATGTTCGAGGACCTTCCGCTGATCATGCAGCGCTATATGCTGTCGATGCTGGGACAGGCGGGTGCGTTCGGCGCCAATACCGGCATCAACTTCGCCAGCGGTCTCATGACGAACGCACAGGCGAAGGACTTGATCGAGCAGTTCTTTTATACGGTAAACGCCGGGCTCAAGCTGTCGCTGCCCGCCTACGTGATCGCCTCCGGCGCGACCACCGGCGCTTTGGCCTATGCGCTCCCCGCCTGGGTGCGCGTCCGGCGGGGTGACGAGCCCGTGGTGCCCTACGTCAAACCCGGCGGATGGCGCCTTTCCGCCAATCTCGTCATCGGTCCGCCGGCACTGACGTTCGCCTGCTTTCTTCTGGATCGCTCGGGTATTTCCGGTGCGGACGCGGCGTATCTCGCGATGATGAACCTGACGTGGCTGCTCTTCACCGTGCAGGCGCTGGGGGCCATCGACCGGAGGATGAAGGCCGCGGGCGTGAGCGCGGGAAAGCGCGCGGCGATTTCCATCATGGCGGTGGTGATCGGCCAGCAGCTGATGCCCTTCGTGGGCGTGTATTCCGCGCTGTTCGGCTCCGAAGGGCTCATATCCAAACAGATCCGAAAACGAATGGACGGCAAGGGGGACGAGTAGCGTGAAGGTGATACTGCTTCAGGATGTCAAGGGAACCGGCAGAAGGGATCAAATTCTTGAGGTTTCCGACGGATTCGCCAGGAATTTTCTGCTGCCCAGAAAGCTGGCCCGCGAGGCGACCGCCGAGGCACTCAATTCCATTGAAAAGGCCAAGGAAGCCCAGCAGCACCGCGAGGATCTGAAAAAGGCCGAAGCCGAGCAGAAGGCCCGGGAGCTCAAGGGCAAGCTGGTGGTCGTAAAGGCCAAGGCGGGCGAGGGCGGCAAACTCTACGGATCCATCACTGTGGCCGAGATTGCCGACGCGCTGAAGGAGCAGCATGGCGTGGAGGTGGACCGGCGCAAGATCGAGCTGGAAGAGCCCATCCGCGCGGCGGGGCAGACCACCTTCACCATCCGCCTGACCGCCGGCATCACGACCAGGATGCTTCTCAACGTCGTGGCCGAGGGCAAGGAAAAGGCGAAGTAACGCGCCATGGAACAGAGGATGACGGACCGGATCCCGCCGCACCACACCGACGCGGAGCGTTCGGTGCTGGGCAGTATGCTGCTGGCCCACGAGGCCGTGCTGCTGGCGCAGGAAATGCTGGACCCGGATGACTTTTACGACCCGGCCCACCGGGAGATCTTCTCCGCCATGGGGCACTTGGCCAACCAGTCCAAAAAAGTGGACCTGGTGACGGTGGACGAGGAACTTTCCCGCCGCGGAAGGCTCGAGGGTGTGGGCGGGCTGAATTACCTGCTTGAGCTGTCCCGCTTTGTGCCGTCGGCCGCCAATGTGGCGGCCTATGTGCGCATCGTCGACGAGAAATCCACGCTCAGGCGTCTGATCTCCGCCTCCGGGCAAATTTCCCAGATGAGCTATGCCGGCGAGCGCGAGACCAGCGACATCCTCGCCGCTTCTGAAAAACTGATCTACGACATCTCGATGCGCAGGGGTGGCGAGATGCTTGAGCCCATTCAGCCGATCCTGATCAAAACCTACGAGCAAATTGACCGGCTTGTCAAGAACAAGGGCCGCATTGAGGGCGTACCCACGGGCTACCGGGAGCTGGACGACCTGCTTACCGGCCTCCACCCGGGCGAACTGGTGCTGATTGCCGCGCGGCCCTCCATGGGCAAGACCAGCTTCGGCATGAACATCGTGGAGAACGCGGCCATCCGCGCCGGTCAAAAGGTGGCGGTATTTTCGCTGGAAATGCCTGCGGAACAGCTGGCAATGCGCATGATGTGTACCGAGGCCCGCGTGGACATGCAGAATGTCCGGCGCGGCGCGCTTTCGGACGATGAGTGGCTGCGCCTGTGCGAGGCCATGGGCGTCATCGGCCAGGCCTCCATCCACGTGGATGCCACCAGCGGCATCACCGTGCCGGAGATCCGCTCCAAGGCCCGGCGGCTTCAAATGGAGCACGGGCTGGACCTGATCATGATCGACTACCTGCAGCTGATGAGCGGCGCGGGCGCCTTTGGCAGCCGCCAGGAGGAAGTCAGCGCCATCTCCCGGGCGCTCAAGGGGCTCGCCCAGGAGTTGCGCGTGCCGGTGATCGCGCTTTCACAGCTCTCCCGCGCGCTCACGGGCCGGGCCAACCACCGGCCGGTGCTCTCCGACATCCGGGACTCCGGCGCCATCGAGCAGGATGCCGACGTGGTCATGTTCATCCACCGGGAGGACTATTACGACAAGGAGACCGAGCTCAAAAATATCGCGGAAATCATCATCGCCAAGCAGCGAAACGGCGCGCTGGGCACGGTGCAGCTGGGCTGGCGCGGCGAACTCACCTGGTTTGTGGACCTGTCGCCCTCGGCTCGGGAGGCCATCCCGCCCGCGCCGTAGGAAATGGTAAAACCTGGGAGTTTGTTACAAAAGTATTTCCTGGTATTGCTTTTCTGTGTAGAACTATGCTATAATCTCCGCATATCGGGCGAGGCCCGCAAAAAATGCTGCGGAGGTTCATGCATGAAAGACTGGGGCGCAATCATAAAGCCATTTTGCGCGCTGCTGGCGGCGCTGTTGCTGCTGGCCGCGCCGCTGGACGGCGCGCTTGCGGCCCGGGACGCGCTGATCAAGGTCTCCAGCGCCACCGTCCGCTCCGCTCCGGACGGCGGTGGCAAGGCGGTATTCACGCTCAAAAAGGGCGCGCGCGTGAGCGTCACGGCGGTCAGAGGAAGCGTGGCAAAGGTGAGCTACAAGGGCAAGAGCGGCTACCTCTCGACCTCGAGCCTAAGCCTTTCCGCCGCGGATGCGCAAAAAAAGGTGTACGTCGCCACCGCCGTATACAAGGCGGCCAACACCTCCGCAAAGCAAATCGGCAAGCTCGGCGTGGGTGAGTATGTAGACGTGATCGCGGTCAAGGGGGAGTGGGCCAAGGTTCAGCGCGACGACTCCGTGGGATTTATTCCGAAGAGCGCGCTGGAGAAGCCCGAGCCCAAGTCGGCTGCAGCCGGGTCCGCCGCTTCAAAAACGATGACCACCGCCGTCGACGCGAAGCTCTTCGCCAAGGCCAGCCAAGCCTCCGCTTACAAAAGGGTGGAAGCGGGCACGAAGGTCACGGTGATCGACGAAAAAGGCAGTTGGTACAAGGTTACGAAATCCGGCACCACGGGCTTCATGCTGAAAAAGGCGTTCTCTGCCGTTACGGCCAAGCCCACCGCGGTTCCGCAAACCTATAAGACGATCAAGAACCGCTCCTCCGGCGCGTCGGTGCTGAAGTTGCAGAAGCGGCTGGAGGAACTGGGGTATCTCGACATTGTACCCACCGGACGCTTTGAGTCCACGACAGTCTCCGCGGTCAAGCTGTTTCAGTCCTCGAACAATCTCAAGCGCACCGGCGTCGCTGACGGCGATACCCAGATCAAACTGTATTCTTCGGCCGCCAAGGCATCCGGCATTCTGACCGCTTCATTGAAGCCGGGCGACAAGGGAACGAACGTGCAGCGCCTGCAGATGCGGCTGCGTGCCAAGGGCTATTACCGGACGAAGGTCAACGGACGGTATGAGGACTCTACCGAAATGGCGGTTCGGGCTTACCAGATTGCGGCGCGTCTGACGCAGGACGGCGCAGCCGGCCCGGTGACGCTGCGGAGCCTGTTCTCAGACAAGGCGCCCAAGGCCACCAGCCGCGTGCTGGCCGCCGTGGCGACGCCCCAGCCCACCGCCACGCCCAAGCCCACGGCAAAGCCGACGCCCGTGCCCAAACAGCCCGAGGCGCCCAAGGCCACGGCTACGCCGAAGCCGACCGCAACGCCCAAACCTACGGCAAAACCCGCGGCCACGGCCAAGCCTTCGAGTTCTTCCTCCAAGGCGGACAAGGCGATCTCGGTGGCCAAGGCCAAGCTGGGCAAGCCTTACGTGTTCGGCGCGGTCGGCCCCGGCAGCTACGACTGCTCCGGGCTCCTGATGGTCGCCTTCGACACGGTGGGCATCTCGCTGCCCCACTCAGCCTACCAGATCGGCTACAGCTACGGCAGGAAGGTCTCCCGGAGTGAGCTTGAACGCGGCGATATCGTGTGCTTCAACACGATCTCCGACGGCGATTTGGTGGACCATGTGGGCATTTACCTGGGCGGAGGGTCCTTCATCCACGCGTCCAGCGGGCAGGGCAGGGTGGTCATCAGTACGCTGACCGGCTTCTACGCCAACGCATTCTCATGGGGACGGTCGGTTCTCTAAAGATACGCAAGATTCGGGGGAAATGCCTTGGATATCCGGCTCATTGCAATGGATCTGGACGGCACGTTGCTTGACAGTCAAAAGCGCATATCCGATGAAAACGCCCAGGCGCTGCGCGCCTGCGAGGCCCGGGGCATCCGGACGGTGTTCTCCAGCGGCAGGAGTTTTGAGTCGCTGCGCAGGATGGCGCTGGAGACGGGGCTTTCCAGCCCCATCATCTCCGCAAATGGCGCTCGCGTGGACCTTACGCCCAACGGCCCGATGTTCAAGGATTACCCCTTTGATCCGGCCCTTGCCCGGACGGTCTACGACATCCTGACGGAGAGCGGCCTGTATTTCGTCATCTATACCGCGGGCCGCTTCTATAAGTGCAACGCCGCCGACGGAGGCGGTGACCGCGGCCTCAACGCCGCCCGGTGGAACGAGAAAAGGGAACCCTCGCAGATTGAGGTAGTGGACGACCCGGCGTGCACCCTTGCGGAGGGGCTTACCCGCGTCCATAAGTTTGTCACCTTTTCACCCGACCCCGCGCCGCTCCAGGCGATGCGGGATGCCCTCGCGACGCGGACGGTCGCGAGCCTGTCCGCCTCCTGGTTCGACAATCTGGAGATACTCAGGCCCGGCGCGGGCAAGGGAACCGCGCTCCGGGATCTATCCAAGGCGCTGGGGCTGAAAAAGTCCCAGGTCATGGCCTTCGGAGACAATCTGAACGATATGGATATGCTGAAAAACGCCGGGGTTCCGGTGGCAATGGAGAACGCGGTGGAACCGCTCAAGGCGGTGGCCCGACTGATCGCGCCCCATCATGACGATTCGGGCGTCGGGCGGACGATCCGGCGGTTGGTGCTGGAGGGTGACGGCACATGATGCATGTGGTGCTGGTCAACCCCGAAATTCCGCAGAACACCGGCAACATCGCCAGAACCTGCGCGGCCACGGGCGCGGCGCTGCACCTGATCGAGCCGCTGGGCTTCAGCCTGGACGACAGATATCTGAAGCGCGCGGGGCTTGACTACTGGCATATGTGCCGCATTGCGCGCCATCCATCCTGGGAGGCGTTTCTCGCGGCCCATTCCGGCGCGGCGCTGCACTACGCCACCACCAAGGCACCGCGGGACTATTCCGGCGCGTGCTACGGCCCTGATGATTTTTTGGTGTTCGGGCGGGAGACGAAGGGGCTCCCGGAGGAGCTGCTGGCCGCCAACTACGACCGCTGCGTGCGCATCCCGATGCGGGAAGGCGCACGCTCACTGAACCTCTCGAACTCCGTCGCGGTGGTGCTCTACGAGGCGCTCCGGCAGCAGGGCTTCCCGGATCTTGTGGGGGAGGGGCGCCTGACCGGAGTTCCCGAAGGCCCCGGGTGGCGGGATTATGTGTGAGTTTTTAGAAAATTCTGCATCCAAACAGGCGTGCCGTCCGTCCAATAAATGCAGACGGAATCGACGCGCAAGGGAGGCGGTTTGATGGCCAGATACATGACCCGGCGCGAGGTCGGGCGCAAGCGCGCCTGGTGGCGCGCGGTAAACGGCTTGGCGGACTTCTTTGCGTCCATCGGCAGCTTTGTGGTGATCGTACTGTGCGTGACGCTGATTACGACGCTGTTTACATGGCTGCGCTCGGACTTCTCTCAGACGATGTCTACGCTGGAAACGGTGGCGGTCAGCGCCATCGTGCAGCCCCAGTCCATGGGCGGACAATAGACGCTTTGGCGTCTTTCAGCCGGAGCCTCGCGCTTCGGCTGTTATTTTTTGTGCGTCTGTGCTATAATATCCCATATTGCGACCAGGGGGAGGTGGCGGCTTGGACGGGTGGATGGAGCTGTTTGAGGCGGTTCATACCTGCAGGCGCTGCGGCCTGTGCCGGGGCCGCACCCACGCGGTGCCGGGAGAGGGCAACCCGAGCGCGAAGCTGATGCTGATCGGCGAAGGCCCCGGCGCGCAGGAAGACCGGCTGGGCCGCCCCTTCGTGGGCGCGTCCGGCGAACTATTGACCCGCTACCTGCACGAGATCGGCGTCGAGCGCACCGAAGTCTATATCGCCAATATCGTCAAGTGCCGCCCGCCGGGGAACCGTACCCCCACCGAAGAGGAGGCCCAGGCCTGCCTGCCCTACCTGCGCATGCAGTTTAAGCTCATCCGCCCGAGCATTCTGGTGCTTCTGGGGGCCACCGCCGCAAAGTATACGCTGGGCGGCGACGTGCGCATCCGGCGCGACCACGGCACCTGGACGGAGCGCAAGGGCGTCCTGATGATGCCTACGTTCCACCCGTCCGCGCTGCTCAGGGACCCCTCGCAGCGCATGGACGCCTGGCGTGATTTTCAGTCTGTTCAGGCGCGTCTCAGGCAGTTGGAGGAAGCATGAAAAAGCTCAATCAGGAGATGGAAAAGTTCTTCCGGGAACTGTATGCGGGCGAAGAGAAGGTGCTGGTGTTCGGCGAGGGCGCGAAAAACGCCCGGCTGATGCTGGTGGGCGAGGCCCCCGGCGCTCAGGAGGCGCTGATGGGCCGTCCCTTCGTGGGCAAGGCGGGCAAGAACCTGGACGAATTTCTGGCGCTGTCCGGCTTTAAGCGGGAAGAACTGTACATCACCAACGCCGTGAAGTTCCGGCCGACGAAGGTATCCGCCGCGGGACGCACCGTCAACCGAACCCCTACCCGCGAGGAGGTGCAGCTGTTTCTGCCCTGGCTCAAAAGGGAAATCGCGGCGATCAAGCCCGAGTGCATCGTCACGCTGGGCAACACCGCGCTGTCCGCGCTTTGCGGCAAGGCGGTGATCGGTCAGGTGCACGGCCGGTTTCTGGAAGCCGACGGCCGCGCCGTCTATCCGATCTACCACCCCGCCTCGCTGATCTATAACCGGGCGCTGGCGGAAACCTACCGGGAAGATCTGATGCGCCTGGCCCGTTGGCGCGAGGAAGCGCGATGATCTCCGTCCTGCGGCAAAGCGCCAAGGGGCATCCGCTCTCGCGCAACGGGGAGTGCGCGCGCCTGGTCGCCGAACGTATGGGGCGGCCTGTTTTTTCAATGACCGTCGGCGTCGACCGTCGGTATGTCCGACTGACCGGTGAAGCGCAGGGCTGGTTTGACGAGGTTGAAGGGGAAGACGACCCGGAGGCAGCGCGCTCGGTGATCGCGGAAGCCGCCGCCTTTGCCCGCGGCCTGGGTGTGGAGCGGATTTTTGGGCCTGCGGCCCCGAGACCGCTTCCGGGGCTGAAGGTCGAGGGGGCGGGCGCCCGGCCGCACATCGGCCGCCTGCTGGCGGAGAACGGCTTTCAGGTGCCGCGCGAATACGTATCCTTCCATATACCGCCTCAGGAGCGCCCGGAAATGGCCCGGGCGGCGGCGCGCGCGCGGCGCACCCGCGCCGTCTCCGTGCGGCAGGAAGGCTATACGAAAGCCGGCTGCCTTGCGCTCTATGCGCTGTACGAACCTGCGCGCCTGTCCTTTGAGGATTTTGCGGAGGCGCTCGATCGGCTGCGCCCTTGGAAGGCCTACGTTGCCTCCGTGCGGGGCGTCGACGCGGGATTCGCGCTGGTGCGCCGCGAGGAAGGCGTATCAAGGGTGGAAACGGTCATGATTACGCCACCCTTTCGGCGCGGCCCGGCGCTCCTGTGCCTCCTGGACTCACTCCGGATGAGCATGGGGCCTCGGGTCATCACAGGCGCCATCGCGCGGGACAACGCGCCTTCCATGGCGGTTGCGCGGTCGCTGGACGGCGTGATTTACGAATTGTGGAGGGAATACATCCTTTATTTAATCTAGAATTTACGCTATATTGGCCGCGGGGGGGTTCCCATGCGGCGCTTTTTGTGTATGATAGTACTTGCGTTTGCTACGGCAAG
The DNA here is from genome assembly GCA_023421395.1 of Bacillota bacterium. Lineage (GTDB taxonomy): Bacteria > Bacillota > Clostridia > Christensenellales > Aristaeellaceae > JAEZHK01. Next base: position 34,866 of record JAEZTL010000002.1, on the reverse strand, counting down.
CCCCGACTTTGTCAAGATGACGGCCTTCGCCTCATACATTGGCACAGTCAGCTTGATATGGGAGGATTATCTATGGCTTTGGTGAAATGCCCGCGCTGCGAACTGAACTACATCCTCGATGGAGGAGATCTGTGCACGGTGTGTCGCAAAGAGGTGCACGGCGGCAGCGAGCAGGACGATATTGCCGAACTTTGCTCCGAGTGCGGAGAAAACCCCGTGGTGCCCGGCGGCGAGTTGTGCCTTTCCTGTCTGAAGGAAATGGCGCGCAGGTTGTCGCCTTCCGCCACCGAGGATGACCTGGTTCCCGATGAAACCACGCTGGAGATCGACAGCGTCAGCACGATGGACGAGATCGTGATCGATATCGACGACGACGACGATATGCCCGCCGACGCCTTTGCCGGCGACGAAGAGGACGCGGAAGACGAAGAGGACGAAGAGGACGAAGAGGAAGACGAGTTCGCCGCCGGCGATCCCATGGCGGAAGAAGATCTCTCGCTGGACGAACTGGCCGACGATGAGGACGATGACGATTTACGCGATCGCTGACCTGCACCTGTCGGATGGTGACAAGCCCATGGACGTGTTTGGCCCGCATTGGTCGGGCCATTTTGCGCGCATCCGGGAAAACTGGCTGGAGCGTGTAAGGCCGGAGGACGTGGTGCTGCTGCCCGGCGACCTGAGTTGGGCGATGTTTCTCGCGGACGCGCTGCCCCATATCCGCGCCGTTGCGGAGCTTCCGGGGCGCAAGATCCTTTTAAAGGGAAATCACGATTACTGGTGGAGCGGCATCGGCAAGCTCCGCGCCAGCCTTCCGGATGGAATGTACGCGGTGCAGAACGACAGCGTGCTGCTAAACGGCGTGCTGTTCGCGGGCTCCCGCGGCTGGCTGCTGCCCGGTGATGGGACGAGCCTCGAGGACGAGCGTATCTACGAGCGCGAACTGCAAAGACTGGCGCTTTCTCTCGGCGACGCCCGAAAAAGGTCGGAATCCGCACTGCTGATCGGCATGGCCCACTATCCGCCCCTCAGCCCCGGCCGGATCGATGCCCAACCCGCGCATCTTTTCGCCGCCTATGGCGCGAAACACGTGGTCTATGGCCACTTGCACGGCCCCGCGCTGGCCTACGCCTTCCGCGGTGAGGCGGACGGCGTGACCTATCACCAGGTCTCCTGCGACGGAATGGGCTTCCGATTGCACGCCGTCACCGAAGTGTAAAACGTAAGTTAAATATTTTTTGGTTCTGCCGCCGCGCCCTTGGGCGCGGCGGCTTTTTACGCGCATTGCACAACATGTTGTGCGAGTTCCTGAAACACAGTACAAATTAGGCGGCTGCGGCGGTGTGGGGAAATTGCGTGAAAATCGTGGCAAATAGTGGCGTAGCGTGTCAAACTGTGGTATAATGTGGGCAAAAATAGCGGCGAAGGAGGGGTTGACGGCATGAGCAGCGCATTTGCGGGCAATGTTTCGCATACGATTGACCCCAAAGGCCGCGTCACCATCCCCGCCGTGTACCGAGAAGCGCTGGGAGAAGGCTTTACCATCGGCCTCAACAACCAGCTTTCCGCGATCGCGCTGTACCCCGCATGGCGCTGGCAGGAGATCGAGCGGGATCTCTCCCGCATCCCGCCCACCGACGTGACCGCCATGCGTTATGTGCGACTGATCAACGGCAATTCCTTCCCGGGATGCGAACTGGACGGCCAGGGGCGCGTACTTCTGCCCGCGATGCTGCGCGTCAAGACGGGCATGGACAAGCAGATCCGTTTTGTCGGCATTGGGTCCTGCCTTGAGATCTGGGATGAGGATAAGTATCTGGCCGAAACCGAGAGCGCCGAGGCCGACAGCGACAAGCTGCTTGAATACGTCAACGCGCAATACTACCAGGCGAGGACATGACGACGGGAACTGTTGTTCTAAACGGAAAGGGAAGGGAATAGAGTTGAATCGTATGCCAATGAGCGCCCCGGGCACAGGCAGCGGGATCGTCGCGGAGGATTGGTGGAGCGATTTTGACCGCAGAAGTCCGTCCCCGAGACCCCAGTCCAGAAGCGCCCAGCGCGTTTTCGACAACCCCGGCTATGCCCGCACCCGCGAGCGCGCGCCCCGGGCAAACCGGCGCAGCCGCGTGGAAAAGCCGGCGGTCACCCGCTGGATGATGTACCTGACCGTCGCGGTTCTCGTGATGGGCCTGGTCCTGCAGGTGGGACGGCTGGCGCAGATCGCCTCGTCCTCCAAGCGCATCTCCAGCCTGACCGCCGAGATCAAGGACCTTCGCGGCGAGAAGGAAAACCTGGAGGTCCGGCTGTCGATGCAGCAAAATCTGGATCGCATCCGGGACACCGCCATCAACAAATGCGAAATGACCTATCCCTCGGAAGATCAGATCCGCGTGGTCTCCCTGATGGGTTCCGGTTCCGAGCCACTCACGCAGACCGCCTCAACCAATGCGGAGGCGCAGGACGCGGATTGACCGGAATCGGGGAGGATGCCGCTTGGTTGTGACCGGGCCGGTGGTAAGGCGCCGAATCGCGCTTTCCATGGCGCTGTTCCTGGCCCTCTTCTTCGCGCTGGCCGCGCAGCTTTTCAAGCTGCAGATTTTGGAAGCCGAGGAGCTCCAGCAGCGCGCGCAAACGCAGTGGACCAGCCAAAGCGTGATTGCGCCGCGGCGGGGCTCCATTTTGGATCGCAACGGCAGGGTGCTGGCCATCAGCGCCACCGCCTACACCGCGTCGGTCAGCCCGCGTCAGGTGTCGGATCTCGAGGCGTTTGCCCGGGTTTTGTCACCCATTCTGGACATGGACGAGGCCGCCATCCGGAAAAAGGCGGGAGATCGCTCAAAAGGCGGCGTTGTGCTGAGACGACAGCTCTCCCGGGAAGTCGCGCAGCAGCTGCGCGCGATGATCGCCCAGCAGGCGGCGTCTGGCTCCAAAGCGCTGGACGGGCTGTATCTCGAGGAGGACGCGCGACGATACTACCCCATGGGCGCGTTTGCCTCTCAGCTGATCGGCCTTACATCCATAGACGGCGTGGGGCAGGCGGGCCTGGAGGCTTCGCTGGACAAGTATCTGTCTGGGAAAGCCGGCAGCGTGCTTTCGGAGATCGACGGCAAGGGCCGGCGGCTTGATTACAGCGAAAGCGAATACATCCCTTCGGTGGACGGCGGCAGCGTGACGCTGACGCTGGACGCTTCCATTCAGAGCTTCGTGGAGCAGGCCGCGAGGGAGGCAATCAGCGTAAACCGCGCCAAGGCGGTCAGAATTCTCGTGATGAACCCGAAGACCGGCGAAATCCTGGCCATGTGCTCGAAACCGGATTTTGATCTCAACAGCCCGCCGCGGGACGATGTGGACGCGCTCAACGAACTGCTCCGAAACCGCGTGCTCACCGATGCCTACGAGCCGGGTTCGACCTTCAAGATCGTTACGACCTCTTCCGCGCTGGACGCCGGCGTGACACACGTCGGCGACCGGTTTTACTGCTCGGGCTCGGTGGTGGTGGATGGCTCCCGCATCCACTGCTGGGACAGCGCCCACGGCGCGGAGGACCTAGCCGAAGGCCTTCAGAACTCCTGCAACCCGGTGTTTGTCGAACTGGCGCTGCGCCTGGGCATCGAGCGCTTTTATCATTATATGGAGGCGTTCGGACTTGGCATGGTGTCCGGTGTCGACATCCCCGGCGAGGGCACGGGCATCCTGATCGACGAAGCTCGGGTCAAGCGGGTGGACATCGCCCGCATCGGTTTTGGCCAGTCGGTGGCGGTGACGCCGCTTCAGCTTTTGACCGCCGCATGCGCCGCGGTCAACGGCGGAAACCTTATGAAACCCTATGTCGTCAAAGAGATTAGGGACGCCGCTGGAAACCTGGTGGAACGGGGTGCGCCGACGGTGATGGAGCGCCCGATTTCCGAAAAGACTTCCGCCACGATGCGGCGACTCCTGGAACTGGTGGTGGAAAAGGGCGGCGGGCGCAACGCCCGCATCAGCGGCTACCGCATCGGCGGCAAGACCGGCACGGCGCAGGTGTACGTGGACGGTGTGGTATCCAGGGATACCCATATCGGCTCGTTTCTGGGCTTCGCGCCGGCGGACGACCCCAGAGTGGCGCTGATCGTCATCGTGGACGAGGCGGGCAAGCGGCCCGACTTTGGTGCGATCACCGCCGCGCCTTTTGCCAGGGATATCCTGCAAAAGACGCTCGGCTATCTGGGCTACGCGCCCGCCGCGGAGCAGAAATCCGAAGAGCCCGCCACCGTGCCGGACGTTACCGGAATGACCCAGGCCCAAGCCGAAAAGGCGCTGAAAGCCGTGGATTTGGACTGCCTGGTCAGCGGCGACAGCGGCGAGGTGGTGGAGCAAATGCCCGCTCCGGGCGCGCATATGGCGCGCAAGTCGCTGGTCATGCTATATTTAAAGGACGCCCGGGATGACGCTTACGAGGTCGCGGTGCCCGATCTGACGGGCCTGTCCATCCTCGAGGCCAACCGACTGCTGACCGCCTACGGCCTCACCATGAAGGCCACGGGCAGCGGCGTGGCGGTCTCCCAAAGCCCGGCCGAGGGCGTAAACGTGACGCCTTCGACCACCGTGCGCGTGGAATTCCACGCGCCGGGCGGTTAACCGGGGCGGTCGGGCCGTCCCAGACACAGGAGGACGATTGGATGAGAATTACCCATTTGTCGAAGAATATTCCCGGGCCCGTACAGGTGCTTGGCTACGAACATCAGGATGTTACCTCGCTCGCCACGGATTCCAGAAAGGTTGAAAAGGGCGCGCTGTTCTTCTGCATCCCGGGCCTGCGCACCGACGCTCACGATTTTGCGCCGCAGGCGGTGGAGGCTGGCGCGGTGGCGCTGGTGGTGGAGCGGAGGCTTGACATCGACTGCGCTCAGATCCTGGTGCCGGACGTGCGCCAGGCGCTTTCCTATATTGCCGCGGAGTTTTACGGCAATCCCGCGGGTCAGTTGAAGCTGGTGGGCGTGACCGGCACCAAGGGCAAGACCACGTCCAGTTTCCTGATTAAATCCATTCTGGAGGCCGCGGGCCATAAGGTGGGCTTGATTGGCACTGTGTGCTCAATGATTGCCGACCGGGAGATCCCCGCCAACCTCACGACGCCCGATCCCATCGACTTCCAGCGCCTGCTCCGGCAGATGGCGGACGAAGGCATGGAATACGTGGTGATGGAGGTATCCGCCCACGCGCTTGCGCTTCGGAAGCTTGAGGGCATGGCGTTCGATGTGGCCGGATTTACCAACCTGTCCCAGGACCACCTGGACTTTTTTCACAACATGGAGACGTATCTGGAAGCCAAGCTGCGCCTTTTCACGCCGGAAATGTGCCGCCGCGCGGTGGTCAATGTGGACGACGAGCGGCTGGGCGGCGCTTTCCGGAACCTGCCCGTTCCCGCCACGGCCGTGGGCATCCGAAGCCCTGCAGATGTCTACGCAAACGACATTGAAATCGGCGAGCGCGGCCTCAGCTACCGGCTGACCTTTCATAAGCGGGCCTCCATCGACGTGGACCTGCATATGGCCGGCATCTTCAACGTTTACAACAGCCTCATGGCCGCCGCGATGTGCGACCAGTTGGGCGTCGCGCCCTCGGCCATCAAAAAGGGTCTGGAGTCGGTCAAAAGCGTGCCTGGCCGCATCGAGCTGCTCGAAACGGAAACACCCTATCGGGTGATCCTGGACTATGCCCACTCGCCGGACGCGCTGGAAAACATCCTGACCACCGTGCGGCAGACCACCAAGGCCGGCCGCGTGATCGCGCTGTTCGGATGCGGCGGGGACCGGGATCACGAAAAGCGCCCCATCATGGGCGAGATCGGCGGGCGGCTGGCGGACTATTGCATTCTGACCAGCGACAACCCCCGCAGCGAGGACCCCAACGCGATTCTGGAAGAGATCGAGCGGGGCATCAAGCGGGTGGAAAGCGCGCGCTACGTCGTCATAGAAAACCGTCGCAAGGCCATCGCCTACGCGCTGGACATGGCGCGCCCGGGGGATGTGGTGGTGCTGGCTGGCAAGGGCCATGAGACCTATCAGGAGATCAAGGGGGTCAAGCATCCCTTCGACGAGAAGGTGGTCGTCAGGGAATTGCTGGAGAAGACGCTGGTGCAATGACACCAGGCGCGCAAAGGGGAAACAGAAGATGCAACGACTGATCTGGACGGTACTGATCTCGTTTCTGGCGGCGATTGCGCTGGGGCCCGTATTTATCCCGTGGCTCAAGCGCATGAAGTTCGGCCAGACCATATACGACCTGGGGCCGGAGAGCCACAAAAAAAAGCAGGGCGTCCCGACGATGGGCGGCATCATCTTTATGATCCCCATGATCGTCGTGACGCTGATCATGTCCCAGGGGGATTCCCGGTGGGACCACCTGCCGGTGGCGCTGATCGCCACGCTGGGCTTCGGACTGATCGGCTTCGTGGACGACTTTATCAAGGTCTCGAAGAAGCGCTCGCTGGGGCTCACGCCGCTCCAGAAGATCGTGCCGCAGCTGGTGCTGGCCATCGCCTTCTCGGTGTGGGCCTACACGGAGCCCTCGGTGGGCTCCAAATGGATCGTCCCCTTTACCACCCTCGAGTGGGATCTTGGCATCTGGTACGTGCCGATGATGGTGTTCGTGATGGTGGCCACCGTCAACAGCGCGAACCTCTTGGATGGCCTGGACGGACTGCTCTCCGGCTGCGCGCTGATCGACTTCATTACGCTGGGGCTGATCCTGATGCTCATGGCCGTCTCCGGCACGCCGCAGCAGGGCAATCTTCAGAACCTGATGCTCTTTTGCGGCGCCACGGCCGGCGCGCTTCTGGGCTTTCTGCGCTTCAACAGCTACCCGGCGGGCGTCTTCATGGGCGACGTGGGTTCCTTCGCCATCGGCGGCGCGCTGGTGGCGGTGACCACGCTGACGAGGCTTTCGCTCTTGATCCCGATCATCGCGCTGGCGATGGTCATGTCCAGTTTGTCGGACATCATCCAGATCTTCTACTTCAAGGCGACCCATGGCAAGCGCGTGTTTAAGATGGCGCCGCTGCACCATCACTTTGAGCTCTCCGGCATGGCGGAGACGCGCATCGTATCGATGTACATGATTGTCACGGCGCTTTTGTGCATGGTGGCGCTGCTCGGGTTTACAGCGTAGCCGACCGGGCGCGGGGAGGGACGTAAAATGCAGGGCAGAAAGGTTCTTGTCGTGGGCATGGCGCGAAGCGGCGTGGCCGCCGCGCGCATGCTGCTGGATTTGGGCGCCGAGGTGCGCATCGCCGACCAGAAGACCGAAGCGGACTTTGGCGACCAGCTTTCGGAACTGAAGCTCGAAGGCGTCGAATGGCGCCTGGGCGAGCTGGCGGAAGGGCTGCTGGACGGAATGGATCTTCTGGTGGTCAGCCCCGGCGTACCGGTCACGCATCCGGCCGTAACGGAGGCGCGCCGCCGGGATATCCCGGTCGTCGGGGAACTTGAGCTGGCGTCCCGCCATGCGCAGGGCAGGCTCATCGCCATCACCGGCACCAACGGAAAGACCACCACCTGTACGCTGACCGGGGAAATTTTCAAAAACGCCGGCAAGCTGACCTACGTGGTGGGCAACATCGGCTACCCCTACTCCGCCGTGGCGCTGAAAACCCGGCCGGAGGACGTGACCGTGTGCGAGGTGTCCTCCTTCCAGCTGGAGACGGTGGAGCGCTTCCACCCGTCGATCACCGCCATCCTCAACATCACCGAGGACCATCTGAACCGCCACGGCACCATGGCCGTTTACACCCAGCTGAAGGCCCGGGTATTTGAGAACCAGACGGCAGACGACACGCTGATCCTGAATTATGATGACCCGGCGCTCCGGGAAATGGCGTCCAGCGCGCGCAGCCGCGTGCGCTGGTTCTCCCGAACGGCCATCCCGCCCAAGGGCGCCTTTGTGGCCGGCGGCAGCGTAGTCTACGGCACGGCGGATGACTACCGCGCCATCTGCGTGGCGGATGAAATCGCGATCCCCGGCCCGCATAACCTGGAGAACGCGCTGGCCGCCACCGCCATCGCCATGTGCGCGGAGGTGCCGCCGCCGGTGATCCGGCATACGCTGCGCACCTTCAAAGGCGTCGAGCACCGCATCGAAAAGGTGCGGGAACTGGACGGCGTCACCTACATCAACGATTCCAAGGGGACCAACGTGGATTCCACGCTGAAGGCCATCGCCACGATGGTGAAGCCCACCGTGATGATCCTGGGCGGCTACGACAAGCATGTGGACATGACGAGGCTCACCCGGGCGATTCCCGGCAGCCAGATCGAAAAGGTCGTGCTCATCGGCGATACGGCGGCCGAGATCCAGAAGGGGCTTGACGAGGCGGGCTTCACCGCCTATGTCCACGCGGGACACGACTTTGAAAAGGCGGTCCTGATGGCGCGGGATATGGCCGAACCGGGCTGGAATGTGCTGTTGTCGCCGGCCTGCGCCAGCTTTGACATGTTCCAGGACTATGAGCAGCGCGGGCGCGCCTTCAAAGCGATCGTTTTGTCGCTCGAAAGCGCGGTGACTTGACAGGCGCCCCTCTCCGCGGGGCCAAAGCGCGGCGCACGGCGCCGCTTGAAAGAAAGCCGCTCTCGGCGAGTGGCAGGGGGTTCGCCTTCAGCGCGCTCCTGCTCCTCGTCTTCGGGCTGGTCGTATTGTACGCGGCCAGCTACTACAACGCCCAGGATCAGACCGGCAACCCCTTCAGCGAGGTGTTGAGCCAGCTGCAGGGTGTCGCGCTGGGCGCGGTGGCGATGATGGTGATCGGCCGGATTGATTACCGCGTGTTCAGAAGCCCGGTCATCACGGTGGGGCTTCTGACCGTCAGCTTCCTGCTTTTGATGCTGGTGGCAATTCCCGGCGTGGGCGCGATGGTCAACGGCTCCCGGCGGTGGCTGAGGATCGGGCCCGTGGGGTTTCAGCCCTCGGAGATCGCCAAGTATTCGATGATCCTCTTCTTCGCCCGGGCGTTGAGCCGAAGGACTTCTTCGGTGGCCTCTTTCTTCCGGAACCTGCTGCCGCTGCTCACGCTGCCGATGGCGATGTTCCTGCTGATTCTGCTGCAGCCCAACCTGTCCACGGCGGGCGCGATTTTGATCGTCGCCGCGATCATGGTGATGCTGGCCGGGGCGAAGTGGATGCACATGGCGCTGCTCGGCGCGGGTGGCGCGGCGCTGGGCGCGTTCTACGCGCTGTCGGAGCCCTACCGCCGGGCGCGGCTGATGTCTTTTCGCAATCCCTTCGCATACCTTGGCAACGAGGGGTATCAATTGGCCCAGTCGCTTCTGGCGTTCGGTTCGGGCGGGCTTTTCGGCATGGGGCTGGGCAAGGGGCGGCAGAAGTTTTCGTTTCTGCCCTACCCGGAGAGCGACTTCATCTTTGCCGTGGTGGGGGAGGACTTGGGATTTTTCGGCTGTCTGGTGATTCTGGCGCTGTTTATGGCGCTGGTCTACTTTGGACTTCGCGTCGCCATCGAGTGCGAGGACCGGTTCGGAAGCCTGCTGGCCGCCGGCATCGTGTCGATGATCGGGGTGCAGACGGTGATGAACGTGGCGGTGGTGATCGGCCTCATGCCTACCACAGGGCTGCCGCTGCCGTTCTTCTCGTCCAGCGGCACGTCGATTTCGATCCTGATGGCCGCTGTAGCGGTGGTTCTCAACATCGCGCATGCACCAATTTTCCGCGCGGACATAGTATGGTAGTGTGGCTGCGGACAATTGGAGGTGTGCCATGTGGACTTGATTCGCCTATCGGGTGGAGGGCGGCTCTCCGGCGCAGTTCAGGCGGGCTGCGCCAAGAACGCTGTGCTGCCCATTCTGGCGGCGTGTCTTCTGTCCGGGGCACCGGTGACGCTTACCGGCTTTCCGATGCTGACCGACACCCGCAACATGCTGAGCATCCTGGAAACGCTGGGATGCCGGACAGAGCTCTCCGGCGCCACGGCGCGGATCGACGCTGCCCGCGCCGACCGGTACGAAATGCCCGAAGCGCTCTCAAAGCTTCTGCGTTCGTCGATTTTCATGATGGGGCCGATGCTGGGTCGCTTCCGCCGGGCGACGGTCACCTATCCCGGCGGCTGTGAGATTGGCCTCAGGCCCATCGAGATGCACCTTCGGGGCCTTGCCGCGCTGGGGGTCGTGATCCGCGAAGCCCACGGCATGATCTATTTGGACGGCGAGCACATGCGCGGCGGCGAGGTGTTTCTGGACTTCCCATCGGTGGGGGCCACCGAGAACGTGATGATGGCGGGCGTGCTGGCGGACGGGGTAACGCGCATACATAACGCGGCCCGCGAGCCGGAGATACAGGACCTGGAGCGGTTCATCAACGCTTTGGGCGGCCGCGTCAGCGGCGCGGGCAGCGACACCATCACGGTGACGGGCGTGGGCGCGCTGGGCGGGGCTCTCTACCGTCCGATCACCGACCGCATCGTCGCGGGCACGTACCTCGCGGCGGCGGCGGTCACCGGCGGCAGCGTGCGCGTCACAGACGCCGTTGCATGCGACATGGGCGCGGTGCTGGGCAAGTTCCGGCAGGCGGGCTGCGAGATCGACCTCTCCGGCGAGGGTGTCGCGCTGAGCGCGCCGGAAAAGCTCGGGCCCGTGGACGTGTCGACTCAACCGTTCCCCGGCTTTCCCACCGACATGCAGGCCCAGATCATGGTGCTGGCGGCGGTGGCGGAGGGCGCCAGCGTGATCGTGGAGAACGTATTTGAAAACCGCTTTGCGCACGCGCCGGAGCTGCGGCGCATGGGCGCGGAGATTCTGGTGGTGAACCGCACCGCCGTCGTGCGCGGCGGGCGGCTGACCGGCGCCCGGGTGAGCGCGAGAGATCTGCGCGGCGGCGCGGCGCTGGTGCTGGCGGGGCTGGCCGCGGAGGGCGTCACCGAAATCGAGCACGTGGAACTGATCGACAGGGGCTACGAATCCATTGAACGGGCGATGTCCGGGCTGGGCGCGGACATCCGGAGAATACCGACGAAATAGAGGCACTTATGGCTACACAGAGAAGAAAAGGCGTGAGGAGCAGGCAGTCCGGCTTGGCCGGGCTGGTGCTCTTTGCGCTTTTGGCGCTGGCGGTCGGCGTATTGCTCAAGAGCCAGGTGTTCGTCGTACGAAACATCGAAGTGGAGCATGTGGAGACTGTCGCGCCCAATGACGTGATCCGCAAGGCGGGGCTGTCGCTGGGTCTGGGGATCTTCTCCGTGGATGAAAACCGGGTTCGCGAAGCCTTCGAGCGCGAGGGGCTGATCGCCTTTGACGGGCTCGAGCGGCGCCTGCCCGACACCATCCGGCTGAAGGTGCACGAGCGTGTGCGCCGGGCGGTGGTCAACTACCTGGGCGTGGCGCTGGTTGTCGACGGCGACGGCATCGTCGTCGAGCAGCTGGGCGAGATGCCCGATTATAAGCTGACGGTGGTCACCGGCGTCCGCGCCACCAGCTATCAGGTGGGCAGACGGCTCATGAGCGATGTGCCGCTGCAGGTGGAGTCCATGCTGAGGGTGCTGGAGGCGATCCGCTCGCAGGGTCTCGACAGCCGCATATCGGAATTGAACGTGGCCGATTTGGACAATATGTACATGATGGAACAAGGCGGCATGATGGTGAAAATCGGCGACGAGACGAATCTCAAGGACAAGCTCCTCTGGATGCGCAGCGTACTGGATCAGCAGCTCTATCCACAAGGGACGACCAAGGGTACGCTGGATGTTTCCAGCGGTACCAGCGCCGTGTATGTGGAGGGCTGATCTCCGAAACAGCGGCTTTTCCCGCGGGATGAGGCGATGAATTTTGTTGAAAAGCGTTTATTTCTATGAAAAACCCTTTTCAACGGGGCCTGAAACATGTATAATACCCTTAGTATGGATACGCATAATCGCGAACCGAATTGTATGAGGCAGGCGATGATGAGTCTATGAAGAATATAGCCGCGGCCGTGGATTTCGGTACCTCCAAGATCGTGACGCTGTTGGCTGAGAGCGGAGGCTTCAGCCGATGCGACATCATCGGTTCGGGCACCGTTCCCTATGACGGCTATATGGACGGGGGCTGGAACGCGCCCGACAAACTGGCCCAGGCCATGCGCAGCGCCATCAGCGCCGCGGAACTGGAGGGCAAGACCCATATTCGTGAAGTTTACGTCGGCGTCCCCTGTGAATACATCCGGGTGCTGACCGCCGAGGCGGAGGTGCCCGTTTCAGCGCAGGACGGCCGCGCTTCGGACGAGGACGTCAACCTGGTGCAGGACACCGCGGCGGACCAGCTGCGCCTGGCCGAGCAGGTGGGCGTCGTCATCCATAGGAGCCCCGCGTGGTTCAGGCTGGACGGCGGCAAGAAGACCATGTCTCCGGTTGGCCTGCGCGGGACGAGCCTTCAGGCCAAGGTATCCTTCATCCTGGCAGATCCGGCCTTCATTGATCAGGCGAACCAGCTCTTTGGTGAACTGGGTCTGACGGTGATGGGCTTTTTGTCGCCGTCAATGGGCGAGAGCCTGCTTCTGGTGCCGCTGGAGGACCGCGACCGGGCGGCGGTGCTGATTGATGTCGGGTACCTCAATACCGAGTTCTCCGTCGTGGAGGGCGACGCCGTCGTGTATCACGCGGTGCTGCCGATGGGCGGCGGGCACATCTCGGCGGATCTGGCCACCGATCTCGAAATCTCCATGCGCGCGGCCGAGCAGATCAAGCGGGAGTACATCTTCATTCCCGACGAGTTTGATCCGGTAGGCGACCCGGAGGTGCTGGATGACGAGGGCCACAGGCTTTCCTTCCCGCGGGAGTTTGTGCAGAAGTCGGTGGAGCAGAGCACGGGTGAACTGGTGCGCATGATTGATTTGGCCGTCAAAGAGGCGGCCCAGTTGATGGGGCCGCGTTCCCAGATCTTTATGACGGGCGGTGGCTTGTCGATGGTGCGCGGCGGGCGCGAATACCTGTCTGAAAAACTGGGCAGGCCGGTGAAGATTCCGATGGCCAAGGCCGCCAAGCTCAACAGCCCCGTCTACGCCAGCGCGCTGGGGCTGGTCGACCTGGTGTTTGACTCTATCGAGCAGCGCACCGCTCAGGAAGAGAGCCTGCCTGGTAGGCTGGCGGGCGGCCTGCGCGGGCTGCTGAACAAAAAGGGATAACGCGTTCAATACTGCAAGCGAGGGGGATGCCTTGTGCTGGAATTCGAAGTGGACAACAACAATTTTGCATCCATTAAGGTTATCGGCGTCGGCGGTGCCGGTACCAACGCGGTCAACCGGATGGTGGATTCCGGTCTGCGCGGCGTTGATTTTATCGCCGTCAACACCGATAAGCAGGCGCTGGCGCTGTCCAGGGCCGAGACAAAAATCCAAATCGGTGAAAAGGTGACCAAAGGCCTGGGCGCGGGCGCCAAGCCGCAGATTGGCCAGCAGGCCGCCGAGGAGAGCCGCGAGGAAATCGCGCAGGTGGTCAAGGGTGCGGACCTGGTGTTCGTTACCTGCGGCATGGGCGGCGGCACCGGCACCGGCGCTGCGCCGGTCATTGCGGAGATCGCCCGCAATATGGGCATCCTCACCATCGGCGTCGTCTCAAAACCCTTCCTCTTCGAAGGCCGCCAGCGGATGAAGAACGCAGAATCCGGCATCGAGCAGCTCAAGCTTAACGTGGATACGCTCGTGGTCGTGCCCAACGACCGCCTGCTGCAGGTGGTCACCAAGGGCACCACGATGACGGACGCCTTCCGCATCGCCGACGATACGCTGCGCCAAGGCATCCAGGGCATCTCCGACCTGATCGCCGTGCCGTCGCTGATCAATCTGGACTTTGCGGATGTCCGCTCTGTCATGGAATCCCGCGGCCTGGCTCACATGGGCATCGGCGTCGGCAAGGGTGAAAACCGCATGGTGGACGCCGCCAAGAAGGCCATCGCAAGCCCGATGCTTGAGACTTCCATCGACGGCGCCCGCGCGGTGCTCATCAACATCACCGGCGGCCCGTCCACCTCGATCATCGACATCAACGAGGCCGCCCAGCTGATCACTCAGGCGGCCGATCCCGAGGCCAACATCATCTTCGGCGCGGACATCGACGAATCGCTCGATGACGAGGTTCGCATCACGGTCATTGCCACCGGTTTTGAGAAGCAGCCCTTCCTCGGCGGCAGCGCGAATCGCCGCCCGGGCCGCACGCCGGAGCGTGCGCCCGAGCCGGAGCCTGAGCCGCAGCCGGCCCCGCAGAGCACGTCCCGCGGGTACGACGCCTCCGACGTGTCGCCCATCTTCTCCGGAGACAGGCCGCAGCGCGACCGGTCCTATCTGGACGACATCCCCTCCTACGACCCCAAGCCGCAGCCCAGACAGCCACAGCAGCAGCAGCCGCAGGAGCGCGTCTATCAGGACAAGCCCTATGAGGATCGCGGGCAGCCCCGCCGCAGCTTTACGCCGGACGTGCCCAACTTCCTGCGCCGCAAGTAAGACCGCTTTTGAAGCCCAAGGCCCTCCTTCCGGAGGGCCTTTTTGTTTCCCTGGGAAGGTTGTGCTCCGTCCCGGAGGACGATGTCTAGCTGTCACCGGGCAAGGCGGGGTGGGAGAAGACAGGGGACGCGAAGGTTCCCCTTTTTTTGATATGAGTCCGGAAAACCCCGGGCGGGACGGGTTTTCGCCTCGTAACGGGCACGCGCAGTCGTCAGACATGGGGCGGATAAAAGGTTACCGGGCAATTCCCACGCAACGGGTTTCCACAAACTATACACAATATTTCGAATAATTCGACAAGTAGATACCGGAAGAAGACCACAACACGCTGCCTTGACGATTGAGGGCGAACCGGATATTGCGGCGGTGCGGGGGATTATTGGGCCGGGAGACAGCAAAACCCGTGAAGCTTGCTGTCGTTTTGATGGCATTTCCGCCTGTTTTACCCGGGGTGGCCTGTCGAAGCTGGTTTGAAGTGTCGAACGAAATCTCCATATCGGGCTCAAAAAGATGCGGTTTTCGCGCTGGGCATTCCCTATAATTGCGGCAGGCGGTGATGAGATTGGCCATCGGTCTCGAACGCTATATACTCGTCAATTTCATCATGAATTGTATTGTGATTGGCGTCATTGCGCGATTTCGGGGTCGGAGCCGGTGGGGACTGACGCTGTTTGCGGCGGGGTTCGGGGCATTGTACGCGGTGGCGATGCAGTACCCTGCGTTCTACCAGCTCAGGTGGTGGCCCTCCAGAATCGCGCTGACCGCCGCGCTGGCAGCCGTCGCCATCCGCGTGGACAGGCCGCGGGATCTGGCGCTCAATACGGTTCTTCTTCTGGGCGGCGCCGCCTTCATGGGCGGCGCGATCAACCTCGCAAGAGGCTTTCTTCTAGATCCGGGCGGGGCCCTTGTCACAGGCGCATTTTTGGGAACAATCGGCATGCTGGTGTTCATCCGCGTACGTGCGCGCCGCATGGAAAAATGGGAGATGATGCTAAGGCTGATCCGGGGAGACCGCCGCGTGGAGCTGAACGCGCTGATTGATACCGGAAACAGACTGCAGGAACCCATCAGTGGGCAACCCGTGGTCATCGCCGCAGAACACAAGATACGCTCGGTGCTGCCCGAGAATTTCGCCGCTGCCGACGCGGCCGGACGGCTTCCTCCGGGATTCCGGCTGGTCGGTTACAAAAGTCTTTCAGGATCAGGCAAGATGGTGTGTTTTCGACCCGACGAGTTGCTCGTCTCAACTGGGGACGGTTGGCTGAGCGCGCCGGACGTGTGGGTTGCCGTCTATCCCGGCAAACTCCCTGGAAACGTTTACGCGCTTGCGCCACCGGTGTTGGGAAGGGTGCACAACGTGCATTGAGGAGGAGACGCCGATGGTTCATCCTGCGGGACAGGTGATCAGACAGACGGTCTTGGGACTGATCGTCAAGATGCGAAAGGGCAGCATCTGCTACATCGGCGGATGCGACATGCTCCCTGCGCCACTCGGCAGGGAAGAGGAGACGGAGGCGCTTGAGCGCCTCACCGAAGGGGATCTTCAGGCGAGGAGCCTGCTCATCGAGCACAATCTGCGGCTCGTGGTCTATATTGCGCGAAAATTCGAAAACACCGGCATCAACATCGAGGATTTGATCTCCATCGGGACGATCGGCCTGATCAAGGCGGTCAATTCCTTCAAACCCGAGAAGAAGATCAAGCTTGCCACCTACGCTTCGCGCTGCATCGAAAACGAGATTCTCATGGTGCTGCGCAGGAGCAGCCGGCTCAGGCTCGAGATTTCCTTTGATGAGCCGCTGAACACGGACTGGGATGGCAACGAACTGCTTTTAAGCGACATCCTCGGCACCGAAAACGACCTGGTCTCCCGGGAGCTGGACAGCGACGTAGAGCGGCAGATGCTCTACGGCGCCATTAAACGGCTGGGGCCTCGGGAGAAAAACATCGTCAAGTTGCGCTACGGACTGGCGGACGGCGCGGAACACACTCAGAAGGAAGTCGCGGACTTGATGGGCATCTCTCAGAGCTATATATCGCGCCTGGAGAAGCGCATCATCAAGCAGCTGCAAACCGAGATGCTGAAGATGGCGTGACAGAACGTATGACGGCCCTGTCTTTGCGTCCAATCGATCCCGGCGCACCGGTCGCCGGGATCGATTGCTTCTCCCGCCCGGATACTGGGTAAAGTAATAAGCCCGACCGCCATTGCGCGCCCGGAAATCCGCAAGGCTTTCGGACGTACGCGGATTTCCTCCATGCGCTGCAAGCCCCTTGGTCTATTCATCAATTAACGCCGCCCATGCTGACGCCGGGCGGTTTGCGTCTGCACGCTACAGGTAACGGCGCACGCGCTTTTGATACTTCGAGTATGCCTCGCCGTAACGGCGCGTAAGAAACGCCTCCTCCCGCAGGATTTGCCGGTGAATGGCCAGCGCCATCAAAACGGTGAATGCCGCCAGCAGGGCGTTTGGATTTCCCAGAAACAGCCCGGAGAAGAAGATCAAAAAGCACACATACACAGGGTTCCGGCTCATGGCAAACGCGCCGGTTGTTACGAGCCGGTCCGGCCTTTTTTCATCAATCCCAACGCGAAACGAATTTCCAAAGGAATAAAGAGCCGCCGCGAGCGCTGCGAGCGCCGCCGCGGACAGGGCGAGCCCCAGCCATCCAATGCCGGGGCTGATCCAAAAAGGCTGAGTGAGCGGGCGCGGGGCCGGCAGGTTGAAGGCGGCAGCCAGCACCGCGTAGATCAGCGCGAGAAAGACCGGAAGCAGCAGAAAATCGCTCCGGTCGGTTGCGCCGAATACGATCACCCGGACACCCCTCTTCCGGAGCATCGCCACCCGAAGGCCAAGCAGCGAAAAAAACAGCAGCAGGAGCACCGCGCTCAGTACGCTTTGCATGTGCCCTCCTTGCCCGCGTCAGTCTGCGGGGGCTTCGGTTGAGGTAGAGGGAGCCACCTCGCCCGGCGCGTCCGTCGCGTTGATGGCCTGTGCGGCGGCGATGTCCGCCTTCTCCTCATCGGTCTGCTCCAGATCCGCCAAGGGGCGATGGAACGCCTCGTACACAGAATCGGCGATCACGTAGACCGCGGGATCGCCCTCCCGGCTCAGGTAGTAGCCAAAGCCTGTGGGTACCGCGCCGCCAAAGCGCAGCACTTCTTTGGCGCCGTCCCGATAACCGATGGCGACGGTGACCGCCGGCTTGTCAAGGCCGAATTCCGCCGGATCCAGGGGTGACGCGGCCGCCATGCGCTCGGCGGTCAAATCGCCTGCATAGCGCTCCATGGGAAGCACCTGCGCGGTGCTGACGGCGAAATCCGGCCGGCCTTCCACTTCGTATTCCTTGCCCAGGTTATCGTTTGCGTCTGAGAGGTCGTAATCGTTGAGGTTGATCAGCGTATAGGGCGCTTCGCCGGGCTGCGTCACGGAGATTGAGCCAAGAAGCGTCTTGTCTCGGTTGACCAATACGACGCTTGACGTCTCCTCCTCCGGCGCGGTCAGGGGCCGGATCGCGAAGAACAGCGCGAATGACAGCGCCGCCGCCAGAAGGATCAGCGCCACCAGGCGTGCCCGGCGCGGCCTTTTGTCCCGCGTTCGCTTTAGCGTTTGCGCGCTGCCAAGGGTCTTTTTCTGATCGCTCAAAGCCGCTTCCTCCTGATGTACATCACCGTGCCCGCCACCAGCACCGCGCCCGGAATCAGCGCCACCACCAGCATGGCGAGAAGCCAGAGCGTCCGTGCGTCGGGGATTTTCAGTACGTCTGCGTTCAGCGCTTTGGAGCGGATCTGAATGCCGGCCTGGCGGTTTGAAAGCCACTTGACGGCGCTTACCGCGAAGTCCAGATTGCCGCTGGAATACATGTAGTCGCTGTCCGCGAAGAGATACAGGTTGCCTACGGCCACCACCCGGGCGCCTTCCTCATTGCCGGCTTTTCCGGCTGCGGCCGCCAGCGTGAAGGGTCCGCGGGGATCGGTATCCGCGGGGGCAGTCACGGCGTTTTCTTCGTCAGCGGGTTTTAAAAACGCCTGGGAGGACGTGGTGAGCAGCGATTGAACGTCGTATTCGTCCGTGGACTTCACGGTCAGCGCGCATGCGCCGGGCAAAATCAGCCGGGTGCCGGCGAGGGCGGCGGTGATCTCGTGCGCCTCGTCCGTGTTGGGCACCAGGTACAGTTGATTGGTCAGGTAATTGCCGGCGGAGGCTTCGCCCTCCACCACCACGCCGCTCTGGAAGCTGATGCCCGTCTGGGCCAGCAGTTTTGTGAAATTGGGCGTCCCGGCGGGATCGATGGACGGATCATTGACGAACAGCATGCGCCCGCCGCCCTCGAGGAAAGCAGTGAGCTGGGCGAACTCCTCCGCCGTGAGGTCCAGCGAAGGCGCGAGCACCATCAGCGTGTCGCCCGCTTCCAGTTGTTCGGAGCCGCCCAGTTCGAAGGAGCGTACCTCGTAGTTTTCGCGTTCCAGCTGGGCTTTGAAGGTGGAGCAATAGCTCGCGCTCAGTTCGTTGTGCCCCGTCAGGAACAGTGCCCGGGGGGAGTCGGCACTGGTTGCGTAGAGGAGCGCCGAGGTAATGACCGCTTCCCCGTCAAAGGAGGCCACCTGATAGGAGCCGGTGTTTTCGTCGTAGGTGTAGGTGTACAGGTCGCTGGAGGCGATCACCTTGACGCGGCTCTGATCTGCGTTCGAGACAATCACCGAACCCTCTGGCACGGCGTCCTGGGAACCCTTCAGCTTGTTCACGAGGCCCGGCTGCGCCTCCGGGTCCACGACGCGCAGGGTGACGCGGGGGTTCAGCGCGTGGTAGCGTTCAGAGAGGGCCGTCAGCGTGGAGCGCACCTCAGAATTGGAGCCATTCCGGAATAAAAGGTAGATCACGGCGTCCTGATCGAGAGCAGATACCGCCGCCACACTCTCCTCGGACAGCGTGGATAGGCCGCTTTCGGTCAAGTCAAGCTTGAGCGCCCAGCGCTGGTTGGCAGCGTCCGCCAGCAGGTTGACCGCCACGGCCAGCAGTAGAACGGCCAGCGTGACCAGCGCAGCATAGCTGCCGAGGCGCAGACGTGTCCTCCTTGTGGATCTCATGCGCTGCGCCACCTCCTTCGGTCAATGATCCTCGCCGTCAAAAACAGCAGTACAGCAATCAACGACAGGAAATATATGAGGTCCGGCATGCTGACCAGCCCGGCCGTGAACGCGTAGTAACGCTCGTACAGGCTCAGCCAGCCGATGGCAGAGGGCAGCCAGGGCATCAGCGGCACGTTCAGCGAGGGCCCTACGGACTCCACGAACTGGATCATCAGGTTGACGCCGAAGGTGGCCACCGCCGCCGTCAGTTGGCTTTCGGTGACCGCCGACATCAGCAGCCCCACCGCCACATAGCTGGCGCCCAGCAGGAAAAAGCCGAGATAGCCGGAGGCGACCAGCGGCGCGTGAGGTTCACCGTAGGCGAAGAGGATGGCGACGCAGGGCGCTGTCAGCAGCATCGTCAGCGCCAGCACGGCCAGCGCGGCCAGGTACTTGCCCGCGACGACCGCGCCCACCGGCAGCGGCGATGTTAGCAGCAGCTGGTCGGTACGCGCGCGCTTTTCCTCGCTGAGAAGGCGCATCGTAAGAAGCGGCATGATCAGCATGAACAGAAAGCTCAAGGAGTCAAACAACACGCCCAGGTTCGCGCTCATCGACAAAAGGTTGCCCGACAGGAAGAACACCCCTGTGAGCAGCAGAAACACGCCCATGAACACGTAGCCCAGCGGCGTATAGAAATAGTTTTCAATTTCACGTCTGAATATCGCCCGCATTACGTTTCCACCTCGCCGGTAAGCCGGAGGAAGATGTCCTCCAGTTCCATGTCCATCGGTCGCATCATGACAACCGGGTGTCCGGCCGCCGCCAGCATGAGGGAGGCGGCCGGACGGAGGTCATCCCCCCGGGCAGACTCCAGGATGAAGTCCGCCGTGCCCGGTTCCTTTACCCCCATCGTCTGCAACGCGCGAAGGCCCGGCAGCGCGCCGAGGAGCTTTTCCAACTCCACCTCGCCGCCCGCCGCCCGAAGGCGCACCCGCCGCGATTCGCCCAGCCCGCCCGAGAGATTATCCAGCGCGTCCTGGGCCAGTATTTTGCCGCGGCCGATGATCGCCACGCGGCCGCACACGTCGGCAACTTCAGTCAAAATGTGGCTGGAGAGCACGATCGCGTGATCCCGACCCAGAGACTTAATGAGTTCCCGAATGTCGATGATCTGCGAAGGATCAAGCCCCACCGTGGGCTCGTCCAGCAGCAGTACCTCCGGATTGCCCGCCAGCGCCTGCGCCAGCCCCACCCGCTGACAATACCCTTTGGACAGGTGACGGATCAGCCGTCGCCGGTGATCCGTCAGCCCAGTCAGTTCGCACAAATCGCCCATATGGGACCGGACGCGCCGCGGCTCGACTTCCTTGATTTCGCAGACGAAGCGCAGGTATTCGTCCACCGTCATATCCGGGTAGAGCGGGGGCTGTTCCGGCAGATACCCGATGCGGCGCTTTACGTACCGGGGTTCCTCCAGAAGGTCGTGCCCATCCAGCAGTACGCGGCCCTCGGTGGCCGGGATATATCCGGAGGCGATGGACAGCGTCGTCGACTTGCCCGCGCCGTTTCGGCCCAGAAAACCCAGAATCTGACCTTTTTCCAACTGAAAGGAGACGTCGCGCACGGCGACGATATCGCCGTACCGCTTGGTGACGCCCCTGAGTTCAATCATGCGATCGCCTCCTAGTCCAACGCTACATATTATAGCAAATTACGCCGCCGCACGGGCGACAAGCGTATGAACAAACTGTAAACGATCGAAGCGTACCCGCAGCGACCGCTGCGGCATGACGCGCTCCCGCCCGGCATAGGCTTGACCGGGGAGGTGAGAGGATGATTCGCAACGATTACCGGCGCGCGCTGATTTTGATGCGAAGCGCAATCAAGGGCATGAGCGGGCATGTGCGCCTGGAGCGGCGCACGCTGGGCGGCAGCATGCGCTTCTCGGTGTCCGGCGCGGGCTCGTCGGACAACCTTCGTGCGGTGCTGATGCGAAAGGGGAGGGGCGGCTGGACGCCGGTGCCCATGGGCGCGTTGCATGTGGACAACCGGGGCCAGGCGGGTCTGACCTGGAACTTCGATCCACGGAACATCGACGGTCACACGCTGGAGGACTATCCGGTGGTGGCTGTGGTACGGCTGGGGAAGGCGGGCTCCGTCGAGCCCGCGTTGAGCGGCTTTGTCAATGGCTCGGAGGATGTGGACTGGCTGCAGGCGATGAGTTCGGTGCGCGCGCTGTATCGGGGCTCCGCGGCCAAGGAGGAGCCGCAGGCCGCCGAACCCGCGGCGGAATCCGAGCCGGAACCGGTCGGCGGTCTGCCGGAGGCGGAAGAATCCGGGGCGGAGTACGCATCCGAAGAACAAACCGAAATCCAAGAACAGGAACCGGAGGACGGGCGAGAGCCTGCCGAGGCGCAAGAACAGACCCAAGCGCAAGAGACGCCCGAGGAACTTCAGGTGGAAGCCTCAGAGGAAGAAATCGCGCCGCCCGCGTATCAGATGTTGGCGCTGGACATCACCGTTCCATGGCCGGAACCTGTGGAACCGCTCCGGGCGCTGTTCCAGCAGCTTCCCGCCTGTATGCCCTTTGCCGCGGACGGGTATACCTTCGTTTGCGCGCCGCTTCCCGGAAACGGACGGGCACATTCACTGGTAGGCGTTCGGGTGGAAGACGAAAGGCCGACCGCGGTCTGTTACGGCATTCCCGGCACATTCGCGCCGGAGCCGCCCGCGGGGTTGGACGGGTACATGTGGCGCGGCGACGGTGCCAGCGGCTGGTGGGTGATCTTTGTGGATGCGGTGACGGGCGAGGAAGTCCCCTGACCGCCGGAGGGCCGTGGGCGCGAAATACCAGCCCCAAACGCGCTCGCATCATTGCGCCGGTCTTTTTCGCCCAGTACTGTGTCGCCTTCCGCTCCACGTAGCGCTGCATTTTACGCCGGAGGAGTATCCAGAGGGGTCACCTGGCTCCGGCTCCTTGCGCTGCTGCATCGAAAACTCCACGTCGCTTTGAACGCAAAAATATTTCGTATTGGCAAAAAATGACCGCTCGGCGCAGCGCGCCCGAAGCGGTCATTTTGCATGGGCTCAAAATAGAGAGGCGGTCCTCATGAGAATCAGTCGCCGCCAGGATTCGCGTCAATGATCGAACTTTGATCCGCCGTCCCCGCCAGATCCTCCGGTGATTCTAGAATCGGCGCGACGCCGTCGGCCGCGTCTGTAGGCGAGGGTTCGGGGTCCGGCAGGGCTTCCAGCGCTTCAGCCTCTTGAGCGGCATAGTCCGCTTCCGGCGCCGGTGTCGGCGCGATCCAGACCTCCTCGGTGGGCATAGGCGCTTCCCCCGCCGCCTGCAGCGTGTCGACGCTGCCGATCAACATCCGTCCGATCCAGCGGGACATCCAGAGCGCCACCACCAGCAGTACCGCGGCCGCGGCCGCGATCATGATCATCTTCTTTTTCACAGTCCATACTCCATGAGCGCGCAGCGCAGCGCCTTCAGGCCTTGCAGGTCGCTGCCCATTGCGTCTGATTCGTATTCGGCGATCAACCATTCGGTAACACCCTGAGCCCGAACTTCCCGGAAGAAGGCCTGCCATGGCAGGTCGTCCTGCCCGATCATGCAGTCAAACCCTGCGGTGCGGGAAAAGGGCTTCAGGTGCAGCGTACGGCCGCGACGCGGATGCGCGCATAGCGCCGCCACCGGATCGGCGCCGCCCGCCATGGCGTTGCCGCTGTCCAGCTGCAGCGCGATCTCCGGGCGCGTGTGTCGCGCAAAGAGATCCCAGCCGATTTCGCCGGATTTTTCCAGCGGCCGGAACTCAAATTCGTGGTTGTGGTAGCCCAGCGTCATGCCGCGCGCCATAAAGTGATCGACGAGGTTGTTAAAAAGATCGGCGGTGCGCCGCCAGGCGTCCGCGCTGCTGCGCATTTCTTCCGGGAGCCAGGGCACCACCAAGGCGCGGTTGCCGATCTCCTCGTGGAAATCCAGCGTCCGCTCCAGTTCGTCGCCCGCAAGGCGGTGGAGCCCAACGTGCCATCCGGCGATCTCAAGGCCCGTGTCCCGCAGCGCGGATCGGACAAAAGGCACGCTCCACATCGCATCCCCGTAGAACTCGAGGCCGTCAAAACCCAGCCGGGCAGCCGCGCGCACGGCGGAAGCGGCGTCCCGCTCAATGGAGGCATGCACCGAATAGAGTTGGCAGGCGAGCCTTGTTTCCATCGGAATCCTTATGGCGCGACCGCCAGCGCGGCCAGCAGCGCGCCCTGCATGCCGTCCTTTTCGCAGACGGCGGTGTGCAGAACCCGCTTTTTGCGGAGCTGGGCGATGGCGTCGGGCACTTCGCCTCCGGAAGCCTCGGCAAGGCGGTCGCAGCAGGCGAAGTCGTCCAGCGCGTCGGTCTCCTCCCCGAACAGCGCCCGGGCGACGGCTTTTCCGAACTTGTAAGGGCTTGCGGTGGAGGCGATGACGGTGGGCGTCTTGTCGCCGGTTTCCTCTGCGTAGCGCGCGTGGACGCTGAGCGCCACGGCGGTATGCGGGTCGCAAAGGTATTTGTCCTCCCGGAAGGTGGACGCGATCTCACCGGCCACCTGCGCCTCGTCCGCCCAGCCGCCGCTCATAAAGGTCTTGAGCTTTGCGTGAGCCTCGGCGGGCAGCACATAACGGCCGGACTTCGCCAGGTTGGACATCATGGCGACGACCGCCCCGGCGTCACGGCCGGAGAGTTCGTAAAGGAGCCGCTCCAGATTGGAGGAGATCAGGATATCCATCGACGGGGATGTGGTCTGGTAGAAGGGCCGGTTGCGGTCATAGGCGCCGGTCGTGATGAAGTCTGCCAGCACATTGTTCTGATTGGACGCGCAGATCAGCCGCTTGATGGGCAGGCCCATCTCCCTGGCGTACCAGGCGGCCAGGATGTTGCCAAAGTTGCCCGTAGGTACGCACACGTTGATCGAGCGGCCAAAGTTGATCTGCCTGCTTGCCACCAGCCGGGCGTATGCCCAGAAGTAGTAGGCGATCTGCGGCACCAGTCGGCCCAGATTGATCGAGTTGGCGGAGGAAAACGCCATGCCGCGCTCTGACAGATGCTCCCGCAGCGGGCGGCTGGTGAACATGCGCTTGACGCCGGACTGCGCGTCGTCAAAATTGCCGCGAACGGCGATCACGGCGGTGTTGGCGCCCTCCTGAGTGACCATCTGAAGCCGCTGCGCCTCGGATACGCCGCCGTCCGGATAATAGACGACGATGCGTACGCCCGGTACGCCCGCGAAGCCCGCCAGCGCGGCCTTGCCGGTGTCGCCGGATGTGGCGACGAGGATCACGAGCTCCCGCTCCTCGCCGACTTTTTTGGCCGAGGCTGCCATGAACCGGGGCAGAATCTGCAGCGCCACATCCTTGAAGGCCAGCGTGGGGCCGTGGAACAGCTCCAGCACGTAGCGGTTGCCGGAGAGCGTCGCCAGAGGCGCGACGCCCGGGGTATCAAAGGAACGGTAAGCCGCGGTGCACATCTGAAGCAGTTCGTCAAAGGAAAAGCCGCGCAGCCAGCCGGCCATCACGCGGGCGGCTACCTCGGGGTACCCCATCCCGACCATCGAACGAATGGCCTCTGTGGAGAGGGAGGGGATATCCTCCGGCACGAAGAGCCCGCCGTCGTCCGATATGCCCTTGACGATCGCGCCCGCAGCGCTGGCCGACGCGCTCTGGTCACGGGTGGAAGTGTATCGCATGTCGTTCTCCCTTAGACCGCGTACCGCGTGATGAACTCGGGCAGCGCCTCCGGATCCCCGCTGACGCCCAGCACGAAGTTGACGTTATGGTCCTTCGACAGGGACTCCATCTGATTGAACAGGGGCTCGAGCAGTTTGGGATCGGTGCAGTTGACAAGCTTCATAAAGGCGTCGACGAACACCAGCGAAATATCAAAGTTGATCGCCAGCATGCCGCCCAGCAGCCCGTAGAACCAGGAGGCGGAGCGGTACTCGCCCAGCGCAAATTCGCTGGCGTCCACCAGCCGCACCTCGTGGCGCAGATCGTACATATTGTTCTTATCGTCGTCGACAAACACAACCAGGCCGTGTTCGGTCTTGAGCGCTTCGTTCGCCAAATCGATCAGCCGCTTGCTTTTGCCGCTTCCGCGCTTGCCCAGGACCACCTGTATCATGGCCATCCCTCCTTGAGAAGAAGTATCGTATCGGCATTATACACTATTTTCCGCGCAATATCCAGCCCCAAATGCATCGCGCGGATTGAGATTCTCCCGCGGGTGGTGTATAATGGAATGCATGGAGGAGAAGTGCATGACGTTCGACAGCGACCTTCGGGAAAAAGTGCTGGGCGTGGAAAAAATCTTCGACGGAAAAGTGGTGCACCTGGAGCGCGCCACGGTGGAACTGCCGAACGGAAAGACGTCCACCCGCGAGGTGGTGCGCCATGTGGGCGCGGCGGCGGTGGTGGCGGTGGATGATCAGGGCCGCATCGCGCTGGTGCGCCAATGGCGCTCGGCGG
This sequence comes from Bacillota bacterium, assembly GCA_023421395.1. Lineage (GTDB taxonomy): Bacteria > Bacillota > Clostridia > Christensenellales > Aristaeellaceae > JAEZHK01. The sequence continues at coordinate 8,836 of JAEZTL010000002.1, read as the reverse complement.
TGGACCGCGCGCTGGACGAGATCCCCGCGGGAAAGCTGGACGATTTCGGCGCGGACAGGCTGGAGGCCGCACGGCGCGAACTGCGCGAGGAGACGGGGCTGACCGCCGCCGCCTTTAGGCATCTGGCCGATATTTTCACCAGCGTGGGCTTTTCGGACGAGGTGATCGGGCTGTACCTGGCCACCGGACTCACTCAGGGCGAGAGCAGCCCCGACGAGGATGAATTCCTGAACCTCTCCTTCATCGACGCCAAGGCGCTGATTGCGCAAATCTACGCCGGTGAAATCGAGGATGCGAAGACGATTTGCGCGGTGCTTCTGGCGCAGCCGGTTTTGAAAGAGATGGGCATACTGTAAATGGCGACGAAACGATTGGACGGCGGGTGGACGATTTCCTGCGGCATTTGGCCGCCGCTTTTGATGCCCGCGCCCCGGGATGTGCAGGCCGCGCTCCGGGAGCAGGGCATCCTGAAGCGCGAGCCTTCGGGGATGGATTCGCTCAGCGAGCAGTGGGTGTACGCGCAGCGATGGGCGTACCAGGCGCGGTTTGACCTGGGCGACGAAGATGAGCGCTTCCACCTGCGCTTCGAAAGGCTCGCCGGGCGCGGCGAAGTGATTTTGAACGGCCAGCGGTTGACACGCTTTGAGCCGGGCGAACTGGTGGTGGACATCACCGGCGCCTGCGAGGCGGAGAAAAACCTGCTGGAGGTGGCCTTTGACCCGTCGCTGCCGGACGGCGCGCCCCGGGGCATCCTGGGGCCGGTGTGGCTCCGGGAGACCAGCTATGTGGAACTTCGGCGTGTGCGCGCCCACGGTGAGGGCGGGGCGATTGGGGTGGAAGCCGATCTCATGGCCCACGCCGCCGGGCGCTACCTGTTCCGGTATCAGGTGTCGCTGGATGGTGAAATGGTGGCGACCAATGAGGTCTATGAGCGGCTCCGCGCGGCCCAAGGGCATGTGTCCCACGCGCTGAAGCTGCCCGGCGCCGTCTCCTGGGACGGGGAAACCTACTACACCGTGCGGCTCCAGATCGAGCGGTCCGGCGTTGCCTGCGATTCCGCCCTCCTGAATGTTGCGATGGACGCGAAACGGCCGCTGCGCATCGCGCTGGTTCCTCCCCATCGCCTCTGCGACCGGGAACTGATGCGCTCGCTGAAGGCGCTGGGCGCCGAGGCGGCGGGGCCTGGCGGCGGCGAAGAGCTGCTGCCGCCGGATTTTTTGCCGGAAGGGCTTCTGAACGCGGCAGGCGCCGACTGTCCGGAAGGGGCGGGGGAAACGGCGCTCGCCACCCTCCGCGCCATGGAAGGTCTGGCGGGAGGCGAGCGCTTCTGGCCGCCGGGAACGCCGGCCTGGCGAGTCACGGACAGCCCCTGCCCGGACGCGAAGGCCGCGGAAGCGCTTTACGGCGCCAACGCGCTGGGGGACGCCGCGCGGTACGCTCGCATCAGCCGGTTCGTTCAGGCGGAGGCGCTGCGCGCCGAGGCGCTCGTCGCGCGGCGGGCGGGCGGTGCTTTTGCCGTCAACGCGGCCGAAGGCGCGCCGTGCTACGCCAGTTCCGCACTGATCGAGCATTCCGGGGTTAAGCGCCCGGCTTTTGTGGCGCTCAGGCAGGCATGGAGGGACTGCGCGGCTTTTGAGCAGCCGGAGGCGCTGGCCTCGCATCGTCCGCTGACGGTCTGGATTCATTCGGATCGGGTGAAAAAGCGTCCCGTGACGGTGACCGCGTCGGTCTACGCGCTGGATGGCGCGCTGATGGCCTCCACCAGCTTTGCTGCGCTGACAGGGGAAACCACGCCGCTGGGCGAACTTACCGCCAACCTTCCGGCGGAGGGCATGGTGATCGCGCGGACGGAGCTTTCCGACGGCGGGGAAATGACCCGGATCGATCAGGTGATCGCGCTCGCCGCCGGCGCGCCGGCCAGAGCGGCGCTTTTGAGCCCGCCTCGGGCGGAACTCAGGCTTCAGGACGGGACGCTCTTCTGCGAGGGGCGCGTATCCGCGCTGGGCGTTGCCGCCGGATCCTTCTACGGCGCGCTGCTGCCGGGAGAAAAGATTGTGCTGCCGGAAGGAATTGCGCCGGAAGACATCGAATCCCTGAACGGCCTGGTTTTGTAATGGAACCGGGAGGTATCATTCTGAATACCAGAGGCCACAGCATGACCTTTTACGAAGAATCGGTTTTCGCCAGGATGAAGGGCATCCGGACGGAGCGGCTGTACATTCGGAGACTGACCATGCGGGATGCCGCGGACATGTTCGAATACAGCAGGGATCCGCAGGTTGCGCGGCATGTTCTTTGGGACGCCCACCGCTCGATCAACGAATCGCGTGCCTACATCCGCTATATGCTGCGCAAGTACCGAATGGGCGAGCCGGTCAGCTGGGGCATCGAACATGTAGCCAGCGGCAAGATGATCGGCACCATCGGCTTCATGTGGTATCAGCGGGAGAACAATTCCGCAGAGGTTGGCTACTCGCTGTCGAGGGCCTACTGGAATCAGGGCATCATGACCGAGGCGCTTTCCGCCATGCTGGACTTTGCCTTTGACGAGATGCGCCTGCATCGGGTTGAGGCGCAGCACGAGTTGGACAACCCAGCCTCCGGCGCCGTGATGCGCAAGGCGGGCATGAAGCACGAGGGTACGCTGCGCGGCAGACTCTTCAACAAGGGCCGCTACGTGGATGTGGCGCTCTACGCAATGCTGCGGGAGGATCGCGTCCGGGAATAAAACCCGGCAACCTCGCGCCGCTTTCGCGCGTCCAACGTACGACGCCTGAGACGGGCGCCGCTTTGACATTTCCGGGCTGACCACGCCGCCTCAGGCGGACTAAACGCAAGCGGGAGGGATGGGCCATGTCCTTTGTAAGCGGCCTCTGGCAGCAGTTTCTCTCGCTCTTCTCCAATCTGTTTGTGCGCCCCGACTGGCGCAATATTCTGGATATCGCGATCGTTTCGGTGCTGGTTTACCAGCTGATCCGGGCGCTGGCCCACACGCGGGCGAACACCGTGCTCAAGGGCGTTTTCATCGTCATCCTGATCACGGGCCTGGCGGAACTTCTTCAGCTCAACGCGCTCAGCTGGCTGCTGCTCCAGATGCTCAATATCGGCGCGCTGCTTCTGGTGATTCTCTTCCAGCCGGAGATCCGGCGAGGTCTCGACCAGTTGGGCCGGTCGCGCTGGCGCGCGCTCCTGGGCTCCACAAAGGACGCGAAGATATCCGAAAAAGTAGTGCAGGAGATGACCGCTGCCCTGATGAACCTTTCCAAGCGGCGCGTGGGCGCGCTGATGGTGATCGAGCGCGGGACGGGCCTGGGCGACGTGGTGGCCAGCGGCACGCTGCTGGACGCCGAGATCTCCCAGCCGCTGATCGAAAATATTTTCGAGCCCAATACGCCGCTGCACGACGGCGCGGTGGTGATCTCCGGGCTTCGCATCGCCGCGGCCGCCTGCATCCTGCAGTTGTCCGACGACAGCTCCATCAGCCGCGAGCTGGGCACCCGGCACCGGGCCGCCATCGGCATTTCTGAGACGACGGACGCGGTGGTGCTGATCGTTTCCGAAGAGACGGGCATCATCTCGGTGGCCCGCGGTGGGCGGCTGACCCGCCACCTGGATGCCAAGTCGCTCTCGGGAATCCTCGCGGAGATGTTTGCGCCGACCGATGCGATCACGCTGACCTCGATCTTCCGGTGGAAGGAGAGCGGCCATGAGGGTGGATAAAAACGGCCTGAGCAAGCTCCTGCCCCACCTTTGGAAGGGGCTTACGCGCAATTTCGGTTTTAAACTCTTAAGCGTGCTGATCGCGCTGGGCCTCTGGAGTTACGTGCTCTACGCCAACCCGTCCATCACCCGGGAAAAGACTCTTTCGGGCGTGGACATCACCGTCAGCGGTCAGTCGGTTTTGTCCAGCAGCCGGCTCGCGCTGGCGACGAACCTTGCCGACGCGCTGTCCTCTGCGAGGGTTTCCGTGCGCGTTTCCCAGTCCGCGTTCTCGCTGGTGACGACCGATAACGTGCATGTGGAGATGGACCTCTCCTCCATCCGAAAGACCGGGAAGCAGTCGATCCGCCTGCGCGGAACGTCCACCTACGGTACGGTGACGCAGGTGTGGCCGGAGTCCGTGGAGGTGGAGGTGGAGAACCTGGATCAGCGGTACGTCCCGGTGGAGACCCGGATTGCGGGGACGCAGGAGAACGACTACTGGTACAACGTCAGCCGCGCCAACCCGTCGCAGATCACCGTGACCGGCCCGACCTCCCTGGTGCAGAAGGTGTCCAGCGCCCGGGTGGATGTGGACGTCACCGGTCGTACCACCCCCGGCAGCCGCGTGGAACAGCTCAGGCTCCTGGACGCCCACGGGGATCCGATCGAGGCGGACTACGCGCTGTCCAGTTCCACCAGCTCCGTCACCGTGACGGTGGACATCTACCCAACCAAGCAGATTTCCGTGACGGCCACCCCCGGTGAATCGGTGGAGGGCAGCGTGCGGCGGGGCTACACGCTGGAATCCATCGAGATCAACCCGAGCACCGTTCTGGTCGCCGCAGACCAGTCGCTGCTGGATACGCTGGATCATCTGGCCATCGAGCCCATCGATGTCGCCGGCGCGGATCGCTCCTTCACGCAGGTTGTGAACATCGCGGCGCTCAAGGACATCAAAAATCTGTCCAGCGGCCAGGTGTCCGCCACCGTCAACATCGTCGAACAGGAACTGACCCGCCGCTACACCAACCTTCAAGCCACGTTAAACGGCGTTTCGGAAGGGTTGCACGCCAGTTGGTCGTCGCCCAAGCTGGAGGTCAAGTTGGTGGGGCCCTATTCCGCGGTGCAGTCGCTGTCCCGCAACGACCTGGTGTGCTGGGTGGACCTATCCGGCTATGGCGTCGGCGTGTATGACGTGCCGGTCAGGGTGACGGTGGATAATTACCCGGATCTATCCATCACGGTGGATCCCGCCAACGTCCGCGTGACGCTGACGCAGAAGGCCGGTTGACACCCGGCGCCCGCGCTTTTGAAACTGTCTCCCCGCGCCCGGAGGCCAAGCCCTCCGGAAAAGCGGGCAGGAAGGGATACGTATGCAGCAAGCCGATTTCACCGATTCGTTCATCAAGGGGATGCTGGGGTGGATCCGCTGGATCGCCAGTTCCATAGCGGACGCCTTTCAAACGACCGGCAGCCACTCCGGCGGCGGTATGACGTCCATATCATGGTTTGCCGCCAATTGGATTAAAATACTGATTGCGCTGATCGTCGTCGGCGTACTGGCAGACTGGGTGGTCTGGCTGGCGCGCTGGCGGCCCTATTGGGTATGGTTCAGAAAGCGCCGTATTCTGCTGGACAACGACGTGGAGGACATTGACGACGATGATCTGATGCTGCACTACGGCGACTACGCCCCGGCTCGCGCGCGGCGCGGCGCGGAGGCGGAGTACGACGAGGACTTCGATGAACTCGATGACGTCCGCGCCGACCGCTACGGCGAAGCCGACGAGGACGAATACGGGGACGAAGCCTACGACGAGGCGGAAGAGGATGACCCGGAGGACGGCCGCGGCCGGGAAGATTTTGACGCGCTCTACGGCGACCGGGCCGGCGGATACGCGCCCTCCGCGCGGCGCGCGTCGGAGGCTGAGGAGGACGCGCCGGAGGAGGATGGGGACGAGGACGAAGAAGACCCCGATGCGGACATCCGACCGGCCCGCGGCCGCGCCAAGCGCAGGCGGCTTTTTGCCTTACCTCGCAAAAAGGCCGGCGCGGAAGAGGATCCCTTCAGCGTCGAGGGCGATTTCTTTGACGATCTGGGCGAGGACCCGATGGAAGACATCGTTTCGCACCGCGTCCGGCAGACATCGGAGCGGGACGCACAGGATACGTCGGTTTATCAGCGGCCCAGGCTCCTGCCGGGCGACGAGCCGGGCGCGGTGCGGGGCGCTGACGAGGACGAGGGCTGGCACAGCGGCTATACACAGCGCAGCGCGGAACGCGGCCGGCGCAGAAAGCAGGACGCGCGGGGATGATGGGTTTTAATCCGTGGCGCCTGAACCGCATCCTGGCGGTGGCCGGGCACTATGGCAGCGGAAAGACGGAAATCGCGATGGCGCTGTCGCTGACGGCGGCGGAAGCGGGACTGAAGGCCAAAGTGGTGGACCTTGACATTGTCAACCCGTTCTTCCGGAGCGCGGAGCAGGGAGAAGCCCTTGCCGCCCGGGGCGTCGGGGTGATCGCCCCGCCCTACGCGCTGACGGGCGTTGATTTGCCGGTGCTGCCGGCCCAGGTGCAGTCGGTGTTTGACGACCCTTCCATTTATGCGGTACTGGACGCGGGCGGGGAGGAGGCCGGCGCGTCGGCGCTGGGCCGATACCGACCCCAGATGGAGCGGACCGGCTGCGCGCTTTACTACGTGGTCAACATCTTCCGGCCGTTCTCCGAAGACGAGGACCAGATCGAACGGCAGATGGAGCGCATCGCCCACCGCGCGAGGCTGACGCCTGCGGGGCTCATCAACAATTCCAACATGGGCTGCTGGACGACGCCGGAGGACGTTCTCGAAGGTCAGGCGGTGCTTCAGCGCGTCGCCGCGCGTACGGGCATACCCGTGGCGGCGGCGGCGGGCGAACGAAGGATACTGGAGGCGCTGGGCGATCTGAGCGTTCCCGTCATCCCGCTTGATCTCATGCTGAAACCCGAGTGGATGGACTGACATGCAGGGATTTGAAAAGATACTGGGCGTTACGCTGCCCGCCGCGGTGACGCTGGCGGCGGCCGTGTTGCTTCTGACATATTTGTACGGATATTTTTCACCGCTTCGCGCGGGAAGCGCTCCTCGGGAGGTTCCGGCGCGGCGCGGCGCACCGAAGGAGCGCCTGCGGCTGATCGGCTGGCTTGTCGCGTGGGTGCTCGCCACGAGGCTTTTTTTGTATCTGATCGCGCTGGCCGGCTGCGCCGCGGCTGGGCAGCTGGGGGATTACCTGGCACATCCCGGCGCCTTCTGGGTGCGCTGGGATGCCAACCATTACCTGGGCCTGGCCCGGGACTGGTACGTCAACGAGGGCGATCCCCGTTTTCATCTGGTGTTCTATCCGCTCTACCCGCTGGCGGTGCGGGCGATGCTGCCGCTTTTCGGCGGGAGCGCGGCGGTGGCCGCTACGGTTCTGTCCAATCTCTTCCTGACGGCGGCCTGTTGGGCACTCTACGAACTGACGCTCCTGCAGCTTGGCGACCCAAGCGCGCGGGATGCGGTCCGCGCGCTGCTTCTTTTCCCCACGTCGCTGTACCTGTCAATTCCTTACAGTGAATCCATTTTCTTGATGCTGACGCTCTTCAGCGTGCTGGCTGCCAGAAAGCAGAGGCTGTGGCTTGCGGTCGCGCTGGGCGCGCTGGCCAGCGCGTCCCGCATCCAGGGCCTGATCACCGCCATTCCGGTGTTTTATGAGGCGATGCGGTTGGAAGCCCGCGGTGGAAAGCCCCACCCCGCGCGCGTCGCGCTCCGCGCACTGCAGGTTTCGTTGATCGCGCTGGGCTTCGGCGCGTATCTCCTGCTGAACTGGCGGGTGTCGGGCAACCCGTTCCAGTTTCTGATCTACCAGAGGGAGCATTGGAGCCAGACCATGGGCAGCGTATGGAACACGCTTTCCTATACGCTGGAAAACGCGTTTCACTACGATGGCGCCGGCGCGAGGCAGGGGATATGGATCCCGCAGCTGGTTTCAATCGTCATAGCTTTTGTGGTGATGTGCCGGACATTTCGGCGCGCGCACCCGGCGGACGGCGCTTACGCGCTGGTGTACGCGTGGATCTCGTTCTCGCCCACGTGGCTGCTTTCAGGCCCGCGATATCTGATGGCGATGTACGCGCTCTACCCGATGCTCACGCTCATCGCCCGCGGCCGCTGGCGAAGGGCTGCGATCGGGGCGCTGCTCATCCTCGGCACGGTCTACTGCGCGCTCCAATACGCGGTGTTTGGAAACCTTTTGTAGCGGGTATATCCCTAGCAACAACCGGGAAAGGTGGAAATGTAATGAAAAAAACTGGTTTGATTTTGCTGGCGCTGGCGATGCTGCTGACGGCTGTCGCCGCCTTTGCTGAAAGCGCCGCCACGCCCGCACCCACCGAGGCGGCAGCGCCCATGGACAGCGTCATCGGTGCGTTCTCCACGGTGGATATCGACGGCAACGCGGTGGACAGCAATATCTTTGCTGAAGGCAAGCTGACGCTGGTCAACGTGTGGGCCACCTTCTGCTCGCCCTGCATCAGAGAGATACCGGATCTGGCGAAGCTGGATCAGGAGATCGAGGGCTTCCAGGTGCTGGGCGTGCTGGGCGACGCGGGCACAAAAGACGCACAGGATCCAAACAACGTGGCGCTGGGCAAGGAGATCGCGGAAAAATCCGGCGCGGCCTATAAGAGCGTGCTGCCTGACGACACCATCAATACCATGCTGATGAACTACATCACCGCGTTCCCCACCAGTTTTTTCGTGGATCAGCAGGGGCAGATCGTCGGCCAGGCGATCGTCGGTTCCATGAGCTACGACGACTGGAAAAAGGTGATCGAGCAGAAGATGGCCGAAGTCGAGGCCGCCTGAGGCGCAGCGGCCACGAAACGGCACGTCAAGCCGTTGAAATGACTGCGAAGCTGCCATTGTTCTTGACGACAGGCGCGCCGGGAGAGGCTTATTCATTCAATGCACATAATGTGAAGAAGAAACAATACTCTATTCGGTACGCCGTCCGGATCCCCGTGAGGATTTCAGACGTGCGCAGGCGTGCTCGTTTACATCAATAGTCTCGCCGGTTTTTGAACGCCAGGCGGCGGCCCCGCCAAATTGGCCGGCCCC